>NZ_JBYTEL010000001.1:1043906-1061903 GCF_058789195.1 Cupriavidus sp. FW216-B1 | reverse complement strand
TACCAGCGATGTGCGTTTCCGCGATCCTGGCCTCCCCATCGACTACGCCTTCAACCGCTCAGCCGCCGCGGCGGCCCGCCGCCGCATTCTGGCCGACGCGGCCAGGGAGGGCTTCATGGTCGGCGGCGCGCACGTGTCATTTCCGGGGATCGGCCATGTACGGGCCGAGCGGAGCGGTTTCAGTTGGGTACCGGCTCCCTATAGCGTGACGCTCAAGGAGTGACAAAACGGGATCGTCGGCGATGGAGAGCATTGGAAGTAATGCAATGCGCACTTCGTTGCTTTCCTACATACGTACTATCACCTAATGCTGCGTTGCGACATTCCTTTTGCTACAATTAGGGAAAACCCGATGCGGGTTATCCCTTAAGGAGTGAATCATGACCAAGCAATCCGATATCAAGATGACCGACCAACTGGAACGCGAACTGATCGAACGCGAACTCGGCCCGCGCAGCCCCGGTTTCGTCGACGACGTGAAGAGCGCCGTCGCCGCCGTGCAGCGCGTCTTCGGCCGTCTGCAAAGCCAGGCACGCAAGGCAAAGATCGCCTACGCCAACGGCTGATCGCGGCAGTCGCGATCGTCGTCGGGAGCCAGCGGCTGTCGCTGCGCCCGGTAGTTAGTCTGAAGTCTGTTGTTTGCGATCGTCGGCGGTGTGGATAGTCGATCGTCGCTTGATGGCTGAGTTGTCGATCAGCTAGCTTTGTAGTGCTTTGCAGTATCGGTTTGACGGCCATGCGGCCGCGGCTTTGCGGATCGTGCCGAGGCACGGATCAATGCGGGCGCGGGCATCGGCGCCGTCGGACCCGGCGCGGACATTCCGCGCGGCAAGACCGGCCAACGCGTCGCTCGGGTGAGCGCAGCGCTTCTGGCCGGTTTTTTTATTTCGGGCCGCGTTTTATTTCGGGCCGAGTCGGCGTGGACTTCGCCGACCGCTTATATTTGACGCTCATTGCATCGGCAGCATCGCAGGCGGGAGGGCGCCCTGAATGGACAAGTCGAAATACGCGGCCTACGAGCCTGCCGCTCCGTACTTCAACCTGGTGCGCGAGGCGCTGGGGGATCTGGTCGAGGGCGAGCACTTTTTCGACGTCATGACGAATGACACCGTCTACGAAGTGCTTTACGACATCCCCGGCTGGCCTCGCGTCATCCGGGGGCGGACCGACCTGATGGCCGCCTTCCGGGGCTACGCCGAACATATCGAACTTCAGTCCGCCGACAAGCTGATCGTGCACAAGGCCGATGACGGCCATGCCGTCGTCATCGAATACGAGGTGCACGGCGTGATTCTCGCGACGGGCGTGAAATACGACAACCGGTTCTGCTCGATCATCGCCATCGAGAATCGGAAGATCGGGCACTGGCGGGACTACATGGATTCCCTGGCGGCCTGGAACGCGCTGACTGCGGCGCGCTGACTGGCCCGGTTTCCCGGGCCGGCGCAGCCGCCGCAATCCTCTGCGGCGCGGCCGCTCAGCGGCCGACGCGCGCCTCGCTCAGCGCCCACAGGCGATCCGCCGCGGCCGGGTCGACCGCGTAGGCCATCACGCCGGCGAGCCGCATGGCGTCGCGCATGTCCATGCTTTCGGGCTTCCCGTCCATGATGCTCGCCACTTCGACGTTTTCGCAGTAGACGCCGCCCATGCCGTCGAGCCGCGGGCTGGTCGCGCACCAGACGCTGGTCGCCGCGCCTTGCTCGACGGTCTTCAGTTGCCGCGACGGGTCGCGCACCGGGTTGCCGTTCGCGTCGAGCACGCCGGCGGCGATCAGTTGCTCGCGCGAGATGTATTTGCCGAGGCCGGTGTCGACGATGGCGCCCGGGTGCAGCGAGAAGGCGCGGATGCCCTCGCCGCGGTAGCGCGCGTCCAGCGCCACCGCGAACAGGACGTTGGCCGTCTTCGACTGGCCGTAGGCCGACCACGGATCGTAGGGGCGGCGCTCGTAGTCGGGGTCGTCGAACACCACCGGCGAATAACGGTGGCCGAGCGAGGATACCGACACCACGCGCGCGCCCCTGGCCTGGCGCAGCGCGGGCAGCAGCCGCGCGGTGAGCTGGAAGTGGCCGAGGTGGTTGGTGGCGAACTGGGATTCGTAGCCGCGCGCGTCGCGGGTCAGCGTCGGCACGGCCATGATGCCGGCGCTGTTGACGAGGATGTGCAGCGGCTGCCCGGCGGCGAGGAAGCGGGCGGCGAACGCGTCGATCGAGGCCGGATCGAGCAGGTCCATCGGTTCCACTTCGACGTCGATGCCGGACAGTGCCGTCCGCGCCCGTTCCACGTCGCGGGCGGGCACGATGACGCGCGCGCCGGCCGCGCGCAGCACGCGCGCGGTCTCGCGGCCAAGGCCGGAATAGCCGCCGGTCACGATCGCGGTCTTGCCGGCAAGGTCGATGCCGGCGATGACTTCGCTGGCGGTGGAGGCGGCGCTGAAGCCGGAGCCGATCGGTTGTTGCGGGGTAAGCATGGTGTCCTTTCGGGAATGGAGGTGTAGCGGCAGTGTAGGCGTGGCGGCCTGTACGATGAATGCTTTAGAATCCCGAATACTTTCGTATTCGTTCAGAAATGATGACCGACCTGCTTTCCGACATCCTCAAGCTGGCCGACGCGCAGCCCGCCGTGGCCGGCGGTTTCTCCGCGGGCGGGGCGTGGGCGATCCGCTTCCCGCAGCCGGACAAGCTCAAGTTCTTCGCCTTGCTCAAGGGTGGCTGCTGGCTGCGCATCGACGGCGTGGCCGAGCCGGTGCGGGCGGAGCAGGGGGACGTGTTCCTGCTGTCCGGACAGCGCGCCTTCGTGCTGGCCAGCGACCCGGACCTGGCGCCGCTCGACGCGGTCGGCCTCTTCACCGGCTGCGACAGCAAGACGGCGAAGCTCGGCGACGGCAACGACTGCGTGCAGATCGGCGGCCATGTCCGCCTGGACCCGGTCAACGGCGCGTGGCTGGCCGAGGCGCTGCCGCCGCTGATCCATATCCGGGCCGCGTCGCCGCAGGCGGCGGTGCTGCAATGGCTGCTCGACCAGATGGTGCGGGAGCTGGCGGCGGAGCGTCCCGGCAACCGTCTCGCGTCGGCCTATCTGGCGCAACTGATGTTCGTGCAGATGCTGCGCGTGCACCTCGATACCTCCGACCATCTCGACGGCGGCTGGCTGCGCGCCATCGGCGACAGGCGGCTCGCGCCGGTCCTGCAGCTGATGCATGGCGAGCCCGGCCGGGCATGGCGGCTGGAAGAACTGGCCGGCGTGGCGGCGATGTCCCGCACCGCGTTCGCCACGCACTTCAAGGCGGTGGCCGGCACGGCGCCGCTGGCGTGGCTGACCGAATGGCGCATGCGCCTGGCGCGGCGGGCGCTGCGCGACGAGAGCACGCCGATCGCCGTGCTCGCCGCGCGTTTCGGCTACGCATCCGAGAGCGCTTTCAGCAATGCCTTCAAGCGCGTGACCGGCGATTCCCCGCGGCATTACCGGCGCGCGGGCAGGGCGTGTTGAAGGTGGTGGAGGGGAGATGATCAGAGTCGGCAGCTTTAGCATCGCCCGTAGTTGAGCCTGGATCTCCAGCCAGCCCAGCTAACTAACCATCGTCATTGGCGGCATGGTGCACGTCAGCGGACTCGATGCGCCAGTTCGTCTCAGTTTGTAAGGCCAGACTTTCAGGATTTGATGGGGTGACCTGATTGCTCAGCCGCTCCACGAATGATGGCTGACGTGGGTCCATCGTCTGTACGAGATACATGATGCGTTCCCGGTCAATGTGGCCGAGATACCGCTGGCTGCCGAAGCATTTCCAGCCTACTGTTCTAGCGATCTCGAGGCTAGCCTGCATTTCTAGAGGAAAATCATCCTGGATCCCCATGCCAAGGTGAGACGAATGACCTTTACCGCAAATCAACTCCAACAAATCCTAGACGACCATGTGCAGGAAGGGATGTACCTCGACTTCAAGCGAGGTGCTGCTCTTGACAGGTCGAGTGGTTCAAGACATGAACTAGTGAAGGATTGCACGGGATTTGCCAACGCTGGTGGCGGAATCATTTTGTACGGAATTGCTGAAGAAGATGTAGAGGGCATTCCTGCCGCAACATCACTCTCCCCAGTAGTGACGCCAAATATTGACGGTGATTGGATTACTAGTGTTCTTCGTAGCAATACCAGTCCCCCGTTGAGTCATTTCGAAGTTACGGAACTCAATGTGTCTGGTGGCCGGGTAATTGCTATTGAAATTGAACCGGCAGCGACAGCACACCAGAACCTCGTCGACCGCAAGTACTATCAGCGCGCCGGAAGAAGTACTGAATCGATGGTCGACTTTCAAATCCGGGATGTCATGAATCGACGGCTTCGTCCGGAAGTCCAGGTCAAGCCCCGATTGATCGGAAGTGAACTATTCGACAAGACAAGAAAGCCTGAGTATCGCAGGGCGCTGCATGTGTCGATGACCAACGTTGGCCAAGTTACCCTGGAGAACTGGCAATTTGAGATAGATCTGCCGTATGAAATCATGCGGAACTCTGACTATCCCGAGCGGTTCGAGAGTCATGATCCGTTGGCCCATTTGGATTGGGTAGATGCTCACTGCGGGGTCGTGAGTCTTGTTCGTGACCACAACAATCATCTTGTGCTTAGAATCAGCCGAGGGGATCCAGATGATGAGCAGAGCCGCCGATTTCTCCATCCCGGTCAGACTCATACCCTTGTCGATCCGGAACGACCTCCATTCATCGTGGTGGAGCTTGATAGTTTGATCTGGCGAGAAATTCACGGACGCTCCATCTTTTGGCGCCTTTTCCTACCGAATGCACAGCCGATAAGAGGCGAATGGGTCTTCGACGACTGGTGTGACTACTAACCGGGGGCATGATTGGCTCGGCAGGATGGTAGTCGGCAGGCTGTCAAGGTCTGCGCTCCTCCGGTTATCCCAAAACGGGCATCTTCGCCCAAAAAGAACCAGCCATATCGCCCGGCCGGCCAAAGCGCTGCCTAGTGGGACGATACGTAGCCCGAACCCGGATGCGCCGGCGGCACGGCGAAGCTCGCCTTCATGCGGCGCACTTCCATCGCCGGGGTCAGGCCGAACAGGCGCTTGAACTCGCGGTTGAATTGCGACGTGCTCTCGTAGCCCACCGCGTGGCAGGCGGCCGCGGCGGTCATGCCTTCCCGGACCATCAGCATCCTGGCCTGGTGCAGCCTCGTCGATTTCACGTATTGCATGGGCGAGGTCCGGGTGACGGCCTTGAAGTGGCTGTGGAAGGTCGGCACGCTCATGCCGGCTTCCCGCGCCAACTGCGTCAGGTCGAGTTTGCCCGCGTAGCCGGCATGGATGCGCCGCAGCGCCTTGCCGATCTTGCCGAACTGCCCCTGCAACGCCAGCGCCGCGCGCATGGCCTGTCCCTGCGGGCCGGTCAGCACCCGGAAATACACCTCCCGCACCGCAGCCGGACCAAGGACCGCGGCTTCCAGGGGGCGGCTCAACACCGCCAGCAGGCGTTGCAGCGACGCCCGCATGGCTGCGTCCATCGGGCTGGACATCATGCTCCGCGGCGCCTGGGCCGGCTCGGCCAGGCCGGTGCGGTCGATCTGGAGCATCAGTTCGGCCGCGGCCTGGAAATCCAGGTGCATATAGACGGCCAGCAGCGGCCTGGCCGGCGTGGCATCCGTCTGCATGGTGAAGGGCACCGGCACCGAGACCGCCAGGTAATGCTGCTCGTCGTACAGGTAGACCTCATCGCCAAAGTAGCCCCGCTTGGTCCCCTGGCAGACGAGGACGAGGCCGGGGTCGTACAAGACCGGAGTGTTCAGCAAGGGCCGGTCCGAGCGCAGGATGCGCACGTCCGGCAGCGCGGTCAGGTTATATCCCTCTTGCGGGGCCAGGGCGCGAAGCAAAGGGATCATGCCGGCCCCCGAGGGGGCATGTATGGCAACGTTCCGGATCATAGTAATAGGCAATAAAACCAGAAAAACCGACCTGTCGTGGGGAGTCTGATCTGAATATTATGCACTTCTGACTGGATCTTCAGGAGTGCATACCGTGTCATCCCCCAAGACTTTCCTCATCACCGGCGTCAGCAGCGGCTTCGGCCGTGCCCTGGCCCGGGAGGCGCTGTCCGCCGGCCATCGCGTGGTCGGCACCGTCCGCAGCGCCGAAGCGAAGCAATCGTTCGAGGCCCTCGATCCGGCCTGGGCCTTCGGGCGCGTGCTGGACGTGACCGACTTCGACGCCATCGACGGCGTGGTGGCCGGCATCGAGGCGGAGATCGGCCCGATCGACGTGTTGGTCAACAACGCCGGCTACGGCCACGAAGGGGTGATGGAGGAGTCGCCGCTATCCGAAATGCGCCGTCAGTTCGATGTGAACGTGTTCGGCGCCGTGGCCATGATGAAGGCGGTGCTGCCCTGCATGCGGGAACGCCGGCGCGGGCACATCATCAACATCACCTCGATGGGCGGCTTCATCACCATGCCGGGCATTGCCTACTACTGCGGCAGCAAATTCGCCCTGGAAGGCATCTCCGAAGCCGTGGGCAAAGAGGTGAAGGACTTCGGCATCGCCGTGACGGCCGTTGCTCCCGGCTCGTTCCGCACGGACTGGGCCGGCCGCTCCATGATCCGCACGCCCCGGTCCATTCCCGACTATGACGCGCTGTTCGATCCGGTCCGCCAAGCCCGCGAAGAAAAAAGCGGCAAGCAGCTCGGTGATCCCGCCAAGGCAGCGCAAGCCATGCTGCGCATCGTCGATAGCGCGGCGGCGCCGGCCCACCTGCTGCTGGGCAGCGATGCGCTGGGACTGGTACGCCAGAAGCTGGCCGTTATGGCAGCCGGGATGGACGAGTGGGAAACGGTGACGCGCTCGACGGATGCCTGAACGCCGGGCGCTGGCGGCATACCCGCATCGGCATCGCCTAGGGAATCCACAGCGCCGCGCGGCGCAGATTGGACCTTACCACCAGCCGGTGAAAAGGCCGGATGGCCGTCAGGTAAGCGTGGCCCAGCCGGTTATGGCAATGCACGACCGTCGTCGCCACGAGCTGGTGTCTCTTGCCGCCGGGCAAGGCGCGCAGCAGCAACGACAAGCGAAAGTCCAGGTGGTGGTCGTCCTCCCCCATCACGATCTCGCTCGGGGAGCGCGACTGCACCCGAAAGAAGTCCACATATTCGCCGGGACGCGCCTGAGCCGACTGGCGCAAGGCGAGGGTCGTCTTCAGCCCCAGCCCGCGCACGGCGGTATCGCGCATCGTGAGCAGCGCGGCGATCCAGCGAGGCGGATGGGTCAGGGTCGCGGCGGCCCATCCGTCCAGGTCGAGCGGGCTGCCCGCGGGCAGGGTGACAGCAAAGGCGTCCGCGAGATCGGCCTCGCCGAAGCGCGCCGCCAGCGTGCTCTCTTGCGGCAGCCGGACAGCGGTGACGTGCAGATTGGTTTTCATGGGGTCGGATCAATGTGCCGTTGCCATCGGTGTCTTGTCGGACACGACTTCTCGCGGCAACCACGATTCGAGTTCTACCACGCGGCGAGCCGGGAGCCCAGCCCTGATCGCGGGCAGGTGATCCGGTTCGGCGTTGACGGTCCCGGCATCGTTCGCCTCGCGGACCCGCATTGCTGCCGGCGGGTTTGGCCGGAAATGGATTCCCGCAGCCTGCCGGTCCGATTGCCGTGGTGAAGTGCAGACCGCGCGGTCTGGCCGCGTTGCCGCCTTTTCGCCTTTTCCCGCCGCGCGGGTCGAGCGGCCGTGGCCCGCCGATTGAGGTTGACTCCTGCTTTGTGGAATGTAGTATGTGATATATCAAAAAAATCATTCCATCCATCAGGCAGCGGGAGACGACAGCATGAAAATCTGTATCTATGGCGCCGGCGCGATCGGCGGTTATCTTGGCGCGCAGCTCGCGCTGGCGGGCGCGGAGGTCAGCCTGGTGGCGCGCGGGCCGCACCTGGCGGCCATGCAGGCCGGCGGCCTGTGCCTGCGGATCGACGGCGAGGAGCGGGTGGCGCGCGTGCGCTGCACCAGCGATCCCGCCGAACTGGGGCCGCAGGACTACGTGTTCATCACGCTGAAGGCGCACTCGGTACCCGGTGTGGTCGACCTCATGCAGCCGCTGCTGGGGCCGGGCACGGCGATCGTGACCGGCGTGAACGGCATTCCCTACTGGTATTTCCACCGGCACGGCGGGCCGCTGGCCGGCACCACGCTGCAGAGCGTGGACCCCGGCGGGCGCCAGTGGCACGGGTTCGGGCCGGAGCGGGCCATCGGCTGCGTGCTCTATCCCGCCGCCGAAATCGTCGAGCCCGGCGTGATCCGCCATGTCTACGGCAAGAAATTCCCGCTCGGCGAGCCCGATGGCAGCCGGTCCGCGCGTGTGGCGCACCTGAGCGAGATGATGGTGGCGGCCGGGCTGGAAGCGCCCATCCGCGACAACATTCGCGACGAGATCTGGCTCAAGCTGTGGGGCAACCTGTGCTTCAACCCGATCAGCGCGCTGACGCATGCCACGCTCGACATCATCACCGCCGACCCGGCCACGCGGGCCTTGTCGCGCGCCATGATGCTGGAAGCCAAGGACATCGCCGAGCGCTTTGGCGTGCATTTCCGCGTCGACGTGGAGCGGCGCATCGACGGCGCCGGCGCGGTCGGCGCGCACAAGACCTCGATGCTGCAGGACCTGGAGGCGGGGCGCGCGATGGAAATCGACCCGCTGCTCACGGTGGTGCAGGAAATGGGGCGGCTGGTCGGCCAGCCGACGCCGATGGTCGACGCCGTGCTGGGCCTCATCAAGCAGCGCGAGCGGATGGCGCAGTCGGCCCTGGCGCAGGCGGCCTAGCGTGGCCGCGCCGCGTGGGCGGCAAGACGGATAGCGGAGACCGGCCATGCGGGCCATGCAAGGTATGAAGACGGGTGGCGGCCATGTGATATACCATATACGCAACTCGGCCGCCGCCGTCTAAATGTGGCTGAATTTATGCCAATTGTGCATTTTTCTATGCATTCCGCGCATGCCATGCGGCTTTTGGTAAGCTAGGCGGCAAGCCGCCGGCGCCGCTTTCCGAGGGCGCCGCGGTGCTGGTATCAATATGAGCCCATTCATGTCTGCGCAAAGCCAATCCGCTGAACAGCCCGCCGGGCTGACCCTGTCCCTCCAGCCCATCAACGCGGGCGCCAGCCTGCGCGACCAGGCCTACGCCATGCTGCGCCAGGCCATCGCCGACGCCGACATCTACCAGTCGGACGAGGAAATCCGGCTCGACGAGCGCGTCCTGAGCGAAGCGCTCGGCGTGAGCCGCACGCCGATCCGCGAGGCCATGACGCTGCTGGAACAGGAGGGTTTCCTGCGCACGGTGCCGCGGCGCGGCATCTACATCATGCGCAAGACCAAGCGCGAGATCGTGGAGATGATCCAGGTCTGGGCCGCGCTGGAAAGCATGGCCGCGCGCCTGGCCACGCTGCACGCGAGCGACGCGGAAATCGCCACGCTGCGCCATATGTTCGACAGCTTCCGCGACGCCACGCCGGCCGAGCACATCGAGGAATACTCCGACGCGAACATCGCCTTTCACCAGGCCATCGTGCAGTTGTCGAAGTCGCAGGTCATCATGGACGCGATCAAGAACATCTTCGTCCACGTGCGCGCCATCCGGAAGATGACGATCTCGCAGAGCGACCGCGCCTCGCGCTCGATCGTCGATCACCTGCGCATCATCGAGGCCCTGGAAAAGCGCGACACCGAACTGGCCGAGCGGCTGGTGCGGCAGCACTCGCTGGACCTCGCGGCCTATGTGGAGAAGCACTGCGATTTTCTGGACTGAGGCCGCGGCAGGCGGCTGCTATCCGGGATGGCTACGTTATCCCGGATAGCTTCGTCATCCCCGATATGGTCCGATTTGCCGCGGGTTTGCTCCCCTCGCCCACTTCGCGGGAGAGGGGAGAGAAGCGGCAGTCGTCGCGGGGTGTCGCCAAGCCAGCCGGCGGCGGCATCGCTGCCGACGTCTTCAGTCTTCGGCACTGCCGCCCCCGTCTTCACACGGCTGCCACCGCCATCGCTCACACCGCAGCCGTCACGACGCCCCCATCGCCTCCACCATCGTCTTGCCCAGTTCCGCCGGCGAGCGCGCCACGCGGATGCCGGCCGCGCGCATGGCGTCGATCTTGGCCGCCGCCGTGCCCATGCCGCCCGAGATGATCGCGCCGGCATGTCCCATGCGGCGCCCGGGCGGGGCGGTGGTGCCGGCGATGAAGCCCGCCACCGGCTTGACCTTGCCGCCGCTGCGCGCGTCTAGCAGGAAGCGCGCGGCGTCTTCCTCGGCCGAGCCGCCGATCTCGCCGATCATGATGATGCCTTCGGTGTCGTCGTCGGCCAGGAACATCTCCAGGCAGTCGATGAAGCTGGTGCCGTTGACCGGGTCGCCGCCGATGCCGATGCAGGTGCTCTGGCCCAGCCCGGCGGCGGTGGTCTGCGCCACCGCCTCGTAGGTCAGCGTGCCGGAGCGCGACACCACGCCGATCTTGCCGGGGCGGTGGATGTGGCCCGGCATGATGCCGATCTTGCACTGGCCCGGGGTGATGACGCCGGGGCAGTTGGGGCCGACCAGCCGGCTGCCGGAGCCCGACAGCGCGCGCTTGACGCGCACCATGTCGATGACCGGGATGCCCTCGGTGATGCAGACGATCAGGCCGATGCCGGCATCCACCGCTTCCAGGATGGCGTCGGCGGCGAACGGCGGCGGCACGTAGATGACCGAGGCGTCGGCGCCGGTGCGCGCCACCGCCGCGGCCACGGTGTCGAACACCGGCAGGCCGAGATGGGTCTCGCCGCCCTTGCTGGGCGTCACGCCGCCGACCATGCGCGTGCCGTAGGCCGCGGCCTGTTCGGAATGGAAGGTGCCTTGCGCGCCGGTGAAGCCCTGGCAGATCACCCTGGTGTCTCGATCGATCAGTACGGCCATCTTATTTCCCTCCCTTGGCATGCGCGGCCTGGACCGCGTTGACCACTTTCGCGGCAGCGTCGGCGAGGTGATCCGCCGACACGATGGGCAGGCCCGAGTCGCGCAGGATGGCCTTGCCCTGTTCCACGTTGGTGCCTTCGAGCCGCACCACCAGCGGCACGGTCAGGTCGATCTCGCGCGCGGCCGCCACCACGCCTTCGGCGATCACGTCGCAGCGCATGATGCCGCCGAAGATATTGACCAGGATGCCCTCGACCTTGGGGTCGTCGAGGATCAGCCGGAACGCCGCCGTCACGCGCTCGCGCGTGGCGCCGCCGCCCACGTCGAGGAAGTTGGCCGGCTCGCCGCCGTGCAGCTTGATGATGTCCAGCGTGGCCATCGCCAGCCCGGCGCCGTTGACCATGCAGCCGATGTTGCCGTCGAGCCTGACGTAGTTCAGCCCGTGGCGCGCGGCGGCGGTCTCGGCGGGGTCTTCCTCGGTCTCGTCGCGCAGCGCCTCGATGTCGGGGTGGCGGTAGAGCGCGTTGTCGTCGAAGTTGAACTTGGCGTCGAGCGCGATCACGTCGCCGGCGCGCGTGACCACCAGCGGGTTGATCTCCACCACCGAGGCGTCCAGCTCGACGAAGGCGCGGTACGCCGCCAGGATGAAGCGCGAGGCCGCGCCGACCTGCTTGCCCGACAGGCCCAGGCCGAACGCGAGGCGGCGCGCGTGGAAGGGCTGGATGCCGCTGGCCGGGTCGATCGCCACCTTGATGATCTTCTCCGGCGTGCGCGCGGCGACTTCCTCGATCTCCATGCCGCCCTCGGTGGAGGCCATCACCGTCACGCGCGAGGTGGCGCGGTCGATCAGCATGCCCAGGTACAGCTCGCGGGCGATGTCGCAGCCTTCCTCCACATAGAGGCGGCGCACTTCGCGCCCGGCCTCGCCGGTCTGCTTCGTGACCAGCACGGCGCCGAGCATCTGCCCGGCCTCGGCCCGCACCGCATCGACCGACTTGACCACGCGCACGCCGCCCTTGCCGCCGGGGTCGTTGCGGAAGCGGCCGGCGCCGCGCCCGCCCGCGTGGATCTGGGATTTCACCACCCAGACCGCGCCGCCGAGCTTGCGCGCGGCGCCGGCGGCTTCCTCCGGGGTAAAGGCAACCGCGCCGCGCGGCACGGCCACGTCGAACCGCCGCAGCAGTTCCTTGGCCTGATATTCGTGGATGTTCACGGGTCTCCTCGCTCTTGTGATGGCGCGGGGCCGGGCGCCGCGGATCGGCTGCCGGCCGGATTGCGCTGTGAAATATGGTATGTAATATATCAACGAGAAACAAGGAAAATGCATCACACGAAAATGCGGCGAAAGAGGCGCGGTATTGCCGGCCGGCAAGCGGCCGAAGTCAGTCCGAACCGATCCGAAACCGGCCCGAGGCAGGTTTGAAGCAGGCCGGAAGGGCTGGTGCGGGAATGGAATGAGTCCGCGCGGATTCAGCAATTCCGCTCATCATCCCGCCAATTCCGCTTAAATGCTGCGCCGCGTCGTCGAAACCTGCCGCTTGTACGGCAGATTTCTCTTGAGCTTCATTGATATATCACATACCGTATGTCATCAAGATCCGGCGAAAAGGATCGAGCGCGTCGCAGGGCGGACGCAAGAGGCACGCCGCGGCCGGCCGAGAGGCGGCAGCGCGGCGACAGACGATAGGCGAAAGGGTGTCGCGGCACCGCGCCGGCGGCAGGCGCGTGTCACAGCCAGTCGCAATCCAGTCAACGAGGAGACCAAGACATGTCTGCAGTCGTATCCACGCGGCCCGAGTCCACCACGGCCGAAGACACCCTGAAGCAGAAGACCCGCGACGCCGGCGTGATTTCCGGCGGCCACCTGGTGGCGCGGGCCCTGAAGAACGAAGGCGTCGACACCATCTTCACGTTGTGCGGCGGCCACATCATCGACATCTACGACGGCTGCGTGGACGAGGGCATCCGCATCGTCGACGTGCGCCACGAGCAGGTCGCCGCACACGCGGCCGACGGCTACGCGCGCCAGACCGGCAAGCTCGGCTGCGTCGTCACCACCGCCGGCCCCGGCTGCACCAACGCCGTGACCGGCGTGGCCACCGCGTTCCGCTCCGAAAGCCCGGTGCTCCATATCGGCGGGCAGGGCGCGCTGTCGCAGCACAAGATGGGCTCGCTGCAGGACCTGCCGCACGTGGACATGATGTCGCCCATCACCAAGTTCGCCGCCACCATCCCCAGCACCGAGCGCGTGGCCGACATGATCTCGATGGCCGTGCGCGAATGCTTCAACGGCGCGCCCGGGCCGTCCTACCTGGAGATCCCGCGCGACGTGCTCGACCGCGAGGTCGATCTCGCGCGCGCCGTGATCCCGCGCCCCGGCCACTACCGCGCCTCCACCCGCTCGATCGGCGACCCGAAGGACATCGAGCGCCTGGCCGACATCCTGGTCAACTCGGAGCGCCCGGCCATCCTCTACGGCCAGCAGGTGTGGACCGCGCGCGGGCACGGCGAAGCCATCGCGCTGCTCAAGGGCCTGGACATCCCGGGCTATTTCAACGGCGCCAGCCGCGGGCTGCTGCCGCCGGGCGACCCGCATCACTTCGACCGCACCCGCTCGCAGGCCTTCGCCAACGCCGACGTGCTGATCATCGTGGGCACGCCGTTCGACTTCCGCATGGGCTACGGCAAACGCATCAGCCGCGAGCTGACGCTGGTGCAGATCGACATGGACTACCGCACGGTGGGCAAGAACCGCGAGATCGACCTCGGCCTGGTGGGCGACCCCGGCGCCATCCTCGGCGCGGTGCTGCAGGCCGCCAGCGGCCGCATCAAGAACGACAAGCGCCAGGCGCGCCAGAAGTGGATGGGCCA
This sequence comes from Cupriavidus sp. FW216-B1, assembly GCF_058789195.1. NCBI lineage: Bacteria > Pseudomonadati > Pseudomonadota > Betaproteobacteria > Burkholderiales > Burkholderiaceae > Cupriavidus > Cupriavidus sp. FW216-B1. The sequence continues at coordinate 1,048,108 of NZ_JBYTEL010000001.1, read as the reverse complement.
GTTGACCGAGGCCGAGGCCACCGCCACCGAGAAGCTGATGCCGCTGTTCCGCTCGGACAAGTCGCCGATCCATCCGTACCGCGTGGCCTACGAGCTGAACGAGTTCCTGGGCGACGACACCGTCTACATCGGCGACGGCGGCGACGTCGTGACCATCTCCGCGCAGGCGGTGCGCCCGCGCCGCCCGGGCCAGTGGATGGACCCCGGCGCGCTCGGCTCGCTCGGCGTGGGCACGGGCTTCGCCATCGCCGCCGGGCTGGCCAACCCGGACAAGGAAATCCTCTGCTACTACGGCGACGGCTCGTTCGGCATGACGGCCTTCGACATGGAGACCGCCAACCGTTTCGGCGTGCCCTACCTGGCGGTGATCGGCAACAACTCGGCCATGAACCAGATCCGCTACGGCCAGCTCGCCAAGTACGGCGAGGAGCGCGGCAACGTCGGCAATCTGCTGTCGGACGTGCCGTTCTCGAAGTTCGCCGAGATGCTGGGCGGCTACGGCGAGGAAGTGCGCGACGCCAGCGCCATCGCCGGCGCGCTGCGGCGCGGGCGCGAGGCGGTGCAGCGCACCGGCAAGTCCGCCGTGATCAATATCTGGGTGGACCCGCGCGAATACGCGCCGGGCACCAAGAACCAGACCATGTACAAATAACCACGCGCGAGGAGACAACTCATGGACAAGGCACTGGACGGTGTGCGGATCCTGGACATGACGCATGTGCAGGCCGGCCCGTCGGCGACCCAGTTGATGGCATGGCTGGGCGCCGACGTGATCAAGGTGGAGTTGCCCGGGCGCGGCGACATCACGCGCAGCCAGCTGCGCGACGTGCCCAACGCGGACAGCCTGTACTTCACCATGCTCAACTCCAACAAGCGCAGCCTCACGCTCAACATGAAGACGCCGGAAGGCAAGGCGCTGCTGGAAGACCTGGTGCAGCGCTGCGACGTGCTGGTGGAGAACTTCGGCCCCGGCGTGCTGGACCGCGCCGGCTTCGACTGGGAGCGCCTGCAGACGCTCAACCCGCGCCTGATCTACGCCTCGATCAAGGGTTTCGGCCCGGGGCCGTACGCGGACTGCAAGGCCTACGAGAACGTGGCGCAGTGCATGGGCGGCGCGGCCAGCACCACCGGCACGGCCGAGGGCGCGCCGACCGTGACCGGCGCGCAGATCGGCGACTCCGGCACCGGCGTGCACTGCGTGGTCGGCATCCTGGCGGCGCTGCTGCACCGCGAGCACAGCGGGCGCGGCCAGCGCGTGGAGGTGGCCATGCAGGACTCGGTGCTCAACCTGTGCCGGGTCAAGCTGCGCGACCAGCAGCGCCTGGCCGCGGGGCCGATGCGCGAGTACCCCAACAAGGCGTTCGGCGACTTCGTGCCGCGCGCGGGCAACGCCTCGGGCGGCGGCCAGCCGGGCGCGGCCTTGCGCTGCGCGCCGGGCGGCGCCAACGACTACGTCTACGTGATCGTGCAGCCGCAGGGCTGGGAGCCGCTGATGCGCCTGTGCGGGCGCGAGGACCTCATCACCCACGCGCAGTTCGCCACGCCGGAGGCGCGCCTCAAGTGCCTGGACGAGTGCTTCTCCATCATCGAGAAATGGACGCGCACGCGCACCAAGTTCGAAGTGATGGACGCCCTCAACGAGGTCGACGTGCCGTGCGGGCCGATCCTCTCGATGAAAGACCTGATCGAGGACAAGTCGCTCTACGAGCGCGGCTACCTGGTCGAGCTCGACCACCCCGAGCGCGGCCAGTACGTGCAGCTCGGTTGCCCCATCACGCTGTCGGCCTCGCCGGTGGAGGTGGAGCGCTCGCCGCTGCTGGGCGAGCATACCGAGGAAATCCTCGACTGGCTGGGCCGCACGCCCGCGCAGATCGAAGCCTTGCGCGCCGCCGGCGCCGTCTGAGCGCCCGGGTTTCCGGCGCTTCAGACACTTCCCCTGGCAAGTCCGCAAACCGCCCGCCCTCGCGCCCGCCGCGAGGGCGCGGGACGGTGCGTCCCGCTGCAACCCAAGCAACAGAACAGATGGAGACCTGACATGGCACACGACAAAGACGCGGTGCGCAAGATCCTCGCCGCGGTGAAGGCAGCGGGCCGCGATGCCCTGACCGCCCCCGAGGGCAAGCTGGTATGCGATGCCTACGGCATCAGCGTGCCGGGCGAAGGCGTGGCCCGCACGCCGACCGGCGCGGTGGAGCTGGCCGCGAAGATGGGCTACCCGGTGGTGCTGAAGATCGTCTCGCCGGACATCCTGCACAAGACCGAGGCCGGCGGCGTGCTGGTCGGCCTCAAGGACGCCGCCGAAGTGGAGCGCGGCTACCTGACCATCGTCGAGAACGCGCGCCGCTACGACGCGCAGGCCGACATCGTCGGCGTGCAGGTGCAGCAGATGATCGCCGGCGGGCAGGAGGTCATCATCGGCGCCGTCACCGACCCGTCGTTCGGCAAGCTGGTGGCGTTCGGCCTGGGCGGCGTGCTGGTCGAGGTGCTCAAGGACATCACCTTCCGCATGGCGCCGGCCAGCGAGGAGGACGCGCTGTCGATGCTCGACGGCATCGCCGCGGCCGAGGTGCTCAAGGGCGCGCGCGGCGCGGAGCCGGCCAACCGCGAGGCACTGGCCGGCATGATCCGGCGCGTGTCGGAGCTGGTCAGCGATTTCCCCGAGATCGCCGAACTCGACCTCAACCCGGTGTTCGCCAGCAAGGACGGCGCGATCGCCGCCGACGTGCGCATCGTGGTCGATTTCTCGCCGCAGCCCGAGCGCTACCGGCCCACGCAGGACGAGATCGTGCGGCAGATGAACCGCATCATGCGGCCCGACGCGGTGGCCGTGATCGGCGCCTCGGCCGAGGACGGCAAGATCGGCAACTCGGTGATGAAGAACCTCATCAACGGCGGCTACCAGGGCAAGATCTACCCGATCCATCCCAAGGGCGGCGAGATCATGGGCATGACCGCCTACAAGAGCGTGCTGGACGTGCCGGGCACGGTGGACGTGGCGGTGTTCGCCATTCCCGCCAAGCTGGTGGCGGGCGCGCTCGAGGAAGTGGGGCGCAAGCAGATCCCCGGCGCGGTGCTGATCCCGTCCGGCTTCGCCGAGACCGGCAACGTGGCGGGCCAGGAGGAGATCGTGGCGATCGCGCGCAAGCACGACATCCGCCTGATGGGGCCCAACATCTACGGTTTCTACTACACGCCCAAGAACCTGTGCGCGACCTTCTGCACGCCGTACGACGTCAAGGGCAAGGCGGCGCTGTCGTCGCAGTCGGGCGGCATCGGCATGGCCATCATCGGTTTCTCGCGCTCGGCCAGGATGGGCGTGTCCGCCATCGTCGGCCTGGGCAACAAGTCCGACATCGACGAAGACGACCTGCTGACCTTCTTCGAGCAGGACGACAACACCGAGATCATTGCCCAGCACTGCGAGGACCTCAAGGACGGCCGCGCGTTCGCCGAGGCCGCGCGCCGCGTCTCGAAGAAAAAGCCGGTGGTGGTGCTCAAGGCCGGGCGCACCAGCCTGGGCGCGCGCGCGGCCAGCTCGCACACCGGCGCGCTGGCCGGCAACGACAAGATCTACGAGGACGTGTTCAGGCAGTGCGGCGTGATCCGCGCGCGCTCGCTGCGCGACCTGCTGGAGTTCGCGCGCGGCATTCCCAAGCTGCCCACGCCCAAGGGCGAGAACGTGGTCATCATCACCGGCGCGGGCGGCTCGGGCGTGCTGCTGTCGGATGCGTGCGTGGACAACAACCTGTCGCTGATGACCATGCCGGACGACCTCGACGCGGCCTTCCGCAAGTTCATTCCGCCGTTCGGCGCGGCCGGCAACCCGGTCGACATCACCGGCGGCGAGCCGCCTTCCACCTACCAGAACACGCTGCGCCTGGGCATGGAGGACCCGCGCATCCACGCCATCATCCTCGGCTACTGGCACACCATCATCACGCCGCCGATGGTGTTCGCCCGGCTGGTGGTGGAGGTCAAGCAGGAGATGGCCGCGCGCGGCATCGAGAAGCCGATCGTGGCCTCGCTGGCCGGCGACGTGCAGGTGGAGGAGGCCGCCGAGTACCTGTACGAGCATGGCGTGCCGGCCTATGCCTACTCGACCGAGATCCCGGTCGCGGTGCTGGGCGCCAAGTACAAGTGGGCGCGCGGCGCGGGCAAGATCTGACCTGGGGCGGGGGGGGGGGCGCCCCCGGGCCCCGCCC
>NZ_JBYTEL010000001.1:237944-1043896 GCF_058789195.1 Cupriavidus sp. FW216-B1 | reverse complement strand
CTTGGGTTGTCGGTGCCGCGCCGCGCGGCGCCGACGCGACGACAATGCGGCACGAAGGCGGGCGGCGGGCAGCCGCGCCCGCCGCAGGGAGTTGGCTGTGCAGACATGGATCCGCTTCCAGACCGGCGACGGCGAGACTGGCTTCGGCCGCATCGAGGGCGAGCGCGTGGTGGCATACGATGGCGCGGGCTACGCGGGCGGGCAGCCGACCGGCGCCACGCTGCCAGGCGAGGGCCTGCGCCTGCTGAGCCCGTGCGAGCCGGGCAAGGTGGTGGCGCTGTGGAACAACTTCCACGCGCTGGCGCGCAAGCTGGAAAAGCCGGTGCCGCGCCACCCGCTGTTCCTGATCAAGCCGGCCAGCTCGCTGGCCGGGCCCGGCGACGCCATCGTGCGCCCGCGCGGCTACGCCGGCAAGATCGTCTACGAGGGCGAGCTCGGCATCGTGATCGGCCGGCGCTGCCGCGACGTGGCGCCCGAGGATGCCGCCGCGCACATCTTCGGCTACACCGTGGTCAACGACGTGACCGCCTCGGAGGTGATCGCCGAGGACCCGAACTTCCCGCAGTGGTGCCGCGCCAAGGGCTTCGATACCTTCGGCTGCATCGGCCCGGCCATCGTCACCGGGTTCGACTGGCGCGCGGCGCGCGTGGTCACGCGGCTCGACGGCACCGAGCGGCAGAACTACCCGCTCGCCGACCTGATCTTCACGCCCGAGCAGCAGGTCAGCCTGATCTCGCAGGACCTCACGCTGATGCCCGGCGACGTGATCGCGTGCGGCACGTCGCTCGGCGTCGGCTCGATGAAGGACGGCGCCGTGGTCGAGGTCGGCATCGACGGCATCGGCGCGCTGGTCAACCACATGCGCGGCTAGCCGCGCCTGGTCAGCACCGCGCGGCCGCGGTGGCCGTGGCGGACTGCGCGCGCCGGCGCAGCCGCGCCAGCGAGCCGCCCTTCATGACCTTGCCGGGCAGGGCGTGGCCGACCAGCCGCTCGGCCAGCTGCGCGGCCTCCACCAGCTTGTCGAGGTCCAGCCCGGTCTCGATGCCCATTTCCTCGCACAGCGCCACCAGGTCCTCGGTGCAGACGTTGCCCACCGCCGGCGGCACGCCGCCGCTGGCGCTGCCGAAACCGGCGAACGGGCAGCCGCCCAGGCCGCCGATGGCGGCGTCGAACTGGCGCACGCCCATCTCCAGCGCCGCCACCGCATTGGCCAGCGCCGCGCCGCGCGTGTCGTGCAGGTGGAGCTTGATCTCCACCTCGGGCCAGCGCTCGCGCACCGCGCCGACCAGGCGCCGCACGTGCAGCGGATTGGCCCAGCCCATCGTGTCGGCCAGCCGCAGCGCCGCGAGGCGGCTGCCGTTCTCGATCAGCAGCCGGTCGGTCCGCGCGATCAGTCCGATCACGTGCTCCACCGGCACGTCGCCCTCGAAGTTGCAGCCGAACGCCGCCATCACGCCGAGGCTGTCCGGCACCATGCCGGCCGCGCGGTAGGCCTCGATCCAGCGCGGCATGTCGGCGAAGGCGTCCTCGATGCCGCGGTTGGTGTTGCGGCGGATGAAGGTCTCGCTGGCGGTGATCGTCAGGCGGCCTTCCATCGCGATGCGCCGGCTGGCGCGGGCCAGCTCCAGGCCGCGCGTGTTCAGCCACAGCGCGCGCCACGTCATGCCGGCGATCTCGGGCAGCGCGGCGATCACCTCGGGCGAGTTCGCCATCTGCGGCACCGCGTCCGGCTTGACGAACGAGCCGACCTCGATCTCGCGCAGGCCGGCGGCGGCAAGCGCCCCGATGAGCTCGATCTTCTCGGCGACGGTGAGCACCTTCGGCTCGATCTGCAGGCCGTCGCGCGGGCCGACTTCGATGATGTGGACGGAACGGGGGTAGGTCGGGGCGGTCGTCATGCGGGGCTTCGGTGAACATGTGGGAAGGGCGGCGCGGCGAGGGCAATGCGGACGGAGGCAATGCACACAGCGAGCGCGCGATGCCTGCATGCTAGGCATCCGCGCGCGCGCTGGCAATGCGCGCCGCGCCGCGTGGCGCCGATATCCGCCCGCTGATATGTGCGCTGCCCGCCGCCGCGCGGGCGCAAATATCAGCTACGTGATATCGCACCGCGCAGGGCGCCGGATGCTTGCGACGCCCCTTCGCGCTGGCTATTCTGGCCTCCGTACCTGTTCTGCCATGCCCGATGCGCGGCATGGCCCCCCGGAAACGAAACACGATGCCAACCAACCAACCCTTATCCGGCTACACGATCGTCGAGATCGGCCACAGCGTAGCCGCGCCTTATACGGGGCTTATTCTCGCCAACCTCGGCGCCACCGTCATCAAGGTGGAGAACCCCGGCTCCGGCGACCATGCGCGCGGCTGGGGGCCGCCGTTCTTCGACGAGGCCGGCCCGCACTTCGTCGCCATGAACCGCAACAAGCGCAGCGCCGCCATCGACCTGGCCGACGAGACGCAGCGCCAGGCGCTGCGGCGCCTGATCCTGGAAGAGGCGGACGGCGTGATCTGCAACCTGCGCGCCGGCGTGGCCGACCAGTTCGGCGTGGGCCCGGCGTCGCTGCTGGAAGAGAATCCCGCGCTGGTCTATTGCGAGATCGGCGCGTTCGGCAGCGGCGGCCCGATGTCGCACAAGCCCGGCTACGATCCGCTGATGCAGGCCTACGGCGGCATGATGAGCATCACCGGCGAGAGCGCCGAGCGCCCGCCGATCCGCGTCGGCGTGTCGATCATCGACATGGGCGCGGGCCTGTGGGGCGCGGTCGGCATGCTGTCCGCGCTGCTCGAGCGCGAGCGCACCGGCCTCGGCGGCCTGGTCGAGACCTCGCTGTTCGAAACCGCGCTGGCCTGGACCACGGTGCCGGTCACGCGCGCGCTGATGAAAGGCGGCCCGCAGCTGCCGCAGGGTTCGGGCGCGGCCGGCATCGTGCCTTACCAGGCGTTCCGCACCCAGGACGGCTGGCTGGTGATCGGCGCCGGCAACGACAAGCTGTTCGCCAAGCTGGTCGGCGCGCTGGACCTGCCCGCGCTGGCCGAGGACGAACGCTTCCGCACCAACCGCGGCCGCGTGCAGAACAAGGATGCGCTGATCCCCGCGCTCGAGGCGCGCGCGATCACGCACACCAACGCCAGCCTCGGCGCGCTGCTGGACGCCCACGGCGTGCCGAACGCGCCGGTGCAGACCATCGAGCAGATCGTCGACGACCCGCAGACGCAGGCGCTCGGCATGATCCAGGAAGGCCCGGCGGGCTCCATGCCCACGGTCGGCCTGCCGCTGCGCTTCGACGGCAAGCGCAGCGCCTACCGCAGCGCCGCGCCGCGGCTCGGCGCCCATACCGGCGAGGTGCTGGACGCGCCCGCCGGCGACCAAGACAAAGACAAGGACCGCGAGGATCGCGTATGACCGGAACCCACGAATCCTACGAAACCATCGAGACCACGCTGACCGAGAACGGCACGCTGGTGGTCACGCTGAACCGCCCGCAGGCGAGCAACGCCACCAACACCCAGATGGGGCGCGAGATGCGCGACATGTGGGCGCGCGTGGCCGCGCCCGGCAGCGGCGTGCATTGCGTCATCCTGACCGGCGCCGGCCGCACCTTCAGCGCCGGCGGCGACCTCAAGGAACGCAACGGCATGAGCAACGAGCAGTGGCAGCAGCAGCACGCCATCTTCGAAGCCAGCCGGCGCGGCCTGATCGAATGTCCGGTGCCGGTCATCGCGGCGGTCAACGGCCCGGCCTACGCGGGCGGCTGCGAGACCGTGCTGGCCTGCGACTTCGCCTACGCCGTGCGCTCGGCGCGCTTCGCGCTGACCGAGGTCACGCTCGGGATCATGCCCGGTTCGGGCGGCACGCAGTACCTGCCGCGCGTGGTCGGCCAGCCGAGGGCGATGGAGATCATCCTGACCGGGCTGCCGTTCTCGGCCGAGCAGGCGCGCGAGTGGGGCATGGTCAACGCATTGTTCGACGATGCGCAGTCCATGCTGGACGCCGCGCTGGCGACGGCCGCGCGCATCGCGCAGAACGCACCGCTGTCGATCCGCCAGGCCAAGAAATCGATCCGCACCGGCCTGCAGCTCGACATCCGCAGCGCGTTGCAGTTCGAGGTCGAAGCCTACAATCGGCTGGTCGGCACCGAGGACCGGCGCGAAGGCGTGCGGGCGTTCCAGGAGAAGCGCAAGCCCGTGTTCACGGGGCGCTGAGCCGCGCGGGCCCGCGCGCGGGCCGGGCCGCGGCAAGACAGACACAGAGTTGGCCAGAGAGACAGAGAGAGAGACAACACGATGCAAGACGTACAGCCGAATCACGATGCCGTCACGCTGGAGCTTGGCGAGGACTACAAGGAAATCCGCGAAGCCGTGCGCCGCGTGTGCGCCGATTTCCCCGACACCTACTGGCGCGAGATCGACGACGCCGAGGCGTACCCGACCGCGTTCATCGACGCGCTCACGGAAGCCGGCTTCCTGGCCGCGCTGATCCCCGAGGAATACGGCGGCACCGGCATGCCGCTGCGCGCGGCCGCGGTCATCATGGAAGAGATTTGCGCCGCCGGCTGCCACGCCGCGGCCGGCCACGCGCAGATGTACATCATGGGCACCATCCTGCGCCACGGCAGCGCCGAGCAGAAGCGCAAGTACCTGCCGCAGATCGCCGCCGGCAAGCTGCGCCTGCAGGCCTTCGGCGTGACCGAGCCGACCACCGGCTCCGACACCACGCAGCTCAAGACGCGCGCGACGCGCACGGCCAACGGCTACGTGCTCAACGGCCAGAAGGTGTGGACCTCGCGCGCGCTGCACTCGGACCTGATGCTGGTGCTGGCGCGCACCACGCCGGCCAGCGAGGTCAAGAACAAGGTGGACGGCATCTCCACGTTCCTGATCGACATCCGCACCTCGCTCGGCAAGGGCCTCGACATCCGCCCGATCCCGACGATGGTCAACCACCACGCCACCGAGGTGTTCTTCCAGGACCTGGAGATCCCGGCCGACAGCCTGGTCGGCGAGGAAGGCAAGGGCTTCCGCTACATCCTCGACGGCATGAACGCGGAGCGCATGATCACCGCCGCCGAGGCGCTCGGCTCCACGCGCTGGTTCGTGCGCACCGCCACCGCCTACGCCAGCGAGCGCAAGGTGTTCAACCGCCCGATCGGCGCCAACCAGGGGATCCAGTTCCCGATCGCGCAGGCGCACATCCAGTCCGAGGCGGCCGACCTGATGATCCGCCGCGCCACCGCGCTGTTCGAGGCCGGGCTGCCGTGCGGCTCGGAGGCCAACATGGCGCGCTACCTCGCCGCGGAAGCGCTGTGGAACGCCGCCGAGGCGTGCATGCAGACCCACGGCGGCTTCGGCTTCGCGCGCGAGTACAACATCGAGCGCAAGTGGCGCGAGGCGCGCCTGGCGCGGATCGCGCCGGTCTCGACCAACCTGATCCTGGCCAACGTCGCCCAGCACGTGCTCGGGCTGCCGCGGTCGTATTGACACGGTGACGCCGCGCCGGCCGGCGGCCGGCGCGGGAGCCGCAAGAGCAAAACCAAGCCAGGAACGGGGACACAGACATGGCAGCGCCTGGGAACCAGGACAAGAAAAAACCGGACGGCACCGGATCGTTCAGCCGCTCGCTCGAGGTGCTGGAGCTGTTCTCGATCGAGCAGCGCCCGCTGACCGTGGGCACCGTGGCGGCGCGGCTCGGCTATCCGCAGTCGAGCACCTCGGTGCTGCTCAACCAGCTCGCGCAGCGCGGCTACCTGACGCACCAGCGGGCCGACCGGACCTATTTCCCGACCGCGCGCGTGATGTTCCTCGGCATGTGGATGCAGCACCATTTCCGGCATGGCGAGAACCTCGGGCGCATGGTCGAGGCGGTGGCTGCGGCCACCGGGCGCATCGTGCGGCTGGGCATGCAGAACGGCCTGCAGGTGCAGTACGTGCGCACCGAGGCCGGGCGCCCGGTCAACCTGGACCTGCTGCCGGGTCAGCTGCGGCCGCTGTGCCGCTCGGCGGTGGGCAAGACGCTGCTGATTCCCAAGACACACGACGAGGTGCAGCGGCTGGTGCGCCATATCAACGCGGTGGAGACCGATTATGAGGAACCTGTCGATTTCGAGGCGCTGTGGGCCGAGCTGGAAACCAGCCGGCGCACCGGTTTCGCCGAGAGCGTGGACGGCGTGCTGCGCGGCAATTCCGCGGTGGCGATGCTGATTCCGTCGCAGGGCTGGGACGTGCCCCTGGCCATCAGCGTGGTGCTGCCCACCAGCAAGCTGGAGGCGCTGCGCGGGCCGACGCTGGCGGCGATGCACGACGCGATCCGCCGCTTCCTGTTCGGCAACTGAGCGATAGCGGGGCAGCACCCGAGCGATATCCGGGCCATACCCGAGCGATACCCGATCGTGGCCAGCTCGTTCGCCATCAACCCCAGCCTCTACAAGCTGAACTACTCGACCGAGAAGAACTTCACGCCGGTGGCGTTCGTGGCGCGCGTGCCGCTGATCGTGCTGGCCAACAACGCCTATCCGGTGCGCAACGTGCGCGACATGATCGCCGCGGCCAAGGCCAAGCCCGGCGCCGTGACGTTCGCCTCCTACGGCGCCGGCAGCCCCGCGCACCTGGCCGGCGAGCTGTTCGAGCAGATGACCAACACCGCGATGCTGCACGTGCCCTACAAGGGCAGCTCGCCGGCGCTGACCGACCTCATGGCCGGGCAGGTCAACCTGGCCTTCAGCAGCATCGAGCCCGCGCTGCAGCTGCTGCGCGCCGAGAAGGTGCGCCCGATCGCGGTGACGACCGCCAAGCGCATCCAGGCGCTGCCCGACGTGCCGACCATCGCCGAGTCCGGCGTGACCGGCTTCGAGGCGATCGGCTGGAACGGCATCGTGGCGCCGGCCGGCACGCCGCGCGACATCGTCAAACAGCTCAACGCGGCGGTCAACACCGCGCTGCAGTCGCCGGACCTGAAGGAGAAGTTCGGCACGCAGGGCGTGGAGATCGACCCCAAGACGCCCGAGGCGTTCGGCGCCATGATCCGCAGCGAGAGCGCGAAGTGGGCGGCCGTGGTGAAGAAGGCCGACGTCAAGCTCGACTGAGGCGGGGAGCCATCATGGCATTGACGCTCGAACTCGGCGAATTCGTCGCCGGCGTGGCCGCGCGCGGCGCGCCGGCCACCGCGCACGCGGTGGCCAAGACCGGCTTCATCGACAGCATCGCCACCATGATCGCGGGCCGCGGCGAGGACGCGGTGCGCACCGCGTTCGGCGCGCTCGCGCCGCTGCCGGACGGGCCCGCGCGGCTGTGGTTCGGCGCCACGCGCACCGGCGCCGCCGAGGCCGCGCTGCTCAACGGCATGGCCGCCCACGCGCTGGACTTCGACGACGTATCGCTGCGCGGCCACCCGAGCGCGGTGCTGGTGCCGGCCATCGTGGCGCTGGCGCAGCAGCGCGACGCCTCGGGCCGGGCCATGCTGGACGCCTACGTGGCCGGTTTCGAAGCCTGGGGCGAACTGGTCGACCGCGAATCCGGCATCCACCACATGAAGGGCTGGCACCCGACCGGCGTGTTCGGCGCGATCGGCGCGGCCGCCGCGTGCGCGTGCCTGATGGGGCTGGACGCGCGCCAGGCCAGCCACGCGCTGGGGCTGGCGGCGTCGCAGAGCGCGGGGCTGATGTCCAACTTCGGCTCGATGGCCAAGCCGTTCCATGCCGGGCGCGCGGCGCAGGCCGGCGTGCTGTCGGCGCGGCTGGCCGCGGCCGGCTTCACCGCCTCGCCCGACGCGCTGGAGCATCCGCAGGGTTTCCTGGCGGCGATTTCCCCGGCCGGCGACGTCGACCGAGAAAGCCCGGCCGACACGCTCGGGCGGCAATGGCGCATCGAGGCGCGCGGCCTCAACCTCAAGAAATACCCGACCTGCTACTACACCCACCGCGCCATCGACGCGCTGCTGGCCCTGCTCGCGCGCGCGCCGCTAGACCCAGCCGAGGTGGCGAGCGTCGACGTGACCATGAGCCGCGAGCACGCCACCGTGCTGCGCAACCACCGTCCCGCCGACGCGCTGGCGGCGAAGTTCAGCATCGAGTTCGCCGTGGCCTCGGCGCTGGTGGCGGGCAAGGTCGGCATGGCGCAGCTCGACGACGATTTCGTGCGCAGCGCGCCCGTGCAGGCGCTGTTCGGGCGCGTGCACGTGTCGTTCGCCAGCGCCTACGACCCCGACACGCCCGGCGCGGCCTTCGCCGACCAAGTGGTGGTGCGCATGCGCGACGGCGCCGTGCACGCCAGCGAGCCGGTCCACCACGCGCTCGGCCACGCGCGGCGCCCGCTGCCGCCGGCCATGCTGCGCGAGAAATTCCTCGACTGCCTGCAGGCGGGCGGAGCCGGGGAGGGCGGGGAGGCCTTGTTCGACCAGTTGCTGTCGCTAGAGCGGCAATCCGCCAACGGCCTGCAGGTCCTGAGCGGACTTGCCGGCCCCGGCACCCACCACCACACATCAACGGAGCATCCATGCGGTTCCTGAGCTTCACCCGCGGCGCGGCCGCGGGCTTCGGCGCGCTCGCCGGCGACGGCGTCATCGACCTTTCCGCCCGCCTCGGCGGCCTCGACTTCGGCGAGGCGCTGCGCGTGCACGGCGCCGACGCGCTGCGCGACCTCGCCGCGCGCCACGCCGCCGACTTCCCGCTGGCCGGCGCCGACGGCATCGGCGCGTATCGCCCGGTGGTGGCCGATCCGCGCCAGATCTTCTGCGTCGGCCTCAACTACCACGAGCATCGCGTCGAGGCGGGCCGCGCCGAGACCGCGTTCCCCACCATCTTCCTGCGCCTGGCCGGCTCGCAGACCGGGCACGGCCAGCCGCTGGTGATCCCGCGCGAAAGCGAGCGCTTCGACTACGAAGGCGAGATCGCCATCGTGATCGGGCGCGGCGGGCGGCGCATCGCGCCCGGGCAGGCGTTCTCGCACATCCTCGGCTTCTCCTGCTACAACGACGGCTCGCTGCGCGACTGGCAGGCCCACACCACGCAGTGGGCGCCGGGCAAGAACTTCCCCGACACCGGCGCGTTCGGCCCGTGGCTGGCCGATACCGACGAGATCCGCGAAGGCGACGTGCTGACGCTGGAGACGCGCATCAACGGCGAGGTGCTGCAGCAGGCGGACACCAGCATGCTGATCTTCGCGATCCCGGAGATCATCGCCTACGTGTCGAGCTTCACCGCGCTGCTGCCCGGCGACGTGATCGTCACCGGCACGCCCGGCGGCGTCGGCTTCAAGCGCCAGCCGCCGCGCTTCATGCGCGCGGGCGACGTGGTCGAGGTCGAGGTCGGCGGCATCGGCACGCTGTCCAACCCGGTGCGCCAGGAAGCGTGAGCGGGCCGCGGGATTCGCTGGCCGCGGAGCTGGCCGCGCTGCGGCGCGAGGTGCGGGCGTCCGGCGCGCAGGCGTGGCGCGCCGCGCGCGCCGGGCATGGCGGCGGCGGTCATGGCGAGCACGGCGACCACGGCGCGGCGCTGTCGCGCGTGCTGGAAACCTGGATCGCCAACACCAACGCGCGCCAGAAGGTGGTGTGCTTTGCCTGCGCGGCCGAGTTCGGCGTGCTGCTCGACGCCGCCTGCGAGCAGGAATGCATGCGCGTGGCGCGCGGCTCGTCCGCGCTCAACGCGCTGTTCTGGGCGGCCATGCGCCGCGTCGGCCGGATCCGGCGGCGGCGCCCGCCGCGCTGAATTGCCGCCGGCGCGGCCGGCGGCGGAGCGCCTCTAGCGGTCCATCCAGCTGACGTGCGCGGCCACCACGCGCCAGCCCTGCGCCTGCCGCACCCAGGTCTGGGTCTGCCGCCCCACGCGTGCCTCGCCGTCGCGGCGGAAGGTCTGGCTGGCGGTGGCGAACGCGCTGCCGAAGGTGGTGATATGGCGGGACAGCACCTCGCGCGCCAGCCCGGCGGCCGGGCGCGCCGCGCGGAACGCCTCGATCTCGGCGTAGCCGACCAGGTTTTCCCCGGCGCCGTAGCGCAGGGTGCGCGGGTCGTGCCAGAACCACTGGCCGAGCGCGCCGAGGTCGTTGCCGACCAGCGCGCGCTCATAGGCTTCTACGGCCTCGGCGACCTCCGCCATCACGGCGGGGTCGTCGACGCGCATCGGCGCGCGCCGCGACGCGCGCGCCCGGGGGGCCGCGGGCGCCATGCGGCGCCCGTTCTTCTTCGATTGTCTCTTTTGCATGATTTCCGGGAAACCGGCTGTGGAAGGTGCTGGCATACAGCACGGTCCGTACCAGCCGTGCTGCCGGGGCGGCGGCGCGCGCGGCGCCGGCTCGCCGTTTGCGCGGGGACGTTCCCCGCCCGGGCCGCCGGCGCGCGGCTTGCGTGGCGCCTTGCGCGTGTTTCCGCGCCGTCCGGCGCGCTTTGACGACTTTCGGCGGCTTTCGGCGCTTCCCGGCCGCCCCGCCAACGCCCCTTTCATTCGGCTTTCACGCGCCCGGCGACCCGCCAGCAGGGCGGCACGGAGCCATTTCGCCATTTACGTGGCATACCACTCAATTCACCAAAACGACGCCATCCGCACAGGCGCAGTGCGCGCGCCGGCGCGCCCAATCCACCTTGGTGCCGGCGGCGCGCGGGGGCGGCGCGCCGCGCGGGGGCGCCGGCCAGCCGCCGCGCGAATCCGGCCAAGGGTTGGCGGGCGGCAGGGGGTGCGCGGGGGGATGCCCGGCACGGTATTTGCGGTACACCACGCATTCCCGCGATTACCACCCCCGCACCAACCTACTAAAGCGGAGCGACAAGCATGAAATCGAAGCAAGGCAAGGCAACTTTCCCAGCTTTCCTGATGGCAATGGCCACCGCGGCCGCCGTGTTCGGCCTGGGCGCCGGCAGCGCATGGGCGCAGGCCGCGCCGACCCTGGCGGCGGGCACGCTCAAGGTCGGCATGCAAGCGACTTATCCGCCATTCGAATACTACGAGGGCGACAAGATCGTCGGCGCCGACGCCGAACTGGCGCGCGCGCTGGCCAAGCAGCTCGGCGCCGAGGCCAGCTTCGCCGACACGCCGCTGTCGCAGCTCATCCTGGGCCTGAACGCCAGCCGCTACGACATCATCATGTCGGCCATGTACGTGACGCCCGAGCGCAGCGCGCAGGCCGCGGCGATTCCCTACGCCCAGACCGGCTCGGCCATCATGGTGGCCGCCGCGACCGGCCTCAAGCCGCGCACCATGCAGGACCTGTGCGGCATGCACCTGGGCATCGTGCAGGGCACGGCGTGGGTGGGGCAGCTGCACGCCGTCTCCGACAGCTACTGCAAGCCCAACGGCAAGGCCGAGATCCAGATCAGCGAGTTCGCCTCGACCTCGCATGTGTTCCAGGCGCTGCTGTCGAACAACGTGCAGGCCGGCATGCAGGTGGCGGCCACCGCCAAGGCGCTGGCCGACAAGTCCGCCGGCCGCGTGGTGGTGACCTCGACCGAACTGATCAATCCCCAGACCATCGGCATCTTCGTGCGCAAGGACAACAAGGCGCTCTTCGAGGCCGTGTCGCGGGCCCTGGCGTCTCTCAAGAAATCCGGCGAGTACCCGGCGCTGCTGCAGCGCTACGGGCTGGCGCTGCCGCCGGCGGACAAGGCGTCCTGACGGACCGCGCGATGCCCGCCCGGCACCGTCCCGCGGCTGCTGTCGCCGCAGCAGCCGCGCCGGCGGCCCGCCGTCGCGCGCGGCACTCCCTGGAGAGACCCCATGCATTTTGATCTTGGATACATGCTGACGTTGTTCGCGATGCCGGCATTCTGGAAGGCCAGCCTGACCGTGGTCGAGCTCAGCGGGCTGGCATGGCTGTTCGCGGTGGTGCTGGGCTTCCCGCTGGCGTGCGCGCGGATGTCGGGCGCGCGCATGCTGCGCGTGCCGGCGGCGCTCTACATCTGGCTGTTCCGCAGCCTGCCGCTGCTGGTGCTGATCGTGTTCGTCTACAACATGCCGCAGTTGCTGCCGGCCACCGGCGGCGTGCTGTCGAATCCGTTCATCTCGGCGCTGATCGCGCTGGCGCTGACCGAGACCGCCTACATGGCGGAGATCCACCGCGGCGCGCTGCTGTCGGTGGCCAAGGGGCAGTACGAGGCCGCCGCCGCGCTGGGCATCCGCCCGGTCGGCACGCAGCGTCTGGTCATCCTGCCGCAGGCGCTGCGCATCGCGCTGCCGACGCTGGGCAACCAGTTCGTGTCCTGCGTGAAGCTGACCTCGCTGGCGTCCGTAATCTCGCTGAGCGAGCTGCTGCTGGTGGGCGAGCGGCTCTACGCGCAGAACTTCCTCGTGATGGAGACGCTGCTGGCCTGCGCGATCTACTACGTGCTGATCGTCACGGTGTTCGGCTGGGCCATGAAGTACGTGGAGCACCGCATGAACACCGCCGGCCGCAAGCCCGCCACGATGAGCGCGGAGCAGGTGGCGGCGCTGCGCGGCACGCTGCCGGCGCCCGCGGCGGCGGCCGCGCCCGCGTCCGGCAAGGGCGCGCCGCCGGCCCTGGCCCTCAAGGGCCTGCACAAGCGCTACGGCGAGCACCACGTGCTCAAGGGCATCGATCTCGACGTGCGCGCCGGCGAGGTGGTCTCGATCATCGGCCCGTCGGGCTCGGGCAAGACCTCGCTGATCCGCACCATCAACGCGCTGGAGCGCATCGACGGCGGCGAGATCATCCTGTTCGGCAACACCTTCATCACGGCCACCGACCGCGCCGACATCCCGCGCGTGCGCCGGGGCGTGAAGGACATCGGCATGGTGTTCCAGGGCTTCAACCTGTTTCCCCACCGCACCATCCTCGAGAACGTCACGCTGGCGCCGAACTACCACGGGCGCGGCGGCCGCGCGCTGACCGCCGCGCGCGCGCTGGCGCTGCTCGACAAGGTCGGCCTGCTGGCGCACGCCCACAAGTATCCGCACCAGCTCTCCGGCGGCCAGCAGCAGCGCGTGGCGATCGCGCGGGCGCTGGCGATGGAGCCGGCCATCATGCTGTTCGACGAGCCGACCTCGGCGCTCGACCCCGAGCTGGTCGGCGACGTGCTGGCGGTGATCGGCAAGCTGGCGCGCGAGGGCATGACGATGGTCATCGTCACGCATGAGATGGACTTCGCCATGTCGATTTCGGACCGCATCGCCTTCATGGAGGGCGGCACGGTGCAGCTGTTCGCCTCCCCCGCGGAGATCCGGCAGCAGCCCGGCGCCGGGCGCGTGCGCCGCTTCATCGGCCTGGGCGACGCGCCGTGCGGCGACGCGGGCGCCGTGGCGTCGATCGCGCCGCTCGCGCCGGTCGTCCCGGTCGCCGCGCCGGTCGCCGCCGAGCGCGCGGCATGAGCCCGCCGCTCCGCTCCCGCCTGCCGGCTCGGCGCAGCGCAGCGCCGGGCGCCGCGGGCCAACCGTTTTCATTGCCACCGGAGCGCCGGCACGACGCTCCAATTCTTGAAGGACACCTACCGTTATGAATGATCGACACATGGTTCTCGGGATGCTCGCCTACGCCACCGGCCAGCACGCGGCGTCGTGGCTGCAATCCACCGCGCCGGCCGACGCCACCACCAACATCGAGTACTGGCGCAGCGTGGCCGCGCTGGCCGAGGAGGGCATGCTCGACCTGTTCTTCCTGGCCGACAGCCCCGGCGCGCGCACGGAGAAGCTCAACGACTTCTCGCGCTTCCCGTACATGATGAACATGTTCGAGCCGATCTCGCTGCTGTCGGCGCTGGCCGGCACGACCAAGCATATCGGCCTCGGCGCCACCGGCTCGACCAGCTTCTACGAGCCGTACAACCTGGCGCGCCTGTTCGCCTCGCTCGACCACCTCTCGCACGGCCGCGCCGGCTGGAACGTGGTGACGACCGCGAGCGACTACGCCGCGCGCAACTTCGGCCTCGACAAGCTGCCGCCGCACGGCCAGCGCTATGCCCGCGCGCGCGAGTTCTTCGACGTGGTGATGCGCCTGTGGGATACCTGGGAGGACGACGCCTTCCTCGCCGACAAGGCCAACTGCCGCATGTTCGACCCGGCGAAGTTCCACATCACCGACTACCACGGCGAGCACTTCAAGCTGTACGGCGGCCTCAACATCCGGCGCACGCCGCAGGGCCGCCCGGTCATCATCCAGGCGGGCTCGTCCGAGGAAGGCAAGTCCTTCGCCGCGGAAGCCGCCGAGGTGGTGTTCTCGTCGGACCCGACCTTCGAGGAGGCCAGGCAGTTCTACGCCGACGTCAAGGGCCGCATGGCGCGCTTCAACCGCGACACCAGCCAGCTCAAGGTGCTGCCGGGGCTGTCGGTGATGGTCGGCAGCAGCAAGGCCGAGGCCGAGGACAAGTACCGCGAGCTGCAGAGCCTGATCCATCCGGACGTGGGCCGCATGCGGCTCGGCATGGACCTGGAGGCGGACCTGACCGGCCTGCCGGTGGACGAGCCGATCCCCGAGCACGTGATCCCGCAGAAGGCCAACCTGCACCAGGCCTATTTCCGCCAGATCACCGCCATGATCCGCGAGCAGAAGCTCACGCTGCGCCAGATCTACTCCAGCTACGACCGCGGCAAGGTGACGCTGTGCGGCACGCCGGAGCAGATCGTCGACCACATGGAGGAATGGGTGGACGGCGGCGCGGCCGACGGCTTCATGCTGGCCTTCCACGTGATCCCGAACGACACCACCGACTTCGTGCGCAAGGTCGTGCCCGAGCTGCAGCGGCGCGGGCGCTTCCGCAAGCAGTACACGGGCACCACGCTGCGCGAGCACCTCGGCCTGGAGCGGCCCGCGAACCGCTACGCGCGCTAGGCGCGCGCGGGGCGCGCGGCCGTCCCCGCGCGGGGCGCCGGCGCGTGCCGGCGCCCGCCATGATGTCCGCAGTCAGATTCGATCGAAGGGAAAATGTCATGTCCACCGATACCGTACTCACCCCGGCCGCGCAGGCGGGGACACAGGCCGCCGCCAGGGCCGTCACCGTCGCGGCGTTCCGCGACGCGATGGCCGACCTCGGGGCGGCCGTGCACATCGTCACCACGGATGGCCGCGCCGGGCGTGCGGGCTTCACCGCCTCGGCGGTCTGCAGCGTCACCGATTCGCCGCCGAGCGTGCTGGTCTGCATCAACCGCACGTCCTCGGCCTACGCCGCGACCATCGCCAACGGCGCCGTGTGCATCAACACGCTGAGCGCGGACCAGAAGCCGCTGTCGGCGGCGTTCTCGGCCAAGGCGTCGATGGACGAGCGCTTCGCCAGCGGCGAGTGGTCCGGCGCGCCCGGCAGCGCGCCGGCGCTGCGCGGCGCCATCATGTCGATCCATTGCCGCATCGACAGCGCGGTGCAGGTCGGCACGCACGACATCCTGCTGTGCGAGGTCGACCGCATCGAGAGCAACGCGCACGCCGGCATCCTGATCTACTACAACCGCCGCTACCACGACATCGCGCGCGAGTGAGCGCCGCGCGCGGGGCCGCGGCGGGGCAGGGGCCTCAGTCCTGCGGCAGGCGCAGCGGCACCACGTTGTCGGCGTTGTTGGCCTTGACCAGGCGGATCATCAGCAGCATGAAGATGTCGCGCTCGGCCGGCGACAGGTGGTCGATGGTGCGGTCGTGCGCGCGCTGCACCGCGGGCGCCATCTTCCGCAGCAGGCGCTTGCCCTGCGTGGTCAGCTTGACGAGCCGCTGGCGCCGGTCGTGGATGGCCTGCGCGCGGTCGACCAGGCCGCGCGCGTGCAGGCGCGGGATGACCTCGGCCACGCTGGAGCGTTCCAGCCCGATCTCGATCGCGAGCGTGTTCTGGTCGATCTCGCCGAGCGCGTCCAGCGTGCTCAGCAGGCTGTACTGGACCGGCGTGATGTTGAATTCCCCCGCCTCCTCGGCGAACAGGAAGCCGTGGATCTGGTGCATGCGCCGGATCAGGAAGCCGGGGCGCTTGAACAGGGGCGTGCTCGCCTGCAGGACGTCGAGCTCGGCCCGGACCGGATCGGTGATGAATGTCTCGATAGTCGTGGTTGACATGGAATGCTGTAAGCCGAAATTGGGAGCCCGGGTTCTTGTCCGGGACGTGATTCGTCGGATCGGATGGCGCAGGCCGCGCTGTCCGCGCCGGTGCGCCGTGCCACTGCCGAAAAGCAAAATCCGGGCCGCTTGGTGCCGTACATGGTACTGCATGCGCTCGCCAGCAACCCCGCCGCGGGCATCAAAAAGGTGCGCCCGCGCCGGTGCGCCCCACAACTTGGTGCAGCGCGCACGCCAGAGATGCGGGGTATAACCCGCATCAAACCGTTTTTCCCGAGAATCTCCGCGGATGCCGGCCCTGCGTTTATCGGCACGGTATTTGCGGTACACCACACATCTTGTCACCGGAACCGCATCTCATGCCTCAAATTCTGCTCAAGGGTGGCCGCGTCATCGATCCGGCCGCGGCGCTCGACGCCACGCTCGACATCCTCGTCGACGGCAACACCATCGCCGCCATCGGGCCGGACCTCGCCGCGCAGGCGCCGTTCGCCGACGTCATCGACTGCGCTGGCCAACTGGTGCTGCCCGGGCTCATCGACACCCACGGCCACGTGTACCAGTACGTGACCGGGCGCTTCGGCCTGAACGCCGACCATTGCGGCGTGCAGTCAGGCGTGACCACCATCATCGACCAGGGCGGCGCGAGCTGCATCACGCTGCCGGGCTTCCGGCGCTTCGTCGCCGAGCCGGCCGCCACGCGCGTGCTGTCGTACATCTCCGCCTACCTGGTGGGCGGGCTGGAGGGACACTACTATCCCGACCTCTACAACCCCGCCTGCCTCGACGCGGCGGCCACCGTCAAGAGCGCGCTGGCCAACCCGGACCTGGTCAAGGGCGTCAAGGCGCATGCCGAGATCGGCGGTTTCGCGCGCTGGGGCCTGGACGTCATGCGCATCGCCTCGCGCATCGGGCGCGACGCCGCGCTGCCGGTCTACATCCACTTCGGCCAGCTGTGGCCCAAGCCCGAGCAGGGCGGGCGCGAGGTGAACCCGGACTCGATCTTCAACCAGGTGGTGGACATGCTCAAGCCGGGCGACATCCTGGCGCACCCGTTCAGCCGCCATCCGGGCGGCTTCGTCGAGGAAAACGGCCGCCTGCACCCGCTGGTGCACGAGGCGGTGGCGCGCGGGCTCAAGATCGACGTGGGCCACGGCTCGCATTTCAGCTTCAAGACGGCACGCATCGTGCTTGATGCCGGTGTCATTCCCGATACGCTTGGCGCCGACATGCACGGCTACAACACGCACGTTCCCGCTCCCGCCGGCACGCCGGACAGCCACCCGGACGAGGAGCATTCCTTCCTCGGCCGCACCCAGTTCAGCCTGGTCAGCGCGATGAGCAGCATGCTCGCGCTCGGCCTGCCGCTGAACCACGTGGTGGCGATGGCGACCGCCAACGCGGCGCGCATGGCCGGCATGGAAGGCGAGATCGGCACGCTCAAGGTGGGCGGCGCCGCCGACATCAGCGTGCTCGACGACCGCCGCGGCCGCTGGGTGCTGGAAGACAACGAAGGCACGCAACTGGTGACGGACCGCATGCTGTCGCCGCTGTTCTGCCTGCGCGACGGCATCCGCCACGACGCCACTTCGCCGACGCTGCCGCTGGCACGCGCGGCCTGACCGAGCAAGGAGAGAGCCGATGAACCGGCAAGGCAAGGCGAAGGCCCACGACGGGCCGCAGGGCATCGGCGCGTCGCTGCCGCGCAAGGAAGACGAGCGCTTCATGCGCGGGCGCGGCGAGTACGTGGGCAACATCCGCATGGTGGGCATGCTCGACGTGGCCTTCGTGCGCAGCCCGGTCGCGCACGGCCACATCGTCGGCATCGAGAAGCCGGCCGGCTTCGAGCACGCGGTGTACACCATCGCGGATCTCGACGGCGTGGCGCCCATCGTCGCCAATTCGGGGCTGCCCGGCTTCAAGCCCTCGGAGCAGCCGGTGCTGGCGCAGGGCAAGGTGCGCCAGGTCGGCGAGACCATCGCCATGTGCGTGGCGGCCACGCGCGCGGCGGCCGAGGACATCGCCGCGCAGGTCTTCGTGGATTTCGAGGAACTGCCCGCGGTGGTCGACATGCTGGCCGCGCGCAGCGCGCCCCCGGCGCTGGTGCACGAGCACTGGGGCGACAACGTGTTCCTCGAGGCGTTCGTCGACGCGCATCCCGAGGTGGACCTCGAGGCCATCCGCCGCGACGCGCCGATCCGCGTGCGCCGCCGGCTGCGCACCGCGCGCCAGAGCATGGCGCCGATGGAAGGGCGCGGCGTGGTGGCGCACTGGGACAAGCGCCTGTCGCAACTGATCGTGCACACCTCGGCGCAGATGCCGCACATCACGCGCACGGGCCTGGCCCACTGCCTGGGCCTGGACGAGGGGCAGGTGCGCGTGATCGCGCCGGACGTCGGCGGCGGCTTCGGCTACAAGGGCATCCTGCTGCCGGAGGAAGTCTGCTGCGGCTGGCTGGCCATGCGGCTGGAAAAGCCGGTGCGCTGGATCGAGGACCGCCGCGAGCAACTGACGGCCAACGCCAATTGCCGCGAGCACGCCTACGACATCGCCGCCTACGCCGACCGCGACGGCCGCCTGCTGGCGGTGGAATGCGAGGCGCACGTGGACTCGGGCGCCTATTCGTCCTACCCGTTCTCGGCCTGCCTGGAGGCCGCGCAGGTCGGCAGCATCCTGCCGGGGCCGTACAAGATGGAGCGCTACCGCTGCCGCACGTGGTCGGTGGCCACCAACAAGCCGCCCATCCTGCCGTACCGCGGGGTGGCGCGCACCGGGGTCTGCTACGCCATCGAGACCATGATGGACGCGATCGCCGTGCAGGCCGGCATCGAGCCTTACGAAGTGCGGCTGCGCAACCTCGTGCAGCCGCACGAGATGCCCTACGACAACATCACCAACAAGCATTTCGACAGCGGCGACTATCCCGAGGCGGTGCGGCGCGCCATGCGCGCCATCGACCTGCCCGCGGTGCGCGCGCGCCAGCAGCGCGGCGAGGCCGACGGCAGGCGCATCGGCTTCGGCATGGCGGTGTTCTGCGAGCAGGGCGCGCACGGCACCTCGGTCTACCACGGCTGGGGCATCCCGATGGTGCCCGGCTACGAGCCGGCCGTGATCCGGCTGACGCCGGACGGCGTGCTCGAAGTGCGCGCCGGCGTGCACTCGCACGGGCAGAGCATGGAGACCACGCTGGCGCAGATCGCCCACGAGGTGCTCGGCATCGACACCGGGCGCGTGCGCATCGTGCTGGGCGACACCGGTGTCACGCCGTATTCCACCGGCACCTGGGGCTCGCGCTCGATCGTCATGGCGGGCGGCGCGGTGGGCCAGGCGGCCAAGGAACTCAGGCAGCGCCTGCTCAAGATCGGCGCGTGGCTGCTCGGCGCGGCGCCGCAGGACGTGCGCTGGGAGGATGGCGCGGTGGTGGGCGCCGGCGGGCGGCGCACGCTGGCGGAAATCGCGCGCACCTGGTATCTGGCGCCGCAGTTGCTGCCGCCTGACGTGGACCCGCGCGGCCTGGAGGTGTCCACCTCCTACCAGGCGCGGCGCGACACCGGCACCTTCAGCTACGCCTGCCACGCGGTGGTGGTGGCGGTGGATACCGAACTGGGCCACACCGAGATCCTCGACTACGCGATCGTCGAGGACGGCGGCGTGCTGATCAACCCGATGGTGGTCGACGGACAGGTGTTCGGCGGCGCCGCGCAGGGCATCGGCACGGCGCTGTATGAAGCCATGCCGTACAGCGCGGACGGCCAGCCGCTCGCTTCGACGCTGGCCGACTACATGCTGCCGGGCGCCACCGAGGTGCCGGCCATCCGGATCGAACACATGGAAACACCCGCGCCTTACACCGAATTCGGCCAGAAGGGCATCGGCGAGAGCGGTGCCATCGGCTCGCCGGCGGCCATCGCCAACGCCGTCAACGATGCGCTGCGCGCGCTTGGCGCCGAGGTGCTGGAGCTGCCGGTATCGCCGCGCGTGGTGGTCGAGGCGCTCAGCCGTGCCCGCGCCGCGGCGGGAGTCGCAGCATGAAGCCGCCGGTATTCGACTACGCCCGCCCGCTGACCTGCGCGGATGCGTTCGCCCATCCCGACCTGGCCGACGGCATGGCCAAGTTCGCGGCCGGCTGCCAGTCGCTCGGGCCGATGATGAACCTGCGCCTGGCCCAGCCCGGCATGCTGGTGGACCTGCGCGCCATTGCCGCGCTGCGCGAATGCGGCGCGCAGGGCGACGCGGCCGTGCTCGGCGCGTGCATCACCCATGCCGAGATCGAGGACGGCAAGGTCGACGACGGCACGCAGGGGCTGATGCCCCACGTGGCGCGCGGCATCGCCTACCGCGCGGTGCGCAACCGCGGCACGCTGGGCGGCAGCCTGGCCCATGCCGACCCCGCCGCCGACTGGATCAACACCATGTGCGCGCTCGACGCCGAGTTCCTGGTCAGCGGCCCGCGCGGCGCGCGCACGGTGGCCAGCGCCGACTGGATGCTCGGGGCCTTCACCACCGCGCTGGAAGGCGACGAGATCCTGACCGGCGTGCGCTACCGGCGGTTGTCGCCGGCGGCGCGCTGGGCCTACTACAAGTTCAACCGCAAGCCCGGCGAATTCGCCGAGGCGATCGCCATCGTGATCGACGATCCGGCCGCCGGCACGTGCCGCGCGGTGATCGGCGCCATCGACGGCGCGCCGCACCGGATCGACGACGCGCGCGCGCTGCTCGCGCCGGGCGCCGATGCCGGCTTGCCCGGGCGCCACGTCGAGGCCGCCGGGCTGGACGCGGACAGCTATGAATTCCAGGTGCACCGCGTGGCGCTCGAGCGCGCCATCGCCATCGTGCAGCGCCACGGCAGGAACCCGCTATGAACGACCTCACCGATCTTTCCGACCTCACCGACCCCGCTGCCTCTGGCGGCCACGACGCCGTGACCGTGCCCGTGATCGAGCACGCCATCGAGCTGACCGTCAACCGCGCCCGCGTGCGGGCCACGGTGGAGCCGCGCACCAGCCTGGCCGATTTCCTGCGCGAGCAGCAGATGCTGTGCGGCACCAACATCGGCTGCGAGCAGGGTGTGTGCGGCGCCTGCACGCTGCTGGTCGACGGCGCGCCGGCGCGCTCCTGCATCACGCCGGCGGTGGCCTGCGCCGGCGCGAGCGTGCAGAGCATCGAAGGCTTCGACGACGATCCCGCCATGCGCGAGCTGCGCGAGGCCTTCCGCGCCGAGCACGCGCTGCAATGCGGCTACTGCACGCCCGGCATGCTGATGACCGCGCGCGACATCGTGACCCGGCTGCCCGATGCCGACGACGCGCGCGTGCGGCTGGAGCTGTCCGGCAAC
Organism: Cupriavidus sp. FW216-B1; assembly: GCF_058789195.1. Lineage (NCBI taxonomy): Bacteria > Pseudomonadati > Pseudomonadota > Betaproteobacteria > Burkholderiales > Burkholderiaceae > Cupriavidus > Cupriavidus sp. FW216-B1. The sequence continues at coordinate 1,022,598 of NZ_JBYTEL010000001.1, read as the reverse complement.
CTGTGCCGCTGCACCGGCTACGTCGGCATCGTGCGGGCCATCCGGCGCGTGCTGGAGGCGCGCCGCGCGCGTGCCGCCGCGCCGGCCGCGCCGGCTGTGCTACTCGCCGGCGCCTGATTCAGGAATTCACAGGGAACCATGATGGAAATCGAACAAAGCTTCACCGTGCCATACCCGCGCGCCAGCGTGTGGGCCTGCTTCCATGACGCGCCGGGCGTGGTCGGCTGCCTGCCCGGCGCGTCGCTGCTCGCGCCGCCCGAGGGCGGCCTGCTCAAGCTGGCGATGGCGGTCAAGCTGGGCCCGATTGCCGCCTCGTTCAGCGGCGACGGCGAGATGCGGCTCGACGAAGACGCCTTCCGCGGCAGCGTCAGCGGCGGCGGCGTCGACCGCAAGAGCGCCTCGCGCGTCAGGGGCGTGGCGGCCTTCGCGCTGGAAGAGGCGGCGCCGGGCCAGACGCGCGTCGACGTGAAGGTCGACTACACGATCGCCGGCAGCCTCGCGCAGTTCTCGCGCGGCGGCCTGGTGAAGGACCTCGCCACGCGCATGACCGAGGCCTTCGCCGCCAACCTCAAGGCCAGGCTCGACGCCAGCGCGCCGGCGGCGGCCCCCGCGCCGGCGGCGCCCGTGCCCGCCGGCGACGCATCGCTGGCCGCGGCCAGCGTGCCGGCGCCGGCGCCCATGTCCGCGCCCGCCGCGGCCGCGCGCCAGCCGATGCCCGCCAACGCGCCGCTCAACCTCGGCAACCTGTTCTGGAAGATCCTGTGGGCACGGCTGCGCGGCCTGTTCGGCGCGGGAAGCCGCTGATGATGCCCGCGACATCGATGCCGGACACATCCGCCGCGGCCGGCCGCGCCAACGACGCCGCGCTGCAACGGCTTTACGCCGTGCGGCCCCAGTGGCAGGGCGTGCGCAGCGCGCGCGACGCCGTCGGCCTGCCGGACCGCACGCTGCTGCACGCCGGGCCGCCGTTCGCCGACCCGCGCGCGCCGTCGGCGCCGGTGCTGTCGTCGGCGGTGCTGTGCTGCCTGTACGAAGGCTGGGCGGACACCGAAGCCGGGGCCGAGGCGCTGATCGCATCCGGCGCGGTGACGCTGGCCAGCGCGCAGTCGTTCGACGTGGTGACGCCGCTGGCCGCGGTCATCTCGCCGCGCACCGCGCTGGTGGAAGTGGCCGACGCCGGCAACCCCGCCAATCGCGCGTGGTCGCTGCTGGGCAGCGGCGCGGGGCCGCAGATCCGCTTCGGCAGCCGCGATCCGGCCGTGCTGGCGCGCCTCGGCTGGCGCGACGACGTGCTGGCGCCGGCGCTGGCGGCGACGCTGGCGCGCTGCCCGGTCGACCTGATCCCGCTGGCCCGCCACGGCGTGGACGGCGGCGACGACCTGCACGCGCGCACCGCGAGCGCCACCGCCGCGCTGATCCGGCACCTGGCGCCGCGCGTGCACGACGAGGAGGTCATGGCGGTGCTGGCGCGCACGCCGCTGTTCTTCCTCACGTTGTGGATGGCGGCCTGCCACACCATGACGGCGGCGGCGGCGCACGGCGCCGCGCCCGAGGCCACGCTGGTGGTGGCGCTGGCCGGCAACGGCAGCGAGGTCGGCGTGCGGCTGGCGGGCCGCGCGTCGCGCTGGTTCACCGCGCGCGCGGACGCGCCGGACGGCCCGCGCCTCGACGCGGCCTGCACCGTGGCCGCCGCGCCGATGACCGGCGACAGCGGCGTCATCGATGCCGCCGGTTTCGGCGCGCAGGCGCTGGCGCTGGCGCCCGAGCCGGCGGCGGCGTTCTCGGCGTGGCTGCCGCCGCGCTGGCAGGAGAGCCAGGCGCGCCTGTACGCGGGCCGGCATCCGGCCTTCGCCGACCTGCGCTGCGGGCTGGATGCCGCGCGCGTGGCGGCCGGGCAGGCCGCGCCGCTGGCCGCCATCGCGATGATCGGTGCCGATGGCCGCACGGGCCTGCTGGGGCGGGGACTGTTCACGGCGCCGGCGGCGCTGTTCGCGTCGGCATTGCCGGGCGCGGCGGCGCAGCACGGCGCGTAGCGGGGCGGCGCGCCGTCCGGGCCGCGCGACGGCGAAGAGCGCCTTGCGCGGCGCCGCGATGGCGCGGCTGCGCGCTCAGAGCGGCAGCGTCATCAGCAGCGTCAGCGCCGAGGTGTCGCGCAGGCCGGCCCGCGTGGCCAGCCGGCGCAGGGCGGCCAGCGCCGCGCCGCCCGCCTCGCCAAGCCGGCTGGCGAGGTTCAGCCGCGCCAGCGCGCGCGTGGCGAAGCGCAGCATGAAGGGCACCTGCCTGCGGCAGAACGCGACCTTGCGCACGTAGCCGTCGACTTCCCACAGCCACGTGGTGTTGGCCGGGAAGTAGGCGATGTCGCCGGCGCGCAGCGCGTGCGTGCGCCCGTCGGCACTGGTGACCTGGACCTTGCCTTCCAGGATCACCACGGTTTCTTCCCAGCCGTAGTACCACTGGAAGGTGCCGGAAGTGCATTCCCACAGATTGGTGCAAGCCAGCCCGTCGACGGCGCGCGAGTGCAGCGCCGCGCGCGACTGCGGCTCGCCGGCGCGGATCCAGGCCGGGTCGATGGGGCAGCTCTGCATCGGCAGGTCGCGCGTATTGGCGAACGCGCCTGCGCGGCGCCGCGCGGGCGTGCGTTCCGGCGCAGCGGTGCCGGACATCGTTTGCGAGCCCATGTCAGCCTCCCGTTGTCTTGACTGGTAGGCCGAATTTAGCGGGCGGCGGGCGCGCGTTAAGTGCGCAAGCGCACTTTCGGGCGAGCCCGCCCGGCGGACACGCTCGGCGCGGCGGCCCGGCTCAGTTGGCCCGGCCGGCCAGTGCGCGCAGGTACTCGTTCTTCTTGTCGAGAATCAGCTTGCCGAGGAAACCGGCGTCGTAGGCCTTGAGCAGGTGCGCGTGGTATTGCTCGAGATAGCGCGCGATGCGGCTTTGCTCGCATTCGATGCCGCACAGCCAGGCGAACGTCTCGCCGTCCCAGCGGAAACGCAGGCCAAGCTCGGTGAAGGCGGCGTTGTAGGCGGCAAGCTGGGCGTCGTCGGCCGCCGCGGCGGCGCTGGCGGCGGCATGGCTGGCGGGGCGGACTGCGGACTGGACCTGGTTCATGATCGGACTCCTCGGGCGCTTGGCAGTGGTGGGCCTGCACCGAAGCATAGGGTTGCCGATCAATTAACGATAATTAAAGTTAAATCGAGTAACCATAAGTCATTGTTTATGGTTTGGGCGCCGGCCGCCGGCGCGGCCGGATCAGCCCGTCCACGCCGGTGATGCGCTGGATCAGGCTGGCGCCTTCTTCCATCAGGAAATGCTTGAAGGCGAGCGCCACCGGCGGCAGGCGCTTGTTCTTGCGGTGCACCACGTACCAGTTGAGCATCACCGGGAACCCCGCGATGTCGAGCACGGCGAGGTTGCCGGTCTGCAGCTCGAGCCCCACGGTGTGGGCCGACAGGAAGGCGATGCCCATGTTGGCGATCACGGCCTGCTTGATGGTCTCGGTGCTCTTGATCTCCATCGCGATGCGCATGTTCGACAGCCGCCCGGCAAAACCCTCCTGCATGGAGTTCCAGGTGTCGGAGCCTTTCTCGCGCGCGACGAAGGCTTCGTCGGTCAGCGCCGACAGCGGGATGTTGCGCTTGCCCACGAGGTGGTGGCCGGGCGCGGCGACGATGACGTAGGGGTGCGGCGCGAACGGCTCGCTGATGGTGTCCATGCCCTCGGGCGGGCGCACCATCACGGCGAGGTCGGTGAGGTTGCCGGCGAGCTGGTGCAGCAATTCCTCGCGGTTGTGCACCGCAAGGTTGAGCGTCACGCCGTCGTGGCGCTGCATGAACTGCGCGAGCAGGCGCGGGAAGAAGTAGTCGCCGGCGCTGATCACGGCCACGTTGAGGCGTCCGCCGGAGATGCCCTTGAGCTGCGACATGGCATCTTCCGCTTCGCGGAATTGCTGCATGATGCTGCGGCTGTAGTGCAGCATCTCGGTGCCCGCCGGCGTGAGGTAGATCCTCTTGCCCAGCTGCTCGAACAGCGGCAGGCCGACGTGCCCCTCGAGCTGGCGCACCTGCGTGGAGACCGCGGGCTGGGTCAGGTGCAGCTCTTCGGCCGCGCGCGAAAAGCTCAGGTGGCGGGCGACGGTCTCGAAAACCTTCAGCTGGCGCAGCGTGGCGTTCTTCATGCACGGGTCCGCCCGATATATAAGGGATCGTCAATGATCATAATAAAAAACTTTATGTCGTGCCGTACTTAGTTTGAACTAGCATCAGTCCACGGATGCAACGTGCCGCAATGTCAGGCGCGCTCGATCAGTAGTGACCAAGGGCTCCCCCAGCAGAGACGCCCATCCCTCGCGCCGCAGAGCGCGACAGCACTATGCAGGAGACACGACATGACGCACGACAACACGGCGGCCTCCGCCCACGGCCGTTCCGGCTGGCTTCGCAATCGCTGGTTCCAGCTCGCGATCGGCGTGGTCTGCATGGGGCTGGTGGCCAATCTCCAATATGGCTGGACGCTGTTCGTCGGACCGATGAACGCCAGGCATCACTGGGGCGAATCGGCCATCCAGGTCGCCTTTTCCATCTTCATCGTGACCGAGACCTGGCTGGTGCCGCTCGAAGGCTGGCTGGTCGACAAGCTCGGGCCGCGCCCGGTGGTGGCGGCCGGCGCGCTGTGCGCGGGACTCGCCTGGGTCATCAATGCCTATGCCACCAGCCTGCCGCAGCTCTACTTGGCCGCGGTGATCGCCGGCATCGGCGCGGGCGGGGTGTACGGCACCTGCGTGGGCAACGCGCTCAAGTGGTTCCCCGACCGGCGCGGCCTCGCGGCCGGGCTGACCGCGGCCGGCTTCGGCGCGGGCTCGGCGCTCACCGTGATTCCCATCGCCAACATGATCCAGCGCTCGGGCTACGAGCATGCCTTCATCACCTTCGGCATCCTGCAGGGCGTCTGCATCCTGCTGATGGCGCTGCTGCTGGTCAAGCCGCGCCCGCCCGCGGGCGCCACGGCGAGCAAGGCGGTGCTGACCAACCCGCTCGAATTCACGCCGGGGCGCATGGTCAGGACGCCGGTGTTCTGGGTCATCTACGCCTCGTTCGTGGCGGTGGCCGCGGGCGGCATCATGGCCACCGCGCAGCTCGGCCCGATCGCGCGCGATTTCGGCTTTGCCTCGATGCCGGTGACGATGCTGGGCTTCACGCTGCCGCTGCTGACCATGACGCTGTCGATCGACAACCTCTGCAACGGACTGACGCGGCCGCTGTGCGGCTTCATCTCCGACCGCATCGGGCGCGAGAACACCATGTTCTTCATCTTCATCGGCGAAGGGCTGTCGCTGCTCGGGCTGATGGAGCTCGGCCACAACCCGTACTGGTTCATGACGTTCGCCGCGCTGACCTTCCTGTTCTGGGGCGAGATCTTCTCGATCTTCCCGGCGCTGTGCGCCGACACCTTCGGCAGCAAGTTCGCCGCGGCCAACGCCGGCACGCTCTACACCGCGAAGGGCACGGCGGCGATGCTGGTGCCGCTGGCGTCCGTGCTGTCCGCGCGCGGCGGCTGGGACGCGGTGTTCACGGTGGCGGCGGTGGTGACTATCGTCGCCGGCCTGTCCGCCAAGCTGGTGCTGGCGCCGATGCGCCGGCGCTTCATCACCGGCCACGCCGGCGAGGCCGTGCCGGTGGGCACGGACAGCACCGCCTATCTCGCCGCGCTGTCGCCACGCAAGAGCGAATAGGCGAGCCACCCGGGGCACCACCGCACCAGCAGCAGCCCGGCCCTCGCGGCCGGGCATCGCGTATACAGAAGGAGGCATCATGAATATCTCGCTTCCGCAGCTCAAGGCATTTGCCGCCGTGGCGCGCCAGAAAAGCTTTACTCGCGCCGCCGCCGAACTCGGGCTCACGCAGTCGGCCATCAGCCGCAGCGTGCGCGAACTGGAGGACGAGATCGATCAGCGCCTGTTCGACCGCACCACGCGGCAGGTCGAGCTCACCGATGCGGGCGAGCATTTGTCGCAGCGCATCTGCCACCTGATCGAGGAAGTCGAGCAGACCCTGCGCGAAAGCCAGGGCACCGGCAAGGCCTGCCAGGGCACGGTGCAGATCGCCTCCGACCCGGTGCTGTCCTCGATGTCGGTGCCGGGCTGGATGGCGGGCTGCCGCACGGCCTGGCCCGGCATCGGCATCTGCCTCAAGGACCGCGCGCACGATGCCGTGCTGCAGTGCGTGCGCAGCGGCGAGGTGGACTTCGGCATCGCCACCAACCCGGAGCCCGGCGACGATCTCTATTGCGAGGCGCTGTGCGCCGACCCGTTCCATGCGGTGCTGCCGTCGCAGCATCCGCTGGCCATGCGCGAGGCGATCGGGTGGGGCGACCTCAACGACGCGAACGTGCTGATGCTCGACCAGAGCTCGGGTATCCAGCCGGCGGTGGAACAGGCCTTCGGCGTATATCACGTGCGGGCGGGATCGCTCCAGGTGCTGGGCCACTTCGCCGCGATCTTCGGCATGGTGGCGCTGGGGCTGGGTATCGGCATCGTGCCCTCGCGCGCGCATGCGGCCGGCCTCAACCCGGCGGCGGTCATGCGGCCGCTGCGCCCGCAGGTCACGTCGACGGTGATGCTGGTGCGGCGCAAGAGCCGGTCGCTCAAGCCGAATGCGGCCGCCATCTGGGATACGTTGCGTGGCATGGAGTATGAGCAGGCGCGGGTGGTCCGGGCGGGGTAGTGGTTGGGCTCTGGCTCTGAGTTGGTGGCCGGGGCTGGTGGCTTGGCGGCTTGTGCCGTGCTGGTGCTTGGCGCTGAGGGCGAGGGCGAGGGCGAGCGGGATGCTGCCGGCCCCCGAAACGTCCAGGTCTCACGGCTTGTTGCCATGTTGCATCATCACAAAATTTCTTCTGATATATTACATACAGGATATTTACACATAGTGCGACGCAGCATATAATGAAAACTCCTACTCACCATCCATACCGGAGTTTTCTGATGGACAGCGTTCTTCTCCTCGGTCTTGCCCTTGGCCTGATTACCTTCGGCGTCGGCATGACCTTCCTGATCGCCACCCGCGTGCCCACGCCCGTGCTGGCCCGCGCGCAGGAGCATGGCCGTTTCGCGGGGCTGGGCGCTTCGCAGGAAACCACCGGCGTTGGCCGTCCGCGTCCCGCCGCCAGCGTGGCGCCGCAACTGGCCCGTGCGTGATGTGCCGCCGGCAGGGCGGGACCGGCGGGCCATGCGGCCGCCGGCCCGGCCCGCCACGTGCTGCGGCCGATGTTCCCCGGGACGCCTGTCCGGCCATCGCGCATCGATGACGCCTCGCCGGATTCGCGCGGGATGCTGCCCCGGATTCGTGCCTTCGCAACTGCCTTGCCCCTCCATACATTGAGAACATCCGGCGCTTTTGCCGCCTGACTTGTTCTAGGGACTTTCCCCAATGCGGGGAGATGGATCCCGGTTTCCCGACATCCCTGGTTTTTCCGCCGGACGCCGCCTCGCGCGTTTTCGCCCGCGCCATTGATCACGCGCCGCGCCCTAAGTCATTGATCCGACAGCACTGCCGCGCCCGCCGCCGGCCGCGGTTGATGCGTGCCGCGCACCAGTGGATCGGCTCTCGTTTTTTCGGATTTTTCTCGCCGCCCGCGTCGCGTTCCGGGCCGCATCGGTGTGGCCGAAAAGTGGCTTGACTATATTGATATATCACATACTGTATAGCACTGAAACGACCACCCAGGCAGCCGGAATGCCGCGCCGGACAAGGGCGCCCGGGCAGAGGGCGCGGGCCGGCGAGCCGGAACCAGGCATTCCGATGCGTCCCGCAAAGCGGTGTCCCCGGACACCCTTCCCAAAACAAAAGGCGGCACCGCCGCCATCAGGAGACACCACATGGAACATCAGCAAAACGCGCCCGAGTCCCGCTTTGCCTCGCCTTGGGTACAACTCTGTTTTGGCGTCATCTGCATGGCGATGATCGCCAACATGCAGTACGGCTGGACCCTGTTCGTCAATCCCATCGACGACAAGTACCACTGGGGCCGCACGGCGATCCAGGTGGCCTTCACCATCTTCGTGGTGACGGAAACCTGGCTGGTGCCGATCGAGGGCTACCTCGTCGACAAGTACGGCCCGCGCCCGGTGGTGGTGGGCGGCGGCCTGCTGTGTGCGGCGGCATGGGCGCTGAACTCCGTGGCCTCGTCGCTGCCGCTGCTCTACTTCGCCGCCGCCGTGGGCGGGGTGGGGGCGGGCGCGGTGTACGGCACCTGCGTCGGCAACGCGCTCAAGTGGTTCCCCAACCGGCGCGGACTGGCCGCGGGCATCACCGCGGCGGGGTTCGGCGCCGGCTCGGCGCTGACCGTGGTGCCGATCGCCAACATGATCAAGACCAGCGGCTACGAAGCCACCTTCCTGTGGTTCGGCCTGGGCCAGGGGCTGGTCGTGTTCTTCCTCGGCATGGCGCTCTATCCGCCGTCGGCCAGGGTGCTCGGCCAGGTCAAGGACGCGGTCAAGACCGCCGCCTACAACGCCTCGCCGCGCCAGGTGCTGTCGTCGCCGATCTTCTGGGTCATGTACGCCATGTTCGTGATGATGGCGGCGGGCGGGCTGATGGCCACGGCGCAGCTCGGCCCCATCGCCAAGGACTTCGGCCTCGACGGCACGCCGGTGTCGCTGCTCGGGCTGACGCTGCCGGCGCTGACGTTTGCGCTGACCATCGACCGCGTGCTCAATGGCCTGACGCGGCCGTTCTTCGGCTGGATCTCCGACAACATCGGCCGCGAGAACACCATGTTCCTGGCGTTCGCGGTCGAGGCGGTCGGCATCCTGCTGCTCGCCAGGTACGGCCAGAATCCGGTCGCCTTCGTGGTGCTGACCGGCGTGGTGTTCTTCGCCTGGGGCGAGATCTACAGCCTGTTCCCGGCCACCTGCGGCGACACCTTCGGCCCCAAGTTCGCCGCGACCAATGCCGGGCTGCTCTACACGGCCAAAGGCACGGCGGCGCTGCTGGTGCCGTTCTCCAGCGTGATCACCGCCGCCACCGGCGACTGGCACGCGGTGTTCATGCTGGCCTCGGGCATGGCCGCGCTGTCGGCACTGCTGGCCATGTTCGTGCTCAAGCCGATGCGCGAGGCGCATGCGCGCAAGTACGTGCATGCCAATGCCGCCGCGCCGATGGGCTACCGGGCGGTGCCGGAGGATCTGACCTGAAGCCTGCCGGATGGCGGAAGGGCGGAAGGGCGGAAGTCCTTCGGGACTTCGCCGGACATCCTCGCGGTGTTCCTGGCTGGTGCTGCTGCCTTGATGACCGGTGCTGCCCTGGGGAGGGCAGCGCGGGTTCTTCGTAGAGTGTGCAATTAACGGCCGGGAGAGCAAAGCACCTCCGGATTACGGGGTTCGCGGCCACGCCGCGAACCCCGTTTTGCTGGCAGGCAGATGGGCGGGGATTGGAGGGAGCTGCCGGGGTGGCGGATGTCTCCGGGGGATTTAGGCGTGAGCTTCGGCGGCCACGGCGCCGGGCGCGTGCGCGGACCGGGCCGGTTCGCACCGGCCGCGCACGAACGCCACCGCCCGCGCGATCACCGCCGCATCGTGCAGCACGCGCCGGTGCCCCAGGCCCTCGGTCGTCATCAGGCTGGCGCCGGGCCAGGCGCCGGCGATGGCCGCGCCGTTTTCCCAGTCCACTTCCTTGTCCTGCCGGTCGTGGATGACCAGCGTGGCCGGCACCCGCCGTGCATGGCCGAGTGCCGGCACGTTGAAGGCGGACCACGGCATGCCCAGCCAGTCCTCGCTGTTGCGCTGCATGCGGTCCAGCACCGCCGGCGCGATGCCGAGCTGCCACGCGAGCGCCGCCGCCGCGCGGCGCATGTCGGCGGGCGGGCCGATCATCACGGCGGCTTCGAGGTGGAGTCCTTCGCGCATGGCCAGCGCCAGCGCGGCGCCGCCGAGCGAATGGGCGACGGCGGCATGGATCGGGCCGGCATGCCAGGCGGTGGCGAGCAGCGCGCGCGACATCTCCACCACGGAGCTTTGCCGCGGGCCGCGCGCGCCGGCATCCGATTCGCCGTGCGAGAGCGCGTCGAACGCCACCACGCGCAGGCCGGCGGCGAGCAGGGGAGCGACCAGCGCGTGCCATTGCCCGGCATGGCCGCCCCAGCCGTGCGCGAGCAGCACGGTCGGCCCTGCGCTGCCCCAGCGGTACACGCGCACGCGCCGGCTCGCGCCCTGGCCGGTCACGAGCGCCCAATCCGTGCGTGCCTGCGCCAGCACGTCGCGCGCGGCGGCATCGGGGCCGTTGCCGCGCGGCGGGCTGAACCAGGTCCGCTCCAGCGCGCGGGCGGCGCCCGCCGGATGGACCAGGCTGGCGAGCTGCCAGCAGAGGCGCATCCAGCGCATGGCGGGGCGGAATGCCGGCGCGGCACGCCGCCTGGCGGGGGAGGGATTCAACGCTTGTGTCACGGCCCAATCTCCAACGAAGACCTGCATCATGGCCGGCGGTCCCGCTCCGGGCATCCTCGGGTGCCCGGAAAGACCGACCAGTCGTGCTATTTTTAGTCCCGGGAAAAGACGGTCGTTGCCGTCTTTTCCCGGTCGTTTCTTTCGTCAACTGCCGCCGGCAGACCTGGCCGGCGGCGGCAAGGCAGGCGCTACCTGCGCGGCGGCTGCGCCAGTTCGGCGCGCCGCAGCAGCGCTTCGAACGCGCGGCGCGCCATGCTCTCGGTGTCTTCGCGGCCCAGCAACTTGTAGGAGAGCTGGAAAGACATGCCGATGCCGACCATCTCGAAGGCAAACTGGCGCGGGTCCTGCGCCGGCGAGACGTCGCCTTCCTCGATGGCATCGCCGACCGCGCGGGCGATGAGGCGATGCCAGTCCTTGAGCGACTGCACCACCAGGTCGCGCGTGGGCCCGGGCCGGTCGCGGTATTCCTGGCTCAGCGCGATGAACAGGCAGCGGCCTTTGTTGATCGGGCCGCCCAGCCACGCCATGTAGCCGTCGAACAGCGCCTGCAGCCTGCGCGTACCGCGCGGCTGCCGCAGGGCGGGGTGGACGACGATCTCGGCGAAGCGCTCGGCGGCCAGCGCCAGCACGGCCTGCTGCAGGGCTTCCTTCGACTTGAAGTGCGCGTACAGCCCGCTTTTCGACATGCTGGTGTCGGCCGCCAGCGTGGCGAGCGACAACTGCTCGAAACCGACCTGGGCGGCAGTGTCGAGCGCCTGTTCGATGATCGCGGCGCGGGTGATCTGGCCTTTTTGCATCGGTCGAGAATAGCACGACCGGTCGGTTTGTCAATGTCACACTTGTGCGCTCTCGTCAACCTAAACCGGAGTCACCCGTTATGTCAGCACGGAGGCAGTAGATTGTGCTTTATCGGGCCTACGGGCAGGTGCAAATCCGCTTTGGCCGGGCACTCTCAAGAAATCTGCACAAAGTGTTCCCCTGATTACATACGGAACGCTTTGCGTGCTCTATACTCGAATGCACGTCCGCGCACTTTTATTTTCACTGGTGACTGGAGACCGACATGAACAGTACAGCCGTGCCAAGAGGCGCTAGCGAACCGTTCCGGCAACTGCGGGCGTTGCGCCGAGCGCGAAAGCTCAAGCAGGAAGACGTCGCCCGTAAGGCCGGCATTTCCCGGGAGGCTTACCTGCGGGCCGAATCGGGTCAAGCCGACCCCCGCATGTCTACCTTCCTCGCGGCCTGCGAGGCGCTCGGCCTGGAAGTGGTGCTGGCTCCCCAGCATCTCGCTGCCGACGTCAACGCATTCATAGCCAGCCGCAACGGCGGCGTCACGGCCGCCTCGATGGCCGGCCAGGCGCCCGCCGCGCCTTCCGCTCCCGCCAGCCCCGCGCCGTCCAATCCGGTCGGCGCCGGCTTCGCGGCGAGTTCCGGCGAAGGTCACAAGCCCGCCTGACCATGCACGCCGCCCCGGCCTGATCGCAGGCCGGGGCGGCGTTGTCTGTTCCGGCGCAGCAGGCATCCCCCGGCCTGCTGTTCGCGTCTGCGCGGCCGCCTCGAACGGTCTCCCCGCTGGCCGCGCGGCCAGCGCGTGCTGTCGCCGGTGCGCCGGCGTTCCCCGCAGGGACGGCATCCGTCCCGCCTGCCAAGGCTCGTCCGTCTTCGGGCCTTTCGTGCATTTCCTGCGCTTCCTGCGCTTCCTGTCTTTCTCCTCCCGATCTGCCCTCCGGGCCGCGGCGCGATGCCCGCCCGGCGCGTGCGCTGCTGCGTGTTTTTCATCGCCTGTGCCCGCAGCGCGCCTTCAATGGCGGTAGCGCCGGCGGTTTGACAGCCCCAAAGGCTGCGATTACGATATGGTAAATAGATTACGTATTGTGTAATTCCTGGTGGCGGTCCTGTCTCGCCGGTCCGGTCGGACGCGGCAAGGGCAGGGCCGCCGCGGGCGTAATCCCCGGCCGCCACAGTCCCCTGCAGCGCGCACCTGCCTGGCAAGGCGCGAAGTGCTGTGTCCCGTAGGCGGCCGGTCCACCAAGAGAAAGAGAGGAGCACAAGCATGAGCAAGGCCTTTGCATCGCAGGCGGACCTGCAGGACAAGCAGGTCACTTTCACGCGGCTGTCCGAGAATGCCTATGCCTACACGGCCGAAGGCGACCCCAATTCCGGCGTGATCGTCGGCGACGACAGCGTGCTGATCGTCGACACCACCGCCACGCCGGCGATGGCCCAGGACCTGATCGCCCGCATCCGCGCCATCACCGACAAGCCGATCAAGCACGTGGTGCTGTCGCACTACCACGCCGTGCGCGTGCTGGGCGCCTCCGCTTATTTCAAGGAGGGCGCGCAGAACGTGATCGCCAGCCGCGGCACCTACGAGATGATCGTGGAGCGCGGCGAGGCCGACATGAAGTCCGAGATCGAGCGCTTCCCGCGCCTGTTCGCCGGCGTCGAGACCGTGCCCGGCCTGACCTGGCCCAACGTGGTGTTCGAGCGCGAGCTCACGCTGTTCCTCGGCAAGCTCGAGGTCCGCGTCATCCATCCCGGCCCCGGCCACACCAGGGGCGACACCATCGTGTGGATTCCCTCGCAGAAGATCCTGTTCTCCGGCGATCTGGTCGAGTTCGACGCCGCCTGCTACTGCGGCGACGCGCAACTGGAGGAATGGCCGGCCACGCTCGAGGCGCTGCGCGCGCTGGCGCCGGCCGCGCTGGTGCCCGGGCGCGGGCCGGTGCTGACCACGCCCGAGATGGTCGGCCGCGGGCTGGACTACACGCGCGACTTCGTCAGCACGCTGCTGCAGCGGGGCAGGGAAGCGGTGGCGCAGAAGCTGGACCTCAAGGGCGCGATGGCCCACACGCGCGCGGCGATGGACGACAAGTTCGGCCACGTCTTCATCTACGAGCACTGCCTGCCATTCGACGTGGCGCGCGCCTACGACGAGGCCAGCGGCATCAAGCACCCGCGCATCTGGACCGCCGAGCGCGACAAGGCCATGTGGGCCGCGCTGCAGCACTGAAGCCGCGCGGGAGACGGTCCCTGGCGGCGGCGCATGCCGCCGCTTCGCCGCAAGAGCCGCGCCAGCGGCCAAGGCTGGAGGATGGAGACATGACGGAAACGAACTATCAGACGCAGCGCTTCGCGTACCAGCCGTGCGCCGAGCAGCGCGCGCCGCAGCCCGGCGCCGGCGCGCATCCCGTGCATCCGGTGGCGGTGATCGGGGCCGGCCCGGTCGGCCTCGCCGCGGCGATCGACCTGGCCCAGCAAGGCGTGCCGGTGGTGCTGCTGGACGACGACTGCACGCTGTCCGTGGGCTCGCGCGCGATCTGCTTCGCCAAGCGCACGCTCGACATCTTCGACCGCCTCGGCTGCGGCGCGCGCATGGTGGACAAGGGCGTGAGCTGGAACGTCGGCAAGATCTTCTTCGACGAGGAACTGGTCTATAGCTTCGACCTGCTGCCCGAGGCCGGCCACGCCCGGCCGGCCTTCATCAACCTGCAGCAATACTACGTGGAAGGCTACCTGGTGGAGCGCGCGGCCGAGCTGCCCGGCATTGCCATCCGCTGGCAGCACCGCGTGGCGGGCCTCGCGCAGGATGGCGACGCGGTGACGCTCGACGTGGAAACGCCGGACGGCCGCTACGCCCTGCGGGCGCGCTACGTGGTGGTGGCCGACGGCGCGCGCAGCCCGGTGCGGCAGTGCATGGGCCTGGAAAGCAAGGGACGCACGTTCCGCGACCGCTTCCTGATCGCCGACGTGAAGATGAGCGCGCCGTTCCCGAGCGAGCGCTGGTTCTGGTTCGACCCGCCGTTCAACCGCAACCAGTCGGTGCTGCTGCATCGCCAGCCCGACGATGTCTGGCGCATCGACTTCCAGCTCGGCTGGGATGCCGATCCCGAGCTGGAGAAGCAGCCCGAGCGGGTCATCCCGCGCATCCAGGCGCTGCTGGGCGAGGATGCGGCCTTCACGCTGGAATGGGTCAGCGTCTATACCTTCTCCTGCCAGCGCATGGACCGTTTCCGCCACGGCCGTGTGCTGTTCGCGGGCGACGCCGCGCACCGCGTCTCGCCGTTCGGCGCGCGTGGCGCCAACAGCGGCGTGCAGGACGCGGAGAACCTGGCCTGGAAGCTCGCGCTGGTGCTGGCAGGCCACGCGCCCGATGCGCTGCTCGACAGCTACGCCGGCGAGCGCGAATTCGCCGCCGACGAGAACATCCGCCATTCCACGCGCGCGACCGATTTCATCACGCCCAAGACGCCGGTGAGCCGCGTGTTCCGCGACGCGGCGCTGAGCCTCGCGCGCGACCATGCGTTCGCGCGCCGGCTGGTCAACAGCGGGCGCCTGTCGGTGCCCGCCGTGCTGCATGGCTCGGTGCTCAATACGGCCGACGATGCGGACGCTTGGGGCGCGCCGCCATTCGCCGGCTTCATGGTGCCCGGCGCGCCGTGCGCCGACGCGCCGGTGCGCGAGGGCGGCCGCGACACCTGGCTGCTGCCGCGGCTCGGCAACCGCTTCGCCCTGCTGCTGTTCGTGGGGCCGGCGGGCTTGCCGCCGGCCCTGCTCGATGCCCTGCGCGCGCTCGCCGCCGGCCCCGTGCTGCTGGCGCTGGTCTGCGTGGCCACGCCGGCCGACGCGGCGCAAGGCCCGGTGCTGCCCCCCGGCGCCAGCCTGCTGGAGGATACTCAAGGCTGGCTGGCGCGCCGCTACGATGGCCGGCCCGGCACCGCCTACCTGCTGCGCCCCGACCAGCACGTGTGCGCGCGCTGGCGCGCCTTCGAGCCCGCCCGCGTGCAGGCCGCGCTGCGGCGCGCGCTGGGCTGGTCGGAGGGCGCCGGCGCGGCTGCCGAGGCCGCCGCATGACCCGTTCCGGAGATACGCCGATGCCGCTCAACACCGAACCCAATCTCGCCCGTCCGGACGACTTCTACGAGGCCCTGATCGACATGCACTGCGACCTGTCCGACGCCCAGAGCCAGTCCGCCAACGCGCAACTGATCCTGCTGCTCGCCAACCACATCGGCGACCTTGCCATCCTGCAGGAAGCCATGACGCACGCCCGCGCGGGCGTGCTCGCACGGGCTGGCCGACAGCCCGCCGCCGACCCGGCGGCCGCAGCCTGACGCTGCGCGGCCAGCCATTTCCCGTATCCAGAGGAAAGACCCGAGGAAGACCCAGCCCATGACCCAGACCCAATTGAACGTGGCGGCGCGCCCGCACGAGGCAGCCGCACTGGCCTACCAGTCCGGCTTCGCCAACGAATTCGCCACCGAGGCGCTGCCCGGCGCGCTGCCGGAGGGGCGGAACTCGCCCCAGCGCGCGCCCTACGGCCTCTATGCCGAGCAGCTCTCCGGCACCGCCTTCACCGCGCCGCGCGCGCACAACCGCCGCAGCTGGTGCTACCGCATCCGCCCGGCGGCCATGCACGAGCCGTTCACGCCGCTGGCGCAGACGCGCATCGTCAGCCGCTTCGACGCGGTGCCGCCGTCGCCCAACCAGATGCGCTGGAGCCCGCCGCCGATGCCTTCCGCGCCGACCGACTTCATCGACGGCATCGTCACGATGGCCGGCAACGGCGGCCCCGAGGCCATGAGCGGCTGCGGCATCCACCTGTACCTCGCCAACAAGTCGATGGACGGCCGCTTCTTCTACAACGCCGATGGCGAGATGCTGATCGTGCCGCAGCAGGGCCGGCTGCGGCTGGCCACGGAGATGGGCGTGCTCGAGGTCGAGCCGCAGGAGATCGTGGTGGTGCCGCGCGGCGTGCGCTTCCGCGTGGCGCTGCCGGACGGCGAGGCGCGCGGCTATATCTGCGAGAACTACGGCGCGCTGTTCCGCCTGCCCGACCTCGGCGTGCTCGGCGCCAACGGCCTGGCCAACCCGCGCGATTTCCTCACCCCGCACGCCTGGTACGAGGACCGCGAAGGCGATTTCGAGCTGGTGGCCAAGTTCCAGGGCAACCTGTGGCGCGCGCCGATCCGGCATTCGCCGCTCGACGTGGTGGCCTGGCACGGCAACTACGCGCCCTACAAGTACGACCTGCGCCGCTTCAACACCATCGGCTCGATCAGCTACGACCACCCGGACCCATCGATCTTCCTGGTGCTGCAAAGCCCGTCCGACACCCCGGGCGTGGACACCATCGACTTCGTGATCTTCGGCCCGCGCTGGCTGGCGGCGCAGGACACCTTCCGCCCGCCCTGGTTCCACCGCAACATCGCCAGCGAGTTCATGGGCCTGATCGAAGGCGCCTACGACGCCAAGGCCGACGGCTTCTCGCCCGGCGGCGCCAGCCTGCACAACTGCATGAGCGGCCACGGCCCGGACGCCGAGACCTTCGCCAGGGCCAGCGCGGCGGACACCTCGCAGCCGCATCACATCGGCGATACGATGGCGTTCATGTTCGAGACGCCGGCCGTGATCCGGCCGACGCCCTACGCGGCCGAGTCCGCCCAGCTCCAGCATGACTACTACACCTGCTGGCAAGGCCTGAAGAAGCACTTCGACCCGGCCCGCCGCTGATCCCTCGTCCAGTTTTCCCGGGGCGCCCGCGCAGCCTGGCCGCGCGGGCGCCCCGGCGCATCGCCATTTCCTTCCGGAGCCCCCGATGACCACCATCCCGCATAGCTGGATCGAATCCGCCAACGACGGCGTCACCCATTTCCCGCTGCAGAACCTGCCCTACGGCATCTTTTCCACCACCGGCCAGGGCCCGCGCGCGGGCGTCGCCATCGGCGACTTCATCCTCGACCTCGCCGTGCTCGACGGCGCCGGCCTGCTGCCGCCGGCCGTCAGGGGCGTGTTCGGCGGCGCCACGCTCAATGCCTTCATCGCGCTCGGCAAGCCGGCCTGGACCGAGACCCGCCAGCACCTGACCCGCCTGCTGTCGGCCGGCGACGACACCCTGCGCGGCAAGTCGGCCCTGCACGAGCAGGCGCTGGTGCCGATGGCCTGGGCCACGCTGCACCTGCCGGTGGACATTCCCGGCTACACCGATTTCTATTCCTCGCGCGAGCATGCCACCAACGTCGGCCGCATGTTCCGCGACCCCGACAACGCCTTGCTGCCCAACTGGCTCGAAATCCCCATCGGCTACAACGGCCGCGCCAGCTCGGTGGTGGTCAGCGGCACCGCGCTGCACCGCCCCAAGGGCCAGATCAAGCCGCCCGACGCGCCGCGCCCCGTGTTCGCGGCCTGCCGCAAGCTGGACTACGAACTGGAGATGGCCTTCATCGTCGGCAAGCCCTCGGCGCTGGGCGAAGCCATCAGCACCGCCGACGCGCCCGCGCACATCTTCGGCATGGTGATCCTCAACGACTGGAGCGCGCGCGACATCCAGCAGTGGGAATACGTGCCGCTCGGGCCGTTCAACAGCAAGGGCTTCGGCACCTCGATCTCGCCGTGGGTGGTGACGATGGACGCGCTGGAGCCGTTCCGCCGCGACAATCCCGTCCAGTCGCCCGAGCCGCTGCCGTACCTGCGGCAGCCGCGCGGCAACGCCTACGACATCGCGCTCGAAGTGGCGCTGCGCCCCGAAGGTGCCGAGCACGCCACCACGGTCTGCCGCACCAACTTCAAGGCCATGTACTGGACCGTGGCGCAGCAACTGGCCCATCACACCGTTTCCGGCTGCAACGTGCGCGTGGGCGACCTGATGGGCTCCGGCACCATCAGCGGCACCGCGCCGGACGCCTTCGGCAGCCTGCTGGAGTCAACCCGCAACGGCGCCGAGCCGCTAGCGCTGGACGGCGGCGCCCGGCGCGGTTTCCTCGAGGACGGCGACGAGGTGGTGATGACCGGCTGGTGCCAGGGCGACGGCTACCGCGTGGGCTTCGGCGAGGTGAGCGGCAAGATCCTGCCGGCGAACTGAGCGGCGCGCCGCCGCGGGCTTGCCCGGCCCGGGGGCGGTCCGTCCGCCCGCCATCCTGGCGCCGGGCCGCCCCCGGCGGCAGGCTGCCGGGGGCGCGGAAGCGGGAAGGCGCAGCCTCCGTCCCCCCTCGTTCCGGTGGTTACATTTGCGAACTTTCTTAACGCTCTGGCATCCCCCGCGGCTGTTCCTTTGTGCGAGAATTCGGGCCTGACAAAAAATGCGGGCCAAAGTTCGTCCTGTTTTCCGCGTCACCGATGTATTGCCATTCCGGGGTGCTTGTGGCTGCGGCCCCGTCCCGAGGTCAGTTTGGCAAGCCTTTCGCCGTTAATACGGAAATGCGGACCGCGGTCCCCGGCCATGCCGGGGCCGGGCCCGGAAAAACAGGCGGCGAAAAGCACCCACAAAAGCAGAACTCATCGCCGGCGGGCAGATTGCCGGACAGATGGCAAACAGGAGGCAGCCAGCGGCATCTGCCGGCAACGGGGCGTAACGAAGCGTCAACGAGACGTCAACGGAGCGATATGCGCGCTCCGCGCGTCTGGCGCGGTCGCCGACAGCCACCCCGGGCGGGCGGTGTGCCGGCGGGCCATTTTTTCCACCCAACGCGAACGGCAGGGCAATGGAATTCGGTATTCGCGCATGGGCGGCATGTGCAGCACAACTCGACACGCAGCAAGCCTGGCTGGCCTGGAGCCGCGCGCCCTGGCTGCCGGCCGGCGAAGAACTGCCGGCGCTCGGCTCGATGGCGCCGATGCTGCGCCGGCGCGTGACCGCGCTCGGCCGCGCCGCGCTGCACCCGGCCTACGCCTGCCAGCCGGGCGTGGAGGGCATGCCGGTGATCTTCGCCTCGCGCCACGGCGACACCCTGCGCCCGCTGCAGATGCTCGGCAACCTCGCCGACGGCGAGGCGCTCTCGCCCACCGCGTTCGGCCTGTCCGTGCACAACGCCATCGGCGCGCTGTACTCGATCGACCGCGGCGACCCCGCCAACCTGCAAGCGCTGGCCGCCGGCCGCGACACCGTGGAGGCGGCGGTGGTGGAAGCCTGCGGCCTGCTGGCCGACGGCGCCCCCGAAGTCCTGCTGGTCCAGTACGAGGCGCCGCTGCCGGCGCCCTATGCGGTCTTCGCCGACGAGCCCGAGTGCCTGTTCGGCTGGGCCTGGCGCGTGGCCGGCCCGCGCGCCGGCGAAACCGTGTTCAGCCTGGAGGCGACCGACGCCGTGCCGGCCACGCCGCGGGAGCCGCTGTTGCCCCACGGGCTGGACGTGCTGCGCTTCGTGCTGGCCGGCGACGCCGAACTGCACCATGCCGGCGAGCGCGCCGGCTGGAGGTGGCGGCGTCATGGTTGAGCGTCTGGACCGCGCCTGGCGCGTGTGCGCCACCGGCCTGTGCTTCTCCAGCTTCGGCGTGGGCGGGCTGCTGCTGCGCGTGCTGGTGTTCCCGCTGCTGACGGTGCTGCTGTGGTCGCCGGCCAGCCGCCAGCGGGTCTGCAAGCACGTCGTGCGCCATGCCTTCCGCCTGTTCCTGCTGCTGATGCGCGCGGTCGGCGTGATCCGCTACGAAGTGCTGCACCCCGAGCGGCTGCGGCGCAGCGGCCTGCTGATCGTGGCCAACCATCCCTCGCTGATCGACGTCATCTTCCTGGTCGCGCTGACGCGCCAGGCCGACTGCGTGGTCAAGTCAGGGCTGGCGCGCAACCCGTTTACGCGCGGGCCGGTGCGCGCCACCGGCTACGTCTGCAACGATTCCGGCGCCGGCATGGTGGACGACTGCATCGCCTCGCTGCGCGCGGGCAACAACCTCGTCATCTTTCCCGAAGGCACGCGCACCCCGGCGCGCGGCCCGCTGCGGCTGCAGCGCGGGGCGGCCAACATCGCCGTGCGCGGCGGCTTCGCGCTCACCCCGGTGGTGATCCGCTGCGAGCCGCCCACGCTGGCCAAGGGCGACAAGTGGTACCGCGTGCCGGCGCGCCGGCCGCGCTACGTCATCGACGTGCGCGAGGACGTCGGCGTGGAGCGCTGGGCGCGCCCGGGGCTGGACGACGCGCTGGCCGTGCGGCAACTGACACAATCGCTATCCGAGTTTTTCTCCAGGGAGGTCCGCCGTGAAGGCGCTTGAACACGAAATCAAGGAACTGATCATTTCATCGCTGTCGCTCGAAGATATCGGCCCGGCCGACATCGACGCCGGCGCGCCGCTGTTCATCGACGGCCTGGGCCTGGATTCGATCGACGCGCTCGAACTCGGGCTGGCGCTGCAGAAGCGCTACGGCGTGACCATGAACGGCGACAAGGACGAGATGCGCGAGCGCTTCGCCAGTGTCGCGGCGCTGGCCGCCTTCGTGGCATCGCAGCGCGCCGGCCGGACCCCGGCCTGATTCCGCCCGCCCATCCCGTTAGCCCATCAAGCACAACCGACAAGGGAGCCCCTCATGACCCATGATGAAATCTTTGCGCGGGTGGCCACCGTGCTCGAGGAAACCTTCGAGATCGAGCGCGCGCGCATTCGCCCCGAAGCGCGCCTGTACGAAGACCTGGACATCGACAGCATCGACGCGGTCGACCTGCTGGTCAAGCTCAAGCCCATGCTCAACAAGCCGATCAAGCCCGAGCAGTTCAAGGCGGTGCGCACCGTGCAGGACGTGGTGCAGGCGCTGGCCCTGCTGATCGACTCGCCCGCCACGGCCTGAGCCGCATGCGCTGGCGCAAACTGCTGCTCGGCGTGCTCACGCTGTGCTATCCGGTGGCGATCTACGCCGGCCTGCAATACTGGCCGCCGCGCGTGCTGGCGCTGGCGCTGGTGGCGCTGGCGCTGCTGCGCGCGCTGACCAGCCGCCAGGCCGGCTGGCGCTGGCTGGCGGTGCTGGCCGCCGGGCTGGCCGCGGTGGTGGCGGCCTCCAACCACGCCTTGCCGCTCAAGCTCTACCCGGTGCTGGTCAACGCCGCCATGCTGGCCGTGTTCGGCTGGAGCCTGCGCCATCCGCCCAGCCTGGTCGAGCGGCTGGCGCGCCTGCGCGAGCCGGACCTGCCGCCCGCCGGCGTGGCTTACACGCGGCGCGTGACCCAGGCCTGGTGCGTGTTCTTCGTCTGCAACGGCACGGCGGCGGCGCTTACCGCGGTGCTGGCCAGCGACCGCATCTGGGCGCTCTACAACGGCGGCATCGCCTATGGCCTGATGGGCGCGATGTTCGCCGGCGAATGGCTGGTGCGCCAGCGCGTGATGGCGGGAGGGCGGCATGGCTGAGTGGCTTGGCATCGGCGGCCTGATGGCGGCGCTGCCGGCGCGCGCGCACGTGGTGGCGCATGGCGAGGACGGCAGCCTGGACGCGCCCGCCTTCGTGGCGCGCGCGGCGGCCTGGCGCGAAGCCTTCGCGGCGGCGCCCGGCGCGAGCGTGGCGCTCTACGCCGAATCCACCGCCGAGTTCGCCGCCGCGCTGTTCGGCGCGTGGCATGCCGGCAAGCACGTGGTGCTGCCCGGCGACACGCGCGCCGAGACGCTCGCCGCGCTGGACGGGCACGCCGCGGTCCGCGCCGGCGACCTGCCCGGCGGCATCCGCCCGCGGCAGCACGCGGCCTGCGCCGCGCCCGAATGGCCGCGCCTCGATCCGCGCGCGACGCGGGTGACGATGTTCACCTCCGGCTCCACCGGCGCGCCCGGCGCCATCGTCAAGCACCTGTCGCAACTGGAAGCGGAAGTGCAGGCGCTGCAGGCCGCGTTCGGCGCCGCGGTGCCGGCGCGGGCGCGCGTGCTGGCCACGGTCTCGCACCAGCATATCTACGGCCTGCTGTTCTGCGTGCTGTGGCCGCTGGCCGCGGCGCGCGCCATGCCGGCCGCGCGGCTGGCCTTCCACGAGGAAATCGTGCGCGCCTGCGGCGACGGCGCGCCGGCCGTGCTCGTGACCAGCCCGGCGCACCTGCGGCGCATGCCGCCGGCGCTCGGCTGGGCGCCCGCGCGCACCGCGCTGCACGCGGTGTTCTCGTCGGGCGGCCCGCTGCCGCCCGAGGCCGCGGCCGACGCGCTGCGCCATCTCGGCCACGCGCCCGTCGAAGTGTTCGGCAGCTCCGAGACCGGCGGCATCGCCTGGCGCCAGCGCGCGCGCCACGACGAGCGCTGGACGCCGCTGCCGGGCGTGCAGTGGCGCCTGCAGGACGGATTTCTCGCGGTGCGCTCGGCCCATCTGCCGGACGACGGCTGGCATCTGTGCGCCGACCGCGCGCAGCCGGCCGGCGACGGCGGCTTCGCGCTGGCGGGGCGCGCCGACCGCATCGTCAAGATCGAGGAAAAGCGCGTCTCGCTGACGCAGGTCGAGCAGGCCCTGCAGCAGTCCGCGCTGGTGCGCGAAGCGCGCGTGGTGCTGCTCGAGCTCGACAGCGGCATGCGCCTGGGCGCGGTGGTGGTGCCCAGCGAAGGCGGCGCCGCCATGCTGGCCGGCGCCGGCAGGGCGGCGTTGCTGGCCGCGCTGCGCGCGGATCTCGCGCCCGCCGTGGACGCGCTCGCGCTGCCGCGCCGCTGGAGCTTTGCCGAGGCCTTGCCGTGCAACGCGCAGGGCAAGACCACCGAAGCCATGCTGCGCGACGTGTTCCGCCGCGTGCTGCCGGTGGCGCGCTGGCAACCGTCGCCGGACGCGCTGTCGGCCAGCGCCGAGCTGGAGATCGGCGCGGACCTCGCCGTGTTCGACGGCCATTTCCCGGGCAGCCCGATCGCGCCCGGCGTGGCCCAGGTCGACTGGGTCATGGCGCTGGCGCCCGAGCGCCTGCCGGTGCCGCCGCGCGCGCAGTTCCGCCGCCTCGAGACGCTCAAGTTCCAGGCCGTGATCGTGCCCGGCAGCACCGTGCAACTGGCGCTGACCTGGCAGCCCGAGCGCAATGCGCTGGCGTTCCGCCTCAGTTCGGCGCAGGGCCCGCACGCGAGCGGGCGCATCGTGTTCGGAGACGCGCATGTTTAAGCCGGTGGTGCTGGTGCCGGTCTACAACCACGAGCGCGCCATCGGCGCGATGGTGCAGGCCATCCTGCGGCATCCGCTGCCGTGCCTGCTGGTGGACGACGGCAGCAGCCCCGCGTGCGAGCGCGTGCTGCGCGAGATCGCCGCCGCGCATGCCGGGCGCGTGCACCTGATCCGCCTGCCCGAGAACCAGGGCAAGGGCGGCGCCATCATGACCGGCTTCGAGGAAGCCGCCCGCATGGGCTTCACGCACGCGCTGCAGATCGACGCCGACGGCCAGCACGACGCCGGTTGCATCCCGCAGTTCGCGGCGCTGGCGCAGGCGCGCCCCGAGGCGATGGTCTGCGGCTACCCGGTCTACGACGCATCGGTGCCGCGCGTGCGGCTGCTGGCGCGCTACCTGACCCACGTGTGGGTGTGGATCAACACGCTCTCGCTCGCCATCCGCGATTCGATGTGCGGGCTGCGCGTCTATCCGCTCTGCCCGGTGCTGGCGCTGGTGCGCGAGGTGCGGCTGGGCCGGCGCATGCAGTTCGACACCGAGGTGCTGGTCCACCTGGTCTGGCGCGGCGTGCCGATCGTCAACGTGCCCACCCAGGTCACGTATCCGTCCGACGGCGTCTCGCATTTCCAGGTCTGGCGCGACAACGCGCTGATCTCCACCATGCACGCGCGGCTGTTCTGCGGCATGGTGGCGCGGCTGCCGCGGCTGCTGTGGCGCAAGGTGCGGCCGGCATGAGCGCGCCGCGAGACACCGCGCCGCCGGGCCGCATGGCGCGCCACTGGAGCCAGATCCGCGAGTCCACCTGCGTGTGGGGCGTGTGGTGCCTGTACGGGCTCTACCGCCTGTGCGGCCGCGCGCTGTTCCGCGCCGTGCTGTACCCGGTCGTGACCTATTACTGGCTGGCCAGGCCGCTCGCGCGCCGCGCCTCGCTCGACTACCTGCGGCGCGTGCAGGCCGCCACCGGCGCGGTGCTGCCGGCCGGCGCCACGCCGGGCCTGCGCCACAGCCTGCGCCACCTGTTCTCGTTCGCCGACACGCTGCTCGACAAGCTGCTGGCCATCGGCGGCGGCTACCGCTACGGCAACGTGCGGCGCGAAGGCGCCGAGGTGATGCTGCGGCAGATCGCCAGCGGCCAGGGCGGCATCATCGTGACCGCGCACATGGGCTGCCTGGAGTTGTGCCGCGTGCTGGCCAACCAGCGCCAGGGCCTGCGCCTGACGGTGCTGGTGCATACCGCGCACGCGGCGCAGTTCAACCGCATCCTGTCGCGGCTCGATCCGCGCTCGGGGCTGCAACTGTTCCAGGTCGACGACATCTCGCCGGCCACCGCGCTGCAACTGGCCGAGAAGGTGCGCGCCGGCGAGTTCGTCGCCATCGCCGGCGACCGCGTGCCGGTGCACGGCGGCCGCACCGTGACGGTGCCGTTCTTCGGCGCGCCGGCGCGCTTCCCGGTCGGCCCCTACGTGCTGGCCGCGCTGATGGAATGCCCGCTGTTCGCGATGGGCTGCGTGCGTTCGGGCGACGGCCACCTGCTGCGCTTCACCGAACTGGCGCGCGAGGTGCGCCTGCCGCGCGCGCGGCGCGAGGCTGTCCTGAGCGGCCACGCCGCGGACTATGCGCAATGGCTGTCGCGGCTGCTCGCCGAGTCGCCCTACGACTGGTTCAACTTCTACGATTTCTGGGGGCAGGGCGGCGGCGTGGCCGAGGCCGCGCGCGCCGGCGCGCCGCATGCGCCGAACGCACCAAACGCACCAAACGCACCAGGCGCGGCACCGGCGCCGCGCGGCGACTGACGTCCCGCCCCCATCACGCAACCGCCATGTCTCCAGACCTCAGCCACGAGATCACGCTCAGCCCCGCCTTCCACGACCTCGACCCGATGAACGTGGTGTGGCACGGCAACTACGTGCGCTATTTCGAGCAGGCGCGCTGCGCGCTGCTCGAGCGTTTCCATTACGACTACCCGGCCATGCGCGACTCCGGCTACGCCTGGCCGGTGGTGGACATGCGCGTGAAGTACGTCGGCCCGCTGACCTACGGCCAGCCCTTCGTCATCCGCGCCACCATCGTCGAGTGGGAGAACCGCCTGAAGATCGACTATCTGGTGCGCGACGCCGCCACCGGCCGGCGCCTGACCAAGGGCTACACCATCCAGGTGGCGGTGGACATGCGCAGCGCCGAGATGTGCTACGTGTGCCCGCCGGTGCTGTGGGAGCGGCTCGGCTTGCCGGCCGCGCCGGACGGGGAGGGCCAGGCATGAAGCGCCGCGCCTTCCTGCTGGCCCTGTGCGGCGCCATGCTGACCGCCCCGCGCCTGGCCGGCGCGGCCGCCCCCGATCTGCTGGCCGCGGTGGCCGCGCGCCTGTCCGACGCGCCGGTGATCCACGGCCGCTTCGAGCAGACCCGCCGCCTGTCCGGCTTCGCCAACCCGCTGGTGTCGCGCGGCGACTTCGTGCTGGCGCGCGAGCGCGGCGTGGTGTGGAGCACGCGCGAGCCGTTCGCCTCCAGCCTGCTGGTGACGCCGGAGCGGCTGGTCATGCGCGGCGCCGACGGGCGCGTGCAGCAGCAGATGCAGGCCGACGCCCAGCCCGCCATGCGCGTGGTCGGCGAATCGGTGATCGCGGTGCTGCGCGGCGACCTGCAGACCCTGTCGGCGCGCTTCGAGGTGGCCGGCAAGCTGGCCGGCAAGAACGGCTGGTCGCTCACGCTCACGCCGCGCGACGCCGCCATGCGCCGCGTGTTCGCGCGCATCGAGCTGGCCGGCGACCGCTTCGTGCGCGACGTGCGCCTGGAGGAAGCGGGCGGCGACAGCACCCACGTCAAGCTGATCGACCCGAGCGCGGCCACCCGGCTGGCCGCCGACGAGGAGCCGCGCTTTGAGTAATGCCAGCAACGCCAGCATGGCCACCGGCAAGCCCCTGCGCGGCCTCAGCCCCCTGGAGCGGGTGCTGGCCGTGGGCTGGCTGCTGCTGGTGATCGCGCTGGCGGCGCACCAGTTGCAGTTCTGGCGCGCCTCGCGGCTCGACACCGACGTGATGGCGCTGCTGCCCACCAGCCAGCGCACCGCCACCGCCGACCGCGTGCTGCGCCGGCTGGCCGATGGCGTCTCGCGCGAGATCGTGGTGCTGGTCGGCGCGCCGGACTGGCCCGCCGCGCGCGCCGCGGCGCAGCGCTTCAGCGCCGCGACGCAGCCGCGGGCCAGCCTGCTGCAGCCGGTGGACCGCATCGCCAGCTTCGACCTGGACGCGGCGCTGGCCTTCTACCGGCCCTACCGCGACCGGCTGCTGACCGACGGCCAGCGCGCTATGCTCGGCCACGCCGACGCGGACGCGCTGGCCCGGCAGGCGCTGACCCGTCTCTACCAGCTTTCCACCGGCCCGCGCCTGACCGGCTGGGCCGCCGACCCGCTCGGCCTGTGGCAGGACTGGTGGCTGTCGCGCGCGGCCATGACGCGCGTGCACGAGCGCGACGGCCTGGCCGCCCTCAGCGCCGAGGGCAAGGAATGGGTGCTGCTGACCTACCGCATCAGCAAGCCCGCGTTCTCCGTGAGCGGCGACACCGATTACGCCGACCTGCTCAGGCTCGCCACGCGCGCGGCGCAGCAGGGCGGCGGCGTGCAGGTGGTGGCGGCCGGCATCCCGCTGCACGCGGAAGCGGCCGCCGCGCAGGCCAGCGTGGAGATGAACGTGATCGGCTGGGGCTCGCTGGTGGCGGTGCTGCTGCTGGTGTGGCTGGCCTTCCGCTCGCTGCGCCCGATCGTCCTGGTCGGGCTGTCGCTGCTGGTGGGCACGGCGGCGGCGGTGTCCGTCACGGCGCTGGTGTTCGAGCGCGTGCACCTGATCACGCTGGTGTTCGGCGCCAGCCTGGTGGGCGTGGCGGAGGACTACGGCATCCATTATTTCGTCTCGCGCCAGGCCAGCCCGGGCGCCACGCCGCCGCAGGTGATGCGCCGGCTGCTGCCGGGCATGGCGCTGGCGCTGTCGACCAGCGCGGTGGCCTATCTCGCGCTCGGCATCGCGCCGTTCCCGGGGCTGCGCCAGATGGCGCTGTTCTCGGCGGTGGGGCTGGTGGCGGCGTTCCTGACCGTGGTGTTCTGGTTCCCGCTGCTCGACCGCGGCCAGTTGCGCCAGACCCGCCTGTCGTCCTGGCTGACCGCCAGCCTGGCGCGCTGGCCGCGCGTGGGCGCGGAGCGCCGCTCGCTGCTGCTGCTCGGGCTGCTGGCGCTGTTCGTGGTGCCGGGCCTGTGGCAGGTCCGCGTGGCCGACGACGTGCGCCAGCTGCAAAGCTCGCCGCCGGCGCTGATCGAGGCGCAGCGCGCCGCCGGGCGGCTGCTCGGCACGCCCAGCCCGGCGCAGTTCCTGCTGGTGCGCGGCGCCACGCCGGACCAGGTGCTGGCGCGCGAGGAACAGATCAAGCAGGCGCTGGCCGGCGTGGTCGCGCGCGGCGGGCTGGACGGCTTCGTGGCGATTTCCGACTGGGTGCCCTCGGCCGCGCGCCAGCGCGCCGACGCGGCCCTGGCCGACGGCCTGGAAGGCGCCGTGCGCGAGCGCGTGGCGCGCGCGGTCGGCGGCGCCGTGGGCGCGGCCGGCGCGGCGCCGGCCGGGCAGGTGCTGACCTTGCCGGCGTGGCTGGCCGCGCCGGTTTCGGACACGCTGCGCCACCTGTGGCTGGACCGCGAAGGCGACGGCTACGCCAGCGTCATGCTGCTGCGCGGCCTCGACAAGCCGGCCACGCTGGCGCTGATCGAGGCCGCCGCGGCCACCGTGCCGGGCGTGGAGTGGGTCGACCGCGTGGCCGACCTGTCCGCGCTGCTCAAGCATTACCGCGTGCTGATGACGTGGCTGCTGGCCGCCGGCGCCGCCGCGGTGGCGCTGCTGCTGGCGTGGCGCTACGGCCGCGGCGCGTGGCGCGCGCTGGTGCCCACGCTGCTGGCGGCGCTGTTCAGCGTGGCGCTGCTGGGCTGGCTGCACGTGCCGCTGCAATTGTTCTCGGTGCTGGCGCTGGCGCTGCTGCTGGGCGTGGGGGTGGACTACGGCATCTTCCTGCTCGAGCATCCCGGCGACGGCGAATCATGGACGGCGATCGTGCTCGGCGCGGCCAGCACGCTGCTGGCGTTCGGCCTGCTCGCGCTGTCGTCCACGCCGGCGCTGCATGCGTTCGGCATGACCATGCTGTCCGGCGTGGGCGCGGTGTGGCTGCTGTCGCCGTGGTTCCGGCCGCGTGCCGCGCCGCACGGCGGCAGGTAGGGAACAGGCGGGAACGGGAAGCGGCAAGAAGCAGCAAGCAGGAAAGAAGCGGGAAAGAAGCAGGAAAACAGACCAACGAGATCGACAAGATCCAACCACAGGAACAGGGTTACGAATGCATACCGAACAGGTGGACGTCCTTATCATCGGCGCGGGGCCGGCCGGCTCCGTGGCCGCGGGCCTGCTGCGCAAGCGCGGCATCGGCGTGCTGGTGCTGGAGAAGGAAACCTTCCCGCGCTTCTCGATCGGCGAGAGCCTGCTGCCGCAGAGCATGGCGTATATCGAGGAGGCCGGCATGCTGCAGGCCGTGGTGGAGGCGGGCTTCCAGTACAAGAACGGCGCGGCCTTCGCGCGCGGCGAGCGCTACACCGAATTCGATTTCCGCGACAAGTTCTCCGCCGGCTGGGGCACCACCTACCAGGTCCAGCGCGCGCGCTTCGACGACGTGCTGATCCGCGAGGCGCAGAAGCAGGGCGCCGAGGTCCGCTTCCGCCACCAGGTCACGGCGGTGGACGTCGAGGGCGAGCAGCCCCGCGTCACCGTGCGCGGCGCCGACGGCAACGTCTACGGCGTGCAGGCGCGCTTCCTGCTGGACGCCTCCGGCTTCGGCCGCGTGCTGCCGCGCCTGCTGGACCTGGAGTCGCCGTCCAACTTCCCGGTGCGCAGCGCCATCTTCACGCATGTGGAAGACCGCATCCCGCCCGGCACCTCCGACCGCAACAAGATCCGCATCGGCGTGCATCCCGAGCACGTGGACGTGTGGTACTGGACCATCCCGTTCTCGGACGGGCGCTGCTCGCAGGGCGTGGTGGCGGAAAAGCGCTTCCTCGACCAGTACGGCGGCACCGAGACCGAGCGCCTCCAGGCGCTGGTCGGCGAAGAGCCGGGCCTGGCGAAGCTGCTGGCCAACGCCGCGTGGGACACCCCGGCGCGGCAGATCGTCGGCTACTCGGCCAACGTCAAGTCGTTGTGGGGCAAGGGCTACGCGCTGCTCGGCAACGCCGGCGAGTTCCTCGACCCGGTGTTCTCGTCGGGCGTGACCATCGCCTTCAAGTCGGCCAGCCTCGCCACCGCCTGCCTGGCGCGCCAGTTCGCCGGCGAGGCGGTGGACTGGCAGGCCGAATACGGCACGCCGCTCAAGCACGGCGTGGACTGCTTCCGCACCTTCGTCGAGGCGTGGTACGAGGGCAGCTTCCAGAAGCTGATCTTCCACCCCGACGCCACGCCGGACATCCGCCGCATGATCTCGGCCATCCTGGCCGGTTATGCGTGGGACCGCGGCAACCCGTTCGTGACCGAATCGCGCCGCCGCCTGGCCGTGCTGGAGCAGCTTTGCGCGTGACCGTTTTCCGCTTTGCGCCACGCATGGCCGCCGCGCCGCTGGCCGCCGCGGCCGTGCTGCTGGCGGGCTGCGCCGCGCCCGGCCCGGTGCCGCCGGCCGGCATCGAGGCCGCCGGCCGCGCGCCGGTGCCGCTGCTGCGCCTGCCGCCGGCCTCGCTGGGCCGCGCGCTGATGCTGCAACAGCAGATCACGGTGACGTACCGCACGCCGCGCGGCGAGGAGCACCGCGAGATCCAGGCCCTGCTCGAAGCGGACGCCGCCCACACGCGGCTGGCCGCGCTGGCCGGCGGCCAGGTGCTGGCGCGGCTGGACTGGGACGGGCGCGACCTGCGCGTGGCGCGCTCGCCGTGGGCGCCGGCCGAACTGGTGCCGGAGCGTATCCTGAGCGAGATGCAGTTGTCGCTGTGGCCGGTGGCGGCGATCGCGGCGGCCTTGCCGCCCGGCTGGCGGCTCGACGCCGTGGCCGGCCGCCGCGTGCTGCGCGCGG
The DNA here is from genome assembly GCF_058789195.1 of Cupriavidus sp. FW216-B1. NCBI lineage: Bacteria > Pseudomonadati > Pseudomonadota > Betaproteobacteria > Burkholderiales > Burkholderiaceae > Cupriavidus > Cupriavidus sp. FW216-B1. Next base: position 992,287 of record NZ_JBYTEL010000001.1, on the reverse strand, counting down.
GCGGCGAGACGGTGGCCGAGATCCGCTACCCGGACGCGCAGACCATCGAGTTCGAGCAGTACCGCGACGGCTACCGGCTGACCATCCGCACGCTGCCGGCGGCCACGCAAGGAGGGCCGGAATGAACGATGTCTTTATCCATGCACTTGGCGTCACCTGCGCGCTCGGCGACGGCGCGGACGCCGTGCGCGCCGCGCTCTGGCGCACCGACGCCGCGCCCGGCGGCGAAGTCACCGAGCGCTACAGCGCGGGCCGGCCGCTGCACCTCGGCACGGTCGATGCCGCGCTGGCGCTGCCGCAAGGCACGCCGCTGGTGCACCGCACGCGCAACAACGCGCTGCTGCATCACGCCGCGCTGCAATGCCTGCCGCAGCTGCAGGCGGCCATCGCCCGCTTCGGCCCGGCGCGCGTGGCGGTGGTGATGGGCACCAGCACCTCGGGCATCGCCGAGGGCGGCGAGGCGGTCGACGCGCGCAGCGTCGGCGGCGCGTGGCCCGAGGGCTTTCACTACGGGCAGCAGGAGCTGGGCTCGCCGGCGCAGTTCCTGGCCGGCGCGCTGGGCGTGACCGGGGTGGCGTATACGTTGTCCACGGCCTGCTCGTCGAGCGCCAAGGCGCTGGCCGCGGCGGCGCGGCTGCTGCGCAGCGGCGCCGCCGACGCGGTCATCGCGGGCGGCGCCGACACCTTGTGCGCGTTTACCGTGGCCGGCTTCAGCGCACTGGATTCGGTCTCGGCCGCGCGCTGCAACCCGCTGTCGGTCAACCGCGCCGGCATCAATCTGGGCGAGGGCGCCGCGCTCTTCCTGCTCTCGCGCGAGGCGGGCGAAGTGCGGCTGGCCGGCTGGGGCGAGACCTCCGACGCGCACCACATGTCGGCGCCCGATCCCAGCGGCGCCGGCGCGCAGGCCGCCATGCGGCAGGCGCTGGCGCGCGCCGGCCTCGCCGCCGGCGACATCGACTACCTCAACCTGCACGGCACCGCCACGCCGCAGAACGACGCGATGGAGGCGCTGGCCTGCGCCGCGCTGTTCGGCGAGCGCGTGCCGCTGAGCTCGACCAAGCCGATGACCGGCCACGCGCTCGGCGCCGCCGGCGCCATCGAGGCCGCGCTGATGTGGCTGACGCTGGCCGGCAACCCGCGGGGCCGCCTGCCCGCGCACTGGTGGGACGGCGCCGCCGACCCGGCGTTGCCGCCGCTGCGCGTGGTGGCGCCCGGCGAGGCGCTGGGCCGCGCGCCGCGCTACGTGATGAGCAATTCCTTCGCGTTCGGCGGCAGCAACAGCGCCGTGATCCTGGGGGCGGGCTGAGCATGAGCGAGACCATCGCAAGCCGCCGCGCCGCCTTCCCCGGCCTGCCGCCGATTGCCGACTTGGTGCCGCATGCCGGCGCCATGCGCCTGCTCGACGAGCTGCTCGGCGCCGACGAGGAGCGCGCGGTGGCGCGCGCCACGGTGCGCGCCACGCAACTGTTCGTCGACGAGGCCGGCATGCCGGGCTGGGTCGGCATCGAGTACATGGCGCAGACCATCGCCGCCTGGGCCGGCGCGCGCGACTGGCGCGCGGGCCGCGAGCCGGGCATCGGCTTCCTGCTCGGCTCGCGCCGCTACGAGTGCGACGTGCCGGCGTTCCCGGTGGGCAGCGTGCTGACCGTGCAGGTCAGCGCCGAGCTGATCGGCGACAACGGCCTGGGCATGTTCGCCTGCGCGCTGTCGCTCGACGGCCGCGAAGTGGCGCGCGCCAACGTTTCCGTTTTCCAGCCCGCCGACGCGCGGGCGTTCTTGCAAGGACAACAACCATGACGAACCGGACCGTGCTCGTCACAGGGTCATCGCGCGGCATCGGCCGCGCCATCGCGCTGCGCCTGGCGCGCGAGGGCTGCGATGTGGTGGTGCATTGCCGCGCGCGGCGCGAAGAGGCCGAATCGGTCGCCGACGCGGTGCGCGCGCTCGGCCGCGGCGCGCGCGTGCTGTGCTTCGACGTGCGCCAGCGCGAGCAGGCCGCCGCCGCGCTGCTGGCCGACATCGAGGCGCACGGCTGCTACTACGGCGTGGTGTGCAACGCCGGCATCGCGCGCGATGCCGCCTTCCCGGCCATGACCGGCGAGGAGTGGGACGAGGTGATCCACACCAACCTCGACGCCTTCTACAACGTGCTCAATCCCGTGGTGATGCCGATGGTGCAGCGGCGCAAGCCGGGCCGCATCGTCACGCTGTCCTCGGTCTCCGGGCTGGTGGGCAACCGCGGGCAGGCCAACTACAGCGCGGCCAAGGCCGGCATCATCGGCGCCACCAAGGCGCTGGCCATCGAGCTGGCCAAGCGCAACATCACCGTCAACTGCGTGGCGCCGGGCCTGATCGACACCGAGATGGTGGAGCCGCACGTGCTGGAGGAAGCGCTGCGCATGATCCCGGCGCGCCGCATGGGCACGCCGGACGAGGTGGCCGCCACGGTGGCCTTCCTGATGTCCGCCGACGCCGGCTACATCACGCGCCAGGTGATCTCGGTCAACGGGGGGATGTTCGGATGAAGCGCGTCGTCGTTACCGGAACCGGCGCGGTCAGCGCGCTGGGCAATGACTGGGGCACCGTGCGCGAGCGCCTGGCGCAGGGCCGCAACGCCGTCGTGCACATGCCCGGCTGGCAGGAATACAAGGGCCTGAACACGCAGCTGGCGGCGCCCGTGCCGCCGTTCGCGCTGCCCGCGCACTACACGCGCAAGGCCACGCGCGCGATGGGGCGCGTGGCCGTGATGTCGGTGCTGGCCAGCGAGGCCGCGCTGCGGCAGGCGGGCCTGCTCGGCGATCCGCTGGTCACCGGCGGCAGGCTCGGCATCGCCTACGGCTCGTCGACCGGCACGCCGGCGGCGGTGGCCGACTTCGGCCGCATGATGAACGAGCGCACCACCGAGGGCATCAGCGCCACCACCTACATCCGCATGATGCCGCACACCACGGCGGTCAACATCGGCGTGTTCTTCGGCATCACCGGGCGCATCATCACCACCTCCAGCGCCTGCACCTCGGGCAGCCAGGGCATCGGCTACGCCTACGAGGCCATCCGCAGCGGGCGCCAGGTGGCGATGCTGGCCGGCGGCGCGGAGGAGCTCGACCCGACCGAGGCCGCGGTGTTCGACACGCTGTTCGCCACCAGCACCTGCAACGACGCGCCCCACACCACGCCGCGCCCGTTCGACAGCGAGCGCGACGGCCTGGTGCTGGGCGAGGGCGCCGGCACGCTGCTGCTGGAGGAGCTGGAGCACGCGCAGGCGCGCGGCGCGCGCATCCTGGCGGAGCTGGTCGGCTTCGGCACCAACAGCGACGGCGCGCACGTGACCCAGCCCCAGGCCGGCACGATGGCGCAGGCCATGCGCCTGGCGCTCGAGGACGCCGGGGTGGCGCCGTCGGCCATCGGCTACGTCAATGCCCACGGCACCGCCACCGACCAGGGCGACATCGCCGAGTCGCACGCCACCGCGGAAGTGCTGGGCGGCGCGGTGCCGGTCAGCTCGCTCAAGAGCTACCTGGGCCATACGCTGGGCGCGTGCGGCGCGCTGGAAGCGTGGATGACCATCGAGATGATGCGCGAGGGCTGGTTCGCGCCCACCATCAACCTGGCCACGCCGGACCCGCGCTGCGCGCCGCTCGACCACATCATGGGCGCGGGCCGCCGGCTCGATATCGACTACGCCATGAGCAACAATTTCGCGTTCGGCGGCATCAACACCTCGCTGGTGTTCCGCCGCTGGCGCGGGTAGCCGGACCCGGGCGGCTCCCCGGCGGGGCCGCCCGCGTTTTTTCCTGATCGACAAAACCAACAAAGGAAGGTCAATGAAGCACGCTCTCCCGATCCTGGCCGCGACCGCCGCGGTTGCCATGCTGCTGTCCACGCCCGCCGCGGCGCGCGACACCAGGTACATGCTGCCGTTCAAGGATGTGCTGGACATGCCCGAGGCGCAGGAAAAGCTCGACGGTTCGGTCAAGTTCTTCCTGGCCGGCCAGGGCAAGCCCAAGGTGCTCGAAAGCAAGGAGGAGGACGTGTCCAACCGCAAGACCAACAGCTTCGGCAAGAGCGACGAGGAAGCCTGCCGCTGGGCCGCGCTGTCGGCGCTGATCGCGTTCCAGGACAAGGCCAGGTCGCTCGGCGTCAACGCCGTGGTCAACGTGGTGAGCTACTACAAGAAGACCGAGGTCGCCAGCGCGACCGAGTACGAATGCCACGCCGGCGCCGTGGTGGCCGGCGTCGCGCTCAAGGGCACCTACGCCCGCGTCGCCGCCCGGTGACGGGCGACGCCGCCCGCGGCTGAAGCGCGCCATGCCGCCAATCGTGCAACCTGGGGCAGTCCACGTGCGGGTGGCGGACGTGGACGCCACGGCGGCGCTGGCGCCGCCGCCCGCGCGCTGGATGAGCGCGCAGGAGGCGCGCCGGCTCGGCGAGCTGCGCGCCGGCCCGCGCGCCGCGCAGTTCGTGGCCGGGCGCTGGCTGGCGCGCGCGCTGCTGGCGCAGGCCTGCGGCGGCGCCTGGCAGGACTGGTCGCTCGACGCCGCGCCGGACGGCCCGCCGCGCGCCAGCGGGCCGGTGCCCGCGCATGTCTCGATTTCCCATTCCGGCGGCCTGGTCGCCTGCGCCGCGGGCCATGCGCCGCTCGGGCTCGACCTCGAGTGCGTGCGTCCGCGCCGCGGCCTCGACGCCCTGATCGGGGCGGTCAGCAGCGCCGCCGAGCGCGCCGCCATGCCGGCCCTGCTCGCCGCCGACGAGGCCGCGCGGCTGGCCGCGTTCTTCGAACTCTGGACCCTCAAGGAAGCCTGGCTCAAGCGCGCCGGCGGCGCCCTGTTCCAGACCATGCTGGGCCACGCGGTGGCCGTTTCTCCGGCTGTGTCTCCGGCCGTCTCTGCGGCCATCTCGCCGGACGGCGGCGCCGGCCATGCCGCCAACGCCTGCACCTGGCAGCACGGCGGCGCCATGCTGGCGCTGTGCGCCGGGCCGCCGCCCGCGCTCGCCGGCGCCTTGCCGGCGGGCCTGCGCTACTGGCGCCTCGCCGCCGCGCAAGCGGCCTGACCGTCACGCCGCCGGCAGGGCCGCCGCAGTGGCGTCGGCGACCTTCCTACATCCGGATCGCGTGCCTTCGGGTAGACTGGGCAGTGCGAGCGCCCTCCGCCCATGCAACCGGCTCACCGAGATTCCCGGATTCCCGACTACGCGAGGAGAATGTCCCCCATGCATGCAGTCCCGTTGCTTGACAGCAGTGCCAACGATAGCCCTGCCGAAGCGCCCCTTCGCGACCTGCGCCGCGTCGCGATCCACCCCGATCACTGGTATCCGCTGGCCTGGTCGCGCGAAGTCAAGCGCGGCAAGGCGCACGGCGTGCGTTTCGCCGGCGAGCCCATCGTGCTGGTGCGCACGGAGTCCGGCTCCGTGTTCGCGCTCGAAGACCGCTGCGCGCACCGGCAGGTGCCGCTGCACGAAGGCGTGGTGGCCGGCGAATCGATTCGCTGCTGCTATCACGGCTGGACCTACGATTGCACCGGCAGCTGCATCGACGTGCCCTACCTGGGCCGCGAGCGCCTGCCCAACGGCGTGCGCGCCTATCCGTGCCGCGAGGCCGAGGGCCTGATCTTCGTCTTCCCGGGCAGCGCCGTGCTGGCCGACGAGACCCCGCTGCCCGCGCTCGGCTCGGTCGCCGACAAGGCCTACAAGACCCGCCGCTTCGGCCGCGAGGTCAAGTGCCACTACTCGTTCATGCACGAGAACCTGATGGACATGAACCACCAGTTCCTGCACCGCCGCCAGATGGGGCAGATGCGCGCGCGCTCGCTGGGCCGCCGGCGCGGCGACGGCTGGGTCGAGGTGGACTACACCTTCTCGCGCGAGGAAGGCAAGCAGCCGGTGGGCGAGGCGCTGGTGTTCGGCAGCGGCAAGGGCGGCGGCCAGAACAACAAGGACGTGATGACGGTGCGCACCAGCTATCCCTACCAGACGCTGCAGATCCGCACCGCGGAAGGCACGCTGGTGATGGACCTGTGGATCGTCTACGTGCCGCTCGACGCCGAGCAGCGCACCAACCGCACCTTCGGCCTGCTGTCGATCAAGAAGCCGGGCATTCCCGGCGCGCTGGACCTGGCCTGGCCGCTGCTGGTCTGGTTTACCGAGCGCATCTTCAAGGAAGACCGCGAGATCGTCGAGATGGAGCAGGCCGCGCACGATGCCCAGGGCGCCGACTGGAACCACGAGGTGTTCCCGGTCATCAACGAGCTGCGCGACCTGTTGCGCCAGAACGGCGGGGCGGAGACGCCGCGCGCGGCCTGATCCCGGGCGCTACTTGGAGAAGCGGTTGCGCTCGTCGCGCTCCAGCGTGGAGCAGGCGGTGCGCAGCATGGCCGAGAAGCGCGTGAGCGCCGGCTCGATGCGGTAGGCCGGGCCGGCGATCGAAATCCCGTAGCACTCGCCCGACAGCCGCACCGGCCACGCCAGCGCGCCCACGTCGGGCAGCGACTCGCCCAGGTTGACGAAGCAGCCGCGCTCGGCCGACGCCTTCAGCTCGGCCTCGAGCTGGGCCGCGTCGGCCACCGTGCGCGGCGTGAAGCGCTCGAAGCCCAGTTGCGCGATCAGCGCGCGGCGCTCGTCCTCGGGCATCGCCGACAGCAGCGCCTTGCCGATCGAGTTGGCATGCAGGTCGCGCCGCTCGCCCGCGGTGGCGATGTAGCGGATGGCGTGCGGGGACTCCAGCACGTCCAGGTACACCACCCATTTCCCTTCGTGCAGCTTGCCGATCACCACCGTCTCGCCGGTGGCGGCGCGCAGCTCGTTCATGGTGCCGTGCACGCGGTCCAGCACCGGGTCGTGCCGCGCGATCTGCTGGGCCATCGCCAGCAGGCGCCCGGTCGGGTAATAGCCCTGGCGGCGCCCGGTCTCGTAGAGATAGCCCAGCGAGGTGAGGGTGCGGATCAGCGCCAGGCAGCTCGACGCCGGCACCGCCAGCAGCCGGGCCAGCTCCGAGAGCGAGAGCGCGCGGCGCTCGCGCGCGAACGTTTCGATGATCTCGAGCACGCGCAGCGCCGTCTTCACGTTCATCGGCGGCGCCTTGTTGTCGTTGGCGGTCATGGCGTTGCCCGGTGCGCGCGCCGGGCGGGTCGGAAAAGAAGCGCTAATCATAGTGCATCGGCCGGCCATGCGCGGCCACGGCCGGCGTGCCGTTACTGGGTGGCGGCCGGCGCCGCGCCCGTGCCGGCGGTTCCCGGCAGGCTGGTGTGCAGGCCGCCGCCATCCTGGCTCGCGCCGCTGGTTGCCGGGCTGCTGGTTCCGCTGCCGGCTCCGCCGTTCGCGCCATCCGCGGCGCCGTCCTGCGAACGCTGGCGGCCGCGTCCGCGGCCGCGCATGCCGCCACCGCCGCCGCCCACGGGCGCGGCATGGTTCTGCCGCAGTTCCTGGTTGATGCTGTCCACCGTGCGCGGCCCCGGCGTCATGCGCGCGAAGTTGCTGTTGATCGCGTTGATGGCCTCGTCGCCGGTGGCGGGCGAGCCCTGGGCGAACACGGCGGCCGGCAGCGACAGCGCGGCCGTCAGGCAGATCAGTCGGAGCGGTTGGGCGATGCGGGTCATGGCGGTCCTCCGGGGCGGGCTGGCAAGCGATCCGGCGGATGCTAGCAGCGCGCGCGGACGCGCCGCAACGTCGGCAACGTAGCGTTGCGTTTCAGCGCGCGCCGGCGTGTTTCAACGTATTACGCAGGCGGCGCCAGCTGCCCTTGCGCCGCTAGAGCTGCGCCGCGTGGTGCCGGATGTGATCCTCGATGAAGGTCGAGATGAAGTAGTAGCCGTGATCGTAGCCCGCGTGGCGGCGCAGCGTGAGCGGCTGGCCGGCGGCGGCGCAGGCGGCCTCCAGCGCTTCCGGGTGAAGCTGCTCGGCGAGGAATTTGTCGGCCAGGCCCTGGTCGACCAGGATGCCGCCCGGGAAGGGCGCCGTGCCCTGGCGCGACATCAGCGCCGCGGCATCGTACTGCGCCCAGGCCGCGCGGTCGTCGCCGAGGTAGCGGCTGAAGGCCTTCTCGCCCCACGGGCAGCGCGTGGGCGCGGCGATCGGCGCGAACGCGGACACCGAGCGGAAGCGCTGTGGATGGCGCTGCGCCAGCACCAGCGCGCCGTGCCCGCCCATCGAGTGGCCGAACACGCCGACGCGCCGCGGGTCGGCTGGCAGTTCGCCGGTGACGATGCCGAACAGTTCCTGCGTGACGTAGCTCTCCATGCGCCAGTAGCGGCTCCACGGCGCCTGCGTGGCGTCGAGGTAGAAGCCCGCGCCGGCGCCGAAGTCCCACGACTCGGTCTCGCCGGCGATGCCGGTGTCGCGCGGGCTGGTGTCGGGCGCCACCAGGATCAGGCCGTGCTCGGCGGCGAAGCGCTGTGCGCCGGCCTTGATCATGAAGGTTTCCTCGGTGCAGGTCAGGCCCGCGAGGTAGAACAGCGCGGGCAGGCGCCGCGCCGGCGCGGCCAGCGCCGCCGCCGGCAGGAACACCGAGAAGCGCATCGGCAGGCCGATGGCCTGCGAGGCATGCCGGTAGAAGCGCTGCACGCCGCCGAAGCAGCCGTGCTCCGAGAGCAGTTCGAGCGTGCTCATGGCCGGCCTCAGTACAGCACCACCGAGCGGATCGACTCGCCGCGCTTCATCAGGTCGAAGCCTTCGTTGATGCGCTCCAGCGGCAGCGTGTGGGTGATCAGGTCGTCGATGTTGAGCTTGCCTTCCATGTACCAGTCGACGATCCGGGGCACGTCGGTGCGGCCGCGCGCGCCGCCGAAGGCGGAGCCCTTCCATTCGCGTCCGGTCACGAGCTGGAACGGGCGCGTGGAGATTTCCGCGCCGGCCTCGGCCACGCCGATGATGATCGACTTGCCCCAGCCCTTGTGGCAGCACTCCAGCGCCTGGCGCATGACCTTGGTGTTGCCGATGCACTCGAACGAGTAGTCGGCGCCGCCGTCGGTGAGCTGGATGATGTGGTCGACCACGTTCTCGACCTCGTTCGGGTTGATGAAATGCGTCATGCCGAACTTGCGCGCCATCGCTTCGCGGCCCGGGTTCAGGTCCACGCCGATGATCTTGTCGGCGCCCACCATCTTGGCCGCCTGGATCACGTTCAGGCCGATGCCGCCGAGGCCGAACACCACCACGTTGGCGCCGGCTTCGACCTTGGCCGTGAACAGCACCGCGCCCACGCCGGTGGTCACGCCGCAGCCGATGTAGCAGACCTTGTCGAACGGCGCGTCCGGGCGGATCTTGGCCAGCGCGATCTCCGGCACCACGATGTGGTTGGCGAAGGTGGAGGTGCCCATGTAGTGGAAGATGGGCTTGCCGCCGATGGAAAAGCGCGAGGTGCCGTCCGGCATCAGGCCCTTGCCCTGGGTGGCGCGGATGGCCTGGCACAGGTTGGTCTTGCGCGACAGGCAGAACTTGCACTGGCGGCATTCCGGCGTGTAGAGGGGGATCACGTGGTCGCCGGGCCTGAGCGAGGTCACGCCCGGGCCCACGTCGGTGACGATGCCGGCGCCTTCGTGGCCGAGGATGGCCGGGAAGATGCCTTCGGGGTCGGCGCCCGAGAGCGTGTAGTAGTCGGTATGGCAGATGCCGGTGGCCTTGATCTCCACCAGCACTTCGCCGGCGCGCGGGCCGTCCAGGTCGACGTCTTCCACGGTCAGCGGGGCGCCGGCTTTCCAGGCGATGGCGGCTTTGGTCTTCATGATCGGTTTTCCTTGTCGTGTGGCGGCGGCCGGCTGGCCGGCACGGTGTGTGTCGGGGCGCAACGAGCCCGGCTCCGGCATGGGGAGGCGCGGCGCGGGGGCGATTCGTTCGTCAGGGGAAGACTATACGACCATCCGGCTGGCCGTTGGCGCCCGAGGCGGCGGATTTGGCCCGCGCCGCCCCCAGATTGGCCGGAATCGCGGGCTGGCCGCGGGCGAGGGCCGGAGTGCTCCCGATTGACCGCCGGCGAGGCAACCGCTTAAATGACCGGCTCATGACAGACGATCCGACGCCGCCGCCAGCCATGCCTCCCGCCTCGCGCGCCTCTCCCGTGCAGCGCGCGCTGTGGATCCTGCGCGCCCTGTCCGACCCGCAGGTGCGCCGCCTGTCCGACGTGGCGCGCGCCACCGGCCTCGATCCGGCCACCGCCTCGCGCCTGCTGGAGCTGCTGGTGGCGGAGGGCTTCGTCACGCGCGATGCCGGCCGCCGCTTCGGCATCGGCCCGGAAATCTTCCAGCTGGCCGACGTGGCGCAGCGCCGCGTGGACCTGCGCGCGCTGGCGCGGCCGAGCCTGGAGCGGCTGGTCGAGGTATTCGGGGACACCGCGGTGCTGACGCTGGCCAGCCGCGGCGAATCGGTGGTGGCGGACATCGAGCTGGGCACCTTCCCGATCCGCGCCAACTACGTGGAGATCGGCACGCGGCGTCCGCTCGGCGTGGGCGCCGGCAGCCTGGCGGTGCTGGCGTGGATGCCCGAGGCCGAGCGCGCCGCGCGCTTCCGCCTGGGCAAGAGCCAGCGCGCGCGCTATCCGCGCCTGAACGCCGAGGTGATCGGCGAGCAGATCGACGCGGCGCGCGGCTGCGGCTACGCGCTGTTCCTGGACTGGGTGGTGGACAAGATGGGCGGCATCGCCGTGCCGCTGCTGGACTACGAGGGCCGGCCCATCGGCGCCTTGAGCGTGGCGGCGCTGAGCGAGCGCATCCTGGCGCGCGAGGCGAAGATGGCGCGCGTGCTCAAGGAGGAAGCGCGGCGCGTCACCAGCGCGTGGGCGCGCCGCGTGCTGGTGGACTGAGGCGCGCGGCGCGCTCAGCCGGCCGGCCCGCGCAGCAGCGGCGCCAGTTCTTCCGGCACTTCCACCTCGAAGCGCAGCACCGCGCTCGCCAGCGCCTTGCCGTAGTTGTCGAGCGCCAGGCTGCGCGAGACGCCGCCGCCCAGCGCGCCATGCGCCACGAAGTTCAGCACCTGCAGGCCGTCGGCCTCGAAGCGCTCGACCTTGCCGCTGACCACGCCGCCGTACAGCGCCTTGAAGGCGGCGGCGGTGAGCTGCGCCTTGAGATGGGGATAGAAGGCCGGCTCGTAGGCGATCACCGCCGTGTTGGAAATGTCGCCCTTGTCGCCGGAGCGGGTATGCGCGAGGCGCCTCAGTGAAACCTTCATCGCGGGTTGCCTCAAAGGTAGTGGATGTCGGAGCTGACCTGCTCGCGCGGCACCAGCGCGGACCACACGCCGATGATCTCGCGCGTGCGCTCCTGGTGCGGCACGCGCTTGCCGGTGGAGGCCAGCCCGCACACCGCCATGCTGTCGATCTCGCGGCCGACCTTGGCGGCCTCGGCGCGCGTGCGCGTGCGCGCGGCCACGCGCACGGCGATCTCGTTGGGCTCGCAGGCCGGCGCCGGCGAGGCGTCGCCGTGGATGGCATTGACGCCGAGGAAGTCGATGCGCAGCGCCTCGGCCCGCAGCCCGGCCAGGCGGAAGCGGTGCTCGAGGATGGTCTTGGCCAGGCGCGCCTTTTCCAGGCAGCCGGGACCGGCGTAGAAGAACATGTCCTCGCCGATGAAGCCCTCGGTGCAGCCCAGCGAGACCTTGAGCGTGGGCGTGCGCGGCGCGCCGCCCACGCCGCTGATGCGCACCTGGTCGGGCGCGACCTGCTCCAGCCGCGCCGTGGTGAAGTCCACCACCACGTCCGGCGTGATGTAGCGGCGCGGGTCGTGTACCTCGTAGAACATCTGCTCCTTCACCGTCTGCAGGTCGATGCGCCCGCCGGTGCCGGCCACCTTGGAGATCACGGCGGTGCCCCCGGCGTCCACCTCGGCGATGGGGAAGGCCAGGTTCCACGGCTCGGGCACGTCCTTGTAGCCGGGGTCGCCGAAGTAGCCGCCGGTCACCTGGGCGCCGCATTCGAGCAGGTGGCCGATGGCGCTGCCGCGCGCCAGCAGCGCCGTGTCGTCGGCGCGCCAGCCGAAGCTGTGCATCATCGGCGCGAGGAACAGCGAGGGATCGGCCACGCGCCCCGTGACCACGATCTGCGCGCCGGCTTCGAGCGCGCGCACGATGGGCGCGGCGCCCTCGTAGGGCTCGGCCGAGATCAGCGACTCGCGCAGCGTGGCGATGGGCGCGCCGCTCTCCAGTATCTCCAGCGCCTGGTCGCAGATGGTGCCGGTCAGGTCGGTGGTGGTGATCGCCGCGATCTTCACGCGCGGCAGGCCAAGCTCCTCGCACAGTTGCGCGATGCGCCGCGCCGCGCCGAGCGGGTTGATCCAGCCCTGGTTGCTGACGATGCGCGTGCCCTGCGCGATGCAGTGCGGCAGCACCGCGCGCATGCGCTCGTCGAGATAGGTGTCGTAGCCTTCGAAGCTGGCGTCGCGGCGCTTGCGCACCTGCGCCGCGGAGACCGTGGCTTCCGCCATCGTCTCGAAGCAGAGAAAGTCGAGCCGGCCGTGCTGCGCGCTCAGCGCCGCGGGTTCCACGCGGTCGCCCCACCAGCCCGAGCCCGAGCCGATGCGGATGGTCCTTGTTGCCATGAGGGATTCCTTGTCTGTGGGGCGGCCGGCTATTGCGCCTGGATGCCCGCGTTCTTGATGACGCGCGACCATTTCTCGGTATCGGCGCGGATCACCGCCGCGAAGGCGGCGGGCGTGTCGCCGCCCGGCACCGCGCCAAGCTGCTCGACGCGCTGCCGCACCTCCGGCGTGGCCAGGATGCGCGCCACCGCCTGCTGGATGCGCGCCACCAGCGCGGCCGGCGTGCCGGCCGGCGCCAGCAGGCCGAACCAGGAGTTCACCACGTAGCCGGGCAGGCCCGATTCCGCCACCGTCGGCACGTCCGGCAGCACCGGCGCGCGCTGCGGCGTGGTCACGGCCAGCGCGCGCACCTTGCCGGCCTGGATCTGCGCCAGCGCCGAGGGCAGGTTGTCGTACATGAGGTTGACCTGGCCGGCCAGCAGATCGGTCATGGCGGGCGCGGCGCCCTTGTACGGCACGTGCTGCATCTTCACGCCGGCCATGCTGTCGAGCAGTTCGCCGGAAAGATGCGGCGAGCCGCCGGTGCTGGTGGACGCATAGTTGAGCTTGCCCGGCTGCTGCTTCGCCAGCGCGATCAGCTCGGCCACCGACTTGACCGGCAGCGTGGCGTTGGTCAGCAGCACGTTGGGCGAGTTGGCCACCAGCGTGACCGGCGCGAAATCCTTGCCCGAGTCATAGGGCATGCGCGCGTAGATGAACTGGTTGGTGACCTGCGTGCCGAGCGTGCCCATCAGCAGCGTGTAGCCGTCCGGCGCGGCCTTGGCCACGGCTTCGGCGCCGATGTTGCCGCCGGCGCCGGGCCGGTTGTCCACCACCACGGTCTGGCCCAGCGTCTCGCCGAGCTTGAGCGCGACCAGCCGCGCGAGGATGTCGGTGGTGCCGCCCGGCGTGAACGGCACCACCAGCCGGATCGGCCTGGACGGATAGGCTTCGGCCGCGTGAGCCGCGCTGGTCGGCAGCGCGGTCAGCGCGAGCGGGGCGCACAGGGCGGCACAGGCCAGCGCGGCCAGGCGCAGGGTGGCGCGTCGGTTCATGGTTGTCTCCTCGCAGGCGCCGCCGGGATGGCGGCGCATGGTGGCATTGCCGCGTGCGTCGGTGCGCCGCGGCGTTGTGTTTATTGAAAACTGCTGGCGGTGATCTTATTCACGTGCCGGTTTCAGCGTCAAACAATGGCTGGAAATTTTCATTGAATGAAAATGCCGGACGGAGGCGCGCCGCGCGGGCGGGAGGGGGAGGAACGGGCGGGGAGAGATGTGGCCGGCGGCGGGAAGACGGCGCGCCCGCGCAGCCCCGAGGGCCGCGCGGCGGCGCGTGTGCCAGCTCAGTAGGACGGATACGGCTGCTGGTACTGCTGCGGATAGGGTTGCTGCTGGTAGTACGGCACGGCCTGCACCGGCTGCGGGCCGCACGGCACGTAGGCGCGGTCGTAGTTGCTGTAGCAGTAGCCCGGGGGCGGCGCGTAGGCCGGCGCGGGCGCGGCGGCCATCACCGGCTGGCTGGCCACGGCCGCGCCGACGGCCAGGCCGACCAGCGCGCCGATGGCCAGCACCGCGGCGGCACCGCCGCCGCCGCCACGGCCATGATCGCGCCCGTGCGCCGAGGCGGGACCGGCCGCGAGCAGCGAGGCGGCAAGCAGGCCGGCGCCGATGGCACGGACTGCACGGCTGGCACGAGTGGGATTGCGCATGACTGGCTCCTGATCCTGATGGCGGCCGGCGCAAGCGCGCTGGCCATGAAGTCATGCTAGGCCCAAGGTGTCACTGCAATATTACGGCGCGGTTAGCAGATGTAACGCCGGCCCGACCCGTGCCGCCTCCTGCGCGCGCGCCGGGCTCAGGGCGCCGGGCGCGGCGGCGGGGACGGCTGCGGCCCAGCGGCGGGCGCCGGCACGGCCGACGGCTGGGCGCCCGGCGACGGCTGCGCCTTCTTGTGGTGATGCCGGTGCTTGTGCTTGTGTCGCTTGTGCGGCGCGGGCTGCGCCGGCAGCGGCGTGGCGGTGGCGCGCTCGCCCTGCGGCCTTTGCGGCTGGGGCGGCGGCAGTTGCGCGTGGGCGATGCCGCCCAGGGCGAGGGCGGCGAGGCTGGCGCCGAGCACGGCTGCCCTGGCGAGGATCCGGTGTGTTTTCATGGGGAATCTCATTGGTGCTTGCTGCCGGGTTGGTAATATTCCGTCACCATTATCGGCGTTTGCCGGGGTGGCGGGGAGCGGGAGGAGGCTAAAAGAGGCCAAAAGAAGCCGGTTCGCGGACCAGCCCCCGTGTTCTGGCGATGTTCATGGCGGGCAGATGCCGCTGTCCGGCAGCACGTCGAAGGCCAGCACCTGCATGACCTGCCGCGGGTTGAAGTTGTCGTCCGACACCATCGCCAGCGTGGCGCATCCGCGCCCCGTCTTCGGTCCCCAGGCCAGTCCTTCCAGGTTGTCCAGCCGCGGCAGCGCCAGCTTGCGCAGGCCGGACACCAGCCGCTTGCGCGCCGGCACGTAGTCCGCGCCCGCCAGCGCGGGCAGGTCGCGGATGTCGCTGGCGCCGCGCAGGTCCATCTCGTACAGGCGGATGTCGTTGGCGAAGCTGCCGTCGGGTTGGCGCACCGCGGCCCGCTCGAGCACCAGCAGGCGGTGCGCGTCCACCGCCAGGATCTCGGTGACGCCATTGTTGGCCGGCACGTCCTGCCCGGGCATCGCGGGGATGGCATCGACGGGGTAGGCGACCTGCCGCAGCACGCGGCCGTCGCGCGCGAACTCGGTGACGCGCGCGACGGCGCCGTGGCCGCGCGCGGGTTCCGGGCCGTCCTGCTGCAGCGGGCCTTCCATCGCCACCCACAGCGAGCTGCCATCATGCGAGAAACTCAGGCCCTCGAAGGTCAGGTTGTCGCGCGAGCCGTAGCCCGCCTGCCGGCACATGGCGAACATCGCGGGCGCGGCGATGCGGGACAGGTAGCGGCCGTCGCGCGCCACGTGGATGACGGCCGGGTCTTCCTTGAGCGAGCAGTCGCCCTCGGTGGCCAGCCACAGGCTGCCGTCCTGCGGATCGACGCGCACGGCTTCGAAGTCCGGCACCTCGCCGCGGCCCTCGAGCCATTGCCGGCGGCCCGGAAAAACGGTGCCGTCGGCTTGCCGCGGCACGATCACGCCGTCGAGCGCAAGCGCGTGGAACCCGTTCGCGTCGTAGCGCATCGTGGCGGTGTAGAGGCGCGCCGGGCCGAGCGCCGAGCGGTCGTCGCTGACCAGGAACCACGTGCCGGAGCGGGCGTCGTAGTCGATCCCGGACAGGCCGCCGACGATGGTGTCCCGGAACGGCTGGCGCAGGGCGATGCGCTGCTCGCCGAGCAGCGCCAGCGCGGCCGGGCCCGGCGCGGGAGTGAGTGCGGGGGCGGGCGGACCGGCGCAGCCCGCGGCGGCCAGGACCGTGGCAAGCGCAGCGGCAGGCAGCCACGCGCGCGCGGCCGTGCGCAAGGCCCGCAATCTCATGCGCCGCCGGGCCGCCCGGGCGCCGCTTCCAGCCGCGCGGCCGGCGGCTCGGTGCCGGCGCGGCCTTCGTGCCGGCAGCCCAGCCACCAGCCCAGCCAGGCCCAGCCCAGCGCCAGCACGGCGCCGGTGAGCGCCACCACGGCGGGATGGCCGGAGAAGGCATCGATGGCCGTCTTGATCCATGCGCTGACGGCGTCGCCAGCGCGGTAGACCGCGGTGTCGATGACGTTCTTGGCCTTGTACTTGGTCTCGGCGTCCACCACCGTGAACAGCATCTCGCGCCCCGGACGCAGCAGCGCGTATTCGCCCACGCGGCGCAGGATCATGACCGCCGCCAGCACGCCGAAGGCGGGCCACAGCGCCAGCGCGAGGAAACCCAGGCCGGTGGCCAGCGGCACCGCGCCGAGCAGCATGGTCACGCCGTAGCGCCGGGCGATGCGCCCCGAGAAAAACACCTGGACCAGGATGGTCAGGCCCTGCACCACGGCGTCGATGGCGCTGAACACCTGGGTCTGCTGCGTGCGGCTGGGGAAGGTCTGCGCCACCAGCCGGGCCTGCTCGAAGTACAGGAAGGTGCTGGCGGTGGCCAGCAGGATCACGAACAGGCCGATGCCGAGCAGGTAGCGCGAGCGCGCCACCAGCGTCAGCCCGGCCCACAGGCCGCCGCCGATGGGCCGGGCCGGGTCCTGCGGCAGCACCGGGTCGTCCGCCACCGGCACGCCCGCGCCGGCGCGCCGGCGCCAGCCGAACAGGAAGCCCGCGCCCGGCAGCGTGGCCGCCAGCAGCGCGGCCGACAGCAGCATCAGCCCGGTCAGGCCGATGCGCGGCACCAGCCAGCCGCCCAGCACCGGGCCGGCCAGCCCGCCCGCGCTGGCGCCCGCGGCCAGCAGCGCGAACAGGCGCCGCGCCTGGCCCGGGCGGAACACGTCCGCCATCAGGCTCCACGCCACCGACACCACGAACAGGTTGAACACCGACAGCCACACGTAGAACGCGCGCGCCAGCCACAGGTTGTCGGGCGCGGCGCGCGTGGCCAGCGCGAAGCCCACCAGGTTGGCGACGAAGAACGCGTACACCCACGGCACGAAGCGGCGGCGCGGCAGGCGCGCGCTGCACAGGCCGTAGATGGGAATCGCCACCAGCATCACCACGAAGGTGGCGGTAAACAGCCACTGCAGGTTCCGCACGCCGCCGGCGATGCCCATCGTCTCGCGCACCGGGCGCAGCATGAAATAGCTGGCGAACAGGCAGAAGAAGAACAGGAAGCCGGCTACCACGGCGCTGCCTTCACCGGGCTGGATGCCGAGGCCGCGGCGGGCTGCCAGGGTCGGTGCGCTCATGGCCGGTTCAGGCCAGCAGCGCGGCGATCTGCGCGCGCTGGCCGGCGTCGGGCATGCGGCCGAAGCCGGCGCCGAGATTGTCCTGCATGTTCTTCGGCTTGGAGGTGGCGGGAATGGCCGCCGTCACCGCCGGATGGCTGACGATGAATTTCAGGAACAGCTGGCCCCAGGAGGCGCAGTCGAGCTCGGCCGCCAGCGGCGGCAGCGGCCGGTCCCTGACCGCGCGGAATAGCCGCCCGTCCTGGAACGGGCGGTTGACCAGCACCGCCACACCGCGCTCCTGGCACAGCGGCAGCAGCGTGCGCTCGGCATTGCGCTCGGCCAGCGAGTAGTTGAGCTGGACGAAGTCCAGGCGCTCGGCGCGCACGATCTGGATCAGCGCCTCGTGCGCGTCCTCGCGGTAGTGGGTGATGCCGACATAGCGCGTCTTGCCCTGTTCCTTGAGCTGGCGCAGCAAGCGCAGGTTGTCGCGCCAGTCGATCAGGTTGTGCACCTGGAGCAGGTCCACGCTGTCGCTGCGCAGGTCGCGCAGCGATTGCGCCCACTGCGCCTGCGCCGGACTGCCGGCCGAGGTGGAAATCTTGGTGGCGAGGAACACCTTGGCGCGGGCCTGCGCGCTGCGCAGCAGGTCGCCGGTGACGGCCTCCGCGCTGCCGTAGCTGGGCGCGGTATCGATGACGGCGCCGGGCGTCTGCAGCAGCAGCGCCAGCACCTCGGCCAGCGGGGCGCGCTCGCTCGCCTCGGTGCCCACGTTGAAGGTGTCGGAGGTGCCCATGCCGATCACGGGCAGGGTCTCGCGGCCGCCGGGAATCAGGCGGCGCAGCGGGCCCGGCGCATGCGGCCCCGCGGCGGGCCAGGCGCTGCCGGACAGGCCGGTCAGGGCCGCGGCGAGACAGGTGCTGTGGCGAAGGAACCGGCGTCGATCGGATGACATGGCGATCTCCCTGCTTGCTGGGGCTGGCCGACATCTTCTCACAGATGGCATGGCCGCTGTTGGGCGCGGCGAGCGGGTGGAAGGTGGCCGGCAAGCGGGCAGGATGGCGTGGAAACAGGGCTGGAGCGCGGAGCCGGCGGCGGGGCATTCTCATGGTTAACCCGCCCCGGTCCCCGCTCACTCATCCGGGCGCGGGATTGCCGCCTATCATTGTTCTGGATCCGCCGCAGGGGATCCGCCGCCCGATTGCCGGCGGCGGCATGGTGGCGGTTGTGGCGAGGCAGCCCGCACGGGTGGCTGCCGGGCGGGGCCCGGTACAGAGGGGACAGCCGGGGCAGTACATGAGTCGACCAGCGCGGAGCCGCTGGCGGACAGGGGCAAGCCGGACCGGCTGCCGGCCGTCGCCCGGGACAGGGCGCGGCGGCGGTCGCCGGCCGGACCCATTCGTTTTTCAGGCGGGTAGTCCGGGGGGACGATGGAAACCCATGAGCAAAAGCGCCTGGTCAACGCTTACATCGAGCGTTACAGCCGCTACGATCCGGCCATCGGCCGGCATGAAGTGCGTTCGTTCTGGGTCTGGCAGGCCTGCGACTGGCTCTGCGTCAACGACCCCGACCAGTTGTGGGCGCTGGTGCTGGAGATCCTGACCCGCACCGGCAACGAGCGCGTGCTCGGCGCCCTGGCCGCCGGCGAACTCGAAGACCTCATCGAATATCACGGCCCCGCGTTCATCGGCCGCATCGAGCGGCAGGCCGCGCGCGATCCGCGCTTTCGCCGCCTGCTGTGCGGCGTGTGGCGCAGCTCCACGCCCGAGGTCTGGGCGCGCATCCTCGCCGCCAGCGACGGCAATTTCAACGACGTGCCGCAGCGCGCGATGTGGATCTGCCATGACCGGCGCGCGGGTCCGGAGCCGCTCGGGCCGGCCTCCGGCAGCGCCGCGGCGGCCACGGCCGCCGAGGGGCCGGGCGAGGCGGGCGCGCGCAAGGTGGCGGCGCGTGTCGTGCCGGGCGCGTTCCAGCCCATTTCCGCCGCCGAGGCGCGCGCCGCCGCGCCGGACCCGGTGAAACAGGCGCATGCCGGGACACCCGTGCGCCACGGCGCGCGCGCCATTTCTCCCGATCCTTGATTCCCGACCCCAGGCCCCGGATCCGCCCTGGATCCGGGCGCGCACGATCAGGTTCAGATTCCGGCTGGCCACGCGGCCGTACTGATTTCAATATTTAAATAACTGTCGAAATAACGGCTGAACGATGCTCCGCTGCACCCTGGTCCCGCGCGGCACGGACGTGGATGCGCGCAGGACCAGCCACGGGCCGGGCCGCAAGCCCGCTCCGTGGCGGGGGCGCTCAGGCGCCCGGGGTTTCCGCCGCGCGCTTGTCGGCGTCGCGCAGGCGCTTCACTGCCTTGCCCAGCAGGCCGCCTTCGCTGTCGGCGATGGCGCCTTCCAGCGACTGCAGCGCTGCCGTCACCTGCGCGCCGTGCGCGGCGGAGAATACTTCGTCCGCGACCAGCGCATCGGCTTCCTTGCGGGCCCGCTTGCCCAGCTTGCGGGCGAACTCGGGGTCCAGCTGGCCTTGGGCGGTCGCGTTGGCGATATGGTCGAGCAGGGCGATCAGGCCTTGCGCCGTGGTAGTGGCCGGGATTGACTCCTCGACTTTCCTTGGCTTTTTGGGCATCGTTTTATTCCTCCAGTTAGGGTTCGATTCTATAGCGGGGGAGGGTAACCATCCTGCTTCCCCGTATGAAGAGATTGTGACAACTGTCATAAAAGCATGGGATGGCAGGGCGGGACACCGCAGGCGTGCAGCGTAGCGCATTCCGGCGCGAAGCGCTGCTTTGGCTGGCCGGGCAGGGAAACGCGGCGCCTTCACGCCGCGCCGCGGGTGCCGTCCGTCATGGCGCCCGCGCGCGCCGTGCCGCGGTGGCGCTCATGCGCGGGTCCCGCCGAGCAATTCGGCGATCTCGCGCGTGGTGCCGGTCTCGCCCAGCCGCGGGAAGATCCGCGCGACGCTGTTGGCGTGCGCGTCCGGGTGCATGTCGGTGATGGCGTCCAGCGCGAGCGTGACGTTGTAGCCGAGTTCGTGCGCCTGCCGCGCAGTCGATTCCACGCCGATGCTGGTGGACACGCCGGCAATGACGACCTGCGTGACGCCCAGGCCCTTGAGGTGCGCGTCGAGGCCGGTGCCGGTAAACGCCCCCCAGGTCCGCTTGGTCACGAGGTGGTCGCCCGGCTGGCGGTCCAGTTCGGGCACGAGGTCGGCCCAGCCGGGCGGAAGCTGCCCGAAGTTGCGCGTCTGCTCGGCCCGCCCCGGCGCGCCGCCGGCCACGTTGACCAGCACCACCGGCAGGCCGTGGCCGCGGAAGGCGGCGGCCAGCGCGCCGGCGTTCTTCACCACCTCGCCGATGGGATGGACCGTGGGGTAGGACACGATGCCCTGCTGCAGGTCGATGACGATGAGGGCGGTGCTGGGGTCGAGCGTGGTCGTTGTCATGGCGTTTCCTTGGGAAGGGGGGGGCGGCGAGTGCGGTGTCGTGCGTCGGGCGGCGGCGTCAGGACTCCACCAGCCGCGCCAGCAGCGCGACGGCCGCGGCGAGCGCGTCCTGCTCGGCCGGCGCGAGCCGGGTCTCGATGGCATGGAACAGCCAGTCCTCGCGCGCCGCGCGGCCGGCCCGGACCGCCTCGGCGCAGGCCGGCGTGAGCGACAGGACGGTCTGCCGCCCGTCGCTGGGATCGGGCGCGCCGCTGACGAGCCCGGCCGCCTTGAGCACGGCAACCGTCTCGCCCATCGATTGCGGGCGCATGCCCTCGGCCCGCGCCAGCGCCGATACCGTCGCCGGCCCTTCGCGCTCCAGCCGCAGCAGCACGCGCAACTGGGTCCAGGTGAGATGGCTGAAATGCGACTTCTCGCGCAGCCGCCGGGTCAGCTTGCCCAGCACCACGCGCAGTTCGGCGGCCAGGGCGTGCGCGGCGTCGGAATCCGCGTGCGGGGCGGTCATGTCGGTCGCGGGAAATTATGAAGGTTAGCTGTGAAGGCTACCTTCATATATGGCCGGCAGTCAAGGCGGCGCGATAAACGGCGCGCAGCGGCGAATCGGGGAGAACGATGGAGCGCGGGACCGCGTGCCGGTCAGAGGCTGGAAGCGATGTCCAGCCCGGCCAGGGCGACGATGGCGCTCATGGCCAGCATGGCCGTCGAGTGCTGCCCGAAATAGACCAGCGCGGCTGCCGACCAGCTTGCCGTGGCGAATGCTGCAAAACGTTTCATGCTCTGAACGCCGGGGGCGGCGGCCTGCGGATGAATTCGAACGGAGGCGGAAAAAAATAAACCCGCCCCGAAGGGCGGGTTGAATCCATGTCGTTGGAGACAAGGAGGAGACGGGTGTAAGTATAAACCCTAATCCAATCCTGTCTAGTGGGCGGATTGGAGTGTTTGCTCAAAAACATCGTTGTGGCGGTGCATCATTCACATTTGCTCGCGAAGAATCGGCTTTGAGTCACTTCTTGCGTGTTGCCTGTCGTGCCGTTCCGACAGGATTCGGGGTGCGGGGACGGGGCATGCGGCTTTCCCAGCATGTCCAGCCCCGCCACGGCGTCACTGCGCCGGCAACATCGCTACTCCACCGTCACCGATTTCGCCAGGTTGCGCGGCTTGTCGATGTCGGTTCCGCGCGCCAGCGCGACATGGTAGGCCAGCAACTGCATCGGGATCGTGTGCAGGATCGGCGACAGCGGCCCGTAGTATTCCGTGAGGCGCAGCACTTCGATGCCGGGGCTCGGCGCGATGCCGCAGTCGCTGTCGGCGAAGACGAACAGCCGCCCGCTGCGCGCGCTGACCTCGTGCATGTTCGACTTGAGCTTTTCCAGCAGGCGGTCGTTGGGCGCGACCGCGACCACGGGCATCTCGTCGCTGACCAGCGCCAGCGGGCCGTGCTTGAGCTCGCCGGCCGGATAGGCCTCGGCATGGATGTACGAGATTTCCTTCATCTTCAGCGCGCCTTCCATCGCCACCGGGTAGTGCATGCCGCGGCCCAGGAACAGCATGTTCTCGCGGCGCGCCAGCAGTTCGGACCAGGCCATGATCTGCGGCTCCAGCGCCAGCACCTGGCGCATGGCGTCCGGCAGGTGGCGCAGCGCGCGCAGGTGGTGCTGTTCGTCCTGCGCGGAAAGCCGCCCGCGGATCTGCGCCAGCGTCAGCGCGAGCAGGAACAGCGCCACCAACTGCGTGGTGAAGGCCTTGGTGGAGGCCACGCCGATCTCCACGCCGGCCCGCGTGATGAAGGTCAGCGCGCATTCCCGCACCAGCGCGCTGGTCGGCACGTTGCAGATCGCCAGCGTGTGGCGCATGCCCAGTTGGCGGGCTACCTCGAGCGCGCCGAGCACGTCGGCGGTCTCGCCGCTCTGGGATACCGCGACGACGAGCGCGTTCGGGTTCGGCACGCTTTCGCGGTAGCGGAACTCGCTCGCGATCTCCACGCTGACCGGCAGCCCGGCCAGGCTCTCGATCCAGTACCTGGCCGTCAGCGCGGCGTGATAGCTGCCGCCGCACGCCAGCAGCAGCACCGAATCCACCGCGTTGAACACGCGCCACGCCTTGTCGCCGAACAGTTCGGGCATGACCGTGGTGACGTCCTGCAAGGTGTCGGCCACCGCCTGCGGCTGCTCGAAGATCTCCTTCTGCATGTAGTAGCGGTACGGGCCGAGCTCGGCGCTGCTGCCGTGCGCCGCCACCCGCGCCACGGGGCGCTCCACGCGCTGGCCGGCGGCATCGACGATCCAGTAGCGGTGCAGCTGCACGTCCACCACGTCGCCGTTCTCGAGATAGGCGATGCGGTCCGTGACGCCGGACAGCGCCATCGCGTCGGACGCCAGGAAGTTCTCGCCTTCGCCCACGCCGACCACCAGCGGCATGCCGCTGCGGGCGCCCACCAGCCGGTGCGGCTCGTCGCGGCACAGCACGGCGATGGCGAAGCTGCCGCGCAGCCGCGCCACGGCCGCCTTCACCGCCTCGAACAGGTCGCCGTCGTACAGGTGGTCGATCAGGTGCGCGATCACCTCGCTGTCGGTCTGGCTGGCGAAGACGTAGCCGCTGGCCTCCAGGCCCGCGCGCAGTTCCTCGTGGTTCTCGATGATGCCGTTGTGCGACAGCGCGATGCGCGCCGCTTCCTCGCGCGGCGAGAAGTGGGGGTGCGCGTTGCCCGTGACCGGCTTGCCGTGCGTGGCCCAGCGCGTGTGCGCGATGCCGGTGTAGCCCGCCAGCGCCTGCCGGGCGATGTCGGCCTGCAGGGCGGCAACGCGATCCACGCTGCGCGCGCGCACCAGTTGCCGGTCCTGGTGCAGCGCCACGCCGCAGGAGTCATAACCGCGGTACTCCAGCCGCTTCAGGCCCTCGACGAGATTGGGCACGATGTCGCGCTGCGCGACCGCCCCGACAATTCCGCACATATCCGTTTTTCCCTCATGATCGGCCCGAGGCCGGGCCAGCGGTTAGCATGGTAGAGGGATCGGTATGTAATTTTCTTTCTTAAATCTATAAACAATGAAATAATCAATCATCATCAAATAGTGATGAAATTTTATTTCATCAGGCCTAGCGGAGTCCCCATTGCCCGGCACCTTCCTGGACGAGCTCGACCTGCGCATCCTCCGCATCCTGCAGGCCGACTCGGCCATCTCGAACACCGACCTCGCCGAGCGCGTGCACGCCTCGGCGCCCACCTGCCTGCGGCGCGTGCGCAGGCTCAGGGAAAGCGGCGTCATCCAGCGCCAGATCGCCGTGCTGGATCCGCGCCAGACCGGCACGCCGCTGACCGCCATCATCGAGATCAGCCTAGACCGCCAGACCGCCGAGGACCACGACGCCTTCGAGGCCTATATCTGCGCCGAGGCCGCGGTCACGCAGTGCTACCGGGTTTCGCCGGGGCCGGATTTCATCGTCACGGTGGAGATGGCCGACATGGCCGCCTACGATGCGTTCGCGCGGCGGCTGTTCGCCGGCGCGTCCAACGTGCGCAACGTGCGGACGTTTTTCTCGACGCATCGGGCCAAGTTCGAGGCGAACGCGCCGGTGGCGGGAAGATAGAACCGGGAAGCCGGCGGGCCGCGATGCCTGTGCCGGACAGCGCGGCTCCGGCGTTGAACGAGCCAGGGCGGCCGTCGGTGCCGTGCATCGGCGCGAGTTTCCGGTCAGGCCGCGATCCGGCCGCGGCTCCCGGCACCCGTCCCGACAGGCGATGTCAGGCGCAGGGCGGCCGGATGCCACCGGCGTTCATGCCGCGGCGTCGTCCGGTTCGGGATCCGCGGGCGCCGGGGCATCCGAAATCCACCGCAGAATATCCCGCCAGCTGACGATGCCGACCGGCCGGAACTGCGCGTCCACGATGGGGATGCACGAGATCCGATGAGCGAGAAACAGCGCGATGGCATCGGGGATCCTGGCCTCGGGGCGCAACGTGATCGGCTTGCGCGTCATGATCTGGTGCACGCGCTTGTTGAGGGTGTTGAGGTCCCTGGCCGACTCCACGTTGCTGCCGATGAACGGGCTCACCGCGCGCAGCAGGTCGCGGTCCGATACGACGCCATGCAGTCTCTCGTCTTCGACGACGAGCAGGTGATGGAACTTCGCCTCGTCGAAAATGTGCTTGACCGTTGCCAAGGTATCGTCGAACACCACGCTGACGATCTTTCTGGACATGATGCTATCGATGGTCACAACTGGCTCCGTGTATGTCTTTTTCCCATGCGGGGTCGCCATTGCCCCGCGCGTGGCGCCGGTGGCCGGGCGGCCATTCTCGCTACGCGGGGCGGGGGCACAACCTGGGCCAGGCCGGGCGGACAGGGGGCGCAACCCGTGTCCGTCCTGCCCGGCGCCATTCCGCGACTACCTCCTGCGACGCTCGCAGGCTGTTCAGCATTGTGTTGTCGGCTGCGACCCCGGCTTTCTTTAGCGAGCCGTCCCGCTTCATGAGGGTGACGGGGACGCGGCGCGGCGCCGGGCGCATCATTTTCGGCCGGCATGTCCACTTCGTCTCCCAGGCCCAACCGGGCCAGGATCGGCTTCGGGATCGGCACCCCTTGCGAGTTGCCTGTTCTGCGCATCGCCGCTTTCACCGGGGCACCGTCATGACGGGAACATGCCGGCGCGGCACGCATGGACACGCAATGTCATGACATTGCCGGGCGGCATCGGAGGCGCGGCCGACGGCCGCGGCAAACGCTCGCCCGGCCTTTCCAGTCACGCCAGGATCGTCTGCAGGCGCGCCAGCGCGTCTTCCACCACTTCGGCCGGCACGCGCTCGACCTTCCTTGCGCCCCGCGCTTCAAGGTCCAGCGTGCGCACCATGTTCACCAGCGCGACGCCCTGGGTCTCGGTGCCGGCCCCGGACAGCGGCACGGCGAAGCCGGCGAAACGGGCAACGTCGCCACCCTGCGTGATCGGCGCGACCAGCGCGACGCCGAGCGCGTTGAAGGCGGCGGGCGACAGCACGAGCGCGGGGCGGAAATCTCCCTGCTGCTCGCGGCCGGCCGTGGGGTTCAGGCTTACCCGCACGATGTCGCCCCGGTCGAACCTGGCGGACTTCACCATGCTTCGTGGCCGGCCGGCCCGGCGTGGTGCCAGGCGGCCAGGTCCGCGGGCATCGGCGCGGCGGGATCGCACTGCGCGACCAGTTCTTCGAGTGCGTACCGGGGCCGGGCGGGCTTGAGCAGGACGCCATCCTGGCGCACGTCGACGGTGAGCTTGTCGCCCAAGGCGACCTTGAGTTGTTCGAGCAGCGCGGCGGGCAGCCGCACGGCCGCGCTGTTGCCCCATTTCTGAATCGACAGTTCCACGGCAGGCTCCAGTAGATGTATAGCCATTGTAGATACGCTGGTTGTGGTGGTCAAATTTCGTATCTACGTTGTAGATACGTCGTCTCGCGGGAAGGCATGGCCTGTTTATCCGCGATGCGCGAGTTGCCGGCAAGGCGACAAGTCTCATTGATTGCGGCCGGCTGCCATTGGCTTGCGCCGCCCACGGAGGGATGTCGAAGGCGAAGGGCAGCCACGGAAACGAACGCCCGCGCAACGAAAAGGGGGAGGGAGGAAGGAGACGGGAGGGAGCGCGGCCCGGTCGCAGCCCGGGCCGCGCAGCCGAAGCGGGACGAGCGTCCCGCCTCGGGCAACGCCAGCCGGGATCAGACCACCGTGGCCAGCGCCAGCGTCAGCAGCAGCGCCACCACCGAGATGATGGTCTCGCACACGGACCACGTCTTGAAGGTCTGCGCCACGGTCATGTTGAAGTATTCCTTCACCAGCCAGAAGCCGCCGTCGTTCACGTGCGACAGGATCAGCGAGCCGGCGCCGGTGGTCAGCACCAGCAGTTCGGGGCGGGTGCCCGGCACGCTGGCGGCGATCGGGGCGACGATGCCGGCGGCGGTGGTCATGGCGACCGTGGCCGAGCCGGTGGCGATGCGGATCAGCACGGCCACCAGCCAGCCCAGCAGCAGCACGGAGACGTGCGCGCCGGTGGCGACGTCGACGATGGCGTTGGAGATGCCGGAGTCGCGCAGCACGCGGCCGAAGCCGCCGCCGGCGCCGACCACCAGCACGATGATGGCGGTGGGCGCCACGCATTCGTTAGTGAACTTGAGGATGTTCTCGCGGTTGAAGCCGCGCGCCTTGCCGAAGGTGTAGAAGCTCACCAGCGCGGCGATCAGCAGCGCCATCACCGAGTTGCCGATCAGCTTGAGGAAGTCGTTGGCGAAGGTCTTGGGCGCGGTGAGCAGGTCGGCCCAGCTGCCGATCAGCATCAGCGCCACCGGCAGCAGGATGGTGAAGATGGTGATGCCGAAACCGGGCAGTTCGTGCGTGCCCTTGCTCTCGTCCTCGGTGAACTGCGCGGCCAGCGGGTTGATGTCGGGCAGCTTGACGTAGCGGTCCATCAGCCGCGCGAACAGCGGGCCGGCGATGATGGCGGTGGGGATGCCCACGATCAGCGCGTACAGGATGGTCTTGCCGATGTCGGCGCCGTAGGCGGTCACGGCCAGCAGCGCGGCCGGGTGCGGCGGGATCAGGCCGTGCACGACCGACAGGCCGGCCACCATCGGGATGCCGACCAGCACCATCGAGGTGCCGGTGCGCTTGGCCACGTTGAAGGCGATCGGCACCAGCAGCACGAAGCCGACCTCGAAGAACACCGGCAGGCCGACGATGAAGGCGATCGTGACCATCGCCCAGTGCACGTTCTTCTCGCCGAAGAAATCGATCAGCGTGCGCGCGATGCGCTCGGCGCCGCCCGATTCGGCCATCATCTTGCCGAGCATGGTGCCCAGCCCGATGACCAGCGCGATGTGGCCGAGCGTGCCGCCGACGCCGGCCTCGAACGACTTGACGATGTCGCCCATCGGCATGCCCACGGCAAAGCCGAGCAGCACCGAGACGACGACCAGGGTGATGAAGGGATTGAGCTTGAACTTCGCGATCAGCACGACCAGCGCGATCACGGCGATCAGCGCGTACAGCAATAGTGTGGTTCCGGTGACGGCGCCCATATTGTCTCCTTGCTGCGGGGTCCGCCGGAGGGTCCGGCGGGGCTCTCCCGCGTCCGTTATGAAAATGGCCGCGCAGGCGGCCGGTTGAGGTGTTTGCCGGAAGGCGCTGGTCAGGCCGCCGGCTTCTTGTAGGCGATGCAGTCGATCTCGACCTTGCAATCCACCACCATGCTCGATTGCACGCAGGCGCGTGCCGGCGGGTTGGCGCCGAAATATTCCCTGAAGATCCTGTTGAACGAGGCGAAGTCGCGCGCGTCGTCCAGCCACACGCCGCAGCGCACCACGTGCTCGGGGCCGTAGCCGGCTTCGGCCAGGATGGCGAGCACGTTCCTGATGGCCTGGTGGGTCTGCGGCACGATGCCGCCGTCGATGACCTCGCCGGCCACCATCGGCACCTGGCCCGACACGTGGAGCCAGCCGTCGGCGGCGACCGCGCGGGCAAAGGGCATGTGCTGGCCACCGGAGCCGGTGCCGCCTTCCACGCCGAATCGTCTGATTTCCATGAAGACTCCTGAAGCGGATTGCTGAAAACGGGTTGCGGGGGCGCTAGCCGGCCACGTCGCCGGCGCGCCGCGCGCGCGGCAGGAAGCGGCCGGCGCGCGCGCCGGTGGCCGCGCGCTGCCGCCAGGACAGCGCGCCGTTGACCCACACCGCGGCGATGCCTTCGGCCGGCTGCATGGGGTCGGTGAAGCTGGCCGCGTCGCGAATGGTGGCGGCGTCGAACAGCACCAGGTCGGCCCAGTAGCCTTCGCGCACGAAGCCGCGCTGCGCCAGGCCGAAGCGTTCGGCCGACAGGCCGGTCATCTTGTTGACGGCCACGGCCAGCGGGAACAGTTCGCGGTCGCGCGCGTAGTGGCCCAGCACGCGCGGGAATGCGCCCCACAGGCGCGGGTGCGGCAGCGGGTCGTTGGGCAGCCCGTCCGAGCCGATCACGGTGGCGGGGTGGCTGAGGATGCGGTCCACGTCGGCGTCTTCCATGCCGTGGTAGACCGCGCCGGCCGGCTGCAGGCGGCGCGCGGCGTCTTCCAGGCTGGTCTGCCACCCGGCGGCGATGTCGGCCAGCAGGCGGCCGCCCATGCCGGGATGCGGCCCGGACCACGTGACCATGATGTCGAAGTCGCCGGTGACCTGCTTGAGGTCCAGCGTGGAGGAACTGGCGGTGTAGGGATAGCAGTCGCAGCCGACCGGCTGCCAGCGCTGCGCGCGCTCGAGCGCGTCGAGCACTTCGCCGCTGCGGCCCCAGTTGGCCACGCCGGCGCATTTCAGGTGCGAGATCACCACCGGCACGCGCGCGTGCCGGCCGATGCGGAAGGCTTCATCCATCGCCTCCAGGATCTCGGCGAACTCGCTGCGCAGGTGGGTGGCGTAGAGCGCGCCGGCGCGCGCCAGCGGCTCGGACAGCGCCAGCACTTCGTCGGTGGTGGCGCTGAACGCGCTGGCGTAGGCCAGGCCCGTGGACAGGCCCAGCGCGCCGTGCGCCAGCGCCGCCTCCAGCTGCGCGCGCATGGCGGCGATCTCCGCCGGCGTGGCGGCGCGGTCGAGCCGGTCCATGTGGTTGCTGCGTAGCGCGGTGTGGCCGACCAGCGCCGCCACGTTGACGGCGGGCCGCGCGTCCCGCACGGCCTGCACGTAGCTGCCGAAATCCGGGTAGCGGAAGGCTTCGGCGCCGCCGAGCAGGTTCATCGGGTCGGGCGGCTCGCCGCGCAGCGCGACGGGCGCGGCGCTGATGCCGCAGTTGCCGACGATCACAGTGGTCACGCCCTGCGAGAGCTTGGGCGTCATCTGCGGCTGGCGGACGACGTTGGTGTCGTCGTGCGTGTGCACGTCGATGAAGCCGGGCGCGAGCACCAGGCCGTCGGCCGCCACCACCTGCGCGGCGCCGGCGGGGTCGAGGCCGCCGCCGTCCTCATCGTCGTCCAGCATGGCGATGCGCGCGATGCGCCCGGCGCGCAGCGCCACGTCGGCGCGGCGCGCCTCGGCGCCGGAGCCGTCGAGCACGGTGGCGCCGCGGATGAGCGTGTCGAACGGCGGCAGGCCGGACGGCGCGGTGTCGGTCGAGGCGGGCATGTCAGTCTCCGAGCGGCTGGCGGCTGTCCGCGGCGCCGGGGCCCGCGCTGCCGCGGTGCGCGTCGAGCACGAACTTGAGCCGGCGCAGCCGGTCCTGGCTCTGCTCCTGCTGCAGCAGCGCGAGCTGGGTGGACAGCACGTCCATCACCAGCAGCATGGCGTAGCGCGAGGCCGAGGGCTTGAAGATGAAATCGG
The DNA here is from genome assembly GCF_058789195.1 of Cupriavidus sp. FW216-B1. Classification (NCBI taxonomy): domain Bacteria; kingdom Pseudomonadati; phylum Pseudomonadota; class Betaproteobacteria; order Burkholderiales; family Burkholderiaceae; genus Cupriavidus; species Cupriavidus sp. FW216-B1. Next base: position 962,240 of record NZ_JBYTEL010000001.1, on the reverse strand, counting down.
TTTCGAGCGTGCGCACCGGCAGCAGCACGTCGGCGCGCGCGGCCAGCGGCGAGCCCAGCGCGGTCACGGCCACCAGGCGCGCGCCGTACTCGCGCGCGATGTCGCAGCTGGCCAGCATCTCGGGCACGCTGCCGGTGGCGGAGAAGGCGAGTACGACGTCGTCCTTGTGCAGGGTGGCCGCCACCATCTTCTGCAGCAGCGCATCCTGGTAGCTGGCCACGGGGCGGCCCAGGCGGGCCAGGCGGTAGCGCGCCTCGTCGGCCATGAAGGACGAGCCGCCACCCATGCCGAAAGCGTAGACCATGCGCGCGTCGAGCAACAGGCGCGCGGCGCGCCCGATGTGGTCGGGGTCGATCAGCTTGCGGTTGACTTCCAGTGAGTCCAGGATGTCCGCATGGATGCTGTCGGCCAGCGTGGCCGGGGCCGGCTCGGCCGTGCGCGCGCCCTGCGCCTGCAGGAAGCGCTGGCCCACCGCGGTGGCCTGCGCCAGGCGCAGCTTCAGGTCGCGCACGTCGCGGCAGCCGATGGCCTTGGCAAAGCGCGTCACGCTGGCTTCGCTCACGCCGGCCTTGCGCGCCAGCTCGTTGATGCTGGTGGCGGCCGCGCCGGCCAGGTCCTCCAGGATCACCTGGGCGACCTTCTGCTCGGCCAGGCGCAGCGTGGGGCCGCGCTCGGCGATGCGGGAAAGGATGTCGAAGGACGCGGACATGGACGGGAGCGTAGGGCGAAGCGTAAGGGCGGAACGTGCGCGCATCCGCCGGCGCAGGCAAGGTTCGGCACGCCGCGGATGTTACTTTATAACAAGGGTGAAATATCGTAATTTCAAGGCTATCATTACGTCAATCGGAATTTTGCGCAGTGATGACAGAGATGCATGAAATAAAGTACCAGACCGGTATGATCGATCCGCTCAACAAGGCGCTCGGCAAGCTGGAGGCGCCGCTGGCGCCGGCGGCCGCAGGCCAGGTCGGCTGGCAACTGCTGGCCGAGGACCTGAGCCTGCCGGCGGCGGTACTGTATGAAGAGCGCCTGGCCCACAACCTGGCGTGGATGCGCCGCTTCATGCACGAATACGGCGTGCAGCTCGCGCCGCACGGCAAGACCACGATGGCGCCCAAGCTGTTCGCGCGCCAGCTCGAAGCCGGCGCCTGGGGCATCACGCTGGCCACCGCGCACCAGACCGCCGCCGCCCACGCGCACGGCGTGCGCCGCGTGCTGATGGCCAACCAGCTGGTGGGCCGCCGCAATATGGAGATCGTCGCGGACCTGCTGCGCGATCCCGGCTTCGAGTTCTTCTCGCTGGTGGATTCGCCGGAACTGGCGGATCAATTGGGCGCGTATTTCAGCGGCCGCGGCCAGACGCTGCAGGTCCTGCTGGAACTGGGCGTGGCGGGCGGACGCACCGGCGTGCGCGACGCGCGCCAGCAGGCCGCGGTGCTGGCGGCGCTGGCGCGCTGGCCCGGCGCGCTGTCGCTGGCCGGCGTGGAAATCTACGAAGGCGTGCTGAAGGAAGAGGCCGACATCCGCGCCTTCCTGCAACGCACCGTGGCGGTCACGCGCGAGCTGGCCGCGGCCGGCCGCTTCGGCCGCAGCCCGGTGATCCTGTCGGGCGCGGGCTCGGCCTGGTACGACGTGGTGGCGGAGGAATTCGCGCGCGCCGAGATCGGCGCGCCGCTGGACATCGTGCTGCGCCCGGGCTGCTACCTGACGCACGACGTGGGCATCTACCGCGCCGCGCAGGAGCGCATCCTGGCCAGCAACCCGGTCGCGCAGAAGATGCGCGAGGGCCTGCTGCCGGCCTTGCAGCTGTGGGCCTACGTGCAGTCGGTTCCCGAGCCGGAGCGCGCCATCGTCGGCATGGGCAAGCGCGACGCGGCCTTCGACGCCGGCATGCCGGTCCCGGCGCGGCTGTACCGGCCCGGCGCGGCCGCGCCGCAGGCGGCGCCCGCGCACTGGGAGGTGAGCGGCATGATGGACCAGCACGCCTACCTGCGGATCCGCGCCGGCGACGACATCCGCGTGGGCGACATGATCGCCTTCGACATCTCGCATCCGTGCCTGACCTTCGACAAGTGGCGCCACATCCCGGTGCTGGACGGCAGCCTGCGCGTGACCGACATCGTCCAGACCTTCTTCTGACCGCCACGAACGGAATCACGGAACCTCCTGAAGGACGCCCGCACCATGAGCATCGACATCCTGGCTTTCGGCGAAGCGCTGGTGGAGTTCAACCAGCAGCCCGACGATCCCGCCCGCTACCTGCAGGGCTTCGGCGGCGACACGTCCAACTTCTGCATCGCCGCGGCGCGCCAGGGCGCGCGCGCCGGCTACATCAGCGCGGTGGGCGACGACAGCTTCGGCGAGCGCCTGCTGGCGCTGTGGACGCAGGAGCGCGTCGACACCCGCCACGTGCGCGTCGACGCCGGCGCGCCGACCGGCGTGTACTTCGTCAGCCACGACGCGCACGGCCACCGCTTCGACTACCTGCGCAGCGGCTCGGCGGCCAGCCGCTACCACCACGAATACCTGCCGCACCATGCCATCGCCGAGGCGCGCTACCTGCATGTGTCCGGCATCAGCCTGGCCATCAGCACCAGCGCCTGCGACACCGCGCTGGCGGCGATGGAGCACGCGCGCAAGGCCGGCGCCAAGGTGACGCTGGACACCAACCTGCGGCTGCGCCTGTGGACGCTGGCGCGCGCGCGCGGCATCATGCGCGAAGCCTTTTCGCTGACCGACGTGTGCCTGCCGAGCTGGGACGACATCACCGTGCTGACCGGCCTCGACGACCGCGACGCCATCGTCGACCACCTGCTCGGCTGCGGCATCGGGCTGGTGGCGCTCAAGCTGGGCGAGGAGGGCGCCTACGTGGCCACGCCCGAGGCGCGCTCGCTGGTGGCGCCGTACCCGGTGCGGGCGCTCGACGCCACCGGCGCCGGCGACTGCTTCGGCGGCAGCTTCGTGGCGCGCCTGGCGGCCGGCGACGATCCGTTCGAGGCCGCGCGCTACGCCAACGTGGCCGCGGCGCTGTCCACCACCGGCTACGGCGCGGTGGCGCCGATCCCGGCCACCGAGACCGTGCTGGCCCGGCTGGCGCAGTCGGTTGCCGTGATTGCCTGATTTTTCCGGTCTTTCCCGCTTCGCGCGGACGCCGCGCGCGACCGGTTCGCTGTTTTTTCGTGCCCTCGTCGGCTTGTCCGACCTACCTGACTGAATACCCGTCATGCAAACTCAATCCTCCCTGATCGAACGCTTCGCCGGCGTGCCGGTGATCCCGGTGCTGGAATTCTCCTCGGTCGACGAAGCGCTGCACGTCAGCGAAGCGCTGATCGGCGGCGGCCTGCCGGTGCTGGAAATCACGCTGCGCACGCCGGTGGCGCTGGACGCCATCAAGGCGGTGGCCGCGGCCTTCCCCGAGGCGGTGGTCGGCGCCGGCACGGTGCTCACGCCGGCTCAGCTCCAGGCCGTGGGCGAGGCCGGCGTGCAGTTCGCCGTGTCGCCCGGGCTGACCCCGGCGCTGGCCGTGGCCGCGCAGGGCGCCGGCGTGGCGCTGCTGCCGGGCGTGGCCACCGCCAGCGAGGCGATGGCCGCGCTCGAAGCGGGCTTCCAGTTCCTCAAGTTCTTCCCGGCCGAGGCCGCCGGCGGCATCCCGATGCTCAAGTCGCTGTACGGCCCGCTGGCCCAGTTGCGCTTCTGCCCCACCGGCGGCATCGACGCGGCGCGCGCGCCGTCCTACCTGGCGCTGCCCAACGTGGTGTGCGTGGGCGGCTCGTGGGTGGTGCCCAAGGATGCCGTGGCCAAGGGCGACTGGGAGCGCGTGCGCGCGCTGGCGCGCGAGGCGGCCGCGCTGCGCAAGCCGGCCTGAGCGGCCGGAAGCGTCCCCGGGCGGCGGCCGCCTTGGCCGCCGCTTTGTCGGGCACGTCGGACAAAGGCGGATAGCCGCGCCTGGCGCGAGCTCCTAAGCTTCCGGTATCGGGTCCTGGATGGCCCGCGGCTGGAGGCGGCATGCTGGTGCGATTCACGGTGACGGCGGCGGTGACGGCGGCGGGGGCGGTGGCGCGAGAGCGCCGCGCCGGACCGGCATGGATCGCCCGCCTGGCGCGCGCGCTGGCCTGCGCGCTGGTGCTGGCCACCGAGGGCTGCGCCAGCCTGCCGCGCGACGTGCCGCGCCAGCCGAGCGCGGCGCTGGCCGATCCCGCCGCCACCGCGCTGGGCCGGCTGGTGGCACAGAGCGCGCCCGACCCGGCGCTGTCCGGCTTCCATGTCATCACCTCGGGCGAGGAAGCCTTCGGCACGCTCGTCACGCTGGCCGACCGCGCCACGCGCACGCTCGACCTGCAGTACTACATCATCGACGCCGACGAGTCCTCGCGCGAGATCCTGCGCCACGTGCGCGCCGCCGCCGGGCGCGGCGTGCGCGTGCGCGTGCGCGTGCTGGTCGACGACCTGCACAGCGACGGCAAGGACCGCGCCTTCCTGCGCTTCGCGCGCCACCGCAACATCGAGGTGCGGATGTTCAACCCGTTCCCGGCCGGGCGCTTTTCCAGGCTCACGCGCATGGTGTCGTCGGCGGCGGACATCCGCCGCATCAACCGGCGCATGCACAACAAGGCGTTCATCGCCGACAACGCGCTGGCCATGACGGGCGGGCGCAATATCGGCAGCGCCTACTTCCTGCGCGCGCCGGACACCAATTTCGTGGATCTCGACGTGATCGCCGCCGGCCCCGCGGTGCGGCGGCTGTCGGCCGCGTTCGACCGCTACTGGAACAGCCCGCTGGCGATTCCGGTGGAGGCGCTGGCCAGCCCCGAGGAACTGGCGGCGTCGGCCGAGCCCGCCAGCGCGGCGAGCCCGGAGCCGGGCCTGGCCGGCCCGCGGGCGGAGTCCGGGCGCGGCGAGTCCCGGGGCGCGGCGCCGCCGGCGCGCATCGATCCGCGCGCGAGCTTCCTGGCGCGGCAGCTCGCCGGCGACGGCAAGCTGCCGCTGGAATGGGCCGCCGCCAGCGTGATGGTCGACACGCCGGACAAGGCCTCGCCCGACAAGGCGCCCGAAGGCGAGGACACGATGGTGCGGGAACTGGGCCGCATGCTGGGCGGCGCGCAGCAGGAAATCATCCTGATCTCGCCGTACTTCGTGCCCGGCGACGCGGGCGTGGCATGGATGGCGGGCCTCGTCGGGCGCGGCGTCAAGGTGCGGGTGCTGACCAATTCGCTGGCCGCCACCGATGCGCCGATCGTGCACGTGGGCTACCGCCGCTACCGGGCGGCGCTGCTGCGCGCCGGCGTGGAGCTGCACGAGCTGAAGTCGCGCCCCGGCCGCCCGCAGCGGGCGGTCGGCGATTTCACGTCCTCGCAGGCCAGCCTCCACGTGAAGGCCGCCGTGGCGGACCGCGCCAACCTGTTCGTCGGCTCGATGAACTTCGATCCGCGCTCGGCCAGCCAGAACACCGAGACCGGCCTGATCATCCGCAGCCCGCGCCTGGCGCAGCAGGTCGCGCAGTTGTTCGCCGGCGCCATCGACGACAACAGCTACCTGCTGCGCTTGTCCGACACGGGCGCGGTGCAATGGGTGGATGGCAAGGGGAAGGATGCGGCCGTGCTCGATACCGAGCCGGACACCACGTGGTCGAGGCGGCTGTGGATCGACGTGCTGGCGCCGTTTACGCCGGAGGAACTGCTATAGCCGGAAGCGCCGCCGCAGCCCGGGGAACCGCTGCCAGGCCGCGGCAACAACGCAAGAAGCCGGCGTGATGCGCCGGCTTCTTGCCGCCGGGTGCCCGTGCGGGCGCCCGCGCGTCCGGCTTACTTGCTGCGGTCGGCAGCGCCTTCGAGCTTCTGGCCACCCTTCTGGATGTCCTGGCCAAGGCCTGCCATCGTATTGCAGCCCGCCAGCAGGGTGGCAAGCAGAACGCAGAAGATCCATCCTTTTTTCACGCCAGACTCCTTTTGGTCGATTTGTCCGCCGCAATTTTACCGTTGTTGGCGCACTTCATTGGGGTACCCGGCACGGCATTTTGTAACTTTTTCACGGTGCGCCGCCGCGCCGCCGCGAGGCCGCGGCCTATGGCTGCGCCAGCAGCTCGCGCACGCGCGCGCGGATGGCCGCATGCGTCTGCGCCAGCCAGTGCGCGGGGAAGGGCTGCGCGAGCAGGTAGCCCTGCACGCTGCCGCACCCCAGGCGGCGTGCTCCGGCCAGCTGCCCGCGCGTCTCGATGCCCCTGGCGCAGACCGCCAGGCCCAGTTGCCCGGCCAGTTCGCAGGCGGCCCGCATGTGCGCCGCGGCGGTGTCCTCGCGTCCGGGCCGGCCAGCGCCGCCGGGGGCGCGCGCATCGAGCATCAGCAGGTCCGGCCGCAGGCGTTCCAGGGCCGCGTGCAAGGGCTCGCCGCCCGGCGCGCCGGCGCGATCGCACAGCGCGATGCGCAGGCCGGCGTCGCGCAGCGCGGCGAGCCTGCCGGCGGCCGCGCGGTCGCCCGCCGGCACGGCCGCCGCGGGGATTTCCAGGCGGACCCTGGCGGGGTCTAGCCGCAGGCGCTCCAGCGTGCGCAGCAGCGTGCCGGTCAGCGGCGGGTCGTGCAACTGCGTGCCCGAAACCGGGAAACTCAGCTCGAACGGCTCGGCGATGCCGGGGCTGGCCAGCAGCGGCAGCGCGCTTTCCATCAGCCAGCGCGCCACGTCGCCGATCAGGCCCCGCGATTCCAGCGCGGGCAGGAAGTCCTGCGGCGCCACGCGCCCGAACTCGGGGTTCTGCCAGCGCAGCCTGACCGTGTAGCCGGCGATCTCGCCGCCGGCCAGCATGGCCCGCGGCTGCAGGTTCAGCGTGAGCTGGCCGCGCGCCAGCGCGTGCGGCAATGCCGCCAGGACCGGCGAGGAGAGCGGGGACGGCGCCGTGCCGTCGGCGCCGGCAATGCCGTCGCCGCCGCGCTTGCGCACGCGCAGCATGGCGTCGCAGGCCTGGCGCACGGTGCGTTCGGCGGGCTGGGCGGGGTCGTCCGGCGCGACGCCGATGCTGGACGACAGGAACAGCTCGAAGCCGTCCTGCCGGAACGGCCGGGCGAGCGCGCCGGCCACGGCGCGCGCCAGGCGCAGCGCGGCCTCGCGCGCGTCGGCGGCCCGCGGCGGCAGCGCCGCGATGGCGCCGATCTCCGCGTCGCCGAACCAGGCCAGGTCGGCGCCGCGGGCCAGCGCCGCGACGCGCGCGGCCGCCTGCGCGCGCAGGCCGGCGGCCAGGCCGGGGCCCAGCGTCTCGCTGGCGTGGCTGAAGCGGTCCAGGTGGATGACCAGCACCGCCAGGCCGGGCGCCGCGCCTGGCCGTTGCCGGCGCGCGGCCAGCAGGGCGGCGAAATCGCCGGTGTCGGGCAGGTCCGCTTCCGGCTTGCCGACGATGCCGTCTGCGTCTGGGTGCATGGGAGGGGTGTTGGTGGATCATGCCGCCGCGCCGCACTTGGCTCGGCATAACGAAGATCATACGGCAGGGCGGGCGCGGCCCGAAGCGCGGCGGATGCCGCGATCGTGCGCCGGCGCGCGGACTTGACGGCGATCAAGTCTCGCCGGCGGCGCCCCACGGTGGTGCGGAGCGGGCCGGCGAATGCGGGAGGGGATGCGGAAGGGGCAAGAGGAACGGAGGGCGGGCGCCATGCCCGCCGCGCGGTCAGCCGGTGGTCTCGGCGTCGGCGCCGTCCTCGGGCGGCACCACGGAGGCCAGCACCTTGTCGATGCGCTTGCCGTCCATGTCGACGATCTCGTACTTCCAGTCGCCCCAGCGCACGGTGTCGCCGGTCTGCGGCAGCCGGCCCAGCAGCAGCAGCAGCATGCCGGACAGCGTGTGGTAGCGCTCCTTGTCCTCTTCCGGCACGTGGCGCAGGACGAGGCGGTCCTTGAGCTCGGGAATCGGGATCAGGCCGTCGAGCAGCCAGGAGCCGTCCTCGCGCTGCACCGCCCATTCCTCGCCGGCGCTGTCGGGCTTGAACTCGCCGGTGATGGCCTCGATCAGGTCCTGCAGCGTCACCAGGCCCAGCACTTCGCCGTACTCGTCGATGACGAAGGCCATCTGCCCGCCCGAGGCGCGGAAGTTCTCCAGCAGCTCCATGCCGGTCACGCTCTCGGGCACGAACACCGGCGCCTGCAGCACCGCGGTCAGGTCGGTGGGCTCGCCGCGCAGGCGGCGCGCCAGCAACTGGCGGGCGCTGACCACGCCCAGCATGTCGTGCATGCCGCCGCGCACCACCGGGAAGCGCGAGTGGTCGGACTCCTCGATGCGGCGCAGGTTTTCTTCCAGCGGCACTTCCACGTCCAGGCACACCACGTCGCCGCGCGGCACCATCAGCGAGGTGAGCTGGCGGTCGTCGAGGCGGAACACGTTGCGCACCATCGTGTGCTCGTTCTGCTCGATGACGCCGGCCTCCGAGCCTTCGACCAGCAGCGCGTGGATTTCTTCCTCGGTCACGGCCGGGCCGCGGCCGCTCGTCACGCCGAGCAGGCGCAGCACCAGGCGCGTCGAGCTGGACAGCAGCTTGACGAACGGCGTGGAAGCCACCGCCAGGAACGAGATCGGGCGCGCCACCAGGCGCGCGATGCTTTCGGGTGCCATCTGGCCGAGCCGCTTGGGCACCAGCTCGCCGAGCACGATGGAAAAGTAGGTCAGGCCGGCCACCACGATGGCGGTCGCCACGTAGCCGGCGGTGACGGTCTGCATGCCAAAGCCCTGCAGCCAGACGCCAAGCGGCTGGGCCAGCGTGGATTCGCCGACCACGCCGTTGAGCACGCCGATCGAGGTGATGCCGATCTGCACGGTGGAGAGGAAGCGGGTGGGATCTTCGCCCAGCTTGATCGCCTCGATGGCGCCGCGGTCGCCTTCCTCGATCCGTTTTTGCAGACGAGCCTTGCGGGCCGTCACCAGCGCGATTTCCGACATGGCGAACAGTCCGTTGAGCAAAATCAGCGCCAGTAATATGGCAATTTCCATCAGGGTGCGCGCCCTGTGCGCGCAGGAGTTATCGAGGGCCAAAGCATAACATTGCTATGTGTCGGAACCGTTCCCGGCGCGCGCGCGCCGGCGCCGGACGTGCCGTTCCGGTCGCCCGGCCACCTCCTGTGCCATTTCTTCCTCCACCTCTCCCGCCATCGCGCCACAGCGCGAAAACCGGACGGTGGCGCCGTTCGAAATCGCGACGTCCGCTACGCGGACGCCCTCGCCGCCACCCGGCGGCTGCGCGCCAACCCGTTGATGCAAAAGACAATTCACCGCCTTCCGTGCGCTGGCACAGCGGTTGCGAAGAGAAGCCGGGCCCCGCGACGCGGCGAGCCTGGCAACGGCGCTGCCCGACAGCCGCCGTGAACGCAATCACTGGAAGGAGACATGGATATGGAAGTGCAATCGCAAGTCCAGGTGATGGGCATCGATGCCGGCGGCACGATGACCGACACCTTCTTTGTGCGCTCCGATGGCCGTTTCGTCGTGGGCAAGGCGCAAAGCAACCCCGAGGACGAATCGCTGGCCATCTTCAATTCGTCCGAGGACGCGCTGGCGCACTGGCAGCGCGGCGTCGACGACGTCTATCCCGAGCTGCTGACCTGCGTGTATTCGGGCACCGCGATGCTCAACCGCGTGGTGCAGCGCAAGGGGCTCGACGTGGGCCTGATGGTCAACAAGGGCTTCGAGCACGTCCACTCGATGGGCCGCGCGATCCAGAGCTACCTCGGCTACGCGCTGGAAGAACGCATCCACCTCAACACCCACCGCTACGACGAGCCGCTGGTGCCGCTGTCGCGCACGCGCGGCGTGACCGAGCGCACCGACGTGCAGGGCGAGATCGTGATCCCGCTGCGCGAGCACGAGACCCGCCAGGCCACGCGCGAGCTGGTGGCGGCCGGCTCCAGGGCCATCGTGATCTGCTTCCTCCAGTCGCACAAGAACGGCACCAGCGAGCAGCAGGCGCGCGACATCGTGCGCGACGAGCTCAAGAAGCTCGGCGCCGACATCCCGGTGTTCGCCTCGGTGGACTACTATCCGCAGCGCAAGGAAAGCCACCGCATGAACACCACGGTGCTCGAAGCCTACGCGGCCGAGCCCTCGCGCCAGACCCTCAAGAAGGTCAGCGACCGTTTCCGCAAGCACGGCGCCAAGTTCGACCTGCGCGTGATGGCCACCCACGGCGGCACCATCAGCTGGAAGGCCAAGGAACTGGCGCGCACCATCGTCTCCGGCCCGATCGGCGGCGTGATCGGCTCGCGCCTGCTGGGCGAGACGCTGGGCTACGACAACATCGCCTGCTCCGACATCGGCGGCACCTCGTTCGACATGGCGCTCATCACCAAGGGCAACTTCGCCATCGCCGCCGACCCGGACATGGCGCGGCTGGTGCTGTCGCTGCCGCTGGTGACGATGGATTCCGTGGGCGCGGGCGCGGGCAGCTTCGTGCGGCTCGACCCGTACAGCGGCGCCATCAAGCTGGGGCCGGACAGCGCCGGCTACCGGGTCGGCACCTGCTGGCCCGAGAGCGGGCTGGACACGGTCTCGGTGTCGGACTGCCACGTGGTGCTCGGCTACCTCAATCCCGACAACTTCCTCGGCGGCGCCATCAAGCTCGACGTGGCGCGCGCGCGCCGGCACATCAAGGATCAGATCGCCGACCCGCTGGGCCTGTCGGTGGAGGACGCCGCCGCCGGCGTGATCGAGCTGCTCGACCTGCAACTGCGCGAGTACCTGCGCTCCAACGTCAGCGCCAAGGGCTACAACCCGACCGAGTTCGTCTGCTTCTCCTACGGCGGCGCGGGGCCGGTCCATACCTACGGCTATACCGAAGGGCTGGGCTTCAAGGACGTGATCGTGCCGGCCTGGGCCGCGGGCTTCTCGGCGTTCGGCTGCGCCTGCGCGGACTTCGAGTACCGCTACGACAAGAGCGTCGACCTGGCGCTGCCGCAGGGCGCGGCCGAGGCCGACAAGGCGCAGGCCGCGCAGACCATCCAGCAGGCCTGGTCGGACCTGGCCGCCAAGGTGATCGAGGAATTCCGCATCAACGGCTTCAAGCCCGAGGACGTGATCCTGCGCCCCGGCTACCGCATGCAGTACATGGGCCAGCTCAACGACCTGGAGATCGACTCGCCGATCCCCAGCGCGGCCGGCGCCGCCGACTGGGACCGCATCGTCGATGCCTTCGAGCAGACCTACGGCCGCGTGTACGCCAGCTCGGCGCGCTCGCCCGAGCTGGGCTTCTCGGTGACGGGCGCGATCATGCGCGGCATGGTGCTGACGCAGAAGCCGGTGCTGCCCGAAGACCCCGACGGCGGCCCCACGCCGCCGGCCGCGGCCCGCATCGGCACGCGCCCGCTCTACCGCCAGAAGCGGTGGCACGACGCGGTGCTGTGGAAGATGGAGGCGCTGCAGCCGGGCAACACCATCACCGGGCCGGCCATCATCGAGTCCGACGCCACCACCTTCGTGGTGCCGGAGGGCTTCGCCACCACGCTCGACAAGCATCGCCTGTTCCACCTCAAGGAAGTGAACAAGGCAGCGAAATAACAGGAGACACGCCATGAACATGATGTCCAGCAAGGAAGTCGGCCTGGCCGACCTGCTCAAGACCGGCCAGACGCTCAAGGAATTCCGCGACGCGATACTCGAGCGCACCGCGCAGACCGGCCACTACAACGGGCTCACGCGCCTGGCCTTCCGCGAGCGCGACCCGATCCGCTACGAAAAGCTGTTCTCCAAGCTGCGCGGCGGCCTGGTGCATGCGCGCGAGACCGCCAAGAAGATCGCCGCCAGCCCCATCGTCGAGCAGGAAGGCGAGCTCTGCTTCACGCTCTACAACGCCGCCGGCGACTGCGTGCTGACCTCGACCGGCATCATCATCCACGTCGGCACGATGGGCGCGGCGATCAAGTACATGATCGAGAACAACTGGGAGGGCAATCCCGGCATCCATCCCGGCGACATGTTCACCAACAACGACTGCTCGATCGGCAACGTGCACCCGTGCGACATCGCCACCATCGTGCCGATCTTCTCGCACGGCAAGCTGGTGGGCTGGGTGGGCGGCGTGACCCACGTGATCGACACCGGCGCGGTCACGCCCGGCTCGATGTCGACCGGGCAGGTGCAGCGCTTCGGCGACGGCTACATGATCACCTGCCGCAAGACCGGCGTGAACGACACGCCGCTGCGCGACTGGCTGCACGAAAGCCAGCGCTCGGTGCGCACGCCGAAATACTGGATCCTCGACGAGCGCACCCGCATCGCCGGCTGCCACATGATCCGCGACCTGATCGAGGAAGTGATCGCCGACGAAGGGCTGGAAGCCTACGAGGAATTCGCCTACGAGGTGATCGAGGAAGGGCGGCGCGGCCTGCAGACCCGCATCAAGGCCATGACGCTGCCGGGCAAGTACCGCAAGGTGGCCTTCGTCGACGTGCCCTACAACCACCCGGACGTGCAGACCTCGTCGGCCTTCGCCAAGCTCGACTCGATCATGCACTCGCCGGTGGAGATGGAGATCCGCAAGGACGGCTCGTGGCGGCTGGACTTCGAGGGCGCGAGCCGCTGGGGCTGGCATTCGTACAACGCGCACCAGGTGGCCTTCACCAGCGGCATCTGGGTGATGATGACCCAGACCCTGGTGCCGACCCAGCGCATCAACGACGGCGCCTACTTCGGCACGGAATTCCATTTGCCCAAGGGCACCTGGATGAACCCGGACGACCGCCGCACCGGCCACGCCTACGCCTGGCACTTCCTGGTGTCCGGCTGGAGCGCGATGTGGCGCGGGCTGTCGCAGGCGTATTTCAGCCGCGGCTACCTGGAGGAGGTCAACGCCGGCAATGCCAATACCTCCAACTGGCTGCAGGGCGGCGGCATCAACCAGGAAGGCGAGATCCACGCGGTCAACAGCTTCGAGGCCTCCTCGTGCGGCACCGGCGCCTGCGCCATCAAGGACGGGCTGAACCACGCCGCGGCGATCTGGAACCCCGAAGGCGACATGGGCGACATCGAGATCTGGGAGATGGCCGAGCCGCTGCTCTACCTCGGGCGCAACGTCAAGGCCAACTCCGGCGGCTACGGCAAGTACCGCGGCGGCTGCGGCTTCGAGACCCTGCGCATGGTGTGGAAGGCGCAGGACTGGACCATGTTCTTCATGGGCAACGGCTACATGAACAGCGACTGGGGCCTGATGGGCGGCTACCCGGCCGCCACCGGCTATCGCTTCGAGGCGCACAAGACCGGCCTGAAGGAGCGCATCGCCGGCGGCGACAGCCTGCCGCTGGGCGGCGACGCCAACCCGGACCTGCCGGACTACGAGAACCACCTCAACGCCGGCGCCGTCGTCAAGCGCGACCAGCAGTGCATGACCACCGAGGACTGCTACGACAACTACGACCTGTACCTGAACTACCTGCGCGGCGGCCCCGGCTTCGGCGATCCGCTCGACCGCGAGGTGGAGGCCATCGAGCGCGACCTGAACAACGCCGTGCTGCTGCCCGAGTACGCGCAGAAGGTCTACGGCGCGGTGGCGACCAGGGACGGCAACGGCATCTGGAAGGTGGACGCCCGGCAGACCGCGCTGCAGCGCGTCGAGATCCGCAACCAGCGCCTGGCGCGCTCGCAGCCGACGCAGGAATGGATGAAGGGCGAGCGCGAGCGCATCCTGGTCAAGCATGCCTCGACCCAGGTGCAGCACATGTTCGCCACCAGCTTCGGCCTGTCGCAGAAGTTCGAGCAGCAGTTCCGCGCGTTCTGGGACCTGCCGGCGTCATGGACCCTGACCGAGGACGAGCTCGACGTGCCGACCTACGGCTCCAAGTACCGCATGGACCTGTCCAAGATGCCGGACGTCCATACCGTGGTGCTGGTCGAAGAGTAAGGCCGCCCCGGCACATCCAATCACGCAGGATTCAGGAGAAGACGCAAGATGTCTACCTATACCAGTGAACAGGTCAAGAACCTCGTCGACGGCAAGCTCGACTGGGACACCACGCTGCGCATGCTGTCCATGCCCAAGGACGCGGAGCGCTTCAAGCTGTACGTCGAGGCGCTGCAGAAGAAGCTCGACTGGGACGACCGCATCGTGCTGCCGCTGGGCCCGCACATGTTCATCGTGCAACAGGCCAAGACCCGCAAGTGGGTCACGCAGTGCGACTGCGGCCATGTGTTCTGCGACTACCGGGAGAACTGGAAGCTGCACGCCAACATCTACGTGCGCGACACCGAGGAAGCCATGACCGAGGTCTATCCGCACCTGATGGCGCCGGACACCCAGTGGCAGGTCTACCGCGAGTACTACTGCCCGAAGTGCGGGACCATGCACGACGTGGAGGCGCCCACGCCGTGGTATCCGGTGATCCACGACTTCGAGCCGGACATCGAGGCTTTCTATACCGACTGGGTGAAGCTGCCGCTGCCGGAGCGCGCGGACTGACGCGCGCTCCGCTGCCGATGTAGCCCATCCTCCGCATCGGGCAACCGCATGTGGACAGGCCGCCGGTTTTGGCCGGTGGCCGGACGGCCGTTCGATTTTCGGACGGCCGTCGTGTTTTCGGACGGCGCCGCGCGGGCGGTCCGGCGCGCGCGCGCCGTGGCGCGGCGCCGGGCCGGTGGCGTGGAATTTGCTCGCAGTCTGCCAGCAGGGATGGGCAAGTCCCGGCTGGCCCTGGTGGCGCTGCCGGGAGTAGCATGCGCAAAGCAGACGGCCAGGCAAGCGAAGGCGCAGGCCAGGAACGCGGGCGCCAGTCCCGCGCAGGCAGAGCCAGAGAGCGAAAAAGAGCGAGCCGGCACACCGGCCATTCGTGATCCGCCACCGGCGGACCCCGCAAGGAGACACGGCATGCATCCAGCCAGCACACCGATGGACTGGTTTTCCCATCCCGATCATGACGCGAGCATCATGTCCGCCTGGGAACACCTGATTGGCGGCGGCGAGGCGAATGCCGGCGAACTGCGCTGCGTGGTGGACGACTCGTGGCGGCGCTGCCTCGTGGCCCGCGTCGATCCCGGCGCCGGCGCCGCGCCGCCGCCGCTGGGCCAGGACGGCCTGCGGGCGCGGCGCGAGAAGAACGCGCGGCTGGTCAGCACCAGCCTGCCGCTGATCCAGCAGACCCACGAATTCCTCTCGCAGACCGGCACCATCATGCTGCTGGCCGATCCCGACGGCATGATCCTGCAGCAGGAAGGCGACATGCGCATCGTCGAGCCGGCCGGCGAGGTCGGCCTGATTCCGGGCTGCGACTGGACCGAGCTGAACTGCGGCACCAACGCCATCGGCACCGCGCTGGCTTTGCAGCAGCCGGTGCAGATCCACGGCGCCGAGCATTTCTGCGCCGGCATCAAGCGCTGGACCTGCTCGGCCACCGTGATCCGCGACCCGCTCGACGGCGGCGTGCTCGGTGTCATCGACGTGTCCGGCCTGGCGCAGACCTACAGCCGGCACAGCCTGGCGCTGACGGTCTCGCTGGCCGGGCGCATCGAAAGCCGCCTGGCCAAGCTGGCGATGGAGCGCCGCCTGCGGCTGCTGGACCGCTGCGCCAGCCACTTCGGCTCGCTGCGCAGCGACGGCGTGCTGGTCCTCGACGAATGCGGGCAACTGGTCAAGGCCAATCCGCAGGCGCCCGCGGCGCTGCTGCGGCTGGGCGTGGACACCGCGCTGGACCGCCGGTTCTCGGTGCCGGGCCTGGGCATCCGGCAGGCCGGCGCCGCCGTCCGGCCCGCGCCGGACTGGCTGCGGCTGGCCCGCCTCGAAACTGTCCGCGAGGCCGGCGAGACGCTCGGCTTCCTGCTGGTGATCCCGGCCGTGCCGCAGCGCGCGGCCAGCGGCGCGCCGCCGGCGCGCACGGCCCCGGCGCCGGCCTTCTCGCGCATCGTCGGCAACGGCGCCGCGCTGCGCTCGGCGGTGGAGAAGGCGCAGCACCTCGCGCCGTCCCGGGTGCCGGTGCTGCTGCTGGGCGAGACCGGCGTCGGCAAGGAACTGTTCGCCCAGGGCATCCACCAGGCCAGCGCCTGCGCCGAGGGGCCGTTCGTGGCCCTGAACTGCGGCGGGCTGTCGCGCGACCTGCTCGCCAGCGAGCTGTTCGGTTATGCCGAAGGCGCCTTCACCGGCGCGCGCAAGTCGGGCGCGGCCGGCAAGATCGAGGCCGCCAACCGCGGCACGCTGTTCCTCGACGAGATCGGCGAGATGCCGCTCGACATCCAGCCGCACCTGCTGCGCGTGCTCGAAGAAGGCGAGATCTACCGGCTCGGCGAGAACACGCCGCGCAAGGTCAGCTTCCGGCTGGTCGCCGCCACCCACCGCAACCTGCGCGACGACGTGGCGGCCGGCAAGTTCCGCATGGACCTGTTCTACCGCATCGCCGTCACCAACATCGCCATCCCGCCGCTGCGCGAGCGCAAGGACGACATCCCCGCGCTGGTGGCGCACTGGCTCACGCATCTGTGCGAGCGCTACGGCCTGCCGCTGGCCTCGTTCGACGACGACGCCTATGCCTGCCTGCTCGCCTACGACTGGCCCGGCAACGTGCGCGAGCTGCGCAACGCGCTCGAAGGCTCGCTGCTGATGGCCGACGGCGGCGTGATCACGGTCGACAAGCTGCCGCTGGAGATCGGCGCGGCCGCCTGGCAGGGCGATGCGGCCCGGGCGGAACCCGCGGCTGCCGCGCCGCCCGGCGCCGTGTACTCGCTGGAGATGGCCGAGGCGGAATCGATCCGCCGGGCGGTGGCGTACAGCGGCGGCAACCTGACCAAGACCGCCTCGCACCTCGGCATCGCCAAGAGCACGCTGTACCAGAAGATCCGCAAGTACGGCCTCGCGGCGGCGTTGAGCGAGACGCGGGGCAGGGTGCTGTAGCAGGGGCGCGGGATTACCTCGGAGGTAATCGCCGCGCGGCGCCGGCCGTGCTGTAATGCCGTCATGGACACCCTGACCCCCAGCTCCGAGACCGCCACCGATTTTCCCGGCCTGCTGCGCTACTGGCGCGGCAGGCGCGGCTACAGCCAGCTCGCGCTGTCGCTGGCCGCCGGGGTGTCGCAGCGGCATATCAGCTTCCTCGAGTCGGGCCGCGCCCGGCCCAGCCGCGAGATGGTGCTGTCGCTGGCGGACCGCCTCGGCGTGCCGCTGCGCCAGCGCAACCGGCTGCTGCTGGCCGGCGGCTTCGCCCCGGCCTACAGCGAGCACGGCCTCGGCGCACCGGCGCTGCAGATGGTGCAGCAGGCGGTGGCGCTGATCCTGAGCAAGCAGGAACCGTATCCGGCGGTGGTGCTGGACCGCTTCTGGAACCTGCTCGACGCCAACCGGGCCTACCGCGACATGCTCCGCGTGCTGCTCGGCGGGCGCGCGCCGTCCACGCTGGAGCCGGGCGATGCGCGCGTCAACCTGATGCTCACGGTGTTCGACCCGCAGGGGCTGTGGCCGGCGCTCGGGAACGCCCGCCAGGTCGGCCGCTACCTGCTGCGCCGGGTCTGGCAGGAACTGCAGACGCAGGCGCAGGACCAGGCCGCGCGCGCGCTCTTCGCGCGCATCGCGGCCTGGCACCCGGACCTGCTCGGGCCGGGCGGCCTGCCGCTGGCCGACGACGAGGCCGCCGGCGGCCCGCCGCCGCCGCTGCTGCCGGTCACGGTAGCGGCGGGCGGCTTCCGCGCCGCGCTGTTCACCACGCTGACCACGCTCGGCATTCCGCAGGACGTGACGCTGCAGGAGATGCGCATCGAGTGCTTCTTCCCGGCCGACGAGGCCTCGCGCCTGGCGCTGGAGGCGCTGGCCAGCCACGCCGCGGCCGTGGCGCCCTAGGCCGGGGCGCGCCAAGCAAGCCTTGGCGCACCCGTGCTAACATGCCGTTGCCGGCGCGCCTGCCATTCCCGATGGTGGCGCGCCGGCATCGTTACGTCTTCAGGGCGGGGTGCAAGTCCCCACCGGCGGTATGCCACCACAGCGCGTGGCGAGCCCGCGAGCGCCCGCATTCCCGTGCGGGGTCAGCAGACCTGGTGAGAGGCCAGGGCCGACGGTCATAGTCCGGATGAAAGAAGATGGGCGGTACAACCCGGCTGGCTCCCCCCGGCATGCGCGTGCTGCGCGCCTGCGCGGCTGGATTTGCCCGTGTTTTCCGCTGATCCCCTGGAACGCCCGCTTATCGTTGCAATAGGAGCGTTTCATGCTGTCACTTCCCACCCAGGAACAACCCGTTGTCGCTTTCCCGGCCGGCGCGGAGGCCGACCAGCGCCCGCTCGGCGAGCGCATCGCGCGGGCGCTCGACGCCATGCGCGAAGGCCGTCCCGTGGTACTGCTCGACGATGACGACCGCGAGAACGAGGCCGACCTGATCCTCTCCGCCGAGCGCCTGACCCAGGCCAACATGGCCATGATGATCCGCGAGTGCAGCGGCATCGTGTGCCTGTGCCTGACGCGCGAGAAGGTGGCCAGCCTGGGCCTGCGCCCGATGGTCGAAAACAACCGCAGCCAGTACGGCACCGCCTTCACGGTCTCGATCGAGGCGCGCGAAGGCGTGACCACGGGCGTGAGCGCGGCCGACCGCATCACCACCATCCGCGCCGCCATCGCCGAGGACGCCGGCCTCGATGCCGTGGTCAGCCCCGGCCACGTATTCCCGCTGGTGGCGGTGGACGGCGGCGTGCTGGCGCGCCGCGGCCATACCGAAGGCTCGGTCGAGCTGGCCCGCCTGGCCGGGCTGGCGCCGGCCGCGGTGCTGTGCGAGCTGATGAACCCGGACGGCACGATGGCGCGCCGCCCCGAGGCGCTGGCGTTCGCCGAGATGTACCGCCTGCCGGTGCTGACCATCGCCGACCTGGTGGCCTGGCGCGGTCAGCAAGGCTGAGCGCGGCGCCCCGCGGCGCGGGGCGGCGGCGGGACCGTATGCGACAATGCGGCCTGTTTTCTGCCTGAACGAGGGTCCGTCCATGTCCTTGCGCGCCGCTTTCCACGCCGTTTCCTGTGCCATCGTCCTGCTTGCGGGCGGCAGCCTGTGCCTTGCCGCCCATGCCGAGACGGCCACCGGCACGGTCCGTCCCGCCACGGCTGCCGCCACGGCGGGGCTGTATCAATGCCCCGGCGCCGACGGCGGCGTGGCATTGCGCGCCACGCCGCGCGACGGCTGCACCGCGGTGGCGGCGCCCGAGACCGGCGCGCCCGATCCGCAGCGCTGGCTGCCGCTCGCGGGCGCCAACGGCGCGATCTCCTATTTCGACAAGACCTCGGTGCGCCGCCGCGGCGCGGAAGTGGGCGTGGCCGTGATGCGCAACGCGCCGGCCGGCGTGATCCGCACCACCAGCGGCGAGCAGATCCGCTCCTCGCTCCGGCGCATGATCTTCAACTGCGCGACCTCGATGTACGCGGTGGTCGAGCAGACCTTGTATTCGAAGCGCTACGCGCGCGGCGAATCGCTCTACACCATCGACGCGCCGCAGGCCGGCATGCCGCAGCAGGTCGCCGCCGGCACCGTGGCGGGCGAGCTGTTCAACCGCCTGTGCCACTGAACGGGCCGGCGCGCGCGTCAACCTTTTGCGCTCCTGCGCCGTTGCTGGTAGCGAAGGCGACCGGCGGCGGGCATGCCCGCGACGCCAGCAGTTCGCCGTGCCGCCCGCATCTGCATGCCGCGCCGCGCCAATAGGCCGACGCGCCGGCGCGTTGCCGCGATGACGGGGAAACGGTGCCCAGTGGCAACATGCCGTCCGGGGGGACCGGCACCGGGGTGAGATCCGATCGAGAGGCTGCGGCCTCTCTTTTTTTTGCCTGCCCGGCAGGGCGGCACGCGGCCGCTGTGCACCGCACGAAGACCGGGGTGCGCCATGCGCCGTTTCGGGGCGCCGGCCCCCGCGTTGACGAAGCGCGATCCGTATCCTAGCGTTGCAGATTCGGGGTTCGTCCATACTTGTTGCAGCGAGCCCAACAAACTCGAAACGCGCACGACACCCGCGCGATGACTGCCATGCCCGCCTTCCCACGCCAAGCGCCGCGATCCGCAAGACGCCGACGAACGGCCTGCGCGCCTGACCTGCGCCGCACCGCGCCCCCGGTGTGACGCACCAGCCCGAAAGCCGCGCGCCAAGCGGCTTCCAGCCCACCGGGGTTTCAAATTGTTGCAAACGTTGCGTGGTCGAAACGTGACTTTTAAGTCTCGAATTGTTAAGGTCCTATTGCGCATTGCAACAAGGCTGTTACTTTTTCAAGACATTGTCGTTATGATGCGTCGCGTGCTCTTTCGGGATCGCGCCGGCGGCGTGCCGAAGCCGCCGCGCCCGGCCGTGACCTGCGCGACCGACGCGATCTCCGCCTGCTGCCGCCCCGGCCCGGCGATGGCCCGCCTCTTGCAGCGAAGCCTGCCGCGGCCCTTGTGTTCAACCCTGCCTGCCACTGGCATCCATGTCCGATACCGTTACCGTGCCGACCACCGTCAACCTTCCGCGCCGCCAGCCGGCGCGCGCCAGCAGCGGCGCCCTGCGCCTGGGCCGGTGGTTGTGCGGCGGACTGCTGGCGGTGTGCGCGGTGGCGGCGCATGCGTTCGACTTCGAGACCGTGGCGGCGCGCGCGCGCCAGCTTGCGGCCACCCCGTACAAGACGCCGGCGCAGAACCTGCCGCGCGAGCTGCGCGAGCTCTCCTACGAGCGCTACCGCGAAATCGAATTCAAGCCCGACCGTCACCTGTGGCGCAACGCCAAGCTGCCGTTCGAGTTGTCCTTCTTCCATGAGGGCATGGTGTTCGACCAGCCGGTGCGCATCAACGAAGTGGTCAGCGGCAGCGTGCGCGAGATCCGCTTCGACCCCTCGGCCTTCAACTACGGCCCGCACAAGCTCGACGCGACCAAGCTCAAGCCGCTCGGCTTCGCGGGCTTTCGCGTGCTGTTTCCGCTGAACCAGCCCAAGGTCAAGGACGAGGTGGTGTCGTTCGTCGGCGCGAGCTATTTCCGCGCGCTCGGCAAGGACCAGTGGTACGGCCTGTCGGCCCGCGGGCTGGCGCTGGACACCGCGCTCAACTCGGGCGAGGAATTCCCGCGCTTCGTCGAATACTGGATCGAGCGCCCGTCGCCGGCGGACAAGCAGCTGACCATCTACGCGCTGATGGATTCGCGCCGCGTGAGCGGGGCCTACCGCATCGTGCTGCGCCCCGGCGCGGAGACGGCGATGGAGGTGAAGTCGCGGCTGTTCCTGCGCGAGCACGTCACCAAGCTTGGCCTGGCGCCGCTGACCAGCATGTACCTGTTCGGCGAGAACCAGCCGTCGCCGGTGCCGGACTACCGGCCCGAGGTGCATGACTCCGACGGCCTGTCGGTCCAGCTCGGCACCGGCGAGTGGCTGTGGCGCCCGCTGGGCAATCCCAAGCGGCTGCTGGTGACGTCGTTCTCGGCCACCAACCCGCAGGGCTTCGGCCTGATGCAGCGCGACCGCAGCTTCGGCAACTACCAGGAGATCGGCGCGTGGTACGAGCGCCGGCCGAGCGCGTGGGTGGAGCCCAAGGGCAACTGGGGCTCGGGCCGCGTGGAGCTGGTGCAGATCCCGACGCCGGACGAGACCAACGACAACATCGTGGCCTACTGGGTGCCGGACAACCCGCCCAAGCCGCGGCAGCCCTTCGATTACGAATACCGCCTGCTGTGGCAGAAGGACAGCGAAAAGCTGCCGCCGCTGTCGTGGGTGACGCAGACGCGGCGAGGCCAGGGCCTGAGCCGCAAGCAGGAGGACACCAGCTTCTCGCTGGCTGTCGATTTCGAAGGCCCTGCCTTCAAGAAACTGGCCGCCGACACCCGCATCGATCCGGTGATCTCGGCCGACAGCAACGGGGAGCTGCTCAGCACTTCGACGCAGCGCAACGAGGCCACCGGCGGCTGGCGCATGACGATGGTCGTGCGCCGCAAGGACGAGACCAAGCCGGTCGAGCTGCGCGGCTATCTTCGCAACGGCAATACAACCCTATCCGAGACGTGGAGCTACATCTTACCCCCAGGCTAAAGCGGCGCGCCGCCCCGGCGGCGGCATGCGAGCGCTATCTCGATCGCGTGCCGGTCTCGCCCGACCAGCGCCGCGAGCTGCTTGGCGAGATCGCCGGCAGCGACGGCGCCGAGCCGGCCATGCAGCAACTGCAGCGCAAGCTCGCAGCGAAGGACTGCGCCAAGGACGGCGCGCAGCCGGCCCCCGGCGGCGCGGCCTACGCCTCGGTCTGGCGCCGCCTCGGCCTCGCCTACGGCGCGCCGCAGGCGGCGGGCGAGCCGCTCATCGCGCGGCGCGAGGACGGCACCGTGCATATCGACACCGGCCCGGCCCCGCGGCGCGCCTCGATGGTGCCGCGCGCGTGGCCGCCCCACATCGTCACCGGCTTTCTGCGCAACCTGGGCCGGCGCCTGTTCGGGCGCCCGCCGGTGCCCGAGACCTGGGACACGCTGCACGACGGCCCCGACGCCGAGGGCAAGTGGCACCCGGCCGGCACGCACCGCCGCTGGGTGCTGCTGGGCCTGGTGGCCGGGCAGACCGCGCTGGCCACCTATTTCATGACGAAGGTGCTGCCGTACCACGGCACCGACCCGCTCGAGATCGCCGTGCTGGCGCTCTTCGCCATCCTGTTCTCGTGGGTGTCGGCCGGGTTCTGGACCGCCATGATGGGCTTCCTGGTGCTGGCCAAGGGCGGCGACCGCCACCTGATCTCGCGCTCCGCGGCGCAGGCCGGGCCCATCGCCGAGCAGGCGCGCACGGCGGTCATCATGCCGATCTGCAACGAGGACGTGACGCGCGTGTTCGCCGGCCTGCGCGCCACCTATGAATCGATGGAGCGCACCGGCGAACTGGCGCGCTTCGATTTCTTCGTGCTGTCCGACAGCGGCAACCCCGACCTGCGCGCCGCCGAGACCGACGCCTGGATGGAGACCTGCCGCGCCGTCAACGGCTTCGGCCGCATCTTCTATCGCTGGCGCCGCCACCGCGTCAAGCGCAAGACCGGCAACGTGGCGGACTTCTGCCGCCGCTGGGGCAGCGCCTACCGCTACATGGTGGTGCTCGACGCCGACAGCGTGATGAGCGGCGAGTGCCTGACCACGCTGGTCAGGCTGATGGAGAGCAACCCCGGCGCCGGCATCATCCAGACCGCGCCGCTGGCGGTGGGGCGCGAGACCATGTACGCGCGCGTGCAGCAGTTCTCCACGCGCGTGTACGGCCCGCTGTTTACCGCCGGCCTGCATTACTGGCAGCTGGGCGAGTCGCACTACTGGGGCCACAACGCCATCATCCGCATCCAGCCGTTCATGGAGCATTGCGCGCTGGCGCCGCTGCCGGGCAAGGGGCCGCTGGCCGGCGAGATCCTCTCGCACGATTTCGTCGAGGCCGCGCTGATGCGCCGTGCCGGCTGGGGCGTGTGGATCGCCTACGACCTGGAAGGCTCCTACGAGGAACTGCCGCCCAACCTGCTCGACGAGGTCAAGCGCGACCGCCGCTGGTGCCAGGGCAACCTGATGAACTTCCGGCTGTGGATGAAGCAGGGCTTCCACGCGGTGCACCGCGCGGTGTTCCTCACCGGCGTGATGGCCTACCTGTCGGCGCCGCTGTGGTTCCTGTTCCTGGTGCTGTCGACGATCATGCTGGCCAAGCACGCGCTGGTGCCGCCCGAGTATTTCACGCAGCCCTACCAGTTCTTCCCGACCTGGCCCGAGTGGCATCCCGAGAAGGCGCTCGCGCTGTTCTCGGCCACGGCGACGCTGCTGTTCCTGCCCAAGGTGGCCAGCGTGCTGCTGCTGATGAAGGACGCGCGCAACTACGGCGGGCCGGGCCGGCTGGTCATGTCGATGCTGATCGAGGTGGTGATGTCGGCGCTGCTGGCGCCGGTGCGCATGCTGTTCCACACCAAATTCGTGGTGGCGGCCTACAGCGGCTGGGGCATTACCTGGAAGTCGCCCCCGCGCGAGGATGCCGAGACCACCTGGGGCGAGGCGTTCCGCCGCCACGGCCTGCATACGCTGCTCGGCCTGGCGTGGGGCGGGCTGGTGCTGTGGATCGATCCGAGCTTCGTCTGGTGGCTGCTGCCGATCGTCGGCGCGCTGGCGCTGTCGATCCCGATGTCGGTGTTCCTGTCGCGCGTGTCGTTCGGCCGCGCGCTGCGCCGCGCCCGGCTGTTCGTCACGCCCGAGGAAGCCCGGCCGCCGCGCGAGATGGTGGCCATGCAGGAGCACGTGGAAGCCGCCGGCGAGCCGCCGGCCTTCATCGACGCGGTGGTGGACCCCGTCACCAACGCCCTGATGTGCGCCACCGGCTCGTCGCGCCTGATCCAGCCCGAGGCCACGCGGCTCGCGCATGCCGCGCTGGTGCAGCAGGCCCTGACCGAGGGGCCCGAGAGCCTGGGCGCCGCGCAGAAGCACCTGCTGCTGGGCGACCCGTTCGCGCTGGCCAGCCTGCATGAGCAGGTGTGGGCCTCGCCGCTGGCGCATGCGAGCTGGAAGGAAACCCGCATCCTGCCGCGGCGCGCGGCCAACGTGGTGCCGCTGCGGCCGCGGCTGGCCTGAGCAGCGCGCGGACGACGGCGCCGGCATTCCTCGCGGGGAATGCCGGCGTTTTTCTTTGTGGGGTAGAGCGCGGAGGGAGGGGGCGGTGTCCCGGACCTCAAGCAGGCTTGTCCGGCGCGATCGCGGGCCGGCGCGCTAGCGCAGTGCCGAGGTGCAGATCGGCGCGTTGATGTAGACATCGCCCACGCGGCGCTCGCCGCGCTCGCTGCGCGTCATGTAGCGGAACATCATGCTCACGCCGAGCTTGGTGAGGATTTCCACGTCGCGGTTAGCGCAGATATTGCGCTGCAGGGGCGCGGCATAGCTGAGTTCGAAGCTGGCGAGGTCCAGCATCGGGCCGCGGTACTTGGTGAGCTCGAGCTGGAACAGCACGTGCTTGCCCGGCACCGACTGGCAGCGGCGCAGGCGCGTCTCGCCGTCGATGTCGATCGGCAGCATGTCGTTGAGCTGGCGGCAGGCGCGCGCCAGGATGTTGTCCGGCCGCGCGGTGTTGCGCAGCAGTTCGGGCACGCCGGCCGCGCCGGTGTTCTGGCCGGTGGCCGCGCCCTTGAGCATCTGGGCCAGCGCGTCGGCTTCGTCGGGCGGCGCCGCAGGAGCGGAGGCGGCGGCTTTGGCGGGCGGCGGGGCCGCGTGCGCGTGCCGCGCCCACGGCAAGCTGGCCGCGCCGGCGGCGGCCAGGGTCAGTAAGGCGGTAAGCAGAGCGTGTCTTGTTCTCATGCAGGAAAACGTTGCCGGAAGCCATGCCGGCAGGCTGGCTTCCGCGGTGCGTCGGGCTGCGTGACCGTCCGCCCCGGGCGGCCGACAGGGTGGCATTGTACCCTTGGCCTTGCCGCGGTTGAAAGCCAGCCCCCCTGATCCACGCCGCGCGGCGGCGCGCCCGGGCGCGGACCTTCGCCGCCGGGCGCGCGCACGCCGCGCGCGCCAGCATCATCCGCGTTTGCCGCCGCGGATGCGCGGCTTGTTACGCTATGCAACAATTACGCCTTTCGCCTTGCCGTTCCCCGCGCGCGCCGCCGGCTGCGCGTCCCCCGTTCCCCAGGATGTTCCGATGAGCCTCTCCGCCCGCGCCCCCCGGGCCGCGCGTTTCCCCCTCTGGCTGCTGGTATGCGCGTCGCTGACCGCGCTGGGGCCGCTGTCCATCGACATGTACCTGCCGAGCTTTCCCGCGCTGGCGGCGGATCTCGGCGTGGACATCGGGCGCGTGCAACTGACGCTGGGCACCTTCCTGGTGGGGCTGGCGGCGGGGCAGGCTTTCTATGGCCCGATCAGCGACCGCTTCGGGCGCAAGCCGCCGCTCTATGCCGGGCTGGCGCTGTACGCGGCGGCCGCGGCCGGCTGCGCGCTCGCGCGCGACGTCGAGGCGCTGATGCTGTGGCGCTTCCTGCAGGCGCTGGGCGGCTGCGCGGGCATGGTGATGGCGCGCGCGGTGATCCGCGACCGGCTCGAGGCGCACGAGTCCGCGCGCGCCTTTTCCTCGCTGATGCTGGTCATGGGGCTGGCGCCGATCCTGGCGCCGATCATCGGCGGCGCCGTGCTCGGCGTGTTCGGCTGGCGCGCCATCTTCTGGCTGCTGTGCGGCGCCAGCCTGCTGATCCTGCTGGTGGTCCACCGCTACATGGAAGAGTCGCTCGACCACGCCAGCGCCATGCCGCTGCGCCTGGGCCGCGTGCTGTCCAACTATGGCGAGCTGCTGCGCGACCGCGGCTTCGTCGGCTATTCGCTGTCGGCCGGCTGCGCGCAGGCCGGCATGTTCGCGTACATCGCGGGTTCGCCGTTCGTGCTGATCGAGCTGCATGGCATCGCGCCATCGCACTACGGCTTCGTGTTCGGCACCAATGCGCTGGGCCTGATCGCCATGTCGCAGGTCAACGCGCGGCTGGTGCGCAACCGCGCGCTCGACCACGTGCTGCGCGGCGCGCTGCTGGCGCCTTGCGCGGCCGGCGTGACGCTGGCCGCGGTGGCGCTGGCGGGCACGGCGCCGCTGCCGGTGCTGCTGGCGGGGTTCTTCGTGTTCATCGGCAGCCTGGGCTGCATCTTGCCCAATGCGTCGGCGCTGGCGATGGCCCATCAGGGCCACCGGGCCGGCACGGCCTCGGCGCTGATGGGCACGCTGCAGTTTTCGCTCGGCACGCTGGCCGGCGCCGCGGTCAGCGTCTGGCGCGACGGCACCGCGCTGCCGCTCGCCGTGGTCATGGCGGTGTGCGGGATCGGCGCGGTGGGCATGCGCCTGGTCGGCCGCGCCGGCATGCAGGCGCAGCGCCCGGCATGAGCCGGGCCGCGCGGGGTCAGGACGCGGCGGCGCCGCTTTGCTGCACGACCACCAGTTGCGCCGGCATCGGCGCGGCGTAGCCGGCTTCGCCGAAGCTCTCGCGGATGACGCGGTTGGTGTCGAAATACACCTGCCAGTAATTGTCGTTATGGCAGTACGGGCGCACCGCCAGGACCGGGCCGACCAGCGTGAACTCCAGGATTTCCACGTCCGGCGCGGGCTCGGCCAGGACGTTGGGCAGCGCGGCCAGGCGTTCCTTGAGCAGCGCGATGGCCGCGGCCGCATCGGTGCTGCCGGCCAGCTGGGCTTTGAGCTCGACGCGGCGGAAGGCGTTGGCGCTGAAGTTCTGGATGGTGTCGGAGAAGATCTTGTTGTTGCCGACCACGGTCAGCACGTTGTCGGGCGTGTCCAGCGTGGTGGCGAACAGGCCGATCTCCCTGACCGTGCCGGTCACGCCGGCCACCGTCACGAAGTCGCCGACCTTGAACGGGCGCAGCACCACCAGGAAGGCGCCCGCGGCGAAGTTGGCCATCAGGCCCGACCACGCCATGCCGACGGCCACGCCGGCCGCCGCGATCAGCGCGGCGAAGGTGGTGGTCTGGATGCCGAAATAACCGAGGATGCCGATCACCAGCACCACGTTCAGCGTGACCGTGACGATCGAGCCGACGTAGCGCAGCAGCGTGGGGTCGACCTTCTGCTTGGCCAGCGAGCCCTGCACCAGGCGCACCACGAAATGGATCAGCCAGCGGCCGATCACCCAGAAGGCCAGGGCGGCAAGCACCTTGACCCCAAACTCCGTCGCGTAGGCGACGACGACTTCCTGTAGCTTCTGCAGCGTGGTGGCATCCATCGCGTTCTCCCTTGCCGGCTCTTGCAGGTTCATGAACACCGAACGTCGTGCGGCGCCGCCCGCGCGCGCCGGCGGCGCGGCGCACGTGCGGGCTACGCATTATTGCGTTGCGGCGAGCGGAAGTTCAAGCACAGAATTGTGGGGCTTGGTGTCTGCTGCGGCGGCCGGCTCACCAGCTGGTTTCGCGCTCCGGCGTGGCCGAGATGCGGTGCAGCGAGAGATCCGCGCCGTTGTATTCCGATTCGGCATCGAGCCGGATGCCGACCACCTTCTTGAGCGTGCCGTAGACCACGGTGCCGCCGACCAGGGCGATGACGATGCCCAGCAGGGTGCCGATCAGTTGCGCGACCAGCGAGACGCCGCCGATGCCGCCCAGCGCGCGCGCGCCGAAGATGCCGGCGGCAATGCCGCCCCACGCGCCGCACAGGCCGTGCAGCGGCCACACGCCCAGCACGTCGTCGATGTGCCATTTGTTCTGCGCCAGCGTAAACAGATAGACGAACAGCACGCCGGCGATGGCGCCGGTGATCAGCGCGCCCAGCGGGTGCATCAGGTCCGAGCCCGCGCACACCGCCACCAGCCCGGCCAGCGGCCCGTTGTAGGCGAAGCCGGGATCGTTGCGGCCCGCGGCCCAGGCCGCCAGCGTGCCGCCGGCCATCGCCATCAGGGAGTTGATCGCCACCAGCCCGCTGATCTTGTCGACGGTCTGCGCGCTCATCACGTTGAAGCCGAACCAGCCCACCGCCAGCACCCAGGCGCCCAGCGCCAGGAACGGGATGTTGGAGGGCGGATGCGCGCTGATGCGGCCATCCTTCTGGTAGCGGCCGCGGCGCGCGCCCAGCAGCAGGATGGCCGGCAGCGCGATCCAGCCGCCCATCGCATGGACCACCACCGAGCCGGCGAAGTCGTGGAACGGGGCGCCGGCCACCGAGGCGATCCAGTCCTGCACGCCGAAGCGGTTGTTCCAGGCGATGCCCTCGAAGAACGGGTAGACCAGGCCGACCAGGACGAAGGTGGCCACCAGTTGCGGGTTGAAACGCGAGCGCTCGGCAATGCCGCCCGAGATAATCGCCGGAATGGCCGCGGCAAATGTCGCCAGGAAGAAGAACTTCACCAGTTCATAACCGCTGCGCTGCGCCAGCGTCTGGGCGCTGGCGAGGAACTCCACGCCATAAGCCACCGTATAGCCGATAAAGAAATAGGCAATCGTGGATATGGCGAAATCCACCAAAATCTTGACCAGCGCATTGACCTGGTTTTTCTTGCGCACCGTGCCGAGCTCAAGAAACGCAAAGCCCGCGTGCATGGCGAGCACCATGATCGCCCCTAACAGGATGAACAGGGCATCGGTGCCGCTCTTCCAATTGTCCATACATTCCTCATGCTCAAAATGGGAGCACCCGTATGCAATAACCGTTCCAGATTGGTCCCATGCAGGTGCATGACTGCACCGTCTTGGTGGTTGCCGCACTGCTTTGTGGCCGGCGGTGGCGATCGGGGACTGGCAATGTCGGCCGCGGGCGGGCAGAATGTGCCGTGCCGCGCGCCGGGAGGCGAGCCGGCGGCCCGCGCGGCCTGCGCCAAAATGATGCGGTGCATTGATTTGGGGCGTGTGGATGGCGTCGGTCTGCACCAAAATGAGCGTTGTCGCCATATCGGTGCATGGCGGCGTCGGTGGCGCTGCCGGTTCCGACGGGGGCGCCAGGGGCTTCCGGGCCGCGCGGCGGGGGCGGGCGGCCGGTGCCGGACAGGCTCGCGCGCCGTGCCCGCGGACTTACGCGCGTTCGAATTCGGCTACCCTCACGAACCGTATTTGAAAGCGTGGAAAAGGAGTGTAAATTCCCCGCAAAGGCGCTTGACTCAAGGATTTCCGGCTTTTTTCGTTGCATTGGTGCCACTGGGGATTGCCCAATGCGTAAAGCGCGGATTAGACTGCGCCGATCGGTGATTTGCCGCGTGGCAGACACTCCGATGACGACGACCAACAAGGGAAATCAGCCATGAATAAAGGTGAACTGGTATCTGCCATCGCCGCTGACGCGGAACTGAGCAATGCTGCAGCAGAGCGCGCGCTGAATGCCGCTCTGGACAACATTAAGAAGGCGGTTGCCAAGGGTGATTCGGTAACGCTGGTGGGTTTCGGCAGCTTTGGCTCGGGCAAGCGCGCAGCGCGCACCGGCCGCAACCCGCGTACTGGCGAAACCATCAAGATTCCGGCCGCCAAGACGGTGAAGTTCTCCGCCGGCCAAGGCTTCAAGGACGCTGTGAACAAGAAGAAGTAAGCAGTTCGCGTCTGCAGCGCAGCGGAAATGAGAAGGCGGCCTCGAAAGGCCGCTTTTTTATCGTCCCGCATTCCCATCTCCCGCATCTCATTGCCCGTGTCTCCGGCGGTATCGCCGGCGGCATCGTCCCCGCCCGCGCGGGCGCGGCGGCGCGGCCGTTCCGGGTTACACTGCCGGGCATCGGCGCGGGCCTTCGCGGACCTGCCCGGCAGCCCCCAGAATCCGGATTTTGATCATGAATGACCTGTCCCACCAGCTTTCCATGACCGTGTTGATGACACCGGACATGGCCAACTTCTCCGGCAACGTGCACGGCGGCACCATCCTCAAGTATCTCGACATGGTGGCCTATGCCTGCGCCAGCCGCTACGCGGGGCGCTACGTGGTGACGCTGTCGGTGGACCAGGTGGTGTTCCGCCAGCCGATCCACGTCGGCGAACTGGTGACGTTCCTGGCGGCGGTCAACTACACGGGCCGCAGCTCGATGGAGATCGGCATCAAGGTGGTGACGGAGAACATCCGCAGCAAGCTGGTGCGCCATACCAACAGCTGCTACTTCACGATGGTGGCGGTGGACGACAACGGCGCCCCGGCCGAGGTGCCGACGCTGCAGCCGCGCGACGAGGTGGAGCGCCAGCGCTTCGCCGCCGCGCAGGCGCGCCGCCAGCTGCGCCAGGAAATGGAAAAACGGCATGACGAGATCACCGGCAAGGCGTCCTGAGACGATGGGCGCGGCCATGCAGACCATGATGAAGCGCAAGCTCGCTTTTGCCCTTGCCGTGCCGGCGCTGCTGGCGCTCGCGCTGCCGGCGCGGGCCGAGGAGATCGGCAGCGTCAGCACCAATTTCCGCATCACGGGCTCCGACAAGGTGGTGATCGAAGCCTATGACGATCCGGTGGTGGCGGGCGTGACCTGCTACGTGTCGCGCGCGCGCACCGGCGGCATCAAGGGATCGCTCGGCATGGCGGAGGACCCGGCCGAAGCCTCGATCGCCTGCCGCCAGGTGGGCCCGATCTCGTTCAAGGAGCCGCTGCGCCAGCAGGACAATGTGTTCTCCGAGCGCATGTCGATCCTGTTCAAGGCGCTGCACGTGGTGCGCACGGTGGACCGCAAGCGCAACACGCTGGTCTACCTCACGTATTCCGACCGCATCGTCTCCGGCAGTCCGCAGAACAGCGTGACCGCGGTGCCGGTGGGGGCGGACACGCCGATTCCGATCAGGTAGCGCCGCCGGGATCCCGCTTCCCGCCATATCCGCATCGTCCAGCATCGTCCACGCATTCCCATCCGGCGGGCCAGGCCCCGGGCCCGGCCCGCTGCAATTCCAATCAAGCATCGGAGAAGACAACATGACTCAGCAAGGCAAGGTGGCGCTGGTGACGGGCGCGGCCCGCGGCATCGGCAAGGCGGTGGCGCAGGCGCTGCTGGCGGCGGGCTACCGCGTGGTGTTCGCCGGCCGCACGGCCGAATCGATCGAGGCGCTGGCCGCGCAGGCGCGCGCGGACGGCCACGTCGCGCTGGCGGTGCAGTGCGACGTGGGCGACCCGGCCTCGGTGGAGCGCCTGTTCGAGACGGTCCGCAAGGAATTCGGCCGGCTCGACGTGCTGTTCAACAACGCCGGCATCAACGCGCCGGCGGTGCCGATCGACGAACTGTCGGTGGAGCAGTGGCTGGCGGTGGTCAACACCAACCTGACCGGCGTGTTCCTGTGCTCGCGCGCGGCCTTCGCGCTGATGAAGTCGCAGAGCCCGCGCGGCGGGCGCATCATCAACAACGGCTCGATCTCGGCGCACGCGCCGCGGCCGAACACGGTGCCGTACACGGCCACCAAGCACGCCATCACCGGCCTGACCAAGAGCCTCTCGCTCGACGGCCGCGCCCACGACATCGCCTGCGGCCAGATCGACATCGGCAACGCCGCCACCGACATGGCCTCGCGCATGGCGCGCGGCGTGCCGCAGGCCAACGGCGAGATCGCGCCGGAGCCGCTCATGGACGTGGCCCACGTGGCCAGCTCGGTGGTCCACATGGCCAACCTGCCGCTCGACGCCAACGTGCAGTTCATGACCGTGATGGCCACCAAGATGCCGTTCGTCGGGCGCGGCTGAGCGGCGCGGCGCGGAACGCGGGGCCGGCACGCAGCCGTGCCGCCGTGGCCGCGTCGGGCCAGCGTCAGGCCGCCGCATCGAACATCTTGCGCAGCGTCGACTTCAGGATCTTGCCGTTGGCGTTGCGCGGCAGCATCTCCGGGCAGAACACGATCCGCACCGGCACCTTGAACGCGGCCAGCCGCTCGCCCACGAAGGCCTGCAGCTCGGCTTCCGTGACCTGCGCGCCGGGCTTCAGCGCGACCACCGCGGCCGGCTCCTCGCCCAGCGTGCGGTGGGCGATGCCGACCAGCGCCGCGTCCATCACCGCGGGGTGGCCGTAGAGCGCGCTTTCGACCTCGATGCAGTAGATGTTTTCGCCGCCGCGGATCAGCATGTCCTTCATGCGGTCCACGATGTACAGAAAACCGTCCTCGTCCAGCCGCGCGATGTCGCCGGTCCGGAGCCAGCCGTCCACGAAGGCCTGCGCGGTGGCCTCGGGCTTGTTCCAGTAGCCGCGCACCACGTTCGCGCCGCGCACCATCAGCTCGCCGGTCTCGCCCGCGGGCAGCGCGCGCCCGCGCCCGTCCACGATCTTCATCTCGCCCACCGGCAGCGCAGGGCCGCTGCTTTCCGGGCGCGCCACGTATTCCTCGGCGCTGTGGCTGGTGAAGGTGGCCGAGGTCTCGGTCATGCCCCAGCCGATGCCCGGCGCCGAATGCGGGAACACCTCGGTGATGCGCCGGACCAGCTCGGCGGAGGCGGGCGCGCCGCCGTAGTTCATGTTCTCCAGCGAGGTCAGGTCGAAGCGCGCGCGCTCGGGATGCTCGATGAGCTGCCACGCGATGGTCGGCACGCCGCCCGCCGCCGTGCAGCGCTCGCGCTCGATCAGCGCCATCGCGCGCAGCGGCTCCCAGCGGCGCATCAGCACCATCTTGCTGCCGTTGGCCAGCGCGCCGTTGAGCGCCGCCATGCAGCCGGTGACGTGGAAGAACGGCACCGACAGCAGCATGCCTTTCTGCGGCGCCAGCGGATCGGGCGCGGGAATCGGCTCGCCGCGGCGCAGGCAGTTGCGCATCGGGCTGAACAGGCCGGCCACCGCCACCGTGGCCGAGTTGCGGTGCGTGCCGAGCGCGCCCTTGGGCTTGCCGGTGGTGCCGGAGGTGTAGAAGATGGTGGCGTCGTCGTCCGGCTCGATGGCGATGTCCGGCACCGGCAGCGCGGGCAGCGCGGCCCACGCATCGGGCGCGCCGAGCAGGCTTTCCAGCGCGGCGATGCGCGCGTCGCCGCGCGCGGCGCCGGCGCGGCTGACGTAGACCTTTTCCAGCGCGGGGCAGCCGGGCAGGTGTTCGAGGATGCGGCCCAGGCGCTCGTCGTCGACGAAGGCGACCCGGCTGCCCGAATCGGCCAGCCCGTATTCGAGCTCGGCGCCGGTCCACCAGGCGTTGAGCGGCGTGATGATGGCGCCGGCCAGCAGCGCGCCGTAGAAGATCACCGGCCACTCGGGCAGGTTGCGCATGGCCAGCGCCACGCGGTCGCCCTTGCGCACGCCGTCGCGGGCCAGCGCGTGCGCCACCGTCAGCGCGGCGCGGCCGAAGGCGTCGTACGAGACCCGTTCGTCCTCATAGACCACGAAGGTCTTGCCGCCCTGCGCGCGGGCGAGCAGGAACAGCTCGCGCAACGTGGGCGGCGCGTTCCTGAAGATGGTGGTGGGAATGCCGCGGATGACGCGCGTCTCGGTCTCGAACGGCGCGCCGGGCGCGGTGAGGCGGGCATGCGCCTCGGCCAGGCTGATGGCCGGCCAGGACGCGGCCGCTTGCGGTTGGTTCGGCATCGGTGCCTCCCTGACTGCATGGCGGAATGGAGCCCGCCGCCGGCGGACTCCCGAGGGAACAGCGGGAACAGTGGGCGCGCGCGCGGGCGCGGGCGCGCCCGCGCGGCTCAGATCGTCACGCCGCCGTCCACCACCATCGCCTGCCCGGTCATGAAGGTGCTGGCCGCCGAGGCCAGGAACACCGCCGCGCCGGCGATCTCCACCGGCTCGCCGATGCGGCGCAGCGGCGCGCCCTGGGTCGACTGCTTGTAGCGCTCCGGGTCTTCCCACAGCGCGCGCGCGAAGTCGGTCCTGATCAGCCCCGGCGCGATGCAGTTCACGCGCACGTTGTGCGGGCCGAACTCCACCGCGAGGTTGCGCGCGAGCTGGAAGTCGGCCGCCTTCGACACGTTGTACACGCCGATGGTGGGCGAGCCGCGCAGCCCGCCGATCGACGACACGATGATGATGGAGCCGTCGCGGCGCGCGATCATCTGCGGCGCCACCATCTGGATCAGCCAGTGGTTGGAGATGACGTTGTTGTCCAGCACCTTGCGGAACTGCTCGTCGGTGACGCCGCTCATGGGCCCGTAGTAGGGGTTGGAGGCGGCGTTGCAGACCAGCACGTCGATCTTGCCGAAGGCGCGGCTGGTCTCGTCG
This sequence comes from Cupriavidus sp. FW216-B1, assembly GCF_058789195.1. Taxonomy (NCBI): domain Bacteria; kingdom Pseudomonadati; phylum Pseudomonadota; class Betaproteobacteria; order Burkholderiales; family Burkholderiaceae; genus Cupriavidus; species Cupriavidus sp. FW216-B1. The sequence continues at coordinate 927,803 of NZ_JBYTEL010000001.1, read as the reverse complement.
ACCAGCCGCTGCAGGTCTTCCTTGGAGGAGATGTTGGCGGGCACGGCGATGGCGGTGCCGGCGCCATGCCTGCCATTGATGGCGTCGACGACTTCCTGGCAGGCCTCGGCCTTGCGCGAGGAAATCACCACACGGGCGCCCTGTACCGCCATCTGCTCCGCGATGGCGCGGCCGATGCCGCGCGAAGAGCCGGTGACGATGGCAACCTTGCCGGTCAGGTCGAACAATGACATGCGTGTCTCCAGATGTCCGGGTCCTCGCCGCGCGGGACCGGATGTTTTATGAAAAGCGTGATCGGGATGCGGGCGCGGAAGCCAGACCCGCCGGACCTGCCGGCGCGCCGCGCAATGCTACCGCCCGGTAGATTATGGTCGGGCGGCATGGCCCAGTCCACACGCAAAGCGGCGGCCGGCCCGGCTTATCAGTGTTTTTTCTGCCGGCAATTCACGCGGTGCATGGCCGTGTTCTGCACAGCGGGAGGCGGTATGCTGGCGGCGCGGCGGCGGCATTGCCCGCGCCGGGGAGATATGCTTCATGCTTTGGCAAATCAGGAACACCGGCGTCGCCCTGCTTGGCGCCATCCACGTACTCGATGCGCCGCTCACGGCGCTGGCGCCGGCGGCGGAACAGGCTTACCGCGCGGCCTCGCGCGTGGTCTTCGAGGTCGCGCTGGACCGCGTGCCGGACGGCGGCGCGGCCTATTTCCCGGAAGGAGACGGCCTCGGCCGGCATCTCGCGCCCGCCGTGCTCGGGCAGGTGCGGGCGCTGTGGCAGGACTTCGGCCTGCCCGCCGCCGAGCTGGAGCGCCTGCGTCCGGTGTTCGCGGCGCTGCACCTGCAGTTCGCGCTGGCGGCGCGGCAGGGCATCGTGGCGCAGCACGGCGTGGACCGCTACCTGTGGATGCGCGCGCGGGCGGACGGCCTGCCCGCCGAGGCGCTCGAAGACGCCGGCGAGGCGCTGCGCCTGCTGCGCGACGTGCCGCTGCACGAGCAGCTCGGCATGCTGGCGTTCTTCGCCGCGCAGCCCGCGCTGGCCGCCGCCGAGCCGGCCGACATGGTGCGCTGGTGGCGCAGCGGGCAGGCCGCGCCGTTCGCCGCGCTGCTGGCGCAGCGGCGCGCGCAGTGGCCGGCCACGCTGGCGGCCCTGGTCGACGCGCGCAACCGGCTGTGGCTGCCGAAGATCCTGGCGCTGATCGCCGCGCGCACGCCGGCGCTGGTGGTGGTCGGCGCGCTGCACCTGGTCGGCGAGACCGGCTTGCCGGCGCTGCTCGCGCAGGCCGGATTCGAGACGCAGCCGGCCGGCGCCTGACACGCGGCCGGCGCTCAGCCGGCGCGCGATGCTGACAACAGCGCCGGCAGCATCGCCTTCAGCGCCTGCGCGTCGGCCGGCTCCAGCGCCAGGCCGAAGCGCCCGGCCAGCAGCGCGATCACATCATCGGGCGCATCGAGCCGTTCGCGCTGCACGCTGCCGTCCGCCGCGCGCACGTGGAACTCGCCGTCGAGCAGGGTGAGCCGCGCCTCGCCCTGCGAGCGCGCCACGGTGAGGCTGTTGCGGAACAGGCTGTCCGGGTGGGTGGCGGTGTACCAGTTGCGCTGCTCGTAGTCGATCTCCTGCTGCGGCGAGAGGTCGAAGCGGTAGAGACGGAACCAGCCCTCGGCGCCGCGCGCTTCCATGTCGTACTGGTGGAAGGCCGCGGGCGCGGCATCCGCCGGGGCCGCGGCCAGCCGGTAGGGGAACGCGGGATCGGCCTCGCCGGCCGGCGGCAGCGGCAGCGCGCGGTACGGCGTGGGGCCGCCGAAGCCCACGTCCACGATATGGCTCAGGTGCGCGGCTTCCACGCGCAGCAGCATGTGCGACTGCATGGTCGGCACCGCGTCCGGCACGTGCCAGCGCACGCGCGCGGCCAGCGCCGTGACGCCGTAGCCGAGCGCGCGCAGCGCGGCGGCCAGCAGGGTGTTGTGCTCGAAGCAATAGCCGCCGCGGCGCCGGCTTACCAGCTTGTCGAACACGGCGTCGATGCCGATGCGCACGGGCCGCTGCAGCAGCACGTCGATGTTCTCGAACGGAATCCGCGCCAGGTGCGCGGCGATCAGGCTGTCGAGCGCGGCGCGGTCGGGGGCCGGCGGATGAGGGTGGCCGATGTGGCCGAGATAGGCTTGCAGGCGCGGGGCGCTCAGCGTGGTCGGCGTGGTCGGCGTGTTCAGTGTGGTCATGGGTATCGTCATGCGAGGTCAGGACAGCGCCAGCAGCGCCGGCACGTCGAGCAGTTCTATATCGGCGTAATGCAGCCGCAGCAGCCCGCGCGCTTCCAGCTCGCGCAGCGCGTGGTTGACGGTCTGGCGCGAGAGCCCGAGCATCTGGCCGAGCTGCTCCTGCGGGATGTGCACGGAGCGGCGCCCGCCGGCGGGCAGGTCGCCGTAGGCCTGCGCCATCGCCGCCAGCCGGCGCGCGGTGCGCGCCAGCGGCGGCAGCACCTGGGTCTCTTCCACGTAATGAAAGGCCTCGCGCGTCTTGGCCGCCAGCAGCTTGCCGAACTCGCGCCACCATTGCGGATGCTGCGCCAGCATGGCGTAGAGCTTGTCGCGCGGCAGGTGCAGCACGGTGGCGGCGCTGGTGGCGTGCGCGTCGTGGGTGCGCGCCAGGCCGTCGAACAGGCAGATCTCGCCGAACCACGCGCCCGGGACCAGCAGGCCAAGCAGGGCGGCCTTGCCGGCGGCGCTGTGGGCGTCGATCTGCAGCGTGCCGGCGAGCACCGCGAAGATGCCGTCGAAGGCGTCGCCGCGCGCGAACAGCAACTGACCGGCGGCCAGCCGGCGCGGCGTGGCGTCGCGCAGCAGCGCGTCCTGCATGGCCGCGGGCAGCGCGGCGAACCAGCTTCCCGCGCGCAGCACCGGCAGCGGGTCGGGCGGCTGCGCGCGTGGCGTTGCGGGCATCGTCGTCTCCTGTGTTTTTGTCTGGCCTGGCGGGCTTGGTGTTTTCCCTCTGCCGGGGCGGCCGGGGACTGTCAAAAACCGGACAGACCCGCGTGCCGGCGCCCCTTTACCATACCGCCACATCCGGCCCCATCATAAGCCGCACGGCGAGCGGCGGCATTCGCGGGACGGCAGGAGACACAGTTGAAAACACTGATCGACCACCTCGCGAACTACGCGGCCTACCACCGCGATCCGCGCAATGTGTTCACGCATTTTATCGGCATTCCGATGATCGTCCTGGCCGTGACCACGCTGCTCGCGCGCCCGGCCATGCCGCTCGGCGAGGGCCCGGCCTACCTGACCCCGGCGATGGTGCTGTACGCGCTGTCGTGCCTGTTCTACCTGCGCCTGTCGGCCGGCTTCGGGCTGGCCATGACGGCGATCCTGGCGGGCTTCGTCTATGTGGGCGGCCTGCTGGCGGCGCTGTCCACCGGCGCCTGGCTGGCCTGGGGCATCGGGCTGTTCGTGATCGGCTGGGTGATCCAGTTCGTCGGCCACTATTACGAAGGCCGCAAGCCCGCCTTCGTCGACGACCTGTCCGGCCTGGTGGTGGGGCCGCTGTTCCTGGTGGCCGAGACCGCCTTCGCGCTCGGCCTGGCGCGCGACACGCGCGAGGCCGTCAGCGCCCACGCGCACTGAGCGGGCGGCCGCCTACGCGGCCTGCGCCAGCAGCCAGCCGCGCAGCTGCAGCACCTTGTCGTCGGGCGCCAGCCCGCGCCGGTGCGCGAAATAATAAGCCTTGCGGCTTTCGGCCTCGGCCGGCAGCGCGGCCAGCGGCATCACCAGCCGGCCCTGCGCCAGCTCCTCGGCAATCAGGATGCGCGGAATCAGCGCCACGCCCACGCCGGCGGCGGCGGCCTGCGCCAGCATGGTGTAGAGGTCGTAGCGCGGGCCGCGCATGGCCTGCGCCGGCAGCGCCGCGCCCGCCGCCGCCAGCCAGTCGTGCCACGCGCGCAGGCGGGTGGTCAGGTGCAGCAGCGGCAGCGCCAGCAACTGCGCCAGGTCCAGCCGCTTGCGCCGCCCCAGCAGCGACGGGCTGCACACCGGCACCGAGGGGCCTTCCTGCAGGATGCGCTCGCCCTCGGTGCCCGGCCACAATCCCTCGCCGTAGTAGATCGCCGCGTCGAAGGCGGTATCGCTGAGCTCGAACGCCTCGGTGCGCGCCGACAGGTGCAGCGTCAGGTCGGGCAGGGCCTGCGCCAGCTGCGGCAGGCGCGGGATCAGCCACTGGCTGGCGAAGGTCGGGCCGATGGCCAGCTCGATGGCGCGCCCGCGCGGGCGCTGCGCCATCACGTCCAGCGTGACCTGCTCGATCTGGTCCAGCCGTTCGCGCACTTCCTCGGCATAGGTGCTGCCGGCCGGCGTGAGCGCGATGCGCTTGCGGATGCGGTGGAACAGCGGCACGCCCAGGCGCGCCTCGAGCGCGGCGATCTGCCGGCAGACCGCGCTTTCGGTCACGGCCAGCTCGTCGGCGGCGCGGGTGAAGCTGCCCAGCCGCGCTGCGGCCTCGAACATCTGCAGCGCGGTGAGGCTGGGTATGCCTTTGCGCATAGTGCGTTTTTGGAAGGAAGTTGGTGCGAAGTTATCAATTGTACGAAGTCCCGCGCGGTCTCACAATAAGGCCGCCGGGAGGCTCCAGGCTCCCGCCGTCCCCCGAAAACAAACGATTTCCAGCGTATTGACCATGACCAAGCCGAATCTGCAACGCCTGCTCGAAACCATCTGTGGCGAAGCACAGGCAACCGAGTTGCTGCAATTGATGAATGTTTCGCCCGAGTTGCTGAACGCTGGCGGCGACACGGCCAGCCGCGCCGAAGTGGCGCAGGCCCTCAACATGGTGCTGTTCGCCGGCATCCTCGAGCGCGTGCCAACCGGCATGGCCTACACCCGCGACGTGATCCGGTCCGGCGGCCGCGTGGTGTTCGACCACGGCGCGCTGCGCACCGTGAAGTGGGACTGCGGCAGCCTGCCCGGCGGCGAGATCGCCTTCACCCGCATCCTGGGGCCGCTGGGCTACCGCCTCAACGGCACCTATCCGCTGGAGCGCATCGGCATGACCGGCCGCTCCTACGCGCACGCCGACCTGCCCGACGACATCGCCCAGTATTTCCTCAGCGAACTGCATCCGGAGCGCTTCAGCGCCGAATTCCAGGCCGCCGTGTCGCGCGTGGTGTCGGGCTCCGCCGACCCGCTGGGCGAGGACGCCGTGGTGCTGCTGGCCGTGCTCGAGCGCGATGCCAGCCTGCCGCTGGCCGACGCCGCGCGCCTGGTGCCGCAACTGGCCGCCTGCTTCGAGCGCCACCACGCCGCGCCGGCGCTGGCCGACTACGAGCTGCTGCTCAAGGAATCGGCCGAGATGGCCTGGATCTCCACCGAGGGCAACGCCTTCAACCACGCCACCGACCGCGTGGCCGACGTGCGCGCCGTGGCCGACGCGCAGCGCGGCCTGGGCCGCCCGATCAAGGACACGGTAGAAGTCTCGCGCTCGGGCCGCGTGCTGCAGACCGCGTTCAAGGCCGATCCGGTCGAGCGCGGTTTCGTCGGCGCGGACGGCGCCATCGTGAAGCGCACCGTGCCGGGCTCGTTCTACGAGTTCATCACGCGCGACTTCGTGCCCGCCACCGAAGGCACCGCCGGCACGCTGGACCTGTCCTTCGACGCCGGCAACGCGCAGGGCATCTTCAAGATGACCGCGGCCTCGGCCTGCTGAAGCCGGCGCGCCGGCTTCAGGGCTGGCCCGCCGGCAGCGTCAGGCGGGCCAGCAGCCCGCCCAGCTCGCCGCGGCCCAGTTCCAGGCCGCCGTCGTAGAGCGCGGCCATCTCGCTGACGATGGCCAGCCCCAGGCCGCTGCCGGCGGCGGTTTCGTCGAGCCGCGCGAAGCGGGCCGTGGCCAGCTCGCGCGCCGCCTCCGGCATGCCGGGGCCATCGTCTTCCACCCGCACTTCCAGCATTTCCCCGCGTTCGGCCAGCGTCACGCGCACGCGCGAGGCGGCCCACTGGCAGGCATTGTCGAGCAGGTTGCCGAGGATCTCGATCAGGTCCTGGCGGTCGCCGGCAAAGTGTCCTTCCCCTTCCACCTCGATGGCGATCGCGCGCCCGGCATGCAGGCGGGCCAGCGCGCGCGCCAGCTCGGCCGCGGCCGGGCCGGCCTCGATGCGCGCGCCGCGCGCGCTGGCGGCGCCGGCCGCGCGCGCGCGCGCCAGGTGGCGGTCCACCTGGCGGCGCATGGCCTCGACCTGCGCGGCGGCGGCGCGCGCGGCGTCGCCGGGCAGCCGGGCGGCCTCGTTGGCGAGGATGGCCAGCGGCGTCTTGACCGCGTGGGCGAGGTCGGCGGCCTGCCGGCGCGAGCGCGCCAGCGCGTCGGCATTGCGCGCCAGCAGGCTGTTGATCTCGCTGACCAGCGGCACCACTTCGGCCGGCCACGTGCCGCCCAGCCGGCTTTCGCGGCGCGCCTGCATGGCCGCCAGCGCCTGGCGCAGCCGCGCCAGCGGCGCCAGCCCGAACTTCACCTGCGCCGCCACCGCCAGCAGCAGCCCGGCGCCGAGCGCCGTGAGCGACCACGCCAGCAGCCGGTTGAACGCCTGGCGCGCGGCGCGCAGCTCGGTGCGGTCGAGCGCCACCGAGAGCGTCACCGGCGCATCGGCCGAGGCCAGCACGATCGGCCGCGACACCACCAGCAGCGACTGGCCGTTGGGCCCGGGGCGCACCTCGGCGTGGCTGCCGGCGACCCGGCTGTCCACCGTGGTGGGCATGTCCGCGTCCCACAGCGAGCGCGAGCGCAGCGTGCTGCCGCCGCCTTGCGCCTGCCAGTAGGCGCCGGAGTAGGGCAGCTCGTAGCGCGGGTCGGCCGGCGCGCGCGTCAGCGCGAGCTTGCCGTCGGCGCTCCAGTCCAGCGCGGCGGCGAGGCTGGCGAGCTGGTTGTCGAGCTGGCGCACGTAGGTCTGGTTGACGTGGCGGGCGAACAGCGTGGACAGCAGCCAGCCGGTGCCGCCGAGCGCGGCGGCCAGCCAGATGGCCGCCACCGCGAGCAGGCGCAGCGCGAGCGACTGGCGCATGGCTCAGTCTCCTGCCGGCGCGGGCGGCGGGCGCAGCCGGTAGCCCTGGCCGCGCACGGTCTCGATCACGTCCACGCCGAGCTTGCGCCGCAGGCGGCCGACGAAGACCTCGATGGTGTTGCTGTCGCGGTCGAAATCCTGCGCGTAGATATGCCCGGTCAGGGTGGCCTTGCTGACGATGGCGCCCGGGTGGTGCATCAGGTAGTCCAGCACCTTGAACTCGTGCGCGGTCAGCACCACGGCCGCGCCGTCCACCGTGGCCACGCCGGTGCGCGGGTTCAGCCGCAGCGGGCCGCAGGCCAGCTCCGGCGCCGGCATGCCGTGGGCGCGCCGGATCAGCGCGCGGATGCGCGCCAGCAATTCTTCCATGCGGAACGGCTTGGCGAGGTAGTCGTCGGCGCCGGCGTCGATGCCTTCGACCTTGTCGGTCCAGCTGTCGCGCGCGGTCAGGATCAGCACCGGCACGTTGACCTGCGCCGCGCGCCAGCGGCGCAGCACGGACAGGCCGTCCAGCCCGGGCAGGCCGAGGTCGAGCACCACGGCGTCGTAGGGCTCGGTGGCGCCGAGGTGGCAGCCGTCGATGCCGTCGGCGGCGGTGTCGACCGCGTAGCCGGCGTCGGCCAGGCTGGCACGGACCTGGGCGGCGAGCGTGGCTTCGTCTTCCACCAGAAGGATGCGCATGCGGGCTTCAGGGTTTCTTGCGGGCCTGGTCGAGGTCGCGCCCCTTGGCCTTGAGCAGGGCCGCGGTGCGGGCATCGTATTCGAGCTTGGCGACCGCGCCGGTGGGCAGCAGCAGCTTGACCTCGTACTGCCAGAGGCCGTCGTCGTGGTCGAGCTTGACGCCGATCACGTCGCCGGCGTACTGTGCCGCGACCGTCTCCAGGATGCGGGTGAGGGGCAGGATCTCGCCCGACTGCACCGCGGCGCGCGCGCGGTCGGCGTCCTTGTCGGCATGCGCGGGCGCCGCGGCGCACAGCAGCGACAGCGCGGCCAGCAGCGGCAGCGGGTAGCGAAAACGGCAGCGGGGGCGGCGGGCGGCGGGGTCTGTCTTCATCGGGCGCATGGTGGACGCATGGTGCGCGGGCTTGGCTGAACGGAGGCTGAACGCGGCGCTCAGGCACGGTTCAGGGAGTGCTCGCCACAATCGGCGCCTTCGTCGTTGCCGCCTTTCCGGGAGCCTGCCATGCCAGACCTTCGCGTCCCCAATGATAGTCCTTCGCGCCGCCGGTCCGGCACGGCGCGGCGCGCGCTGCTGCTGGCCGGCGCGGTCGCGGCGGTGCTGCTCGGCGTGATCGCGCTGTTCTGGCCGCACGCCGGCGCGCGCGCCGTGCTGCACGAGTGGAAGCACCTCGACGGCGGGCTGCTGATGATCGCGCTCGGCGCGCTGCTGCTCGGGCCGGTGTTCGCGTTCGGACTCGACGCATGACTAGGACGTTGCTGATTTTTTTCCGCCGCCGGTACCGCGCGCGCGCGCGCCTCGCGTTCCCCGTTTTCGTGTTTACCCCTTGTTTTCAGGGGCCAAAGCGGTGCGCGCTGCTGCTTCCACGCGACACAACGGCGCACCACGACAGGAAAAAACCCGGAAAAACCCGGGGAAAACCCCGCTTTTTGCATCGACAAGCACGAAAACCCCTTGACGTGCGCTCGTTTCCGCTATGATTCAGTCGGTGTCGCGCGCCGACAGCCGGCTGGTCAAGAACCAGCGCGGCATCGGGTGCCACATCCCGTGCGACATCCTTCTGTTCAACTCATATTTATCGATATGGCGACCAAAGCGAATCCGACCGCGAAGACTGCAACCAAGACCGCTGCCAAGAAGGCACCGGCAACCAAAGCACCCGTAAAGGCTGCTGCCAAGAAGGCCGCGCCGGCCAAGAAGGCTGCTCCCGCTGCTGCGGTAACACCGAAGCCGCTGAAGGAAACCTTCAACAAGTCGAGCCTGGTCGCTCACCTGGTAGCCCAGACCCAGCTGGAAGCCAAGGCCGTGAAGACGGTGCTGGCCCATCTGGAAAACACCATCGTCAGCGCGCTGCACAAGAAGGGCGCCGGCGAATTCACGCTGCCCGGCCTGATGAAGGTCACGGCGCAACAAGTGCCGGCCAAGAAGAAGCGCTTCGGCAAGGACCCGTTCTCCGGTGAAGAGCGCTGGTTCCCGGCCAAGCCCGCGAGCGTCAAGGTCAAGGTGCGCCCGCTGAAGAAGCTGAAGGACGCGGCCGCCGCCTGACCGGCGACTGTGCCGGGCTTCCACGGGGAAGCCTGAATGCAGCTTGAGAGAAGGAGCCGCTTGCCGGCTCCTTTTTCTTTGCAGCGCCGCCCGCGCGGCCGCCATGCGCGGCATCCGGCGAGGCAACCGCCGCCATGCCGGATTCGCGCGGAACGGCGATAATCGCGGGGCCGCCGGCCCGGGGCCGGCACCTAGGAGCATCCATGTTTTCTCGTCGTTACGGCGCGGTGTGGTTGTCCGCGCTGGCCTTGCTCGCCTGCGCGGTCCTCGCCGCGGCCCACCGCATCTCGCCGGGCTGGCTCGCCGTGCCGGTCGCGCTGCTGCTGGTCGGCCTGCGCGACATCGGCCAGTCGCGCCACTCCATCCTGCGCAACTACCCGATCTGGGGCCACCTGCGCTTCTTCTTCGAATTCATCCGCCCGGAAATCCGCCAGTACTTCATCGAGGACGACACGCACGAGATGCCGTTCTCGCGCCAGCAGCGCAGCCTGGTCTACCAGCGCGCCAAGAACGAGGTCGACAGCCGGCCCTTCGGCACCGAGATCGACGTGCGCCTGGCGGGCCACGAATGGATCAGCCACTCGCTCGCGCCCACCCGCATCCCGTCGGCCGACTTCCGCATCACCGTCGGCGAGGGCCGCGCCCAGCCGTACTCGCTGTCGGTGTTCAACGTGTCGGCGATGAGCTTCGGCGCGCTGTCCGGCAATGCGATCCGCTCGCTCAACCGCGGCGCCAAGATCGGCGGCTTCATCCACGACACCGGCGAAGGCTCGATCTCGCCCTACCACCGCGCCGAGGGCGGCGACCTGATCTGGGAAGTGGCCTCGGGCTATTTCGGCTGCCGCCGCGCCGACGGCCGCTTCGACCCCGACAAGTTCGCCGAGCAGGCCCGCTCGCCGCAGGTCAAGATGATCGAGGTCAAGCTCTCGCAAGGCGCCAAGCCCGGCCACGGCGGCGTGCTGCCGGCGGCCAAGGTGACGCCCGAGATCGCCGCCACGCGCGGCATCGGCATGGGCGAGGACTGCATCTCGCCGGCCACCCACAGCGAGTTCTCCACGCCGCTGGGCCTGCTGCAGTTCGTCGAGCGCCTGCGCGACCTGTCGGGCGGCAAGCCCACCGGCTTCAAGCTCTGCATCGGCCATCCGTGGGAATTCTTCGGCATCGTCAAGGCCATGCTCGAATCCGGCATCCTGCCCGACTTCATTGTGGTCGACGGCGCCGAAGGCGGCACCGGCGCGGCGCCGCTGGAATTCGTCGATCACATCGGCGTGCCGCTGCAGGAAGGCTTGCTGCTGGTCCACAACACGCTGGTCGGCGCAAACCTGCGCGACAAGATCCGCATCGGCGCCAGCGGCAAGATCATCACCGCCTTCGACGTGGCGCGCACGCTCGCCACCGGCGCCGACTGGTGCAACTCCGCGCGCGGCTTCATGTTCGCGCTGGGCTGCGTGCAGGCGCAGAAATGCCACACCGACCGCTGCCCGGTCGGCGTGGCCACCCAGGACCCGGTGCGCCAGCGCGCCATCGTGGTGCCGGACAAGGCCCAGCGCGTGGCCAACTTCCACCGCCAGACCCTGCACGCGCTGCAGGAACTGCTGCAGGCCGCCGGCCTGCAGCATCCGGGCGACCTCGAGCCGCACCACATCGTGCGCCGCATCTCGCCCAACGAGGTGCGGCTGATGTCCGAGCTGCTCAAGTTCCTCGCGCCGGGCGACCTGCTCAACGGCAACTTCCGCTACCAGCTCTACGAGAAATACTGGCCGCTGGCGCGCGCGGACAGCTTCGCGCTGTAGGCCGCGCGGCGGGGGTTACTGCGCCGCGCCGCCGGCCGCCGGGAACCCGACCGACTGCGCCAGCACCGGCACCTCGTCCTCGTTGAGCGACATGGCTTCCGCGAGCTGGCGCTGGTTCAGCCATCCGCGCACCACGGTGGCCAGCCCGCTGGACGCGCAGTAGAGATAGACGTTCTGGGCGATGGCGCCGGCGGCCACGCCCGAGAACACGTCCTGCTGCTGCCTGGGCATGCCGGTCATGCGGCCGTGGTTGACCACGTACACGAGGTCGAGCGCCGCTTCCTTGACGAAGTCCTGGTAGCCGGTCAGGCCGCGCGCGTCGATGTCGCGCTTGAGCAGCAGGCAATGCTGCTGCGGATCGTAGCGGTACAGGCCGCCCGGCAAGGCGGCGTAGACGTCGATCTCGTGGATGCCGTGGGCGGAGGGCGCCGTATGTCCGCCGGCGGCGGCGCGGTTGATGCCGTTGGCCGCCCACAGCAGCTCGCCGAGGCGGTGCAGCGACAGTGCCTCCGTGCCGAACTCGCGCGTGCTGTGGCGTTGCCAGAGCGCGCCCATCAGCGGCAGCCCGGTGGTCATGTCCGGCGCCGGCAGCGCGATGGTCTTCGCCGGCGTGCCGGCCGAGGGCCTCGGCAGCAGTCCGGCGACAGGCTGGTACGTCAGCAGTTTTTCCTGGTTCATGGCAAGCCTCGTTCAGATCATGTGCGGTACGTGGCCGCGGGCAGCGTGCCGGCCGGCGTGGTCGATGCGCTGCTGGCGGGAGCTTCGGGTGAAGGCGGATGGAAAGGACAGCGCGGGCGGCTAGCAGAGCCAGCCGATGGCCCGCAGGAAACGATGGCCGTCTCCGGTCACGTGCATCCGCTTGCAGCCGGGCACCGGCGCTTCCAGGCGCACCAGCTGCCGCTCGACCAGCGCGCCGATGTCGGCGGGATCCAGCTCGCGATGGCGCGCCGAATCGTTAAGGATCATCAGGGCTGCGATCTCGTGAGGGCTCAGCATCACAGGCATCATTGTCTCCAGCACGCGGATATGGCTATCGGGGCGCCGCCGGCGGCCATCGGGACAGGGCCATTGCGGCAGCCCGGCCGTGTCCGCTAGCGGTGCTCAAGAACTATATGTGCCACGGCGCCATCTCTGGCGCCATGTCGCATGGCCATTGCGCTGGATCAAACCGGGGGCGGCGCGGTGCCGCGGCGCGCATGCGGCGCGGCGGGCGGTGCGGCGCGAAGTGTGCGGGCGGGGACGCCCGGGCGCCCGCACCCGCGGCATGCGCGAACGCCGGTTACGGGATCGACATGCCTGCGCGGGGTTCTACTGGTCCGCCTTGGCGCCCGACTTGCGCACGATCTCGGCCCATTTGTTGCCTTCGGCCTGTGTGTAGCGCGCGAACTCGGCCGGCGACGAGCCGACCGGCTCGGCGCCCATCTCGGCGTACTGGCGCTGCACGTCGGGCTGGCGCAGGGCCTGCGCGGCGTTGGCCGCGAGCTTTTCGACCACCGGGCCGGGCGTGCCGCGCGGCGCCCACAGGCCGTACCACGTGCTGATGTTGAAGCCGGGCAGGCCGGATTCGGCCACGGTCGGCACGTCCGGCAGCGCGCGGGCGCGCTTGAGCGTGGTCACGGCCACCGCGCGCAGCTTGCCGGCCTTGATGAACGGCATGGCCGAGGGCATCGAGTCGAACATGAGCTGGATCTGGCCGCCCATCAGGTCGGTCAGCGCGGGCGAGCTGCCCTTGTACGGCACGTGCTGCATCGACACGCTGGCGGCGATCTTGAACGATTCCCCGGCAAGCTGCTGGGCCGAGGCGTTGCCGGCCGAGCCGAAGTTGAGGCTGCCGTTGCGCGCCTTGGCCAGGGCGATCAGGTCGCGCACGGTCTTGACCGGCGACTCGTTGTTGACCACCAGCACCAGCGGCACGTCCGCGAGTTGCGTGATGGGCACGAAATCGCGGAACGCGTCATAGCGCATCTTGGGGTAGATGCTCGGGTTGATCACGTGCAGCGAGGCGTTGGCGAGCAGCGTGTAGCCGTCGGCCGCGGACTTGGCCACGTTCTCGGCGCCGATCATGCCGCTGGCGCCGGGCCGGTTGTCCACCACCACGGTCTGCCCGAGCGTGTCGCCCATGCGCACGGCGACCACGCGCGCCAGCAGGTCGGTGGGGCCGCCCGGCGGATAGGGCAGCACCAGGCGGATCGGGTGCTGCGGGTAGTCGTCGGCGGCGCGCGCGGCCCCCGCGCCCAAGGCGCAGGCGATGGCGATGGCGACGGTGGCGAGGGTGGCGGCGCGCAGCGCTAGCCCGGTTGCGGCCCTGCGGCCGGCGTGGTGGTGCATGGTTCTGTCTCCTGGATTTTTATCGCGACTTTGCCGACCACCTGGCGGGCTTCGAGCGCGTGCAGCGCCTCGGCCAGCCCGGTCATCGGGTACACCTTCGACACGGTCGGCCGAATTTTTCCCGCGCTGGCCCACGCCAGCAGCGTCTGCATCACGGCCTGCAGCGCGGGCGCGTGCTGCGCGCGCTCGTTGGCGGGCGTCCAGCCGATATAGCGGCCGACGAAGAAGCCGTGCAGCGTCAGGTTCTTGACCAGCAGCAGGTTCAGCGGCGCCTGCGGGATGCGCCCGCTGGCAAAGCCCACGCTGAGCAGCCTGGCGTTGGCGGCGGCCGCGCGCAGCGACTGGTCGAACAGGTCGCCGCCCACCGGGTCCACCACCACGTCGGCGCCGCGCCCGCCGGTCACGCGCTTGACGGCGGCGGCGAGGTCTTCGGGGGCCAGCGCGTGCGCCGCGCCGCGCCGCAGCGCCTCCTCGCGCTTGGCTTCGGTGCTGGCGCAGGCAATGACCTGCGCGCCGAGTTCGCGCGCGATCTCCACCGCCGCCAGTCCGACCCCGGCGCCGGCGCCCAGCACCAGCACGGTCTCGCCGGGCTGCACCGCGCAGCGCCACACCAGCCCGCAGTAGGCGGTGCCGTAGGACAGCGGGACCGGCAGCGCGCGCAGGGTGTCGACCGCATCCGGTATGGGGTAGACCGTGTACTCGGGCAGGCAGACCTGCTCGGCGAAACAGCCCCAGTCGGCGATGGCCACCACGCGGTCGTCGGGGCGCAGGCGCGTGACCGCGCTGCCGCGGGCGACCACGCGGCCCACCGCCTCGGTGCCGGGCACGAAGGGCAGCGACGGCCTGGTCTGGTAGCGTCCGGCCACCATCAGGCCGGTGGCGTGGCTGACGCTGGCGTATTCGACGGCGATCACCACCGCATGCGGGTCGAGCGCCGCGGGGGCGGGGATGTCCGCCACGCGCACGTCCTCGGCCGGGCCGAACCGGTCGCACAGCAGGGCGCGCATCATGCCGCGGCTCCCGCCGCCTGCCGCACCACGCCGGCCGCCAGCCAGCGGTCGAGATCGTCCTGGGAGACACCCCATTCGCGCAGCACGGCCTCGGTGTGCTCGCCGATGCGGGGCGCGGCGCCCGTGGGGCGGCGCAGGCCGCGGGCGGGAATGCCGGCGAACGGCAGCGTGCCCAGTCCCGGCTGCTCGATCTGCTGGAAGGTGCCTTGCTGCGCGGCCTGCGGATGGTCCAGCACCTGCCGGTGGTCGCGCACCGGCGCGTGGAGCACGTCGTGCGCCTGGAACACATCGAGCCAGTGCGCGGTGCGCTCGCGCGCCAGGCAATCGGTGACCGCGTCGCGCAGCCAGCCGGCATGGGCCATGCGGCTGGCGTTGTCGGCAAAGCGCGGGTCCGCGGCCCAGCCGGGCTGGCCGAGCGCCTGGCAGAGCCGGCCGAACTGCGCATTGTTGAGGGCCAGCAGCGTGATGCTGCCGTCGCGGGTCGGGAACACGCCGTTGGGCGCGCTGACCGGGCCGGCCGCGGCCGTGCCCTGGATGGCGTATTCGAGAATGTTGTTGGCCTGCAAGGCGCAGCAGGCGTCGAACAGGCTCAATTCCACGTGGGCGCCGGTGCTCGCCGTGCGGAAGCGCCGGCACAGCGCGGCGGCGCACGCCTGCGCCGCGTACAGGCCGGTGGCCGCGTCCGCCAGCAGCATGCCGATGCGGCGCGGCGTGCCGTCGGCGAGGCGGTTGGCGAACATCAATCCGCTGTCGGCCTGCATGACCGAGTCCGAGGCGGGATGGTCGGCATAGGGGCCGTCGGCGCCGTAGCCGCTGATGGACACATAGACCAGCGCCGGGTTGCGCGCGGCCAGCGCGGCGTAGCCCACGCCGAGACGCTCGGCCACCTGCGGGCGGAAGTTCTGCACCACCACGTCGGCCCGCAGCGCGAGGTCGAACAGCAGGGTCTTGCCGGCATCGGTGGCCGCGTCGACGCAGACGCTGCGCTTGCCGCCGTTGTAGGCCACCGACAGCGCGCTGTGCTCGCCGCGCACCACGCCCACGTGCCGGCCCCAGTCGCCCGCGGGCGGGTCGACCTTGACCACCTCGGCGCCTTGCTGCCACAGGATATGCGCGCAGTACGGCCCGGCGATGCCCTGGCTGATGTCGAGCACGCGCAGCCCGGCGAAGGGCAGGTCGGCAGGCGAAGCGGAAGGATGAGTGGGGTGCGGGGGCTGGGTCTGGGCCATCGGTATCGAACGCGGAATCGTCAGGTGGCTGGGGATGGCTTATGCTACGGCGCATCTCCCGCGGTAACAATCCGCCTGACTGTGCCAACCGTGTTGATCCATGATTGACAATACCCTCGGACATCTCGATCTCAACCTGATCCGCCTGTTCGTCACGCTGGTCGAATCGAAGACGCTCACGGCCGCCGCCGAGCGCGGTGGCATGACCCGCTCCAACGTCTCGCGCCGCCTCAAGGCGCTCGAGCAGCATATGGGCGCGCAACTGATGCGGCGGACCACGCGCCACGTGGAGCTGACCGAGGCGGGCCGCCTGCTTTACGCCCACGGCGTGCGCATGCTGGACGAGCTGCAGGCCGCCGGCACCTCGATCGACAGCCTCGGCCAGACCGTGCGCGGCGACGTGCGCATCCGCCTGCCGACCGGCCTCGGCCATCTCTACCTGGCGCAGGTGCTGCTGGAGTTCGCGCGGCAGTATCCGGCCATCTCATTGCGGGTGCTGATCAACGACTACATCGGCGATCTCGTGTCCGCCGAGGTGGACGTGGCGCTCAAGATCACCTCCCAGCCGCCGGACGACCACGTGGCCCGCCGCATCTGCGCGGTGGGCTGGACCCTGTGCGCGGCGCCGGACTTCCTGGCGCGGCACGGCGCGCCGGCGAGCGCCGAGGCGCTGGCGGGCTGCGACCTGATCTCCCCGGCTTCGCTGGGGCGGCGCTTCGATCTCAAGCTCAAGATGGCCGGCACGCAGCTGATGCTGCGCGTGGCGCCGCGCATCCAGTCGGGCGACTACCCGTTCCTGGTCGAGACGGTGACGGGCGGCCTCGGCGTGGCGCTGCTGCCGCGCTATGCGGTGTGGCGCCAGATCGCGCGCGGCGAACTGGTGGCGGTGCTGCCGGAATACGAGCCCGAAGGCGTGGGCGACAGCATCTACATGCTGACCGCGCCCAACCGCTTTCCCACGCTGGCCACGCGCACGCTGATGGATTTCATGCGGGCGCGGCTGGAGCGCGAGGCGGGGAACTGGGCCGGCAGGGGGGAGGAGGAGACGGAGGAAGCAAAGGATGCGGAAGGAACGGCGGCGGCGAGCGGAGCCGGGACGGGCTCCGCGCAAGACAGCCGGCGGCCCGGAGGCGGCCCGCCGGCCGGCCCGCTTACTGCGGACCCATCTTCTTGATCAGCGCGTCGAGCTGCTCGCATTCCTGCTCGGTCAGGTCGGTCAGCGGCGCGCGCACTGGGCCCGCGTCATGGCCGACCAGCCTGGCGCCGGCCTTGACGATGCTCACGGCATAACCGGCGCGGCGGTTGCGGATGTCCAGGTAGGGCAGGAAGAACTCGTCGAGCAGGCGATTGGTGGTGGCGTGGTCGTCGGCGGCGATGGCGCGGTAGAAGTCCATCGCCGTCTTCGGGATGAAGTTGAACACGGCCGACGAATACACCGGCACGCCCAGCGCCTTGTAGGCCGCGGCATAGACTTCCGCGGTCGGCAGGCCGCCCAGGTACGACAGGCGGTCGCCCAGCTTGCGGCGGATGCGCACCATCGGCTCGATCTCGCCCACGCCGTCCTTGAAGCCGATCAGGTTGGGGCAGCGGTCGGCCAGCCGTTCCAGCATCTCCGCGTTGATGCGGGAGTTGGCGCGGTTGTAGACGATCACGCCGATGTTGACCGACTTGCACACCTCCTCGATATGGTTGGCGATACCTTCCTGGCTGGCTTCAGTCAGGTAGTGCGGCAGCAGCAGGATGCCCTTGGCGCCCAGG
The DNA here is from genome assembly GCF_058789195.1 of Cupriavidus sp. FW216-B1. Lineage (NCBI taxonomy): Bacteria > Pseudomonadati > Pseudomonadota > Betaproteobacteria > Burkholderiales > Burkholderiaceae > Cupriavidus > Cupriavidus sp. FW216-B1. The sequence continues at coordinate 910,431 of NZ_JBYTEL010000001.1, read as the reverse complement.
CGCTGCGCTTCCCTGGCGTAGGCGATGGCCATGCGGGTCGGGCCGCCGGCGCCGGCCAGGATGGGCACCTTGCCGGCGCAGGTTTCCACGGCGGTGCGGATCACGTTGGCATAGTCGTCCGGCGTCAGCGAGAAGAACTCGCCGGTGCCGCCGGCGGCGAACAGCGCGGTGGCGCCGTAGGGCGCCAGCCATTCGAGGCGCTCCACGTAGGTGTCGGGACGGAAGTCGCCTTGCGCGTCGAAGTCGGTCACGGGGAAGGAGAGCAGGCCTTCCGAGATGATCTGCTTGAGTTCTTGTGGTGTGGTCATGATGGCTGGTCCTGAGCGCCGCAAGGGCAAGGTTTAGGTCAGTTGGCTCCGTGCTTCCCGTGGGGAGCACTCGTTCTTGAGATATGTCATCGTACAACTGTGACCGGGTTTATGCAAGCGGATTTGTCACAGAGGCGATTGCGGAAGGTCGCGATGGCGGAAAGCGGCAGCGCTGGCCGGTCGGGCAGGGGACCGGCTTCGATGCGCCGCTCCGCGTCGAATGTCCGCCGAATACCCGCCGGATGCCTGAAAGCTCGCTGAAAGACAGGTGCGGTAGCGCTTCGGACGCCTTCTCCCGCACGCCATGTCCCATCGGCAAAGCCGCCCGGCGACCAATCGGTCCTGCAGCCCGACATCGGGTAAACACTTAGCTTCGCATTCGAAACCAGGTGCTTATAATTCCAGTCATACGATGACATATCACGAGGCCGGCGGCAGTCTCGATGTGGCCGGCACCGGTTGGAAGGGGGCCTCCACGCGCGCGGCCGGCCTGCCGGAGACCCCATGAATCCCAGCAACACCCTCACCGTGGCCGGCGAGGCCACCCGCCGCAGCAACGTCCGCTACTGGATCCTGCTGATGATCTTCGTGGTGACGACGGTCAACTACGCCGACCGCGCCACGCTCTCCATCACCGGCCCGGCCATGCGCCAGGAGTTCGGCTTCGACGCCGTGCAGATGGGCTTCATCTTCTCCGCCTTCAGCTGGGCCTACGTGATGGCGCAGATCCCGGGCGGCTGGCTGCTCGACCGCTTCGGCGCGCGCCGCATCTATGCGTGCAGCATCTTCCTGTGGTCGCTGTTCACGCTGCTGCAGGGTTTTATCGGCGTGTTCGCCACGGTCGGCGCGGCCGTGACCACGCTGTTCGTGCTGCGCTTCGCCGTCGGGCTGGCGGAGTCGCCGGCGTTCCCGGCCAACGCCAAGGTCGTGGCAAGCTGGTTCCCCACGGCCGAGCGCGGCACCGCCTCGGCCATCTTCAATTCCGCGCAGTACTTCGCCGCGGTGCTGTTCACGCCGCTGATGGCGTGGCTCACGCATGCGCTCGGCTGGCATCACGTCTATATGTGGATGGGCGCGTTCGGCATGGTGCTGGCGGGCCTGTGGCTCAAGGTGGTGCGCAGCCCGGCCACGCATCCGGCGGTGAACCGCGCCGAGCTGGAGCACATCCGGCAGGGCGGCGGCCTGATCGAGATGAGCGGCGACGGCGGCAAGGCCCGCGCCGGCAAGGAGCCCGCCGGCGCGCGCTGGTTCTATGTGAAGCAACTGCTCTCCAACCGCATGCTGCTGGGCGTGTACCTGGGCCAGTACTGCATCAACGTGCTTACGTATTTCTTCCTGACGTGGTTCCCGGTGTACCTCGTGCAGGCGCGCGGCATGTCCATCCTCAAGGCCGGCTTCGTGGCTTCGCTGCCGGCGATCTGCGGTTTTCTCGGCGGCGTGCTGGGCGGCGTGATCTCGGACACACTGCTGCGCCGCGGCCATTCGCTCACGATGGCGCGCAAGGTGCCGATCGTCGCCGGCATGCTGCTGTCGGTCAGCATGGTGGCCTGCAACTACGTGGACAGCGAATGGCTGGTGGTGGGCTTCATGGCGCTGGCCTTCTTCGGCAAGGGCATCGGCGCGCTGGGCTGGGCCGTGGTGGCCGATACCGCGCCGAAGGAAGTGATCGGGCTGGCCGGCAGTATTTTTAATATGTTCGGCAATATTGCCGGCATCGTCACGCCGATCGTGATCGGTTATATCCTTGGCGCCACCGGCTCGTTCAACGGCGCGCTGGTCTTCGTCGGCGCCAACGCGCTGGTGACGGTGATCAGCTATCTGGTGATCGTCAAGGAAATCGGGCGCGTCGAGCTCAGGCATCCCTGAGCGGCGCGCGGCACGCATCTGGGCACGTATCTGGCAAGGAACAAGGAAGGTCATGTCGGTGATCGATATCAAGATTGAACAACCGGGCGGCGCGACGGCGGGCGCGCAGGCGCAGGGCGTCCCGCTGTACATCCGCATCCACGAGCAGGACAACGTGGCCATCGTCGCCAATGACGGCGGGCTGCCCGAAGGCGCGGTGTTCGCGGACGGGCTGACGCTGCGCGAGCGCGTGCCGCAGGGCCACAAGGTGGCGCTGGCCGACCTCAAGGCCGGCGACGCGGTGGTGCGCTACAACGTGGTGATCGGCTACGCGCTCAAGGACCTGCCGCGCGGCAGCTGGGTCAACGAGCGCGTGATCGAGATGCCGGTCGCGCCCGAGCTGCACGACCTGCCGGTCGGCACGCGCGCCGCGGCGCCGCTGCCGCCGCTGGAGGGCTACACCTTCGAGGGCTTCCGCAACCCGGACGGCTCGGTCGGCACGCGCAACATCCTCGCCATCACCACCACCGTGCAGTGCGTGTCGGGCGTGGTGGAGCACGCGGTGCGCCGCATCAAGGCCGAGCTGCTGCCGCAGTATCCCAACGTGGACGACGTGATCGGCCTGGAGCACACCTATGGCTGCGGCGTCGCCATCGACGCGCCGGACGCCATCGTGCCGATCCGCACGCTGCGCAACATCGCGCTCAACCCCAATTTCGGCGGCACCGCGATGATGGTGAGCCTGGGCTGCGAGAAGCTCCAGCCCGAGCGCCTGATGCCGGCCGGCACCATGCCCGCGCAGGCCGGCGCCGGCAGCCTCGACGTCGGCGTGGTGTGCCTGCAGGACGACGCGCACGTCGGCTTCGAGAGCATGATCGATTCCATCATGGCGATGGCGCACACGCACCTGGCCAGGCTGGACCAGCGCCGCCGCGAGACCTGCCCGGCTTCCGAGCTGGTGGTGGGCGTGCAGTGCGGCGGCAGCGATGCTTTCTCGGGCGTGACGGCCAACCCGGCGGTCGGGTTCGCCACCGACCTGCTGGTGCGCGCCGGCGCCACGGTGATGTTCTCCGAAGTCACCGAAGTGCGCGACGGCATCGACCAGCTCACCGCGCGCGCGGCCACGCCCGCGGTGGCGCAGGCCATGATCCGCGAGATGGACTGGTACGACCGCTACCTGGAAAAGGGACGCGTGGACCGCAGCGCCAACACCACGCCCGGCAACAAGAAGGGCGGCCTGTCCAATATCGTGGAAAAGGCGATGGGCTCGATCGTCAAGTCCGGCACCAGCGCCATCACCGGCGTGCTGTCGCCGGGCGAGAAGCTCACGCAGAAGGGCCTGATCTACGCCGCCACCCCGGCCAGCGACTTCATCTGCGGCACGCTGCAGCTTGCCGCCGGCATGAACCTGCACGTGTTCACCACCGGCCGCGGCACGCCCTACGGGCTGGCCGAGGTGCCGGTCATCAAGGTCGCCACGCGCAGCGACCTCGCGCGCCGCTGGCACGACCTGATGGACGTCAACGCCGGGCGCATCGCCACCGGCGAGGCCACCATCGAGGACGTGGGCTGGGAGCTCTTCCTCCTGATGCTGGACGTGGCGAGCGGACGCAGGAAGACCTGGGCCGAGCATCACAAGCTGCACAATGCGCTGGCCCTGTTCAACCCGGCGCCCGTGACCTGAGTCCCGCCGCGCGGCCGGTTTCCGCCGGCGTCCGGGACACGCGTCCCGGACGCCTTTACATTGGCGCGGCGCCAACCTTAAATTGGGGAAGGATCCGTTCCCCACCGCGGCGACAACACACCGCACAAACCAGCCGCACAAGGCAAAGGGCGCCGCCACGGCAGGCGCCCGGCCTGCTGCCACCGCGTTGCTCCGTTCGCTTCGCCATGCCGCTTTTCCCGCCGACATGACGCTTCGGCGGGGGCATGCCGTGCGCGCGTTTGCCGGCCGCGTGGCCAGCTACCGAACCGGGGACTCACGTCGCGAGGTGCATCATGGCTGACCTGTCCGGTGAACTGGTGGAAGAATTGAGGGCAAGGCTGCGCGGCAAGGCGCTGCTGCCCGGCGAAGCGGGCTACGATGAGGCCCGCACGATCTGGAACGCGATGATCGACCGGCGCCCCGCGCTGATCGTCAAGGCCGCCGGCGCGGCCGACGTCATGGCCACGGTGGCGTTCGCGCGCGACCGGAACATGCTGCTGTCGGTGCGCTCGGGCGGCCACAACATCGGCGGCCACGCGGTATGCGACGGCGGTATCACGCTGGATCTGTCCGGCATGAAGTCGGTCCGCATCGACCCGGTGGCGCGGCGCGCCCACGTCGAGCCCGGCGCCACGCTGGCGGAGTTCGACCACGAGGCGCAGGCCTTCGGCCTCGCCACGCCGCTCGGCATCAACTCCACCACCGGCGTGGCCGGGCTCACGCTCGGCGGCGGCTTCGGCTGGATCAGCCGCAAGTTCGGCGCCTCGGTCGACAACCTCACCGGCGCGCACGTGGTCACGGCCGACGGCAAGCTGCTGCGCGCCAGCGCGGGCGAGCACGCCGACCTGTTCTGGGCCATCCGCGGCGGCGGCGGCAATTTCGGCGTGGTGACGATGTTCGAGTTCGCCCTGCATCCGGTCGGCCCCGAGATCTACGGCGGGCTGATCGTCTATCCGCTGGAGCAGGCGGGCACGGTGCTGCAGGGCCTGCGCGACCGCTTTCCCGGCATGCCCGACGAGCTCACCGTGTGGGCGGTGCTGCGGCAGGCGCCGCCGCTGCCGTTCCTGCCGGCCGAGGTGCACGGCAAGCCCGTCGTGGCGCTCGCGGTCTGCTACATCGGCCCGGTGGAAAACGGCCCGCAGCTCGCCGCGCCGCTGCGCAACCTCGGCACGCCCTATGGCGAGCACCTGGGCCCGATGCGCTTCGCCTCGTGGCAGCAGGCATTCGATCCCATGCTGGTGCCGGGCGCGCGCAACTACTGGAAGTCGCACAACTTCGCCGGGCTCGACGACGGCCTGATCGAGGTGCTGACGGCGTGCCTCACCCGGCTGCCGTCGCCGCAGACCGAGATCTTCATCGGCGCGATGGGCGGGCAGACCAACCGCGTGGCGCCGGACGCCACCGCCTACGCCAACCGCGACGCCAACTTCATCATGAACGTGCACGGCCGCTGGGACGACGCGGCCAGCGACGCCGCCTGCGTCGCCTGGGCGCGCGAGGTCTTCACGGCGGCCGCGCCCTATGCGCTGGGCACGGTGTACGTCAATTTCCTCACGCAGGACGAGGGCGACCGCGTGGGCGCGGCCTACGGGCCGAATTACGCGCGGCTGGCGGAACTGAAGCGGCGCTACGACCCGGGCAACCTGTTCCGGCACAACCAGAACATCAAGCCGGCCTGAATCCAGGGGGCGATGAAGCGGCGGCGCGGGCGGGGAGCCGCCGCGAGAAAAAAGGCGCGATCGGCACCCAGGATTGTCCACCGGATACCAGTCATGCCGCCGGCAGGAATGGCACAAGGGGGCACGCCTCCTCCCGCCATGCCCGGCCCGGCTCAGATCAGCCGCGCCCCCGGCCACGCGCCGGACATCACGATATTGCGCACCGACTGCCGCACCGTCTGCATGATGTCCCACAGTTCGGGCACCGGCGGGCGGTTGCGCGCGGTCGCCAGCGCCACCTGGCGCGTGACCACCGGATCCACCAGCCGGGCCGAGTGCAGCCGGCCCTGCGCCACGCGGTCGGCGACCGCGGCGAACGGCAGCAGCGTGGCGCCGCAGCCGTCTTCCACCAGGCGCATCGCCACGGTGTTGGAGGCATCGCATTCCAGCGCAAGCTGCAGCGCGGTGCCGCTGCGCGCGGCCAGCGACTCGGCCAGCACGCGCAGGCCGTGGCCGGTGCTGGGCAGGATCAGCGGCACTTCGGCGAGCCGGCGCACGGCAAAGGTCGGGCCGAGATGGCTCCACGAGGTCGGCGTGACCAGGGTCAGGTCTTCCTCGAGCAGGATGTCCACCTTCAGCGCGCCTTGCTGCTCGGGCAGGTAGAGCAGGGCGACGTCGATCTCGCCGGCCGCGAGCCACGCCAGCACCGGGCTGGCTAGCCCTTCGACGAAGCGTACCTTGGTGGCGGGAAAGCGCTGCTTGAGCGCGGTGCCGATGCTGGCGAACGCGGTGTTGGCGATGGTCGGCTGCGCGGCGATCACCAGTTGCGCCGGCCCTTGCGCCGACGACGCGCGGATGGCCTCGCGCGCCTCCGCCAGCGTGGCGGCGACCTGGCGCGCGTAGACGATCAGCGTCTGGCCGGCCTCGGTCAGCACCACGCCGCGCCCGCTGCGGTGGAACAGGCGCGTGTCCAGCGCCGATTCCAGCCGCGCGATCTGGCGGCTCACGGTGGACTGGTCGGCACCCATCTCGAGCGCGGCGCGCGAGATGCTCTGCGTGTTGGCCACGCAGACGAAGCAGGCCAGGTCTTCCGAGTTCAGCGTGCCTGCCGTCATCGCACCGCCGCCATCAGCCCTTGGCCGCCGGCTTGTCGCCGATGGCGTGGCCGGCCATGTGCTCGAGCGCGCGCACCAGGCCGGAGTGGTCCCAGCGCGCGCCGCCGAGCGCGCCGCACACGTTGAACAGCTGCTGGCACGAGGCGGTGTTGGGCAGGCTCACGCCGAGCTTGTGCGCGGTGGACAGTGCCAGGTTCAGGTCCTTCTGGTGCAGCTCGATGCGAAAGCCCGGGTCGAAGGTGCGCTTGATCATGCGCTCGCCGTGCACTTCCAGGATGCGCGAGCTGGCAAAGCCGCCCATCAGTGCCTCGCGCACGCGCGCCGGGTCGGCGCCGGCCTTGGCGGCCAGCACCAGCGCCTCGCCCACGGCCTCGATGGTCAGCGCGACGATGACCTGGTTGGCCACCTTGGCCACCTGGCCGTCGCCCACGCCGCCCACCAGCGTGATGTTCTTGCCCATCAGCTTGAGCAGCGGCAGCACGCGGTCGAACGCCTCCTGCCTGCCGCCGGCCATGATCGACAGCGTGGCGGCCTTGGCGCCGACCTCGCCGCCGGACACCGGGCCGTCCACGTAGTCGCAGCCGAGCGCCTCGATCCTGCCGGCGAACACGCGCGTCTCGATCGGCGAGATCGAGCTCATGTCGACCACGGTCTTGCCCTTGGAAAGCCCCTGCGCCACGCCGTTGTCGCCGAACAGCACCTTTTCCACGTCCGGCGTGTCGGGCAGCATCAGGAAAACGACCTCGCTCTGGCGCGCCACCTCGGCGGCGTCGGCGCACGCCTGCGCGCCGGCGTCGAGCAGGGCCTGGGGCGCGCCGCTGCGCGAGTGCACGTAGAGCGCGTGGCCGCCGGCCGCGAGGTGCTGCGCCATCGGCGTGCCCATCACGCCCAGGCCGATGAATCCGATCTTGCTCATGTCTGTCCTCTCTTCATGTGCGCTGCCTGGCGCCACGCCATGCAGCCTCAGGTCGTCAGGATGCTTCAGCCGGCGAAGCGGTCGCGCAGCGCCTGCGTCGCGTTGCGGAAGATGCCCTGGTCCACGCCCACCGCGACGAAGGCCGCGCCCATGTCGAGGTAGCGGCGCGCGTCGGCCTCCACCGGCGTGAGCGTGCCCACGGCCTTGCCGGCGCGATTGGCGGCCGCGAAGATGCGCGCCACCTGCGCCTGTACGTCCGGGTGGTTGGGGTTGCCGATGTGCCCGCACGCGGCGGCCAGGTCGGACGGGCCGATGAAGATGCCGTCCACGCCGTCCACCGCGCAGATCTCGTCCACGGCATCCACGCCTTTCTGGCTTTCGATCTGCACCAGCACGCAGATATTGTCGTTGATCTCGCTGAAGTAGTCGGGCACCGTGCCGTAGCGGTTGCTGCGCTGGGACATCGACACGCCGCGCACGCCGGCCGGCGGGTAGCGCGTGGCGCTGACCGCGCGGCCGGCCTGCTCGGCGCTTTCCACGAACGGGATCAGGAAATTGTAGAAGCCGATGTCGAGCAGGCGCTTCATCAGCACCGGGTCGTTGACCGGCGGGCGCACCACCGGCGCGCTCACGCTGCCTTGCAGCGCCTGCAGCTGCGGGATGAAGGTCAGCACGTCGTTGGGCGAATGCTCGCCGTCGAGCAGCAGCCAGTCGAAGCCGGCCAGGCCGAGGATCTCGGTGGTGGTGGCGTTGCCCAGCGAGCACCAGCAGCCGATCAGGCGGCGGCGCGCGAGGATGTCGGCGCGGAAGCGGTTGGGCAGCGGCGAGGGCAGCAGCGAGTTCGGCAACGGGGTCGGCAACGAAGGCATGAGGCGGTGTGTCCTGGCGCAGTTTGTCGGGTACGGGCGGAGTCGGAGGGAGTCGGGCGCAAACGGGCGCAAGCGGGCGTCAGCCCGTGATGCCGATCTGCCACGGCGCGAATTCATGGTCGCCCAGGCCCAGCAGCTCGCTCTTGCTGCGCTGGCCCGAGGCGGTGGCCAGGATCTGCGCGAAAATGCGCTCGCCCATTTCCTGGATGGTGGCGGTGCCGTCGAGGATCTCGCCGCAGTTGATGTCCATGTCTTCCTCCAGCCGCCGGTACATCGGCGAATTGGTGGCGAGCTTGAGCGACGGCACCGGCTTGGCGCCGAACATGGAGCCGCGCCCTGTGGTGAAGCAGATCAGGTTGGCGCCGCTGGCGATCTGGCCGGTGGCGGAGACCGGGTCGAAGCCCGGCGAATCCATGAAGACGAAGCCCTTGCGCGTGATCGGCTCGGCATAGCGGTACACGTCCATCAGCGGGCCGGTGCCGCCCTTCATCGACGAGCCCAGCGACTTCTCGAAGATATTGGCCAGCCCGCCGGCCTGGTTGCCGGGGCTGACGCGGCCGTTGATCTGCACGTCGCGCCCGGCGGCGTAGACGTCCTTCCACCAGCGAATGCGCTCGACCAGCTTCTCGCCCACCTCGCGGCTGGCCGCGCGGCGCGTCAGCGTGTGCTCCACGCCGTAGATCTCGGGCGTCTCCGACAGGATGGCGGTGCCGCCGTGGCGCACCAGGATGTCCATCGCGGCGCCGAGCGCCGGGTTGGCGGTGATCGAGGAAAAGCCGTCCGAGCCGCCGCATTGCAGGCCGATGCTCAGGTGGCTGGCCGAAACCGGCCGGCGCGCGGCGCGGTTGGCGTCCGGCAGCAGCGCCTGCACCGCGGCCACGCCGGCTTCGATGGTCCGGCGCGTGCCGCCGGTGTCCTGCATGGTGAACGCGTGCAGGCGCGGGCCGGTCTCCAGCCCTTCGGCCTTGAGCAGGGCATTGACCTGGTTGCGCTCGCAGCCCAGCCCGATCACCAGCACCGCGGCCAGGTTGGGGTGGCGCATGTAGCCGGCCAGCGTGCGCTGCAGCATCGCCATCGGCTCGCCGCTCATCTCCATGCCGCAACCGGTGCTGTGGGCGAAGGCCACCACGCCGTCCACGTTGGGGAAGTCCGCCAGCCGCTCGGGCGTGAACCACTCGGCGATCTTGTGCACCACGGTGGCCGAGCAGTTGACGGTGGCCACCACGCCGATGAAGTTGCGCGTGGCCACGCGGCCGTCGTCGCGCACGATGCCGTCGAAGCTGGCCTGCTCGGCCTCGGGCAGCAGCGCCACCGGCACGAAGTCGCGCGCATGGGCGTAGTCGCGGTCGAACTCGCGGAACTCGATGTTGTGGCCGGACACCAGCGCGCCCGGCGCGATGTCGGCGCCGGCGAAGCCGATGGTGGTGTTGTACTTCAGGATCGGCTCGCCCTTGTGGATCGGGCGCGCGGCGATCTTGTAGCCGGCCGGCACCTGGCTGCGGATGGTGAAGGTCTCGCCGGGCACCGGCGTGCCGATGCTGAGTTCGGTGCGGGCGATCAGCACGTTGTCCTGCGCGTGCAGGCGGATGACCGGCGCGGCGGGCGCGGTGGCGGGGCTGGTGGTGGTCACGCTGTCTCCTGTGGGCATCTTCACTGATTGTCTTTCTGCGTGGCCTCTCGTGGCGGCCGCGCCGCGCGTGCCCGGAAGGCACGGCGGCGGCGCGGCGCGGAGGCCATCGGTGCTGCGTTCCTGCCGGGCGCGGCTATGCGCCGACGACCTGCTTGGCGAAGCTGGCGCGCTCCATCTCCACCACATCCACGCTGACCTGCACGCTTTCGCCGGCCTGGCCGGGGCGCACCTGCTCGGCGATCGCCTCGCACACGGCCTTGCCGAGCGCCTGCCGCACGGCCAGCTCGCGCCCGTCGAGGATGCGCAGCGTGGCATGCACGAAGGCGCGCTCGCGCGCCTCGGTGCCCTGGCGGTAGGCGGTCAGCGTCACGCAGCGCGACTTGATGTCCGGCTCGTTGAACTGGCCGGAGGCCAGCAGCGCGGCGTTGGCCTGGTCCATCAGCTCTTCCTGCGAGCAGGCCAGCCGGGTGTTTTCGGTGAGTTCGATGATGAGATGGGGCATGGTGGTTCCGATGACGGGTTGCCGAAGGGGGCGGTTCAGTCCACCGCCAGCGGCGACAGCGGGCCGGGCGACTTGCCGCGCGCGGCCTGCACGCGCGCCGCGGCGTCGTCGAGCTGGGCCAGCGTGCCGCTGTCCACCGGAATGTGCTCGGCGCGCGCGCGGCGCCAGGCGCGCTCGGGCTCGCCGGGCAGCAGGATGGCCTCGGTGCCGGGCTGCAGCTTCGACGAGCGCACCCAGTCGACGAAGGACTGCACCTCGTGGCCGAAGGTGGTGCTGCTGCCCAGGCGCGCCGGGTCGAACACGATGGCCAGCATGTTGTTCCAGACCGCGTGCTCGTGGGTCAGCGTCTCCGGGCGGATGGTGTGGCCGCCGGTCACGGCCGCGCCCAGCAGCTCGCACATCATCGCCAGCACGTAGCCCTTGTGCTCGCCGAACGAGCGCAGCGCGCCATGCGGCTGGCCCGCGGGCGGGAACATCACGGCGGGGTCGTCGGTGGGATGGCCGTCGGCGTCCAGCAGGCAGCCCGGCGGCACCGGCACGCCCTTGTTGTTGGCCACGCGCACCTTGCCCAGCGCGATCGCGCTGGTGGCGAAGTCCATCACCAGCGGCGCGGCGCCGGCCACCGGCACGCCGATGGTGAACGGGTTGGTGCCGTAGCGCGCCTCGTAGCCGCCGTGCGGCGCCACGATCTGCCGGGACAGCACGTTGACGAAGTGGATCGAGATCATGCCGGCGGCGGCGGCCTGCTCGGCCCAGTGGCCCACGCGGCCGAGGTGGTGCGAGCGGCGCAGCCCCAGCACGCACACGCCATGCTCGCGCGCGCGGCCGATGGCCAGGTTCATGGCCTCCTCGGTGACCGCCTGGCCCATGCCGCGGTTGCCGTCCAGGCTCAGGATGCCGCCGGACTCGTGCACCACGCTCACGTGCTGGTTGAGCTGGAGCTGCTCGCCCAGCCAGGACAGCACGTACTTCGGGATCATGCCCACGCCGTGCGAATCGTGCCCGGACAGGTTGGCGCCGACCAGGTGGTCGGCGGTCAGGCGGGCTTCGCGCGCGTCGGAGCCGGCGGCGAGCCAGAGGTCGGATACCCACTGATGCAGGGCGGCGGTCGGGATGCGGTGTTCACTCATGGGATCGGGTAGCGGGATAGCGGAAGGAGGGGGCGGACGAGACAGGCGGCAGAAAATGGCGGCAGAAGATGGCGAAAGAACCGGCGCAAGAAAACGGCAGCAGGGCCGGCGGCGGCCACCATCATAAGCCGCCGGGCCCCGCTTGGGTACCCGGCAATGGGCGCCGGCCATGCATCCGCGTCATTCCGGCCGGATATTGGCGCTCTTGATCAGCTGCGCCCACTTGGCCACCTCGCGCTTCTGGAACGCGCCCAGCTCGGCCGGGCCCGCGCCGGACGGCTCGATGCCGAGCGTGGCGAAGCGCGCGCGCATGTCCGGCTCCTGCACGATCTTGCCGATGTCGGCGCCGAGCCGGTTGACGATGGGCTGCGGCGTGCCGGCCGGGGCGAACACCGCCTGCCACGAGACGATCTCGTAGCCGGCCAGCTTCGGCCCGCCGGCCTCGGCCACGGTCGGCACGTCCGGCAGCTCGCGCGCGCGCGTGGCCGCCGTGGTGGCCAGCGCGCGCAGCTTGCCGGCCTGGATCATTGGCATGGCCGCCACGCTGTTCTCGAACAGCACGTCGACCTGGCTGCCCAGCAGCGCCTGCACCGCCGGGTTGCTGCCCTTGTACGGCACGTGCAGCAGCTTGACGCCGGCCATGCTGGCGAACAGCTCGCCGGCCAGGTGCTGCGAGGTGCCGTTGCCGGCCGAGCCGAACGACACCGTGCCCGGCTTGGCGCGGGCGGCAGCGATCACGTCCTGCACGCTCTTCCACGGGCTGCCGGCGTTGACCACCAGCAGGTTGGGCAGGGTGCCGATCAGCGCCACCGGCTTGAAGTCCCTGACCGGGTCGTAGGGCATCTTCGGGTACAGGCTGACGTTGATGGAATGCGAGCTGATGGTGCCGCCGACCAGCGTATAGCCGTCCGGCGCCGCCTTGGCCACGTAGTCCGAGCCGATGTTGCCGCCCGCGCCGGCGCGGTTTTCCACCACCACCGGCTGGCCGATCATCTGCGACAGGCGCAGGCCGATCAGGCGGCCCAGCACGTCGGTGGTGCCGCCCGCGGCGAACGGCACCACGTAGTTGACGGGCTTGGTCGGCCAGGCGTCCTGCGCATGGGCGGCCGGCCCGCTGGCCAGCAGGGCCAGCGCGCCGGCGGCGGCCAGGGTGCGCAGGGCGCGGCGTGGCGCCGACAGCGGTGCCGCACGGAAATGTTGGGGAAACTGGACGCGGGCGGGCCGCTGCGGCCGGCGGTGGGTAGGCATATGCTGGTCTCCTGGCTTGTTGTGCGGCCATCCTTCTTTCCGCCGCCCCGCGCGGGCCGCTATCATCTGGCAAGCGGCAAGGTGGGGCAGGGCGGGATCGCCTTGGTCACAATCTACACGCGACCGGCACGGCACAGCCTTGCGTTTTACGCATAGCAGAAATGCACCATATGCCGGGCGCGCAAGGGGGGCGGCCATAACAATCACCACATTGCCCGGCCTTGCCGCCGATCCGCCGCCGCCGCTCGCGTCCCGCGCCGCAACAATCGCGCCGTGATCGTGCTGTGAATCGCGCTGTGACTCGCCATACGAATCGCGCCACCAGCCGCCGGCGCAGACCTGACCGCAGTGCATCATCCGAAGACCGACATGACCCAGACTCCTGCCGCCACCGCGTCCACCCATTCCGTTTCCGCCGCGCCGGCCGCCCGCACGGGCGGCCGCGTGCTGGTCGACGCGCTGCGCATCCACGGCGCCGAGCGCATCTTCTGCGTGCCCGGCGAAAGCTTCCTCGACGTGCTCGACGCCCTGCACGACCAGCCCGCCATCGACCTGATCGTGTGCAAGCACGAAGGCGCCGCGGCCAACATGGCCGAGGCCGACGGCAAGCTCACCGGCCGCCCGGGCATCTGCTTCGTCACGCGCGGGCCGGGCGCCACCCACGCCAGCATCGGCGTGCACATCGCCGCGCAGGACTCCACCCCGATGCTGCTGTTCGTCGGCCAGATCGCGCGCGGCCACAAGGGCCGCGAGGCGTTCCAGGAAGTGGACTACGGCGCCATGTTCGGCTCCATCGCCAAGTGGGTGGTGGAGATCGACGACCCCGCGCGCATCCCGGAACTGGTGGCGCGCGCGTTCCGCTGCGCCACCTCGGGCCGGCCCGGCCCGGTGGTGATCGCGCTGCCGGAGGACGTGCTCGACGGCCTGTGCGAGGTTGCCGACAGCCCCCGCTACCAGCCCGTGGCGGCGGCCCCGCGCGCGGCCGACGCCGAGGCGCTGGCCGCGCTGCTGGCCGGCGCGCAGCGGCCGCTGGTGATCGCCGGCGGCGCGAACTGGAGCCCGCGCGCGGCGGCGGACTTCGCCACCTTCGTGCGGCGCTGGGACCTGCCGGTGGCATGCGCGTTCCGCCGCCAGGACGTGCTCGACAACCGCGACCCGCACTACGTGGGCCACCTGAGCCTGGGCGTGAGCCCGGCGCTGGCCGAGCGCGTGCGCACCGCCGACGTGATCCTCGCCTTCGGCACGCGCCTGGGCGACATCGCCACCGACGGCTACACGCTGCTGGAGGCGCCCACGCCGCGCCAGCGCCTGATCCACGTGCACGCCGACAGCGCCGAGCTGGGCCGCGTCTACCAGCCCGAACTCGCCATCGAGGCCGGCACCGAGACTGGTGCGGCCATGCTGGCCGCGCTGCCGGCCCCGGCCAGCGTGGCCTGGGGCGACTGGACCGGCGCCGCGCGCGCCGCGCACATCGCCTTCGTCACGCCGGGCAAGCCGCACGCCGAACTCAGCGGCGTGGACATGACCGCGGTGGTCGATCACCTCAACCAGACCCTGCCGGCCGACGCCGTGCTGAGCAACGGCGCCGGCAACTACACGGTCTGGTTGCACCGCTACTACGCCTACCGCCAGCCGCGCACCGAACTGGCGCCCACCTGCGGCGCGATGGGCTACGGCCTGCCGGCGGCCATCGCCGCCAAGCTGCGCGACCCGCAGCGCACGGTGGTGTGCTTCGCCGGCGACGGCTGCTTCCTGATGTACCCGCAGGAGATCGCCACCGCCGCCGCCTACGGCGCCAACCTCGTGGTGGTGGTGGTCAACAACGGCATGTACGGCACCATCCGCATGCACCAGGAAAAGCGCTACCCGGGCCGCGTCAGCGGCACCGACATCCCCAGCCCGGACTTCGTGGCGATGGCGCAGTCGTGCGGCGCCTGGGCCGAGCGCGTGACGCGCACCGAGGACTTCGCCGGCGCCTTCGAGCGCGCGCTGGCGGCGGGCAAGCCCGCCGTGCTGGAGCTGACCACCGATCCGCGCCAGATCACCCCGGCCATGCGCATCGCCGGCTGACGGCGGCGCGTGTCCGGCGGGCATGGGAAGACAGGGAAGACAAGGAACACAAGACCGGCCCGACCCATGACGCCGGACAGCCGCCGGCACCTGATATACGGCGTGCCGCATACGGCACGCCTCGCACCAGATCCATAACAAGAACGCAGAACAGGAGACCCTTCGCATGACCACTGGCACGCTGGATGGCCTGCGCGGCCATTTCTCCGGGCGGCTGCTGACCGCGCCCGACGACACCGCGCCGTTCCTGACCGACTGGCGCCGCAACTTCACCGGCCGCACGCTGGCCGTGGCGCAGCCGGACACCACGGCGGACGTGGCCGCGGTGGTGCGCTGGTGCGCGGCGCACCGCGTGCCGCTGGTGCCGCAGGGCGGCAATACCGGCATGGTGGGCGGCGCCGTGCCCGACGGCGGCGGCCACGCGCTGGTGCTGTCCACCGCGCGCCTGAACCGCATCCGCGAGATCGACCCGCTCAACAACACGCTGACCGCCGAGGCCGGCTGCATCCTGGCCAACGTCCAGCAGGCCGCGCAGGAGGCGGACCGCCTCTATCCGCTCTCGCTCGGCGCGGAAGGCAGCTGCACCATCGGCGGCAACCTCGCCAGCAATGCCGGCGGCGTGCAGGTGCTGCGCTACGGCAACACGCGCGAGCTGTGCCTGGGGCTGGAAGTGGTCACGCCCGACGGCGAGATCTGGGACGGCCTGCGCGCGCTGCGCAAGGACAATACCGGCTACGACCTCAAGCAGCTGTTCATCGGCGCCGAGGGCACGCTGGGCGTGATCACCGCCGCCACGCTCAAGCTCTATCCGCGCCCGGCCGCGCGCATGACCGCGCTGGCCGCCGTGGCCGACCCGCATGCCGCGCTGCGCCTGCTGGAGCTGGCCCAGCGCCGGCTGGCCGCCACGCTGACCGCGTTCGAGCTGATGAGCGGGGCCTGCATGGCGCTGGTGGCGCGCCATTTCCCCGATTGCCGCGCGCCGTTCGAGCAGGACCATCCCTGGTACGTGCTGCTGGAAAGCAGCGACCCGCACAGCGAGGCGCACGCCACGCAGGCGTTCGGCGAGCTGATGGAGGAAGCCTTCGAGGCCGGCATCGTGGCCGACGCGGCCATCGCCGCCTCGCTGGCGCAGTCCGACGCGCTCTGGCGCATCCGCCACCACCTGCCCGAGGCGCAGTCGCTCGACGGCGGCGACAACGTCAAGCACGACATCTCGGTGCCGATCTCGGCCATCGCCACCTTCATCGAGCGCACCAGCGCCGACATCGTGGCGGCCCACCCAGGCGCGCGCGTGCTGGCCTTCGGCCATCTCGGCGACGGCAACCTGCACTACAACGTCAGTGCCCCGGCCGGCCAGCCGCAGGCACCGTTCGTGCAGGCCAGCGGCGCGGCGGTCAGCGCGCTGGTGTACGAGGCGGTGGCGCGCGTGCGCGGCTCGATCTCCGCCGAGCACGGCATCGGCCAGCTCAAGGTCGGGAAGAACGCGCACTACAAGTCCGCCGTGGAAATGGCGCTGATGCAGAGGATCAAGCAGGCGCTGGACCCGCACGGCCTGATGAACCCGGGCCGGCTGCTGCCGCCGCGCTGACAGGCGAACCGGGAAAGCCCCGCAGAGGGCAGGAAGAAAGCCCGAGGAAGGTAGGAAGAAAGCCCGAGGAAGGCCAGGGAAGGCTCGAAGAAGCCCCGAAGAAAGCCGAACCACAAAGCTCGCAAAGAGCAGGAGACACCGATGCAAGATGCAACGCACAAGCGCGGCCGCCGCGCCTCGCTGCTGGCCCTGGCCGTGCTGGCCGCCACCACCGTCTGCGGCGCGCTGCCGGCGCGGGCCGAGACCTGGCCGGCCAAGCCGATCCGCCTGATCGTGCCGTTCACCGCGGGCGGCAACACCGACATCGTGGCGCGCCTGGTCGCGCGCGAGCTGCAGAAGTCGCTGGGGCAGGCGGTGGTGGTGGACAACCGCCCGGGCGCTTCGGGCAACATCGGCGCCGACACCGTGGCCAAGTCCGCGCCGGACGGCTACACGCTGCTGGTGGGCACGGTCGGCACCAATGCCATCAACGCCAGCTTCTACCGCAAGATGCCCTATGACACCGTCAAGGACTTCGCCGCGGTGGCGATGGTCGCCTCGGTGCCCAACATCCTGGTGGTCAACCCCGGCGTGCCGGCCAACAGCGTCAAGGAGCTGACCCAGTACGTCAAGCGCGCCAACGGCAGCACCACCTTCGCCTCGTCCGGCACCGGCACCTCGATCCATCTCTCGGGCGAGCTGTACAAGGTCATGACCGGCGTGTCGATGGTGCACGTGCCCTACAAGGGCAGCGCGCCCGCCGTGACCGACCTGATGGGCGGGCAGGTGCAACTGATGTTCGACAACGCGCCGACCTCGCTGCCGTTCGTCAAGGCCGGCAAGCTCAAGGCGCTGGCCGTCACCGGCGCGCACCGCATGAGCGCGCTGCCCAATGTGCCGACGATGGAAGAAGCCGGCCTGCCGGGCTTCGTCACCGGCTCGTGGTTCGGCGTGTTCGCGCCGGCGCGCACGCCGCGCGAGATCGTCACGCGCCTGAGCGACATCATCATGGCGGCCTCGGCCCGCCCCGATTTCCGCGAGGCGCTGGTGACCGCCGGCGCCGATCCCGACCCCAAGCCCGCCGCCGAATTCCAGGCCTTCGCGCTGGCGGAGAAGGTGCGCTGGGAGAAGGTCGTCAAGGCGGCCGGCGTCTCGGTCGACGAATAAACCGGCGCCCGGCAGGCCGCGCCGGGCGCGCCCCCATCGAGGAACCATCATCATGAGCAATCCCGCCCCCGCCACTCCGCGTCTTGCCACCCCGCGCCATGACGCCGCCGCGCTGCGCGGCATGGCCCAGGCCATGTTCGTGCGCGCCGGCATGCCGGACGACCGCGCCGCCGACGTGGCCGACATCCTGATCGAGGCCGACCTGATGGGCCACGACACCCACGGCCTGCAACTGCTGCCGACCTACCTGGCCGAGATCGAGAGCGGCAGCATGGCGGTCACGGAAGACTACGACGTCATCTCCGAGCGCGCCGCCGTCGCCACCTGGGACGGCAAGCGCCTGCCCGGCCCGTGGCTGACCCTGCGCGCGATGGAAAGCGCGATGGCGCGCGCGCGCGACTACGGCACCGGCACCGTGACCATCCGCCGCTCGCACCACATCGCCTGCTTGGCGGCCTACCTGGAGCGCGCCACGCGGGCCGGGCTGGTCATGCTGCTGTTCTCGTCGGCGCCGGGCGCAGCCACCGTGGCGCCGTTCGGCGGCACCCGCGCGGTGTTCTCGCCGAGCCCGCTGGCGGTCGGGTTTCCCACGCCCGAGGGCCCGGTGCTGATCGACGTGTCCACCTCCATCACCACCAACGGCCTGACCGGCCGCCTGTACAAGGAAGGCAAGCGCCTGCCGCACCAGTGGCTGATCGACGAGCACGGCAACGCCAGCGACGACCCGGCCGTGCTGTTTCCCCCGCACGCCGGCTCGATCCTGCCGCTGGGCGGGCTCGACGTGGGCCACAAGGGCTTCGCGCTGTCGCTGATGGTGGAGGCGCTGACCGCCGGCCTGACCGGCCACGGCCGCGACGACCCGGGCAAGCGCTGGGGCAACACCGTGTTCCTGCAGATCCTCGACCCGGCCGCGTTCGCCGGCGAGGAAGCCTTCGCCACGCAGATGGGCTGGGTGGCGCGCGCTAGCACCGGCAACCCGCCGCGGCCCGGCGTGGACCGGGTCAGACTGCCGGGGCAGGGCGCGCTCGAGCGCAAGGCGCGGCAACTGCGCGAGGGCGTGGCGCTGAACCCGGCGATCCTGCCGCAGCTCGCGCCGTGGCTGGAAAAGTACGGCATGGCGGCGCCCGCGGCGCTGGCCTGAAGACCGGGGCATTGGCGGGGGCGCTGGCCGGCGGCCGGCGCCGTGCGGTAAGCTCGCGGAATCCGGCATCTGCCTGCCATCGTCCGCCGCCATCCATGCAAGCTTTCAGCCTCGACCTGTTCCTCCGCCTTTTCTCCGGCCTGCTGTGCGGGGTCCTGCTCGGGCTGGACCGCAACCTGCACGGCAAGCCGGCCGGCGTGCGCACGCTGGGGCTGGTGTCGCTGGGCGCCGCCGCCGCGGTGTGCGTGGTGACGGTGTCGGGCCATCCGCCCGATGCCATGTCGCGCGTGCTGCAGGGCCTGCTGACCGGCATCGGCTTTCTCGGCGTGGGCGTGATCTCGCGCCACAGCAACGACGACAAGCCCCAGGGCCTGACCACGGCGGCGGCGATCTGGCTGGCCGCCATCGTCGGTGCGGCGTGCGGGGCGGGGTACTACGCCATCGTGGCGATCGCGCTGGCGCTGGGGCTGCTGCTGCTCCTGATCGGCGGGCGCTTCGAGCGCGGCCTGCGCCGGCGCCTGCGGCAGGAAGAAGCGCTGCTGCGCGAGCACAAGCGCCACCGCGACTTCGGCGGCCACGGCCCGGAAGGCAGGCAGGGCGAGCAGGGCGGCAACCCGCGCGCGATGCCGCCGGGCCTGGACGAAAGCTGAGCCGGCGCGGCGCTTTCCTGCCCGCCTCCTTGCTCGCCTCCTTGCTCGCCTTTTTGCCGGTCTGCCGTCCGTCGGTCTGACTGTCCGTCTGTCCGTCCGTCTTCCTGCCCGCCGCTCAGCGCGCCTGCGCTTGCAGCGCCGCCTCGATGCCGCGCACGCTTTCCACCAGCAGCGGGCGCACCGTTTCCAGCAGCATCGCGGCCGGCACGATGGCGGTGGGGCCGCTGCATGACAGCGTCATCGGCGGCAGCGCGCGGCCCGGGCGGAACGCGGCGGCGATGGAGTTGATGTCGGGCAGCCATTCGCCGAACGACGTGGTGCAGCCCATGCGCCGCACCTCGGCGCCGCCGTGCGCCACGATGGCCTCGGCGCGCGCGGCGTCCAGCCCGTCGTGGCGGCGGAACGCGGCCAGCGCCTGCTTGCGCTCGGCCGGCGGCAGCGCTTCGAGATAGGCGCGCCCGGCGGCCGTGGTCAGCCCCGAGATGCGCGTGCCCGCCGCCACGCGCAGCGTCAGGTAGGACTCCGACTGGCAGTTCTCGTAGATCAGCATCTGCGCGCGGTCGCGCACGATCAGCGAGGTCACGCCTTGCGACAGGTCCGCCAGCGCCCGCATGAAGGGGCGCACCACCTCCAGCACGTCCACGCCCTGCTGCGCCGCCGGCGCCATCGCCAGCGCGGAGCTGCCGAGCTGGTACTTGGCCTGCTCGGGGTCCAGGCGCAGGTAGCCCAGCTCGGTCAGGGTATGGGTCAGGCGCGACACGGTGGACTTGGGCAGGCCGCAGCGCTGCGCCAGCTCGGCATTGCCGAGCCGCGTCTCGTAGCTGCGGAAGCACGCCAGCACGTCGAGCCCGCGCGCCAGCGCGGTGACGAAATGCCGGTCTTCCTTGGGCTGGGCGCCGTCGTCGGGCGGCGGCGGGTCCGGATCGTCGAGGTTGTCCATGCGCGGGCGGTGACTGGCGGGACCGTGGATGCGGATCAGCCGGCGGCGGCCAGCATCTCGCGCAGCTTCGCCTTGAGGATCTTGCCGGACGGCGCGGCCGGCAGGTGCTCGACGACGCGCACCTCGTGCGGGATCTTGTATGGCGACAACTGGTCGCGCAGGAACGCGCGCAGCGCGGCCGGGTCCAGCGCCATGCCGGCGCGCACCTCGACGAAGGCGACGACTTCCTCGTTGCCCTCCACCGCGCGCCCCACCACGGCGGACTGCAGCACGGCCGGGAAGGCGTTGATCGACTGCTCGACTTCCTCCGGGTACACGTTGAAGCCGGAGTGGATGATGATTTCCTTGGAGCGGCCGACGATGAACACCGCGCCGTCGGCGTCGATGCGCGCGAGGTCGCCGGTATGCAGCCAGCCGTCGGCGTCGATCACCTGCGCGGTCAGGTCGGGGCGGCGGTAGTAGCCCTTCATCACGTTGGGGCCGCGCACCAGCAGCTCGCCGCTGCCGTCTGGCAGCGGGTCGCCCAGGCGGATCTCCACCTCGGGCACCACCGGGCCGACCGAGCAGTCCGCGCGCGGCGACTCCACGCGCGTCTGGCACACCGTGGGCGAGGTCTCGGTCATGCCGTAGCCGTTGTTCAGCACGATGCCGAAGCTGCTTTCGAAGGCGGCCTTGAGCGTCTCGGTGAGCGGCGCGCCGCCGGACTGCGCCATGCGCAGCGCGGGCGCGCGCAGCGGCGTGGCCTGCGCGCGGCTCCATTCGATCAGCTTGGCGTACAGCGCCGGCACGCCGTGCAGCACGGTGAGCTGCTGTTCGGCCAGCGCCCGCGCCAGCGTCTCGGGGCGGAAGCGCGCCTCGTAGAACACCGTGGCGCCGTTGGACAGCGGCCCCACCAGCAGCACCGACAGGCCGTACACGTGCGACATCGGCAGCACGCCGTAGACGCGGTCGCCCGGCTGCACGCGGCCCTGCGCGCGGTTGGAGCGGCCGATGAACATCATGTTGGCGTGCGTGAGCATCACGCCCTTGGACGCGCCGGTGGTGCCGGTGGTGTAGATCAGCGCGGCGACCTGGTCGCGCGCCGCCGGCTCGACCGGCTCGGGCACCGCCGCCGCGTTCACCGCGCCCACCAGCAGGCGGCCCACGTGCGGCCACTGCGCCGGCTGCGCGCCGCGCGCCAGGCCGTGCTCGCGCGCTTCCGCATGGGCGCCGTCCAGGTACAGCGCCACGCGGGCGCCGGCATGCTCGACGATGTTGCCGATCTCGCGCTGCGACAGGCGCGCGTTGACCGGCACGGCCCACGCGTCGAGCGCGCTGAGCGCCAGGATCAGCACCGCGCAGCCCACGCAGTTCTCCGTCACCAGCACCACGCGGTCGCCGCCGCGCACGCCCAGCGCCGCCAGCGCGCGGGCGGTGCCGGCAATGGCGCCGTCGAGCTCGCCGTAGCGCAGCGAGCGCTCGGCATCGACCAGGGCCAGGCGCTCCGGATGGCTGCGCACCCAAGGCGCGATGGTCTGGTGCAGGCGGGTGAACGCGGTGGCGGGGGAGGTGGTGGGGGTGGCGGCGATGGAATCGGCGCGCGATTCCGCCGCCGGCGCGGACGCGCCGGGCGTGGTGGTGCTCATCAATGTCTCCGGGCAAGGCTTTCCGGCGTGGCCGCCGGATTTGTTCGATGGCGGCAATAGTCCCATCGATCGCCGTGCCCGTCAACTGCACCGTGGAACCCATGTTCTGCATTGCGGAACATGGGTGGGAGGATGCCAGACGCAGGGAGCCAGAAGCCGGGCGTCAGAAGCGGAAGCGCGCCACCCCGGCCGCCAGCCCGGCGGCCTGTTCGTCCAGGCTCGCCGCCTGCGCCGTCACCGCTTCGACCAGCTCGGCGTTCTGCCGGCTGGTCTGCTCGAGCTGGGCCACCGCTTCGCCGACCGCGCGCACGCCCTGCGCCTGCTCGTCGGCCACGCCGCACAGCCGCTCGGACAGCGCGTGGCTCTGGCCGACCGCCTGCTCGATGCCGCTCATGGCGCTCACCACTTCCTGGCTCAGCTGCGCGCCGCGCGCGATCTCGGCGGTGGCCTGGCCGATGGTGGCGCGGATCTCGCGCGCCGAGGTGGCGCTGCGCTGGGCCAGCCCGCGCACTTCCTCGGCCACCACCGCGAAGCCGCGCCCGGCTTCACCGGCGCGGGCCGCTTCCACGGCCGCGTTGAGCGCCAGGATGTTGGTCTGGAAGGCGATGCTCTCGATCACCCCCACCATCTCCGCCACGCTGCGCGAATGCCCGTGCACGGCGTCCATCGCGCCGCTCATCTGGCTGACCACGCCCATGCCGGCGTCGGTGGCCTGGCGTGCCTGGCGCGCCATCGCGCTCGACTCCGTGGCCTGCTCGCGGGCCTGCCCGACCAGCGTGGCGAGGCGCGCCACGCTGTCGGTGGCGGCGGCCAGCGCGCTGGCCTGCAAGGCGGTGCGGCGCGACAGGTCCTGGTTGCCGCCGGCGATGCCCGCGCTGGTGGCGGCGATCTCGCCCGACGAGCGGCGGATGTCGGCCAGCACGCCGGCGAGCTGGTCGCGCATGCGGGCCAGCATGCACATCAGGCTGCGGGTGTCGCCGCGGCGCAGCGGCACGGCCTGGCGCAGGTCGCCGGAGGCGATGCGGCTGGCCACCTCGGCGGCGTCCGCCGGCTCGCCGCCGAGCTGCGACAGCAACTGGCGCGCGGCAAACCAGGCCAGCGCCGCCGCCGCGGCCAGGCTGGCCAGCAGCATGGCCGCCATCAGGCCCTGCGCGCGCAGCTGGCTGGACGTCACCGCGGCCACGGTGTCGGCGGCCTGGCGCTCCTGGCGGGTGCGTGCGGCCTCCACCACGGTGGCGAGCTTCTGCAACTGCTCGCCGAGGAAATGGCCGTCCACGGAAACCGCGCTGTCGAACTGCAGCGGGTCGAGCGGCTGCTTGCGCAGCAGCGCCACGTAGCCACCCAGCAGCGTGGCGGCGCTGTCGCGTTCCTTGCGCAGCGCTTCGGCCTGCGCCGGCGTGGCCGCGCGCACCACGGTGAGGGCCTGGTCGAGCCGCGCCAGGGCGCTGTCGATGTCGGCGCCGGCCGCGTCGCGCTCGCTGCCGCTGGTGGCCAGCGTGAGCGAAAGCTGGGCGCGCTCCAGCCGGGCCAGCGCCGACTGCGCGCGCTCGGCCGCGATGGCGCCCCGCATGTCGCGCTGGTACAGAGTGTCGGTCATCTGCTTGACCGAGACCAGGCTGACGATGCCCGTCAGCCCGACCGCGGCGCCGAACGCATAGACCAGCGCGAAGGCGATGCACAGGCGCGCGGCCAGCGGCAGCCGGCCCAGCCAGGCGGGCAGGCGCGGGCCCGCGCGGCGGGCGGGGGAGAGTGGAACGGCGGCTTGCAACACGGTGAGGACTCCGATGGGCCTCGCGGCCCGCATACTGACCCTGGTCGCCGCGATCCGGCCCGCCGTGCGCCGGCGGCCGCCGGCGGCGACTTCTCTTATGCCGCGCATGCTGGGATACCTCTGTGACAAAACCGTGACACCCTGACCGGCCATTGGGGTAATACCCATTGTCATCGGCGTGTCATATCGCTGACATGAAATACGTGTGCGCCACACCGGCCTCCCCGCGCCGCGTCCGCCTCCACCACCAGCCGCCGCCCAATCGCCATCCATTCGCCGCGTTTTATCTCGCCTCCCGCTCACGTTTCGTCACGCCTGTCCGTTATCCGTTCATGTCCAACGCTTCCCCCCTGGCCGGCGTGACCTTGCCGCGGCTTCGCTTGCCGCCGCTGCACACCGTGTTCCAGCCCATCGTTGCGTTCGGCACCGGCGAGATCCTCGGATACGAAGCGCTGGTGCGCGGCCCGACCGGCTCGCAACTGGCCATGCCCGATGCGCTGTTCCGCCTCGCCCGCAACGAGGACGACACCGTGCAGATCGAGCTGGAGGCGGCGCGCACGGCGTTGTCCTCCAGCGCCGCGCTCGCGCTGCCGGGCAGCCTGTTCCTGAATTTCAGCACGATGGCGCTGCGCTGCCTGCTGGCCGACGGCGGGCGCGCGATGAAGGCGCTGGTGGCCGGCAGCATCGACCCCGCGCGGGTGGTGATCGAGATCACCGAGCAGGCGCAGATCGAGCATGCCGAGCGCTTCGGGCAGGCGATGGGCGTGCTGCAGGAGCTGGGCATGCAGTACGCGCTGGACGACTTCGGCACCGGCCACGCCAACCTCGACCGCCTGATCCACCTGACGCCGCACTACGTCAAGCTGGACAAGTCGCTGGTGCGCGGCATCGGCACCAGCCCGCGGCGCCTGGAGATCGTGCGCACCATGCTGGCGCTGGCCAAGGCGCTCGGCTGCGCGGTCATTGCCGAAGGCATCGAGGATGCCGACGAGCTGGCCGTGCTGCGCGACCTCGGCGTGCCGTTCGGGCAGGGCTACTACCTGGGCCGGCCAGCGGCGCAGCCGGTCATGGCGGTCGCGCCGCAGGCGCGCCAGGCGCTGGGGTCCAAGCAGATCGCGGTGTTCCCGCAGACGGTGCGCTCGGCGCGCCCGGGCGTCACCGCGGGCAAGCTGATGCGGCCCGCGCCGGCGGTGCGCGCCGGCATCACCAACAACGCGCTGCTGGACCTGTTCCACGCGCGCCCCGGCCTGCACGCGGTGGCCGTGGTCAACGACGACGGCACGCCGCTGGCCATCGTCAACCGGCATTATTTCCTCGACCGCTTCACCGCGCCGTTCCACCGCGAGCTGTACGGCAAGAAGAACGGCATGAGCCTGGCCAGCCGCGCGCCGCTGTGCTTCGACAAGGGCGCCGGCATCGACGAGATGGCGCGCGCGCTCGCCGGCGAGGACCAGCGCCCGCTGGCCGACGGCTTCATCGTGACCGAGCAGGGACGCTACGCCGGGCTGGGCACCGGCGCGGACCTGATCCGCGCGGTCACGGAAATCCGCATGGAGGCGGCGCGCTATGCCAACCCGCTGACCTTCCTGCCCGGCAACATGCCGCTGAACCGCCATATCGACCGCCTGCTCGACGCCGGCGCCGAGTTCCACGCCTGCTATGTCGACCTCAACCATTTCAAGCCCTACAACGACCAGTACGGCTACTGGAAGGGCGACGAGATGCTCAAGGGCGCGGCTGCCCTGCTGGCGCAGGCGTGCGACCCCGCGCGCGACTTCCTCGGCCATGTCGGTGGCGACGACTTCCTGGTGCTGTACCAGAGTCCCGACTGGGAAACCCGCACGCGCACGGCCATCGCCGGTTTCAACCGCGCCGCGCGCGAGCTGTACACCAGCGCCGACCGCGAGGCCGGCGGCATCCACGGCGAGGACCGCCTCGGCCAGCAGACCTTTTTCCCGGCCGTGACGATGGCCGCCGGCGCGGTGCGCGTGGGACCGCTGCCGGCCGCCGGGCCCGCCGGCGGGCCCGGCCCGTGGCGGCTGGACAGCAGCCATATCGGCGCGGCCGCGGCCACCGCCAAGCGCGAGGCCAAGAAGGCCAGCAGCGGCTTCGTCGTGATCGACCTGCGCGAGCTGATGCGCGACGGGCGGCTCGGCGCCTGAGCGCGGCCGGCCCGGCGGCGCGCGCCTAGCCCCCGGCGCGCCGGTTGCGCCGGCTGACGCCGGCCGCGGTTTCCTCCAGGCGGTAGCCCTGCCCGTAGACCACCGAGAGGACCACGCCGTTGCCGGGGTGCAGCGCCAGCGTGCGGCGCAGGCGCGAGACCAGGTTGGCCAGCGCGCGCGAGCCCGGCGGCAGCGCGTAGCCCCAGATCGCGTGCTCGATCTGCGCGTGCGGCATCACCCGCCCGGCGCCCGAGAACAGCAGCGCGGCGAGGTCGAACTCCTTGGGCGTGAGTGCCACGCGCTGGCCGCGGAAGGCGGCGCGGCGCGACAGGCAGTCCAGCGTGTAGGGCCCCATCGCGATGGCGGGGCCGGGGGCCGCCTCGCGCGCGCCGGTGCGGCGGCGCAGCGCGTGCAGCCGCGCCACCAGCTCGCGCGCGCGCAGCGGGCGGATCATGTAGTCGTCGGCGCCCGCCTGCAGGGTGTTGACGACCGAGTCCTCGTCGCGCCGGTCGGACAGCACCATCACCGGCAGCTCGCCGCTCCACGCCGCGCGCACCGCGCGCACGGCCTGCACCGCCGGCATGTCGGCCAGTTCGTGGTCGATCAGCAGGACGTCGTAGCGCGAGCGGTCGATGCGCTGGAACAGGTCTTGGCTGGCATGGTACGTGTGGCAGTGCATGCCGGCGCGGAGCAGGGAATCCGACAGGGCCTCGGCCTGAACCGAGCGGTCCGCTAGCAGTGCGATCTTCATGGGGGAATGTCCAACTGGCGTTTGGGCAAATGGCGGGCGGGCGCGCGCATCCGCCGCCCGGCCAGACGGGCAGCCATGCGCTGGACCGGGATGGGCTGGGCCTGTCCCGCAAGGCGATGCGGGCAGCATAGTCCGCGCCGGGCCGGATATTGATCGGAGCTGTCCGCAAGCCCAGGCAGAGCATTCCCAAAATACCCGGCGACTCATCCTGTGCGGCGGGCGCGCCGGCGGACGCGGGCGCGCCCGCCGCAGCGCGCATACATGATTTGTCCGAAAGCGCCGCCCGACGTTATCCACAGGATGTGTGGATAAGCGGGGCCCGCGCGGGGCGCGCGGCCAATGGGGGCGGAAGGATGCCGGCCTGCCTAAATCTTGGGCAGTCGCGCGGCGAGGCAGCGCGGGCGCGGCGGCACCCGCCGGGCGGCGGGTGCGGTGGTGGTGCCAGTGCCGGCCGGGGCGGCCGGCAGGGTCAGAACGCCGAGATCGGCCGTCCCGTCAGCGGGTAGTTGGGATCGTTGTAGCCGTGCGTGGAGGCGTGGCCCGGGCGCACCAGGCTGTCCACCAGTGCTTCTTCGTCGGCCGACAGCGCCACGCCCACGGCGCCGAAATAGTCCTCGAACTGCGCCAGCGTGCGCGGCCCGGCGATCACCGAGCTGACGATGGGGTTGGCCAGCACCCAGGCCGTGGCGAACTGCCCGAGCTGGAGCCCGCGGCCCTCGGCATGCTGCTTGAGCGTCTGCGCGATGACCAGCGATTCCTCGCGGAACTCGGTTTCCATCATGCGGCGGTCGGCGCGGCCCGCGCGCGAATCCTGCGGCGGCTGCTGGCCGGGCAGGTACTTGCCGGTGAGTACGCCGCGCGCGATCGGGCTGTAGGGCACCACGCCCAGGCCGAAGTGCTGGCAGGCGGCCAGGATCTCCACTTCCGGCATGCGGTTGAGCAGGTTGTAGTAGGGCTGGCAGACCACCGGGCGCGGCACGCCGAGCCGGTCGCACAGCGCCGCGATCTCGGCGATGCGCCAGCCGCGGAAGTTGGACACGCCCCAGTAGCGGATCTTGCCGGCGCGGATCAGGTCGCCCATCGCGCGCACCGGCTCTTCCAGGTTCTCGCCGGGGAAGTCGCGGTGCAGGTAGAGGATGTCGAGGTAGTCGGTGCCCAGGCGGCGCAGGCTTTCCTCGGACTCGCGCAGGATCCAGGTGCGCGAGTAGTGCGAGCGGTTGGGCGCGGCGTCCATCGGGTTGCCGAGCTTGCTGGCCAGCACCCAGTCGTGGCGGTCGCCTGCCAGCAGGCGGCCGACCATGCGCTCGGAGGCGCCCTTGCTGTAGACGTCGGCGGTGTCGATGAAGTTGACGCCATGCGCGCGCGCGCTGTCGACGATGCGGCCGGCTTCGGCCTCGTCGGTCTGGTCGGCGAACATCATGGTGCCCAGGCACAGGGCCGATACCTTCAGGTTGCTGGCGCCCAGGCGCCGGTATTCCATCTTGAACTCTGACATTGCGGTCTTCCTTGACGATGCGGTACTGCGGCGGAACGAAAAGCGCTACAGCTTAACGCTAGTCGCGAAATTCTGCCGGGCCTATGCCAGAATGGCGGGCATTGCGATCCGCCGCCGCCAGGCGCTCTCCGACGGCCATGCCGAGTCCTTCCCTGATTGCCGTGATCGTGCTGGCCTTCCATGCGCTCGGCGTGCTCGCGGCCCTGCATGCGGTGATGACGGTGCGCACGGCGCCCGGCGCCATCGCGTGGGCCGGCTCGCTGGTGATGATGCCGTACTTCACGCTGGTGCCTTACCTGATCCTGGGCAGCAGCAACTTCGCCGGCTACGTCAACGCGCGCCGCTTCAACAACGACCGCCTGCGCGAGGTCACGCACGACATGGACCCCGGCGAGCGTGCCGCGCGCGACGCCTGCGTGGTGCACGCGCCCGAGCAGGCCTGCCTGCGCGCCTTGCCGCGCCTGACCGGCATGCCGTGCCTGGCCAACAACGCGGTGCGCCTGCTGGTCGACGGCGAAGACACCTTCGCGGCGATCTTCGCGGCCATCGCCGCCGCGCGCCAGGTGGTGATCGTGCAGTTCTTCATCGTCCACGACGACGCGCTCGGCCGGCGCCTGCAGGACCTGCTGTGCGAGCGCGCCGCGGCCGGCGTGAAGGTCTATTTCCTCTACGACAGCATCGGCTCGCACGCGCTGCCCGGGCACTACGTCAAGCGGCTGCTGGCCGGCGGCGTGGAGGCGCGCGCGTTCGCCACGCGGCGCGGCTTCGTCAACCGCTTCCAGCTCAATTTCCGCAACCACCGCAAGCTGGTGATCGTCGACGGCGCCCGCGCGTTTACCGGCGGCCACAACGTTGGCAACGAATACCTGGGCCTGAAGCCGCCGCTGGCGCCGTGGCGCGACACCCATATCGAGATTCGCGGCAGCGCCGTGCTGGACCTGCAGATGGTGTTCGCCGAGGACTGGTACTGGGCCGCGCGCGAGGTGCCGCTGCTGCTGCCGCCGCCGGCCGCGGCCGCCGGCGGCATGACTTGCCAGGTGGTGCCGTCCGGTCCGGCCGACGCGCAGGAGACCTGCTCGCTGTTCTTCGTCGAGGCGATCCAGTCGGCGCGCTGGCGCCTGTGGATCACCAGCCCGTACTTCGTGCCCGACGAGGCCGTGTTCGCGGTGCTGCGGCTGGCCGTGCTGCGCGGCGTGGACGTGCGCATCCTGCTGCCGGCGCGCCCGGACCACCTGGTGGTGTTCGCCGCCTCCACGCTGTACGCCTACCAGGCCGTGTGCGCGGGCGTGAAGATCTACCGCTACCAGCCGGGTTTCCTGCACCAGAAGGTGATCCTGATCGACGACGAGGCGGCCGCGGTGGGCAGCGCCAACCTGGACAACCGCTCGTTCCGCCTGAACTTCGAGCTGATGGTGATGACCGCGGACCGCGGCTTCGCCGCCGGCGTGGCCGCCATGCTCGAGACGGATTTCGCCCAGGCGCGCCGCATCGGGCCCGACGAATACCTGGGCGGGTCGCGCCTGCGGCGCGTGGCCATGCACGTGGCCACGCTGTTCGCGCCGATCCTGTAGCGCCGCCGCAGCACCGTCGCGCGGCGAGCGGCGGGCGCTCAGAGGTCGCCCTGCGTCGCCTGCGAGGCCACGGCGGTAGGCCAGTCGCGGCGCATGATGATGTAGGTGAAGGAGGTCGACCAGCCGATCAGGATCAGGCCCACCAGCGGCTCGATGCTGGCGATCAGCCGCGTCGCGCCGATCGGCGATATGTCGCCCAGGCTCTGCGTGGTGTAGGTCTCCAGCGAGAAGTAGATGTAGGTGATGGGCTGGACCGGCTGCGGCCCGCCCAGCCCGCCGAGGCCGAGCACGTGGCCGGCCACCCAGTAGCCCGCGCCGAACACGATGGCTTCCAGGCAGTGGGCCACGATGATGCACAGGATCAGCACGCCCACGTTGACGCGCCCGGACCAGCGGTGCGGGCTCATCGCCGAGAGCAGCCGCAGGGCCTCGTAGTGGATGACGACCACCATCACCGTGAGCACGCTGGCGCATAGCAGCGCCAGAAGATCGTGGGTGCTGAATTGCATCGGTCTGTCCTCGCGTTGCCAGTAGGCATAGTGACCGCCGCCGCGCCCGGTGCGTTCCGCCCGCGCGCGTATCCGTGCCGTCACGGACTGTCTGGAATGTAACGGCGGATCACGAGGATTGCCAGTACGCCGCATGGCGCGGCGCCGGACCGTGGCTAGTCGAACTCCACGTAGATCTCGCCGCGCGGGCCGTCATAGCCCAGGCGCGGCAGCTTGCCGTGCTCGCGGCTGGTGCGCGCCAGCGCGCGCAGCTCGGCCTGGCGGGCGGGCTCGCGCAGGTTGCGGCGCGCGCCGGTGCTGATTTCGGTCGGGCCGCACTGGGGGTTGCGGCAGCCGTACAGCACCCATTGCCCGTAACTGCCGCGGCGGATGCGGGTTTCTGCCGGCATGCCGCAGAGGGGGCAGGTATCTTGTTGTTTTGGGGTCATTGCGGGGGTTCCGCGCGCCGGGCGCATTGGCTCGATGGCATGGAATCCTGAGTCTGCGCAGTTTGGCGCCGCATTGCTTCCCCCCTGGCGAGGGGGGTGGTTTCGGGTGCGCGCCGCGCGCAGGACGCCGTCGGGCGGGAAGGGCGGTCCGGGAAGATGCGGACGAGGCGGCGCATGCGACCCGCCGGCCCCGGCGTGCGGCTTTAGCCGGCGCGGTAGCTGTCCAGGCGGTTGTAGAGCGTCTTGAGGCTGATGCCGAGCGACCGCGCCGCCTGGCGCTTGTCGCCCTCGTGGCGGGCCAGCGTGGCGAGGATGATCTCGCGCTGGGCGTCGGCCAGCGAGGTGCCGATGCGCACGTTGACCACGCCGTCCAGCGTGGACGGGCGCGGCGGCTGGCTGGCGATGTTCGGGTTGGCGATGTCGATCACGCGGTCGGCCAGGATGAAGGCCCGGTACACCGTGTTCTTGAGCTCGCGCACGTTGCCGGGCCAGCCGTAATGGCGCAGGCGCTCCACCGCGGTGGCGGAGAAGGTCTTGTCGGTGCCTTCGATGGCGTTGAACTCGGCCAGGAAGTGCCGGGCCAGCAGGGCGATGTCCTCGCCGCGCTCGCGCAGCGGCGGGATGTGCAGCGGGAACACGGCCAGCCGGTAGAGCAGGTCCTCGCGCAGCCGGCCGTCGCGCACGGCTTCGACGGGATCGCGGTTGGTGGCGGCGAGGATGCGCACGTCGCACGCGATCTGGGTGTCGCCGCCGACACGGTGGAAGGTGCGGGTCTCCAGCACGCGCAGCAGCTTGATCTGCATGTCGGGTGCCATTTCCGTGACTTCGTCGAGGAACAGCGTGCCGCCGCGCGCCTGCTCGAAATAACCGGCCTTCTGCTGCACGGCGCCGGTGAAGCCGCCTTTCTCGTGGCCGAACAGCTCGGACTCGATCAGCGCGGCCGGGATCGCGCCGCAGTTGACCGCCACGAACGGGCCGCCGCGGCGCGCGCCGCGCTCATGCACGGCGCGCGCGACCAGTTCCTTGCCGGTGCCGCTTTCGCCCACCGCCAGCATGGTCACTTCGGTGGCGGCCACGCGTTCGATCTGGGCCAGCAGGCGCCGCATGGCCGGCGACGCGCTCTGCCACAGCAGCGCCGCCGGCCCCGGGACCGCGACGCGCGGCCCGCCGTCCACCGGCGGTGCCGGGGCGCGGTCGGGGACGGGGGCGGCGGAAGTGTCGGGCTGGCTGCTTGGCATCGGCGGGGGCAGGGCGGCAATCTGGCCCAATGCTATCGCTTGCGGAAGCCCTAGGCCACCCTTTTGCGGCCAAAGTGCGAACTTGTTCGTCAAGGCGTGGCGTTGTCAGACAGACACCGGCATCGCCGCCCGCCACCCCCGCATAGAATGGTTCATACCCCGGTTTTCCCCCTTGGCGCCGTGACCTGCTCCGGCCCGGCCGCCGCCGTGCCGGCGGCGCCTCCCCGCGGCAGCCGCGCGCTGGCCGATGGCTCCCCTACGGACGATATGCCCCACATCCTGATCGTCGACGACGACGAAAACACCTGTGCCGCGCTGTCGGAAATCGTGGCGGCCGAGGGCTTCACCTCCGCCACCGCCGGCGACCTGCGCGAAGCCTGTCTGCAGGTCGGCTGGCAGATGCCCGACGCGGTGCTGGCCGACCTCAAGCTGCCCGACGGCAGCGGCATGGACCTGTTCGGCGAAGTCGGCACCGCCGGCGTGGAAGTGATCCTGATGACCGGCTACGCCAGCGTGGAGTCCGCCGTGGACGCGCTGCGCCTGGGCGCCACCGACTACCTCGTCAAGCCGATCAACGTCACGCGCCTGCGCACCATCCTCAAGCGCATCGCCACCACCGGCGACCTCAAGGCGGAGATCCACTCGCTGCGCGGCGAGCTGCGCCGCTATGGCCGCTTCGGCCGGCTGCTGGGCAGCTCGGAGGCGATGCAGGTGGTCTACGACCAGTTGAGCCGGGTCGCGCCGACCGAGGCCACCGTGCTGCTGGTCGGCGAAAGCGGCACCGGCAAGGAACTCGCCGCGCAGACCCTGCACGAACTCTCGGCGCGCCGGCGCCAGCCGTTCCTCGCGGTCAACTGCGGCGCGATCTCGCCCACGCTGATCGAGTCCGAGATGTTCGGCCACGAGCGCGGCAGCTTCACCGGCGCCGAGCGCCAGCACAAGGGCTATTTCGAGCGCGCCAACGGCGGCACGCTGTTCCTCGACGAAATCACCGAGATGCCGGTGGAGCTGCAGGTCAAGCTGCTGCGCGTGCTGGAGTCCGGCGCGTTCATGCGGGTCGGCACCCACCGCGAGCTGCATGCCGACGTGCGCGTGGTGGCCGCCACCAACCGCAATCCCGAGGAAGCGGTGGCCGAAGGCAAACTGCGCGCCGACCTCTACCACCGCCTCAACGTGTTCCCGGTCGAGCTGCCGCCGCTGCGCGCGCGCGGCGACGACGTGGTGCAGATCGCCAACACGCTGCTCGCGCAGATGAACGGCGAGCACGGCACGCAGCGCCGCTTCGCGCCCGAGCTGCTCGACAGCCTGCTGCTGCATGCGTGGCCCGGCAACGTGCGCGAGCTGCGCAACTTCGTGCAGCGCGCCTACATCATGGCCGACCACGACCTGATCGCCGACGCCCACGTGCCGCTGCAGATGGCGGCCACCACCTCGTCGGCCACGGCGATGGTGTCGGTGCCGGTCGGCATGTCGCTGGCCGAGGCGGACCGCCAGCTGATCTTCGCCACGCTGGAGCAATGCGCGGGCGTGAAGAAGCATGCCGCCGAGATCCTCGGCATCAGCCTGAAGACCCTCTACAACCGGCTGGAAGAATACGCCGCGCGCGGCGAGCTGCCCGAATCGCTGCGCGCCAACGGCAGCGGTGCGGTGCCGCCGGGCTAGTGCTGCTGCGGTAATGCAGACGCAGGCGGCATGCTTATTGCGTGATGGCAAGGGGGCGGGCATGCAGCCCGGAAATATCGATGTCGCAACCGCATTCTCCTTCCGACGGCGCCCGGGGCAACGACGGCGATGCGCACACGCACACGCCCCGCGAGGTCAGCAGCAGCGCCGAGGTGGCCGGCCTGATCGGACAGGTCGCGCACGACCTGCGCTCCGCGCTCAACGGCGTGCAGAGCTGGGCCTACGTGCTCGACCACACGCTGGACACGCCGCCGGCCAGTGCGCAGCGGGCGCTGGCCGGCATCCGCACCGGCATGCAGCAGCAGGTCGCGCTGATCGAGCACATGGAAGAAGCCGTGGCGCTGCTGGCCGACGAGAGCGCGCCGCAGTGGCAGCGCACCGACCTGGACGCGGCGCTGCGCGCGGCCATC
Organism: Cupriavidus sp. FW216-B1; assembly: GCF_058789195.1. NCBI lineage: Bacteria > Pseudomonadati > Pseudomonadota > Betaproteobacteria > Burkholderiales > Burkholderiaceae > Cupriavidus > Cupriavidus sp. FW216-B1. The sequence continues at coordinate 876,327 of NZ_JBYTEL010000001.1, read as the reverse complement.
GAGGCGGTGCGCCCGTTCGCGCAGACGCGCGGCGTGGACTTGCCCGATCCGCCCGGGGCAGCGCCCGCATCCGCGTCGGCATCCGCGCCGGTGGCCATCGACGCCGACCCGCGCCGCCTGCCGCCGCTGCTGCGGCACCTGCTGATCCACTGCGTCCGCCACGCGCGCACCGGCGATGCCGTCGAGGCCGCGCTCCATGCCGGAGCGGACCACGTCACGCTGCGCATCACCGAGAGCCGCCTGTCCAGCGAAACCCGCCGGCACGAGCGCATTGCCGTGCTGTCGGATTTCTTCCTGCGGCGCCCGCCGCCCGAAGGCGGCGCGGCGCGCGCGCGCCAGGGCACCGCGCTGATGCTGGTGCGGCGGCTGGTGGAAACCCACGGCGCGCGCATCGAGGCCGAAGGGGCGGGCGGCGGCCCGGACACCGGTTCGGTGTGTATCGCCGTGTGCTTTCCGGTGCAGGTCCCGCGCGCCTGAGCGGGCGCCGCGATCCCGTAGTTTTTACCGGTCGCGGCATAAACTGCACGGCGCCGCGCGGGCGCATGCAGCCGTTCAACATCCCGCTCGCCGCAGGCGGGCGCGGGGAGGAAACCAAGGCGTCTACCGTGCCCCGATCTCTTTCACGCCGACGGCCGCCCGCCCAGACTCCCGCCGCCATCGACGGCAATGACCTGCCCGGTCACGTAGGCCGCCGCCGGCGACAGCAGGAACGCGATCACCGACGCCACCTCTTCCGGCTGGCCGATCCGTCCCATCGGGATGGAGGCCAGCATGCGCCGCTCCTCCTCGCTGCCGGGCTGGCTTTTCTGCCGGAACAGCGCGGTCTCGGTCGGCCCGGGCGAGACCGCGTTCGAGGTGACGTTGAAGCGGGCGAACTCCAGCGCCCACGTGCGCGTGCATCCGACCAGCGCGCTCTTGGCCGCGGAATAGGCGGTCCTGTCCGCCGCGCCGCGGATGGCGCGGCTGCAGACGTTGACGATGCGCCCGCCGTTTGCCTCGAGCAGCGACGGCAGGCAGGCCTGCGTGACCTGGACGGCGGCGCGCAGGTTGGTGTCGAGCACCGTGGCCAGGCTGGAGAAGTCGAGCGTGGCGAGGCTCTGGGGCAGGGCGATGCCGGCGTTGTTGACCACGCCGGTGATGAAATGCCTGCGGTTGACGGCCGCCAGGACCTCCGCCGTGGCGGCGAGATCGGCAAGGTCGCAGGACCAGAAATCGCCGGGGAAATTCTCCGGCCGGGTGCGCGCGAGTCCGACGACCTGCTGTCCGCCGGCCGCCAGCATGTGGCTGAGGGCCAGGCCGATTCCCTTGGATGCGCCGGTGACGAGTATGGCTCGGGGGCGGGTTGTCATCGTGGTGCTTCCTCTCTTGGCAGGTTGGCGCGCTGGATGGCTTCTCCCCATTCGACCCGGCGCTTTCTCAGGTAGTTGTCCATGTCGGCGCCGTTCGCGCAGAGCGCGTCGGTGCCGCGGGTTTCCAGGACGTCGCGGAATTCCTTGTTCTTGCAGATGTCGAGCAGCGCGGCCTCCAGTCTGGCCATGACCGGCTTCGGCGTTCCCCTGGGCGCCGCCAGGCCGACCCACGAATCGGCATCGATGGAATGGAACCCGAGTTCCTTGAGGGTCGGGACCTCCGGGGTGTGCGGCCAGCGCGCGGGGCTCGCCGAGGCAAGCAGGCGCATCTTGCCGTCCTTCAGGTAGGGCACGATGTCCGGCGGGTTGCTGACGATCACCGCGACCTGGCCGCTGAGCAGGGCGTTCGATACCTCGGGGGCGGACTTGTAGGCAACGACCTCGAAGTGCGTGCCGAAGCGGTGGTTCATGTCGGCCAGGATCAGCGTGTTGAGCGCGGAGGACGAACCCATGAACACCCCGGGCCCGCTCTTGGCGGCCGCGATCAGTTGATCCATGGTCTTGTACGGCGACTTGCCCTGCACGGCGACGCCGTAGCGCGGCATCGCGAACGCGCCGGCATAGGCGAAGTCGTCGATCGTGAAGTTCACCGCCATCAGGTGCGGCAGCACGGCCATCGACGATCCGGTGACGATCGTCAGGTTGTATCCGTCGGGCGCCTGGCGCCTGGCCAGGTCCAGGGCCAGCGCGCCCTGCGCGCCGGGCCGGTTCATGATGACGACGGGCTGGCCGAGCGCCGTCTCGAGGCGCTGGGCGAAAGCGCGCGCGAGCAGGTCGATGTAGCCGCCGGCGCCATACATGACGGTCAGCGTCACGGGGCGGGCCGGCCACGCCTGCTGCGCCATCGCCGGCGCGGTCATCGACATCAGGATCGCTGCGAGGGCAGCCAGAAATCGCTTGCGGTTCATCCGGGGTTGTCTCCATGTCCCCGCCTGTGTGAAACGGCGGTGTTTGTGTTTGTTGTTGGCGAGGTCTGCACCGTGGGCAAAACGGTGTCGCGTGGAGTATAGAGGTCGACCCTGTTTAGATCAATAAGATTATCAATAATAATATCTTATGATTTGGCGCCGAGATCGTAGCCCTGGGGCGGGCAGCTTCGGGGGCAATGGCGCGGCAACGGGACGCATCGGTCCACGGCCGGTCCCGCCATGCGGCGCCGTCGAAAAGGCGGGATGGCAGGGCGACAGTCCTTACCCGCGCAGGCGCAAGGCCCGCGGTTCCTGCGCGGACCGCGCCCGCTGCGGCGGAGGCGGCGGCAGGTCGCCCGGCGGCGGGTCGCTGACCGGTGCCGGCGGGTCGGGGTCCGGCACCTCGGGCGGCGGGATCTCCGGCGCAGGCGGCGCGGGATCGGGTTCGGGCGTGATGTGGAGGCGCTGTGCCGTCATCGTTCTCTCCAGGTTCGTCGGCGGGGCCGCGCTCAGGCGGCCTCGTCCAGTTCTTCGAGGATCTTCGCCAGCGCTTCCAGGTCGACCGGCTTGACCAGATGGCGGTCGAAACCGGCCGCGCTGGTGCGCCGCAGGTCCGCCGGCTGGCTGTAGCCGGTCAGCGCCACCAGGCGCACGCGCCGCAGTTCGGGGATGGCGTGCAGCCGCCGCGCGATCTCGAAGCCGTCCATCGCCGGCATGCCGAGGTCCAGCAGGATCACGTCGGGCTGCGCCTTGACCGCGCGCACGATGGCGGCGGGGCCGTCGATGGCTGTCACCACGGTATGGCCCATCGCTTCGAGCGTGAGGGCCATCGCCTCGAGCGCGTCGATGTTGTCGTCCACCACCATCACCGTGCGCGGCGTGCCGGGCCGGGGGCGCGGCCGGCCGGCTTCCGGCTGCCAGCTCTGCCAGGGCTGGGCCGGCAGCGTGACCACGAAGGTGCAGCCCAGCGCGGCGCCAGCGCTCTGCGCATGCACCTCGCCGCCGTGCAGCTTGACCAGCTTCTGCACCAGCGACAGGCCGATGCCCATGCCTTCCTGGCCGCCCGCCGCGGCGGGCTTGTCGCCGTGATGCGCGGTGGCGGGGTCGAAGATGTCCAGCAGGGCCTGCGGCGAGAGGCCGGGGCCATTGTCCCGCACCTTGATGGTGAGCAGCTTGCCATCGCTGGCGACTTCGATCGCCAGCTGGCCGCCGGGCTGGGTGTAGCGCGCGGCGTTGTGCAGCAGGTTGCTGAAGATCTGCGTCAGCCGCACCAGGTCGCCGCGCACCGGCATCGGTCCCTCGGGCACGCTCAGGCGCAGCGTGTGGCCGCGCGAATCGATCAGCGGGCGCACGGCTTCCACCGCGGTGCCGAGCGCGGTGCGCAGCTCCACCACGTCGTCGCGCAGCACGATGCGGCCCTGCGTGAAGCGCGAGATGTCGAGCAGGTCGTCCACCAGGCGCGTGAGGTGGTGCAACTGGCGGGCGATGATGTCGCGCGCCTTGAAGGTGTCCTCGCGCGTCGGCGCGCAGCGCATCAGCAGGTCGGCCGCGCTGCGCATCGGCGCGAGCGGGTTGCGCAGCTCGTGGGCGAGCATGGCGAGGAAATCGTCCTTGCGCCGGTCTTCTTCCAACAGCATGCGCTCGGCGCGCTTTTGCCGCGTGATGTCCTGGTAGATGCCGGCCACGCGGTAGAACCTGCCGGCCGCGTCGGAGACCGGAAACGCGCGCGCGCGCACCTCGCGCGTCTCGCCGTCGCCGCGCACGAGCTGGAACTCGGCGTCCATGTGGCCGCTTGCCATCATCGTGTCGAGCGCGGCGGCCATGCGCGCGCGCTCGGCGGGCGCCACCCAGTCCAGCCAGCGGCCGGGATTGTGCCTGAACTCGTCGAGCGGCCGGTCCCACAACCGGGTGAAGGCGGGGCTGACGAACAGGAACTCGCCGCCGGCGGGATCGAGTATCCACAGCACGTCGGACAGGTTCTCGGCAAGCTGGCGCAGCAGTTCCTCGCTCTCGCGCAGCGCCTGCGAGGTGTGGCGCGCGGATTCCTCGGCGCGGCGCATGCGCAGCAGTGCGTTGATGCTGGAGACCAGCTCCTCGGCTTCCACCGGCTCGATCAGGAAGCTGTCCGCGCCGCCGTCGAGCGCCTGCACGCGGTGGCGCGACTCGGTCAGCGCGGCCGAGGTCTGCAGCACCAGCGTGCCGGCGGTGCCGGGGTCGCTCTTGATCAGGCGGCACACTTCGAGGCCGTCGATGTCGGGCAGCTTGACGTCGAGCAGCACCAGGTCCGGCGCGTGCTGGCGCACCAGCGACAGCGCGGCGTGCCCGCTGGCCGCCTCCAGCACGGCGAAGCCCGCGCGCTGCAGGATGCGGCCCTTGACGTAGCGCGGCCCGTCGCTGTCGTCGACGTTGAGGATCAGGGGCCGCGCGGCGGCGTGGGGGCGTGATGATGTGTTCATGGCGTGTTCATGGCGAACTCAGCGATAGCAGGCATCGGATGGCGCGGCTGGACCGTCCCGTTCTGCCGGCAACGGGTCCGTCTCGTTTGTAAGAACTACCGGGAAGCCCGGACCTCGACCGGTAGCTTCTGCATGCGGCGTGGGCGCCACGGTTTCCCCCTCGGATGCCGGTCCCGGCGATGGCCGCCGGCCGGCAATGGTTTGCGGCGGCGGGCGCGGCCGGGCCGGTTTTTCCGCCGGCGCGGCGCGCGGCCCGCACCGGGGACGAGGGGCAAGAGCCGTGCCCGTGCGCGGGACCGTGGCCGCGGAGCAGTCCCGCGCGGGCGGGCCGCGCATCGTCCCGGTCCGGCAACGGACGGGTGCCGGCATGCTTGCCGCGGCGTGCGGGAAAGTGAAACCGGCCAGACTTCCGGCCCGTTCCGCGCCGTGCTGGCAGACCGCCGGACGCCGGTGCCGGCCGCGGCTCTCCAGCGATGGGAGCGCGCTCGTGCTACCTTAGCGGGCTGGATGCTGCCAAAGCGCGCCGCCTTGCCCTGCCAGGCCAGCACCGGCGCCAATACCGACTGACATGAATGACACAGAAATCGAGCTGATCGGCTCGGCCCGCTTGCCGACACGTTTCGGCAAATTCACCGCCACCGCCTTCAAGGGCGCGGTCTCGGGCATCGAACACCTGGCGCTGAGCGTGGGCGACATCGCCGGCGAAGCCGTGCTGACGCGCCTGCACTCCGAGTGCCTGACCGGCGACGTGTTCGGCTCCTGCCGCTGCGACTGCGGCGAGCAGCTGGAGCTCGCCATGAAGAAGATCGCCGAGGAAGGGCGCGGCATCCTGCTGTATCTGCGCGGCCAGGAAGGGCGCGGCATCGGCCTGGGCCACAAGATCCGCGCCTACGCGCTGCAGGACCAGGGGCTGGACACGGTGGACGCCAACCTGGCGCTGGGCCAGGAAATCGACGCCCGCAACTACGCCTTCGCCGCCGACCTGCTGCACCAGTGGGGCGTGAAGTCGATCCGGCTGATGAGCAACAACCCCAAGAAAAAGCAGGCGCTGGAAGCCGCCGGCATCACGGTGGTGGAGCAGATGCGCCATGTCATCCCGTCCAACGCCGAGAACGAAAAATACCTCGCCACCAAGCGCGTGCGGATGGGGCATCTGCTGGACTGAGCGCGCCACCGCGCCACGGCCGGCGCGATGCGTAAAAGCCACGAAAGACGCACAAAACTGGCCGGCATGTCCGGCTCTCCAGATACACTCGTGTCTCGACGCCATCATCAGCCGGTTTTGAACATGCTTGCCCAGATTCAACGCAGTTGCGGTGAAAGTGCGGTGCGCCTGCGCCGGGTGCTTGCCAGGGAAGTCCACCTCGACGTGCGCCAGCCGGCGCAGATCAAGCGCATCCGCCTGCTGGGCTGGCTGGCCTTCATCGGCTTCCCGGTGTTCTACGCGGTGTGGACGTTCGGCTTCCCCCAGCCCTACGAAAGCCTGGTGCTGCGGCTGGTGGCCATGCTCATGTGCCTGCCGCTGCTGGTCACGCGCGACCTGCGCGAGCGCAAGTGGCTGCCGGCGTATTTCCTGTTCACGCTGACCTACTGCCTGTCGTTCTTCTTCGTTTATCTGTACCTGATGAACCACGGCAACCTGGTGTGGTCGCAGTCGCTGGTGATCGCCGTGATCATCCTGTTCAACTTCAGCGGCTGGGTGGGCGGCGCGGCCTCGCTGGTGGTGGGCACGGCGGCGGCATGGCTGGTCTATACCTACGTGACGCCGCCGCCGGCCGGGCTGCTGGAGGTCAACTGGCCGGTGGAGCTGCCCATCATCGGCTTCACCATCTGCACGATCGCCGTGCTGAAGATCGACCAGCGCATCCTGATCCAGGAAAAGCTCGACGGCATGGCCATCGCGCTGGGCACGGTGGCCCACGAGCTGCGCACGCCCATCCGCAGCATCGGCTCGACGGCGCTGGGCATGGGCCGCTACCTGCCGGGCCTGATCCGCTTCTATGAAGAGAACGAGACGCCCGAGAACTCGCTCAACCTGCCGCGCGCGCACTTTGGCCTGATGAAGGACGCGCTGCCGCGCATCCAGCTGGAGGTGGAGCGCATGAACCACGGCATCGACGTGCTGCTGGTCAACGCGCGCGGCGGCGCCGACCGCGAGCCCGGCGAGCCGTTTCCGCTCGGCGCGGCCGTGCGCGAAGCGCTGGCGCGCTACCCGTTCGAGGCCGGGCAGCGGGAGTGGGTCCATGCCGATCTCGACGATGATTTCCTGGTGCGGGCCGAGCAGAAGCTGCTGGTGATGGTGCTGTTCAACCTCATCAAGAACGCGCTGCACGCGCTGGCCCGCGCCGGGCACGGCGAGATCCGCCTGCGCCTGGAGCGCGGCCCCCGGCGCAACCGGCTGGTGTTCCGCGACACCGGCACCGGCATTCCCGAGCGCGAGCTGGGGGCGATCTTCAGGCGCTTCCACACCTATCCGCGCAACGAGGGCACCGGCATCGGGCTGGCCTTCTGCAAGGAAACCATCGAGGCGTGGGGCGGGCGCATCCACTGCGATTCGGTCGAGCACGAGTACACCGAGTTCGTGCTGGAGTTCCCGCCAGCCACGCCGCGGCGCGAGGCCGCGGCGGCGGAGTGACCCGCGCGGTCAGACCACGCGATCAGGCCGCGCTGTCCGCCACTTCCAGCACGCCGCCGTCCACGGGCTGCCGCGGCGCGGCCTGGCGCGCCACCGGCGCGCGCTGCCGGCGCTGGCTGGAGCGCCAGCTGGCCAGGCCCACTTCGTCGCGGATCTCCGCGCATACCTGGATCAGCCGGTCGGTTTCCACGGCGGTCAGGCAGGCGTTCATGGTCAGCCGCATCAGCGCGCGGTCGCGCGCCGTGGCCGGCGCGCAGAACACCGCGCCGAAGATGCCGCGCGACTGCAGCGCGTCGCGCAGCACCAGCGTCTGCTCCTCGGTGCCCGACTCCAGCGCGATGATCTGCTCCGACCCCGCCGACACGTTGTAGCCAAGCCCGGCCAGCGCGCCGCGCACGTAGGCGGAAATGGCGTGCAGGCGGGCGCGGCGGGCGTCGGCCCTGGCGATGAAATCCGCCGCGGCGTCGAACCAGGCCAGCTCGTGATGCAGCAGCCCCGAACTGAAGATCGCGGGGCGCGACTCCGCGGCAAAGTAGCCCTTGAACGAGGCCGGGCACGTGACCAGCCCGGCGCGCCCGCCGAAGGCCTTGGCCAGGCTGGTGGTCTGGAAATGGACGCGGCCCGACAGCCCCAGCGCGGCCACCAGGCCGGCGCCGCCGGGGCCGTGCGTGCCGAGCGAGTGGGATTCGTCGACCACGATCACGCTGCCGGTGCGCTCCGCCACCTCGACGAAATCGGCCAGCGGGCACAGGCTGCCGTTGGTGCTGTAGACCGAGTCCACCACCAGCACGCCGGGGCCTTCCTTGCGGATCTGGCGCTCGGCGTGCTCGGCGTCGTTATGCATGAACGGCACCGCGCGCGCGCGCGCCGCGTGGGCGCCTTCCCACAGCGACATATGCGCGAGCATGTCGAGATAGACCGGCGTGCGCTCGCTGGCGATGCTCTGCAGCAGGCCCACGTTGGCGGCCCAGCCCGACTGGCACAGGATGCTGGCCTCGGCGCCGGCGAAGGCGGCCAGCTTGCGCTCGAGCCGGCTGGTCGGGTTGTCGCCGTACTGGAACACGGCCGACATCAGCAGCTCGCTGCCCGGCCCGCGCATGGCGGCGGTCTGGGCCATGACCAGCTCCTGCTCGCCCAGCAGGCTCAGATAGTCGTTGCTGGAAAAATGCACCGCGTCGGGTCCCGGCTGGCGGCCGTGCAGCAGGTGGCTGCCGCCCCAGCGCTTCTGCACCCGCTCGACCTCGTGCCCCGCCACGCGCGAGGTGATGAAGTCGGGCCATGCCGCGGCCGAAGGTGCCGGTGTGGCCGCCGCCTGACCCGCTGCACGACCCCGTTCCAGACAACCCGTATCCATTCTGTTCATTACATTCCCCTTGGAATCACTCCGACGAAAATGCCGGCCGAGGCGACAGGGTTGCCAGGCGGCCGGCGAACGTCGCCGCAACGCGAGCGCGGTCCGCATCCATTGTTTGCAACGTATGGGATGGAGGGAACGGACTGCCCGAGACTGATCGCGTGTTGCGCCGACAAGCTATTCTGCCGTGTGGACGGGGAATTCTCCCGCCCGCTTGTCAGCACTTGTGACGCCGGGATCGCAGGGAAGTGGCTGTAAAGCCACAGAATGATGCGCGCAGGCGCCTCGGTGCCGTCGACGCCGGCGCCAGCGGCGTTTCGGCGCAGCGCGCCGCCGCCATGACGGCGGCGCCTTCAGGCCATCGCGCGCGCGGCATCGACCGCCAGCGCCGCGCCGCTGGCCTTGCCGCGCCCGCCATTCATGCCGGCAGGAACAAGCCGGCCGGCGCGCGCTGTAGGCGTGCGCCGACAGCGTTTCCGGGGGCCACCCTACAGCGGGGGCCGCCCGGCTTCCATATCGTGAAGAGGTGGCGCGGGGCGGCATGCATCGGTGTCCCGGTGTCCCGCCGCGGGCCAGCGTGACCGGTATGTCGTCTTCACGGCGTCATTCCTCTGTCGAACACGAATCCTTTCAAGGAGCTGACATGGCTGACAAGAACGTTTCCGTACTCAATGACCTCATCGAGGTGTCGCGCGACGGCGAGCAAGGTTTCCGCAAGGCCGCGGAAGACGCGCAGAACCCGGAGCTGAAGTCGCTGTTCTCCAGCCGCGCGAGCGAGATCGCCGCCGCGGTGGACGAGCTGCAGGTGCAGGTGGCGGCGCTGGGGGGCAAGCCGGAGGACCACGGCAGCGTGTCCGGCGCGCTGCATCGCGGCTGGATCAGCCTGCGCACCGCGGTGGCCGACCGCAACGACCTCGCCATCCTCGAAGAAACCGAGAAGGGCGAGGACGTGGCCAAGAAGAAGTACGCGGATGCGCTGCAGGAAAGCGAACTGAGCTTCGACATCCGCGCGCTGATCGAGCGCCAGTACCAGGGCGTGCTGCGCAACCACGACCTGATCCGCGACCTGCGCAACCGCTATCGCGCGGCCTGAGCGGACCTGTCCGCGCCAGGCGCGGCGGCGGCCCGGCCGGACGGCGAGCGAGTGCCGCCGCTCCGGCCGGCCGGAGCCGTCTGGCATCCCGCCGCAAAGCCCCCTAAGATCAAGATACATCCACCTCGTCCAGGACCAGGCCATGACCAAGCCCGCCGCGCCCAAGCCGCCAGCGCCGCCCCATCCCGCCACGCCGGCACCCGGCGAGGACCAGCAGGAAGACGACCTGGACGAAGCGCTGCGCGAAACCTTCCCCGCCAGCGACCCGATCGCCGTGGACCCCGACCGGCCCGACAAATAAGGCCGCGCTCGAATAAGGCCGCGCTCAGGCCAGCTGCCGTAGCTGGCCGATGACCTTCATCAGTTGCCCGTGGGCGACGATCACGCCCGACTCGTCCTGCAAGGCCTGCTGGTAGCGCTCGCGGAAGGCGGGCTCGCTCTGCGGGCCGAACAGCTTCTCGGCGGCGGCGGCCACGGCGCGGCAGGTCTGGTCGTGGTGCTCGGGAGCCTCCAGCTCTTCGTCGATCTCGATGATCAGCCGCGAGAGCGGGTCCAGCCAGCGGAAATACGGCTCCTCGGTCACTATCTGCACGAACAGCCCGGCCGGGATCGGGCCATACAGGCGCTCGTACTCGGCGCGGCTGAGCATGATCAGTTCCTTGTGCGCCTTGAGCAGCGCGGCGCGCAACGCGCGCAGCCCGCTGCGGCGGTCCTCCTGCCTGGCGAGGAATTGTTCGTTCTGCATATCCCTTCTCCCTGTTCTTGTCGCGCGGCGCGCTCGCCTGCCAGTATAGGCAGTGCCGTCCGGGCGGCGGGAGCGCAGGTAGCGCGGCGCGGCGGGACCGGGGCGGCCGCCCGGCGGGTGCGTTCCCCGCCCGCGGCAGCCGCCCGGCGGATCAGTGCTGCCCGGCCTTGCGCAGGGCCTTGTTGGCGTACATGGCGGCGTCGGCCTCGGCCAGCAGCGCGGCCACGTCGCCGTGCCGCGCCGGGGCGAGCGCGATCGCGCCCACGCTGAACTCGATGTCGTAGCCGCGCGCGGCGCGGCGGTTGTGCGACGCCACGCCGGTGCGCAGGCGCGCCAGCGCGTGGGCGCTGGCCGTGGCATCGGTGCCGGTCAGCAGCGCGACGAACTCGTCGCCGCCCAGCCGCCCGATCACGTCGGAGTCGCGCAGCGCGCGGCGCAGCTCGGTGGCGAAGGCCGCCAGCGCGTAGTCGCCCTCGGCATGGCCGAAACGGTCGTTGACGCTCTTGAAGTCGTCCATGTCGAAGAACAGCAGCGTGGCCGGCTTGCCCAGCCGTTTGCAGACATCGAGCGTGTGCTGCGCCAGCGCGGAGAAGCCGCGGCGGTTCGACAACTGCGTGAGCTCGTCGGTGGTGGCCAGTTGCAGCGCCGCCAGCTCGTGCTCGGCCATGCTCGCCAGGTCGCGCAGCAGGGCGCGGTCGTCGTCGCCGAAGTGGCGCGGCTGCATGTCGATCAGGCACAAGGTGCCGAGCTTGCAGCCGCCCGCCGCCGACAGCGGGCAGCCGGCGTAGAAGCGGATGCCCGGGTCGTCCGTGACCAGCGGGTTGTCGTGGAAGCGCTCGTCGAGCAGCGCGTCGGACACGGTCAGGATGTCGTCGTCGAGGATGGCGTGCCCGCAGAACGAGATGTCGCGCGAGGTCTGGGTGGCCGACATGCCCATGCAGGACTTGAACCACTGGCGGTTGGCGTCGACCAGCGTGACCATCGCGATGGGCACGCCGAACAGGCGCCGCGCCAGCCGCGTCAGGCGGTCGAAGCGTTCCTCGGCGGCGGTGTCGAGCAGGTTGAGGGACCGCAATGTCTGCAGGCGGGTCGTTTCATCGGCGGGAATCGAAGGTACCTTCATGAGGTTTCGGCGACGGAAGTGGGGGCTGGCGGCATGCCGCATGCAGTGATAACGGCGCAATCGGCGCGAAATGTATGCCGGCCGCTTCGATCGCCCGCGTCATCGCGCACGCCCATCTCCTTGCCCGAAGGCCGCCATCCCCGCGGGGGCAGCCGCCGCGCGGCGCTCAGCAGCGCCGCCGCTCCATCTGGTTGCGCAGGAAGAAGTAGCGTCCCCGGTAATGCTCCACCTCGGGCAGGCGCGCGCTGCGGCGCGCCGCGTAGTCGGCCTCGAGATCGCGCATCTGGCGCGCCAGCGTGGCGCACTGGTCGAGCCCGGCGGTGCGCGCCTGCTCGTTCTGCTCGCGCGCCAGGCGCATCTGGTAGGCGCGCTCCTCGGCCGCCCGTTTCTTCAGGAACTGCTGGTTGGCCGCCTCGGTGGCCGGTTCCGGGCTGATGCGCGAGAGATTGCCGCCCACCTCGGCGGCCCGCCATCCCGGCGGGCAGGCGGTATCCGTGTAGAGGGTCTTGCCGCCGTCGACGCATTTGCCGGCGTGGGCAACGCCGATGCTCAGGCTCAGGGCGAGCAGGACAAGCCGGTGCCGCATGGGGTCTCCTGTGGGCGCCCCAGCACGGGCGCATCCGGTTGCCGCGGATGGCCGCACGCGCTGGCGCTGTCGCGCGCATCGGTCGCTGCGCGGATTGGTCGCTTTGTCTGTGTTGTCCGCGTGTGGCCTGCCCGGCATTCTTATGCCGCGCATGCGGCTTGTCCAGCCCCGTTGGGCGGCCGCGACACGTTGCACGGGTGCCGAGCCAGGGGGCCGCCCGGGCGCTCACGTCTCGCCGCCGTCCACCGTGCCGATCAGGTCGGCCGCCACCGAGCGGCGCGCGTCCGCCGCGCGGAAATAGCGCACCAGCGTCGCCACGCTGGTATGGCCGGTCATGGCCATCGTTTCCGCCAGCGGCACCTGCCGCGCCGCCGCCTCCGTGACGAAGCCGGAGCGCAGCGAGTGCGCCGAGAAATCGCCTTCCAGCCCCGCCAGCTCGCAGCGCTGCCGGACGATCTTGCGCACCGCCGCGGGCGACAGCGCCTCGCCCACGTGCCCGCCGCGGCGCACGCGCCGGAAGATCGCCCCCTCGCTCAGCCCGGCCGCCCGCAGCCAGGCCTCCAGCGCCACGCCGGCCGCGCCGATCACCGGCTTGGCGTTGTCCGGCAGGTCGGCGCCCGACTGGTTGGTCTTGGACCAGCCCAGCTCATAGACGAATTCACCGGGCCCGAGCCGCGTCAGGCTGGCCAGCGTGGCGCCGGCCACCTCCGAGCGCCGCCGGCCGCCGCTGGACCACGCGAACAGCAGCAGCGCGCGGTCGCGCAGGCCGATCAGCGAATCGTCGCAGGTGGCCAGCAGCCGCGCCAGCGGCTCGCGCGTCAGCGCCGCCTTGCGCGCCGGCCGCTCGCCGCGCCGGGCATAGGCGCGGCGCGTGCGGGACAGCAGTTCGCGCACCGCCGGGTCGGCGCAGGGGTTGGCATGGCCCTCCAGGTGATGCGCCTTGGCGATGACCGCCAGCCGGTGCGCGAGCGTGGCTAGCGCGGGCGGGCCGGCCCGGGCCTTGAGCCCGCCGGCGACCAGCGCCGCGTCGATGGCCGGCGGCAGCTCGCATACCGGGCCCTGCGGCGTGCTGCGCGTGGCGTGGTCTACCAGGAACTGGAGGACGACCGCCGGCTGGAGGGGAAGGGCGACCGGCTGGCCGTAGCGCAGGGCGAACCAGCCCGCCCAATAGCGGAGTGCGGAACGATAGCTGGCCACCGTGTTGGCGGATTCGCCTTCGCGGTACAGCGCTTCAGCGGCCTGGCGGCCAAGCGGATCGAGTTCGGACGGACGAAGCGGCGCGGGGAAGTCGACATCGGAAAGGGCGGAAGAAGGATCGGACCGGCCCGCCACGCCTTGCGGCGCGGCATCGGCGGCATTCTTCGCTGCGTTTTCCGGGCTCCGGCCAAGGCTAGGGGGCGTTTTACGGGAAATCATATTAAATATGATGTAAGCTGTATCAAATTATACATCAAGGCAGGATAAGGTGCGATAACTATTCCTTATCGAGCCTTATTTGCTTGCTTGCCACCAACACCGCCAGGACGATTGCCCCGATCATGCAAAACGCCGACTTCCCCGCCGCCGCCCGCGCCCGCGCCATCACCCGCGAAGACGTATGGCAGGCCGCCGACGCCTTGCTGCTGGCTGGGCAGCGCCCGACCATCGAGCGCATCCGCCTCCATCTGGGGCGGGGCTCGCCCAATACCGTCAGCCCGCATCTCGACGCCTGGTTCGCCGGCCTCGGCGCGCGCCTGCAGGACCCCCAGGCGTTTGCGGCCCCGGCCAGCCTGCCCGATCCGGTGAACCAGGCGGCCCGCTATCTGTGGGAAGCCGCGCAGGCCGAAGCCCGCGCCGCCGCGGCAGCCGGCTTCGCCGACCGCGAGGCCGCCTTGCAGGCCGCGGAGCAGGCACTGGAAACGGAGCGGGGCGCCCTTGCGCAGGAGCGCGCGGTGCTGGAAGCCCGCCTGCAAGCCGCCGACAGCGCGCTGGCCGAACTAGCCCGCGCCCGCGACGAAGCCGGCGAGCGCGCCGCTCGCGCCGAATCGCAATTGCGGGCCCGCGAGGCCGACAACCAGGCATTGCGCGACCGGCTGGCGCAAGCCCAGCAGGAGAAAGACACCCAGCGAACCGAAGCCGCCAGCCAGCGCGCCGCCTGGGACAAGGAGCGCGAAACGATGGCCGAACGGGCCAGCGCGAACGAGCGCCGCATGGCGCTGGAACTCGATGCCGCGCGCGTGGCGGCGAAAGAAGGGCAGCGACTGCTGGAGGGCGAACGCCGCGCGGCGCAACAGAAACTGGCCGAAGCCGCGGACGCCGCCGCGCGTCAGGCCGGCGAGGCGACGCGGCTCGGCAATCTGGTGGCGGTGCTGGAAGAACGGCTCAGGCAGCAGGAGGGGATGCTGGCGGAATACCGGCAGTTGCTGGAGAGCCGTGGCGGTGCTGTGCCGGAGACCCAGCGCGCGGTGCGGCCGGGTGTGGCAAGGAGTCGTCAGTTACGGGCGGCTAGGGCGCCACGAGTAAAAATCTGAAAGGATGGGTATTCAGGTGAAACATCGAAATCAGAATATAAGCCACTGATTTTGATGAGGAAAATAAAAGAAACACGTCGCCGGTTTTCTCCCCTCTCCCGCTTGCGGGAGAGGGGCCGGGGGAGAGGGCCAGCGCCACCACGAAGTGCCGGCCTTCGCCATCTGCCAGCGCCCGCTCTCCCCCAACCTTCATGGGAGAGGAGAGATAACAAGCGGCAATTCACCGCCGTCGGCTAGGTGAATCGCACGGGCGCAGACGTCAGCCAGCCGCCAGTTTCAATCCAGATGCTTATAAAAAAACGTCGTCCCGCAAAACGCCCCGTCCGGCATCAGGGCATATTTCGGCACGGTGCCCACCGCTTCCCATCCCGCCCTTTGATATAGTCGCTCGGCGTCGCCGCCGGTAACGGTATCGAGCACCAGCACGGTCTTGCCTTCCGCGCGCGCCACCGCGTCGACGGCCGCCATCAGCCGCTGCGCAATCCCGCGGCGGCGTGCCCGGCGGTGGACCAGCATTTTGGCAACGTCGGCCCGATGCGGCTGGTTGTCGGGCTGGGCAAGGATCAGTTGCACGGTGCCGAGGATGCCGCCGTCGTGGTCTTCGGCGACCAGCAGGGCGCGTTCCTCGCGCGAAACGCCCTCGGCCACGCCGCGCCAGAATGCCTCGGCCTTGTCGCGCGGCAGCGGCAGCATGAAGCTGACCGAGGCGCCGCCTTCGACGCAATCGACCAGCACGTCGGCCAGGGCCGGCACGTTGGCTGCCGCTTCGTCGGCGCCCAGCCGGCGCACGCGCACATCGTCAGTCATCTGTTTCTCCGTGGCGGTGAAACCTCAAGTCATTTCTAGAAATGACCTGCAACCTGCTGATTAAAATGAAATTTATTGCGAATCAACTCTTCCGCAGCAAATGCTTCTGGATCTTGCCGCTGGTGGTCTTGGGCAGCGCGTCGAGCAGGTAGTAGCGGCGCGGACGCTTGTAGGCGGCCAGCCGGTCGCCGTGCACGAGGAAGGCATCGAGCACTTCGGCGCCGATCTCGGCGCCGGGCTTGGCGACCACGTAGGCGGTGACGATGTGGCCCCAGGTTTCGTCCGGCTCGCCGATCACGGCGGCTTCGAGCACGCCGGGGTGTTCGATCAGCGCATCCTCGACTTCGCGCGGGTATACGTTCTCGGCGCCCGAATTGATCATGTAGTCGATGCGGTCGCGTACCCAGAGATAGCCGTCTCCGTCCAGGCTGCCGAGGTCGCCGGTGTGGTACCAGCCGTAGGCGAGGGCGCGCTCGTTGGCGTCCGGGCGGTTGAGGTAGCCGGCCATCATGCACGGCCCGCGCACCAGGATCTCGCCGACTTCGCCAGGCGCGCACGGCTGGGACGGGTCGGTGGGGGCGCCGTCGTCGCTCAGGGCGGCCACCACGAGGTCGTGGTTGAGCGAGGGCAGGCCGGCCGAGCCGGCGTGGCTGAGCTGCTCGTGCGGATACAGCACCGACATGCATGGCCCCATCTCGGTGGTGCCGTAGACCTGGACTAGGCCGGCGCCGATGGTGCGGTCCCATTCGCGGATCAGGTGCGGCGCCATCGACGCGCCGCCGTACTCGACCAGCCGCAGCGAGGACACGTCGCGCGTGCTGACGTCGGGATGGTGCAGCATCATGGTGATCATGGTCGGCGCGGCGAAAAAGTGCGTGACCTTTTCCTGCTCGACCAGCGCCCATGCCTCGCCGGCGTCGAAGCGGCGCAGCAGCACCTGCGTGGCGCCCAGGTGCAGGCGCGGCAGGAAGCTGGTGTGCAGCTCGGCGGTGTGGTTGAGCGGCGCGATCGACAGGCCCACGTCCTCGCGCGACAGCGTCATGACCTGATGCATCATCGCGTTGTGCGCCAGCTTGCTGCGGTGGGTGTGCAGCACGCCCTTGGGCCGGCCGGTGGTGCCGCTGGTGTACATCAGGATGCAGGGATCGTTCTCGTCCACCGCGATGCCGGGCGCGTGGTCCGGCTGCGCGGCGGTCAGCGTGTCCAGCCGGTGGGTGGCGAAAGCCGGCGCGGGGCCGGGATCGGCATAGATCCAGTGCGTGGTGCCGGGCACCAGCTCGGCCGCCTTTTGCACCACGGACGCGCCTTCTTCCTCGAACAGCAGCGCGCGGGCCTTGCCGTCTTCGAGAATGAACGCCAGCTCCTGCGCCGCCAGCCGGTAGTTGACCGGGTTGAAGATCGCGCCCACGCGCGCCACCGCCAGCATGCTGAAGACGAAGGCCGGGGTGTTGTAGAGGAAGGCCGCCACCACGTCGCCGTGGCCGATGCCGATCGACCGCAGCGCGTGGGCATGGCGGTTGACCTCGGCTTCCATCTCGGCATAGGTCCAGGCGCGGCGCTCGGCGCCCATGCCGGCGACCAGCGCGGTCTTGCGCGGCAGGTAGCGCGCGGGCCAGGAAAGGGTGTCGCTCAGCGTAAGGACGTGACTCAAGGCAATGCTCCGACGGCGAGAAAAGGGAAAAAAGTGGGAAACCGGGCGGCATGGCGCCGGCCGGTCAAAACCCTCGAATATAAGCGGCAGGCCGCTTTTTGGGAAATAACCAATCGCATTGTGCATATGCGCGGCGGCCGGGGTTGCCGCCCGCCAGCGTTGATATGGCGCATATGGCATGCCGTGCGGGCAAGCCGCGCGCAACCACTTGGCGCAAGACCGCCGGCTGGCCCGGGACGCACAATCGTAGCGACCGCCGGCCCGCCCGGCCGCCCGCCAAGACCGTCCACCAAGACCGCCCATGAAAGACACCTGCCAGGACCTGCTGGCCGAATACCGCGAGCTCGACGCGCTTGCCGCGTCCCTGAACGCCGCCCAGTGGCGCCAGCCCGGCGCCTTCTACGGCTGGAGCGCGTGGGACGAGATCGCCCACCTGTGCTACTTCGACCAGACCGCGCTGCAGTCCGCCACCGAGCCCGAAGCTTTCCTGCGCGGCGCGCAGGCGCTGGGCGCGCTGATGGCGGCCGGCGGCCATATCAGCGCGGTGGCGCGCGAACAATACGGCCACCTCGACGGCCCCGCGCTGCTGGCGTACTGGCGGCCTGTCCACGAACGGCTGGCGGGTACGCTGGCGGCGCTGGACCCCAAGGCCCGGCTGCCCTGGTACGGTCCGCCGATGAGCGCGCGCAGCTTTGCCACGGCGCGCCTGATGGAAACCTGGGCGCACGGACAGGATGTATGGGATACCGTCGGCCGCATACGCCAGCCCACGGCGCGGCTGCGCCATATCGCCCATATCGGCGCCACCACCTATGGCTGGACCTTCGTCAACCGCGGCGAGGCGGTGCCGGGGCCGGCGCCCCATGTCGCGCTGACCGCGCCGGACGGCCAGACGTGGACCTGGAATGACCCGCAGCCGGACAACTTCGTGCGCGGCAGCGCCGAGGATTTCTGCCTGCTGGTGACGCAGCGCCGCCACCTCGACGACACCGCGCTCGCATACAGCGCGGGCCCCGCGCAGATGTGGCTGGCGCAGGCGCAGTGCTTCGCCGGCCCGCCCGCCACCGGCCCGGCGGCCGGCACGCGCGTGGTGCGCGCGGCGCGGGCCGGGTGAACGGCCCCGCCCTGGCGCTGGCCGCGCAGGCGGGGGCGCCGCTGGCCATCGCGCAGGCAGCCGGCATCGACGCCGCCCTGCGCGCGTGCAGCGCGGACCCCGGCGAGACCTGCCTGTCCGAGCACGCCTTCGCCAACCTCTATCTGTTCCGGCAGGCGCACGACTACCGTTTCGTCGCCGGCAGCCATCCGCGCGTCACCGGCCTGACCTACGACGGCGCGCGCCACGTGCTGCCGCTGTTCGCGCTCGACACCGCGCCGCGCGCGCTCCTGCAGGCGCTGCTGCGCGGGCACGACTGCTTCTACCCGCTCTCCGCCGCGCAGGTGGCGCGGCTCGATCCCGCCGTGTTCAACTGGAGCGCGGTGCGCGCCGATGCCGACTATCTCTATCCAGCCGCCAACTTCGCGGCCTACCGCGGCACTACGCTGTCCAGGAAGCGCAACCTGATGAAGCAGCTGCTGGCCGCGCATGCCGTCACCGCGCGGCCTTATCACGCCGGGCTGGCGCGGCAGGCCATGACTGTCCATGCGCAGTGGATGGCGGCCAAGCGCAAGGCGCAAGGGGAGGCCGACGACGCGCCGTGCGCCGAGGCATTGCGCGAGGCGGAGCGGCTCGGCCTGGAAGGCTTTCTCTACGAAGCAGGCGGCCAGCCGGTCGGTTTCGTGCTCGCGCAGGAGATCCGCCCGGCCGTGTTCGCCATGCGCTTCGCCAAGGGACTGGATGCGTACAAGGGCATCTACCAGTACATGTTCCACCACTTCTGCACCGCCTTTGCGCGGCCGGTGGCGTGGCTGAACTTCGAGCAGGACCTCGGGCTGGACAACTTCCGCCAGACCAAGCAGTCGTATGCGCCCAGCGCGCTGCTGTCCAAGTACCGGGTCACGCTGCGCACGGACTGACTCGCGCGCACGCTCCAGCCGCTGCCGCCACAGCCACAGCCGCAGCCGCAGCCCGCGCAGCAACAGCCAGTTCTCGCAAGACCCGCGCCAGGGCCGCCCCTACCATGCTTTCAAGCCGGCGCGCACCCGCGGCGGATCGTCAAGCACATTGCTCATGGCCCATATCGAATCCAGAATTTCACCGACCAGCGAAGCCGCCCAGGCCAACCGCGCCGGCATGCTGGCGCTGCTCGACCGCATCCGCGCGTTCGAGCAGCGCGCCGCCGACACCTCCGCCGCGTCGCGCGAGCGCTTCGAGAAGCGCGGCCAGCTGCTGCCGCGCGAGCGGCTGGCGCTGCTGCTGGACCCGGGCGCGCCGTTCATCGAGCTGTGCTCGCTGGCCGGCCTCGGGCTGGACAACCCGGACCTCGACAAGAGCGTGCCCGGCGGCGGGCTGATCGCGGGCATCGGCGTGGTGTCGGGCATCCGCTGCATGATCAGCGCGTCGGACTCGGGCATCAACGCCGGCGCGTTGCAGCCCAAGGGGCTGGACAAGCAGTTGCGCGTGCAGGAGATCGCGCTGGAGAACAAGCTGCCCTACGTGCAACTGGTGGAAAGCGCCGGCGCCAACCTGATGACCTACAAGGTGGAGGACTTCATCCGCGGCGGCAACCTGTTCCGCAATCTCGCGCGGCTGTCCGCCGCGGGGCTGCCGGTGGTCACGGTGACGCACGGCTCGTCCACGGCCGGCGGCGCGTACCAGACCGGTTTGTCCGACTACATCATCATGGTGCGCGGCCGCTCCCGCGCGTTCCTGGCCGGCCCGCCGCTGCTGATGGCCGCCACCGGCGAGGTGGCCACCGAGGAAGAACTCGGCGGCGCGGTGATGCACACCAGCGTCTCCGGCCTGGGCGACTACCTCGCCGAGGACGACCGCGACGCGCTGCGCATCGCCCGCGAGATCCTCGGCAAGATCGACTGGCCGCGCGAGCAACCGGCGCCGCGCGCGTTCAAGCCGCCGCGCTACGACGCCGAGGAACTGCTCGCCATCATGCCGATGGACCACAAGCGGCCGGTGGACATGAAGGAGGTCATCGCCCGCATCGCCGACGATTCGGACTTCCTGGAATTCGGCGAGAACTATGGCGGCGCCACCGTCTGCGGCCATGTGCGCATCGAAGGCTGGCCGCTCGGCATCATCACCAACAACGGCCCGATCGATCCGGCCGGCGCCACCAAGGCCACGCACTTCATCCAGGCCTGCTGCCAGTCGCGCACGCCCATCCTGTACCTGAACAACACCACCGGCTTCATGGTGGGCCGCAGCTACGAGGAAGGCGGCATCATCAAGCACGGCTCCAAGATGATCCAGGCCGTGAGCAACGCCACCGTGCCGCAGATCACCATCTACTGCGGCGCGTCGTTCGGCGCCGGCAACTACGGCATGTGCGGGCGCGGCTTCCATCCGCGCTTCTGCTTCTCGTGGCCCAACGCCAAGACCGCCGTGATGGGCGGCGAGCAGGCCGCGCGCACGATGGCCATCGTCTCCGAGGCGGCCATGAAGCGCAAGGGCGGGGAGGTGGATGCGGCGCAGCTCGAAGCGTTGCAGAAAGGCATCGTCGAACGCTTCGACCGCCAGATGAGCGTGTTCGTCACCAGTGCCCACGTGCTGGACGACGGCGTGATCGACCCGCGCCACACGCGCGCCGTGCTGGCCGGCGTGCTGGCCGTCTGCCGCGAGGGCGACGCGCGCGCGCCGCAGGCCATGCAGTTCGGCGTGGCCCGGCCCTGAACCGCGCAGCCGTCGCACCGTCACCGCACATCCACCGCGCACATCCACCGCGCACATCCACCGCACGCCATCCATCCGATACCAGATACCGCATACCAGGAACCGGAACATGCAACTCACCCCCGAACACGAGGCGCTGCGCGCCACCATCAAGCGCTTCATCGCCGAGCAGGTCAACCCGCACGTGGATGCCTGGGAAGAGGCCGAGATCTTCCCCGCGCACGAGGTCTTCCGCAAGATGGGCGCGCTCGGGCTGCTGGGCCTGTCCAAGCCGGAAGCCGACGGCGGCGCCGGGCTCGACTATTCCTACAGCGCCGTGCTGGCCGAGACGCTGGCCGACGTCAACTGCGGCGGCGTGCCGATGGCCATCGGCGTGCAGACCGACATGGCCACGCCCGCGCTGGCCCACCACGGCAGCGACGAAGTCCGGCGCGAGTTCCTGGCGCCGGCCATCAGCGGCGAGTACGTGGCCTGCCTGGGCGTGTCCGAGGTCGGCAGCGGCTCGGACGTGGCCTCGATCAAGACCACCGCCCGCCGCGACGGCGGCGACTACGTCATCAACGGCGGCAAGATGTGGACCACCAACGGCACCCAGGCCGATTTCTGCTGCGTGCTGGCCAACACCTCCGAAGGCGCGCCCCATCGCAACAAGACCCTGATCGTGGTGCCGATGAACACGCGCGGCGTGTCGGTTGCCAAGAAGATCCGCAAGATCGGCATGGACTCGTCGGACACCGCGCAGCTGTATTTCGACGACGTGCGCGTGCCGCAGCGCTGGCGCATCGGCGAGGAAGGCATGGGCTTCACCTACCAGATGGAGCAGTTCCAGGTGGAGCGGCTGTGGGGCGCGCTGAACACCTGCGGCGTGTGCCAGAAGGCCATCAACCTGACCATCGACTACACGCGCGAGCGCAAGGCGTTCGGCCACTCGATCCTGGACAACCAGTGGGTCCACTACACGCTGGCCGAGCTGCAGACCGAGGTGGAAGCGCTGCACGCGCTGTGCTGGCGCGCCGTGGAGACGATGGTGCGCGGCGAGGATGCCACGCGCCTGGCCACGATGGCCAAGCTCAAGGCCGGGCGGCTGGTGCGCGAGGTATCTGACCGCAGCCTGCAGTTCTGGGGCGGCATGGGCTACGTGATGGAAAGCCCGGTCTCGCGGATCTTCCGCGACGGGCGGCTGACTTCCATCGGCGGCGGCGCGGACGAGGTGATGCTGCAGATCCTGTGCAAGTTCATGGGCACGTTCCCGCAGGGCAGGTAAGCGCGGCGCGCACGCCGGCCACGCGCCCGCCGGGCGCGGCGCCGGATCGAGAGAACACCATCCACACCGGGGCACCATGAAGTCCACGCCATTCCACAAGATCCTGATCGCCAACCGCGGCGAGATCGCGCTGCGCGTGATGCGCAGCGCCGCCGCGCTCGGCTACCGCACGGTGGCGGTCTATTCCAGCGCCGACGCCGGCGCCCGCCACGTGGCCGAAGCCGGGCAGGCGGTGCACATCGGCGAGGCCGCGCCGGCGCAGTCCTACCTGCGCATCGACGCCATCCTCGACGCCGCGCGCCGCACCGGCGCCGACGCCATCCACCCCGGCTACGGCTTCCTGGCCGAGAACGCCGCGTTCGCGCGCGCGTGCCGCGAGGCCGGGCTGGTGTTCATCGGCCCGTCGCCCGAATCCATCCTGGCGATGGGCAACAAGGCCGGCGCCAAGCGCCTGATGATGGCGGCGGACGTGCCGTGCATTCCCGGCTACCAGGGCGAGGACCAGAGCGACGCGCGGCTGGCGGCGGAGGCCGCGCGCATCGGCTTCCCGGTCATGATCAAGGCCACCGCCGGCGGCGGCGGACGCGGCATGCGGCTGGTGCCGGACGCGCGCGCGTTCGCCGAACTGCTGCGCAGCGCGCGCTCCGAGGCGCTGGGCGCCTTCGGCGACCCCGAGGTGATCCTCGAACGCGCCGTGGTGGAGCCGCGCCACATCGAGATCCAGGTCCTGGCCGACCGCCACGGCAACGCCATCCACCTGGGCGAGCGCGACTGCTCGGTGCAGCGCCGCCACCAGAAGCTGATCGAGGAAGCGCCGTCGCCGGCGGTGAGCGCCGAGCTGCGCGCGCGCATGGGCGCCACCGCCGTGGCCGCAGTCAAGGCCATCGGTTACGAAGGCGCGGGCACGCTGGAATTCCTGCTCGACCGCGACGGCAACTATTACTTCATGGAGATGAACACGCGGCTGCAGGTGGAGCATCCCGTGACCGAGGCCATCACCGGGCTGGACCTGGTGGCGCTGCAACTGCGCATCGCCGCCGGCGAGCCGCTGCCGCTGGCGCAGGAAGACGTGCGTCTTGCCGGCCACGCCATCGAGGTGCGCCTGTGCGCGGAGGACGCGCAGCAGGGCTTCATGCCGCAGAGCGGCACCTTGGCGCTGTGGCAGGCGCCGTCCGCGCTGCGCACGGAGCACGCGCTGTGCAGCGGCGCGGCCATCCCGCCGTACTACGACTCGATGATCGCCAAGGTGGTCAGCCACGGCGCCGACCGCGACGAAGCGCGCCGCCGGCTGGCGCGCGGGCTGGAAGACCTGGTGGCGCTCGGCGTGACCACCAACCAGGCCTTCCTGGGCCGCTGCCTCGCGCATCCCGCGTTCGTGGCGGGCGAGGCCACCACCGCCTTCATCGGCCAGCACCAGGACGCGCTGCTGCGCGAAGACCCGGCGCGCCGCGCGCGCACCGCGGCGCTGGCGGCGCTGCTGCTGTACGAGACCGCGCCGGGCCGCGTGGCGGGTGCCCCGGCCGCCAGCCTGGCGCCGGCGCTGCCGATCGGCCTGCGCTACCGCGTCGGCGGGGCGGAGCATCAGGCGCGGCTGGCGTTCATGGGCGCCAGCCGCTTCGAGGTCACGCTGGGCGAGGCCCGCCACGCCTTCGAAACCATCGCGCTGGGCGAGCATTCGGTGCGCTTCGCCTGCGACGGCGTGACCGAGACCGCCATCTTCCACCGCGACGGCGACACGCTGCTGCTGCAATACGGCGGCGAGCCGGTGCGGGTGCGGGACCACACCCGCGCCGCCGCCGAGCGCGCCGATGCCGGCGCCGGCGACGGCAAGCTGCGCGCCTCCATGAACGGCCGCGTGGTCAACGTGATGGTGGCCGCCGGCGACCGCGTGGAAGCCGGCCAGCCGATGGTCACGCTGGAGGCCATGAAGATGGAGCACATCCACGTGGCTCCGGCCGCCGGCCGCGTGGGCGCGGTGCACGTGCAGGTCGGCGACCAGGCCGCCGCCATGCGCGTGATCGCCGAGATCGAATTCGAAGCGCGCGCCGCCTGAGCGCCGCCATCCCGGGAGACCACCCATGAGCGAAGCCGACACCCCGGCCGTCCTCCACGACAGGCGCGGCGCCGCGTTCTGGATCACCATCAATCGGCCCGACAAGCGCAACGCGCTCAACCAGGACGTGATCGCCGGCATCCGCGCCGGCTACCGCGCCGCGCACGCAGACCCGTCCGTGCGCGCCATCGTGCTGACCGGCGCCGGCGACAAGGCCTTCTGCGCCGGCGCCGACCTCCAGCCCGGCAAGGGCTTCGCGTTCGACCTGTCCCGGCCCAACCTGGACTACGCCGACATGCTGCGCGAGTCGCAGCAGGCCACGCTGCCGACCATCGCCCGCGTCAACGGCACCTGCATGGCCGGCGGCATGGGCCTGCTGTGCATGACCGACATGGCCGTGGCCGCGGACACCGCGCTGTTCGGCCTGCCCGAGGTCAAGGTCGGCGTGTTCCCCATGCAGGTGCTGAGCCTGCTGCAGGCGCTGGCGCCGCCGCGGCTGGTGCGCGAATGGTGCATCGGCGGCGAGCCGTTCACCGCTGCCGAGGCCCGGGCCGCCGGCCTGCTCAACTACCTCGCCGCACCCGGCGAGCTCGATGCGCGCACCGACTGGCTCGTGGCCCGCGTGGCCGACAAATCGCCCACCGCCATCCGGCGCGGCAAATATGCCATGCAGGCGATGGCCTCGATGAGCTTCGGCGAGGGCATTGCCTACACGGAAAGCCAGATCGCGCTGCTGGCCATGACCGAGGACGCGCGCGAAGGGCTGGCCGCCTTCAACGAGAAGCGCAAGCCGGTGTGGACCGGCAAGTGACGGCATGGCGGCATAGCGATCTGGCGACATGGCGGTATGGCAGCGTGACGACATGACCATGCCGGCGGCGACCGGCAGCTTGCGAGACAGGGGACATCGCGTATGGGAGACACCATGACCGCCTCATCATCCTCACCAGACGGCGACAGCGCCGGCATGCTGGCCCTCGGCATGGCCGACTGGCTGTGCCGCCGCGCCGCGCGCGGCCCGCAGCGCCCGGCGCTGACCAGCGGCGGGCAGACCTGGAGCTACGGCGAGCTTGTCGCCCGCGCCGGCCGCATGGCCGCCGTGCTCGCCGCCGGCGGCGTGCGGCCCGGCCAGCGCGTGGGCTATCTCGGCCTGAACGACCCGCTGTTCCTGGTCACGCAGTTCGCGTGCGGCTGGCTCGGCGCCATCTTCGTGCCGCTCAATTTCCGCCTGACCGGGCCCGAGCTGGCCTTCATCCTCAACGACGCCGGCGTGCATACCCTGTTCGCCGACGACGGCTACACCGCCGTGATCGACGAAGTGCGCGGCCGGCTGGAGTGCCGGCGCTACCTGGCCCGCGCCGCCGCGCCCGGCTGGGAAGGGCTGGACGCGCTGCTGGCCGATGCCGGCGGCGGCAACGCACACGGCATCGCACACGGCAATGCGCACCACAACGCCGCGCCGCCGCTGGCCGCCACCCGCCCCGACGACGTGGCCGCCATCATGTACACCTCCGGCACCACCGGCAACCCCAAGGGCGCCATGCTCACGCACGGCAACTTCTGGATCAACAACCTCAACGTCACCATGATGAGCGACATCGCCAGCACCGATGTCGGGCTCAACTTCGCGCCGCTGTTCCACGTCGGCGGCATGTGCTGCATCACGCTGCCGATCCTGATGGCCGGCGGCCACCTCGTCCTGCAGCGCAGCTTCGACCCTGCCGCCGTGATGCGCGACATCGCCACCTACCGCGTGACGCTCAGCTTCGCCGTGCCCGCCATGCTGCTGTTCATCAGCCAGCATCCGGACTTCGCGCGCGCCGACCTCTCCAGCGTGCGCGGCATCTCCGTGGGCGGCGCGCCCATGCCCGAGCCGCTGCTGCGCCTGTTCTCCGCGCGCGGCATCCCCGTCAACCAGGGCTACGGCCTGACCGAGACCGCCGCCGCCACCACCTTCCTCGCGCCCGAGCGCGGCGCGGACAAGCTCGGCTCGTGCGGCACGCCGGCCATGCTCACCGAAGTCTGCATCCGCGCGTTCAACGGCGCTCCCGTTGCCACCGCGCGGGAGCGCGGCGAGATCTGCGTGCGCGGCGGCAACGTCATGAAAGGCTACTGGAACCGCCCCGACGCCACCGCCGGCGCGTTCTACCCCGGCGGCTGGTTCCGCACCGGCGACGTCGGCTACACCGACGAGGAGGGCTTCTACTTCATCTGCGACCGCCTCAAGGACATGGTCATCACCGGCGGCGAGAATGTTTACCCGGCCGAGGTGGAAAGCGTGCTGTACGACCACCCGGCCATCGCCGAAGTCGCCGTGATCGGCGCGCCCGATGCGCAATGGGGCGAGCACGTGGTGGCCGTGGTGGCGCTCAAGCCCGGCGCCAGCCTGACGCTGGAAGCATTGCAGGCGTTCGCCGAGCCGCGGCTGGCGCGCTACAAGCTGCCGCGCGAACTGCGGATGGTGGCGGCGCTGCCGCGCAATCCGACGGGCAAGGTGCTGAAGATCCGGCTGCGGGAGCAGGGCGGGCAGGCCGGCTAGCCGCCGTGAGGCTCGCGGCTCGTTGATTTGCCGCGCCGGTCAGACGATATCCGGGTAAATACCGAAGCGCGTTTCCCCGGCCAGAACCGCCCCATTTCCGGGATTTTCCGCGGCAGATGGCGTCTTTATCGCTTCGTGTGCACCAATGCAGATCCGGTTGCCGGCTTTTCCTAACCAAGCTGGCGCATTGTGAAAGTCCGTCATAAGCCGTTCATCTTTTGTCCGTAGCGGGTCCCGGCCGCACCACGTAGATTCTGGTGCAACTCGTGGTCCGAGATACAGAAAAAAAGGATGGATTGACATGACTGCCCCCATTGCGATGCCGCCCGAGATTGCAAGAAAGATCGCCTGGCGGCTGGCGCCGCTGATGATCCTGATGTACATGGCGAACCAGCTCGACCGTGCCAACATCGGCTACGCCGCGCTGACCATGAACCATGAGCTTGGCATGACGGCGGCCCAGTTCGGCCTCGCGGCAAGCCTGTTCTTTCTCGGTTATGTCCTGTTCGAGGTGCCCAGCAACCTGTGCATGTACCGCTTCGGCGCGCGCCTGTGGATGACGCGGATCATGCTGACCTGGGGCGTGGCGTCGTCGCTGACCAGCCTCGTGCCCAAT
This sequence comes from Cupriavidus sp. FW216-B1, assembly GCF_058789195.1. Classification (NCBI taxonomy): domain Bacteria; kingdom Pseudomonadati; phylum Pseudomonadota; class Betaproteobacteria; order Burkholderiales; family Burkholderiaceae; genus Cupriavidus; species Cupriavidus sp. FW216-B1. Next base: position 848,794 of record NZ_JBYTEL010000001.1, on the reverse strand, counting down.
GCCCAGTGGCTTTACGTGGCGCGCTTCTGCCTGGGCGTGTTCGAGGCCGGGCTGTTCCCCGGCATGGTCTATTACCTGACGCTCTGGCTGCCCACGCGCGACCGCGTCTGGATGATGTCCCTGTTCGTGACCGCGATCCCGCTGACCGGCGTGCTGGGCGCCCCGGTTTCCACCTGGCTGATGGAGAACGTGACGGTGTTCGGGCTGTCGGGCTGGCGCGCCATGATCTTCCTCGAAGGCCTGCCGTCCGTGGTCCTCGGCATCGTGGTGTATTTCTACCTGCCGGACAGCCCGGCCAAGGCACGCTGGTTCTCCGCGTCCGAGCAATCGACCATCGCCGCGGTGCTGGCGCAGGAACAGGCCTCGGCAAGCACGCGGGCCGGCCACGGCCTGGCCGCCGTCATCGCCAACGGGCGGGTCTGGGCGCTGGGCGTGGTGTACTTCGGCATCAACGCCGGCATCGTGTCCCTGCTGTACTTCCTGCCGCAGGTGGTCGCCTCGTTCGAGAAGACGCTCGGCGTCAAGTACACGATTCCCCAGATCGGCATGATCACCGCCATCCCCTTCGCGTTCGCGGTGGCCAGCATGCTGGTGTGGGGCCGCATCGTGAAACGGCACCGCATCACCAGCCTGCACATCGCCGGGCCGCTGCTGGTGTGCGCCGCCGCGCTGACGGTCGCCATGTGGATGCGCTCGCCCTACGGCACCATCGCCGCCTTCGCGGTGGGAACGGCGGCTTGCTTCTGTACAATGACGACCTTCTGGCAACTGCCCAGCCGCTTCCTGGCCGAGCGCGCCGCCGCGGCGGGTATCGCGCTCATCACCAGCCTGGGAGTCTGCGCCGGTTTCGTGCTGCCCTATTTCATCGGCTGGTCCAAGGACGTCTCGGGCCACTTCGCCATCGCGTTCTATGGCGTCTCCGCCCTGATGCTGGTGTCGGCCTGCGTGGTCGTGGCGCTGGAGAGCAGCCGGGCGCCGGGGGCGGCGGCAAGGCCACAAGCGGTAAGCTGACCACAAGCGGTAAGCTGACCTTGTCGGCAGCCTAAGGGTGCGGTCCGGCGGACCGCGCCCTTTTTGCCTTTGATCTGCCCGTACCGGACAAGCTGAAGGAAGGAGTAAACAATGCGTCGTGGCGTACCAAGCCTGGGATCGTTGCAGGCGTTCGAGGCGTCCGCCAGGCACGAGAGCTTTTCGAAGGCCGCTGCGGAACTGGCCCAGACCCACGGGGCCGTCTGCAAGAAGGTCAACGAGCTGGAAGAAGACCTGGGCGTGGCCCTGTTTCACCGCGTGCGCCAGCGCCTCGTGCTGACGCCGGCCGGCGCCGAATACGCGCGCCGCATCCGCGTGCACCTGGACCAGATCCGCCGCGACACGATCGAGCTGATCCGCTCGGAGAGCGAGCTGCATCTGGACGTGGCCGTCGGCGTCTCGTTCGCCGCGCAGTGGCTGGTGCCGCGCCTGCAGAGCTTCTATGACCTGAACCCGGACATCCGCCTGCACATCATCGGGCGGGACCAGCCGAACTTCTTCGACGACTCCAATTTCGACGCGACCATCTATTTCGGCCAGCATCTGTGGGCGGGCATGACCGGCGCCGCGCTGGTCAGCGACGACCGCCTGGTGCTGGTGTGCGCGCCGGTCTGGTGCGACGGGCAGCGCGAACTGCCGCTCGAGCGCATCGCCGCGGCGCCGTGGATCTACACGCGCGACATCCCGGCGGCCTGGACCGACTGGGGCGAATCGCTGGTCGGGCGGCCGCTGGAGCACGACGCGCCGACGCCGCACTACGACATGTTCGTCATGTCCATCAACGCCACGGTGGCGGGGCAGGGCCTGGCGCTGCTGCCGCGCAGCCTGGTCGACCGCGAGCTGGCCAGCGGGCAGCTGGTCATCGCGCACCCGCACTTCGTGCCGAGCCCGAGCAACATCTATTTCGCGTTTCCCGAGCAGCGGCGCCACTGGGAGCCCGTGCGCCGGTTCGAGGCATGGCTGATCGACGCGGCGGCCAGCTACGTCCGGCGCGTGCAGGGCGCCGGTTGAAGCGGATCCGCGGCTACCGGATGGCCGCCTGGTAGGCGCGCAGGTCCGGGCTCTCGCGCAGCAACTGTTCGAACAGGCCCTGGAAACCCAGCCACGCCACATAGTCGGAGCCGATCTGGCGGCGCACGGAACGCGCCTCCTCATCGGACAGCACGCTGAACTCGCCGGCCGCCTCGGCCAGCAACTGGATCTGGCAGCAGCGCTCCATCGCCACGAAGCGGAAGGCCGCCGCGTCGACCGAGGTGCCGACCGTCAGCAGGCCGTGATTGACCAGCACCGCCGCCCGCCGGTCGCCCATCGACTGCGCGATGCGCCGCCCTTCGTCCGCCGCCAGCACCAGCACGTCGCCCTGGAACGCCACCTGGTCCTCGAAGAACAGGCAGGCCTCCTGGTTGATCGGCAGCAGCGTCCGGTGCCGCGCCGAGAACGCGCGGCCATAGACGGAATGCGTGTGCGCGGCGGCAACCACGTCGGGGTTGCTGCCATGAATGCCGCAATGGATCGCCGCCGCCGCCGCGTTCACCGGGCCGGTGCCCGCGTGGACCTTGCCGTGCTCGTCGATGCAGATCAGGTCGTCGGGGTGGATGGCGGAGAAATGCTGCGCATAGGCATTGACCCAGAAGCGGTCCGCATGCTCCGGGTCGCGCACCGTGATGTGGCCGGCGATGCCTTCGGCCAGCCCGAAGCGGGCGAAGATGCGGAACGCGGCGGCCAGCCGCAGCTTGCGGTCCCGGCGCGTGGCGTCGTGGGAATCGAATGCCTTCGGTGCGGGCAGGGCGCCGCCGATGGGCGTCGGGATCTGCAGGGCGCTATTCGCGATGTCGTTCACAAAGGTTCCAGATGGCTTGAGCAGATCCCATTCTGGGCGAGACCGGCAGGCGCCGCTATCGATGAATACTCACAGGCTGTTGATGGATTGGCAGCAGCGCGCCGCGGGCCCCGCCGCGCGGCCGCTGGCGTGCCGGCAGCCTCGCCCGCCAGCCACTACAATGGCGCATCGCCCGGCCTCCCGCCGGGCCGGATTCTGGAGTCGAAGATGCGTATTCTGGTTGTCGGAGCGGGCGCCACTGGCGGCTATTTCGGCGCGCGGCTGTTGCAGGCCGGGCGCGACGTGACGTTCCTGGTGCGCCCGCGGCGCGCCGCCCAACTGGCCGAGCATGGCCTGAAGGTCAAGAGCCAGCACGGCGACCTGCATTTCCCCAACCCGCCGCTGGTGCAGGTCGGGCAGATCGCGCAACCGTATGACGTGGTGCTGCTCAGTTGCAAGGCCTACGACCTCGACAGCGCGATGGACGGTTTCGCGCCCGCCGTGGGCCCGGGCACGGTCATCATCCCGCTGCTCAACGGCATGCAGCATCTGGACAAGCTCGATGCCCGCTTCGGCGCCGAACGGGTCATGGGCGGCCGCTGCCTGATCTCCAGCACGCTGGACGAGCAGGGCACCATCCTCCATCTCTCGGCCTTCCACGTGCTGTCCTTCGGCGAGCGTCCGTCCGGCAGCAGCGACCGCGCGCAGGCCCTGGCCGCCGTGTTCGGGGGCGCCGGCTTCGACGTGCAGCGCAGCGAGGCCATGCTGCAGGACATGTGGGAGAAATGGCTGTTCCTGGCCACGCTGGCGTCGTCCACCTGCCTGATGCGGGCCGCCGTGGGCGACATCCTGGCCGCCCCGCACGGGCGCGACGTGATCGCGGCCCTGCTCGACGAATGCACCGCCATTGCCGCGGCCAACGGCTATCCCGCGCGCGCGCCGGCGCTGGAACAGGCCGCGGCCTCGCTGTTCAAGGAAGGCTCGCCGATGACGGCGTCGATGCTGCGCGACCTCGAGCGCGGCGGCGCCATCGAATCCGACCAGATCGTGGGCGACCTGCTGGCGCGCCGCGGCCCGGTGCCGGCGCCGACGCTGCAGATGGCGCTGGCCAGCCTGAAGGCCTACGAGGCGCGCCGCGCGCGCGGCGGCTGACCGGCCATCCCGCCGGGCGGCACCTCAATCCGGCTTGCCGGCCCGCAGCGCCGCGATCAGCCGCCGGGCCGCCGCCGAGAGCGTGCCGCCGCGCCGCGTGACGATGCCGAAGGTGTCGTTGCGCGACTGCATCTTCACCGGCAGGATGCGCAGCATCTTCTGGCGCGCGTAGGGCTCGGCCACGCTGGTCGGCAGCAGCGACACGAGGTTGGCACCGCCTTGCAGCAAGGCCACCGTGACCAGCGTGGAGGCCGTGGTGATGGCGTTGGCCGGCATGCTCATGCCGGCCAGGTCCAGTTCGCGCAGCAGCAGCGCGTGCATCGGCATCTGGGCGGGATAGATGACCCAGCGGTATCTCGCCAGGTCGGCAAAGGCGAGCTCGCGCGCGCGCGGCGCCGCGTGGGCGTGGCCGACCACCACCGAGATCGGCTCGTTGCCCAGCGCCTCGTAGCGGTAGCGGGCGGGCTGGTCGCTCACCAGCGTGCGGCCGATGACGAGGTCCAGCCGGCCGTCGTCGAGCAGGCCCAGCATGCGCAGGCTGGTGTCTTCCACGATCTCGATCGACAGGTTGGGCTGCTCCGCCTGGAGGCTGGCCAGCGCGGGCGCCAGCACGCCGGTGACGGCGCCCATGATGACCCCCACGGCAAGCCGCCCGGCCGTGCCCGAGCGGATTTCGGCCATGTCCTGGCACAGCGCGGTAAGGTCCGTGGCCAGCAGCCGCGCATAGCGGATCACGCAATGGCCGAACGGGTTGGGCCGCATGCCGGTCCGGGTCCGCTCGAACAGCGGCGCGTCCAGCATGCTCTCCAGTTCCTGCAGGGCCTTGCTGGCGGCCGATTGCGTCATGGCCATGACGGATGCCGCCTGGTGCAGCGATTTGTGGTCGTCCAGCGCGATCAGCAACTGCAGTTGCTTCATGCGCAGGCGCGACATCAGTACGTCGAGGGTGGCTCTCATGGGCGTGCGGCGTCCAGGGTCAGGTCTTGTCCGGCGAGCCAGTGAGTCGTAAAAGCGATCGCCAGATGGAAAGGTTTCAATATACATCGGACGCCGGACGCTCTTATATTGCGCAAGCACCCGAGACAAGAACACGGCCCCTGCGCACGACAAGGAGACAGACATGACCCAGCCAGCCCGCCAAACCGCCTACCGGGGCGTATTCCCGGTCGCGCCGACCATCTTCGACGAGCAGGGCGGCCTCGACCTCGATGGCCAGCGCCGCTGCATCGACTTCATGATCGACGCCGGCTCCAACGGCATCTGCATCCTGGCCAACTTCTCGGAGCAGTTCGTGCTGACCGACGCCGAGCGCAGCACGCTGATGGCCACGGTGCTCGACCACGTGGCGGGGCGCGTGCCGGTGATCGTCACCACCACGCACTTCAGCTCGCGCATCTGCGCCGAGCGCAGCCGCGCCGCGCAGGACGCCGGCGCCGCGATGGTGATGGTGATGCCGCCGTACCACGGCGCCACCATCCGCGTGCCCGAGCACGCCATCCATGCGTTCTACGCCACGGTGTCCGACGCCATCGACATCCCCATCATGATCCAGGACGCGCCGGTCAGCGGCACCACGCTGTCCGCGCCGTTCCTCGCGCGCATGGCGAAGGAAATCGCCAACGTGTCGTATTTCAAGATCGAGGTGCCGCAATCGGCGGCCAAGCTGCGCGAGTTGATCGCGCTCGGCGGCGACGCCATCGTCGGCCCGTGGGATGGCGAGGAAGCCATCACGCTGATGGCCGACCTCGACGCCGGCGCCACCGGCGCCATGACCGGCGCGGGCTTCCCGGACGGCATCCGCCGCATCGTCGATGCCTACCAGGCCGGCGACGCCGAGGGCGCCGCCGACCACTACCAACAATGGCTGCCGCTCATCAACTACGAGAACCGCCAGGGCTGGCTGGCCACCAGCAAGGTGCTGATGAAGGAGGGCGGCGTGATCGCCTCCGACGCGGTGCGCCATCCGCTCCAGCCGATGCACCCGGCCACGCGCGCGGGGCTGCTCCAGATCGCGCGCCGGCTGGACCCGCTGGTGCTGCGCTGGGGGCGTTGAGCGGGCGGCGGACATGCCCGAATCGCCATCCTGCAAGGATCGGCGATTCGGGCTACCCTGTCGGGCCATCCTGACCTTCTATCGGGCCGGCCGCACCGCGGGCCGCGCCACCAGATCCGCCATGACACAGCCGCTCAGAATCGATTTTGTCTCCGACATCGCCTGCCCGTGGTGCGCCGTCGGCCTGTCCTCGCTCCAGCTTGCGCTGTCGCGGCTTGGCGACGCCGTGGACGCCGAGATCGTGCTCCATCCGTTCGAGCTGAACCCGCAGATGGGACCGGACGGCGAAGCCATCGTCGACTATCTCGGCAAGAAATACGGGCGCACGCCCGCGCAGATCGCCGAGACCCAGGCCATGATCCGCGAGCGCGGCGCCGCCGTCGGCTTTGCCTTCGGCCCGCGCGAACAGGTCTACAACACCTTTGACGCGCACCGCCTGCTGCACTGGGCCGGCCTGCACGGCAAGCAACTGCCGCTCAAGCTCGCGCTGCTGCGTGCCTACCATAGCGACGGCAAGGACCCCAGCAACCACGACGTGCTGGTCGAGGCCGCGCAGGCGGCGGGGCTCGACCCCGCGCAGGCGCGCCAGGTGCTGCAACACGGCGACTACGCCGACGAAGTGCGCGCCGAAGAGCAGGAATACCAGGGCATGGGCATCCAGTCCGTGCCGTCGATCATCTTCAACAAGCGCTATCTGCTGACCGGCGCGCAGCCGGTGGAAGCCTTCGAGCAGGCCATCCGCCAGATCCTGGCCGAAGGCTGAACGCGGCGCGGCGCGCGGCTGCCACGGCGCCCGCGCCGGCCTGCCCCGGTATTGCCGCGCGCACGGACCCACGTGACTGCGGCGGCCCGCCCCGAGGGGGCGGGCGAAACTTCCGTGCCATCCCCGTGTCCTTCCCTGCATAATCGCCGCAGTCGCGACGACACAGGACGACCGACCGATGAACATGGCAATCCTCCTCGCCCATCCCTGGTTCGGCACATGGACCGCGGCCGTGGTCGCCGTGGCCATCGCGCTGCTGGCGCACCGCCTCGGCGGCCTGCTGCTGTTGCGCATCACCCGCCACGCGCCGCTGCTGCATGCCGTCGTCAGGAAAGCGCGCGCGCCGTCGACGGTGGTCCTGCCCCTGCTGGCGCTGCAAACGGTCTGGCAGGCCGCGCCGGACGAACTGCGCTGGATCGACAGCGTGCGCCATCTCAACGGCCTGCTGATGATCGCCGCCACCACCTGGCTGGTGGCGCGCATCATCGCCGGCTGCGCGCAAGGCATCATGGACCGCCACCCCGTGGACGTGGCCGACAACATGAACGCGCGCCGCATCCACACGCAGACCCGCGTGCTCGCGCGCACCGCCATGACGCTGGTGGTGGTCATGGGCGCCGCCATGCTGCTCATGACCTTCCCCGGCGCCCGCCAGGTCGGCGCCAGCCTGCTGGCCTCCGCCGGCGTGCTCGGCCTGATCGCCGGCTTCGCCGCCAAGCCCGTGTTCAGCAACCTCATCGCCGGCCTGCAACTCGCGCTGACCCAGCCGATCCGGCTCGACGACGTGCTCATCATCGAAGGCGAGTGGGGCCGCGTGGAAGAAATCACCGGCACCTACGTCGTGCTGCGCATCTGGGACGAGCGCCGCCTCATCATCCCGCTGCAGTACTTCATCGAAAAGCCGTTCCAGAACTGGACCCGCAACAACGCCCAGATCATGGGGTCCGTGTTCTTCTATGTCGACTACGGCATGCCGCTGGCGCCGCTGCGCGCGGAACTGGAGCGCATCGTGCGCGCCGCGCCGCAATGGGACCAGCGCTTTTTCAACCTCGTGGTGGCCGATGCCACGGAGCGGACGATGCAGTTGCGGGTGCTGTGCACCGCGGCTTCTTCGGGGCTGGCGTGGGATTTGCGCTGCGTGGTGCGGGAAGGGCTGATTGATTTCATGCAGCGGGAGTATCCGCAGTTTTTGCCGAGGCTGCGGGTCGAGGGGGAGGAGAGCAGGCCCGAACGGTTTGAAAGTGCGTCAAGCCACGAAATCGGAGAGCCAGGACGTCTTCAAGAAGGTGCGGCCAAATGACTTTCCAGCGCGCCACTCGACTGAACAAAATCCCGCAACCAAGCGTGCGGGCGTCGCCAGCGGTACGGTTGCATCACCCACAAGAGATATTGCTCGAAGCGGTTGGCCGCGAAGTGACACTCAGGCCGCATGCCTCTGGTCAGGCTACGCCCTTCATTGTCGGGCTTGGAGCAAGCCCATCCCGCATCGCGCATCCTTCGCCCCTGGCAACGCGCCTACGGGACTCATAACAAGCTTGACTGAGATAACGTCTTCAACCCGATTCCGGCTTGCGAGGGTTCGCGCCTTGGACCAGCTCCAGCCACGAACCCCCTGTTTCTCAAGGCTTACAGCGCCTCTGTCGGCACCAGATGGATGGGCAGTTCCGGCTCGGCGGCTGCAAGCGTGCCGGCGCCCGGTTCCCGAAGCTGGGTGCCATTCCGCCAGGAGATCGGAAGATTGCGAGACGTGTTGACCTGGAGATCGAAGATGTCGAAGCGGTTGTAATAGCCGACCACGTCGTGGATCCGCTTCACGGGAAGCGCACGGCTGAGGTCAATCTCGGCGATGCAGAGACCTTCGTCCGTCGACAGGACATCCGAGACCGGCTTCCCGGTCGGATCGAGAATCATCGAGACAGTCTGAGAGCCGTTCTCGAGCAAGGCGAGCACGTCCTTGCCCAGCGGCTCCAGGAAGCGCCTGGCGGTTTCGTCGAATGGCGTGGACGCCACGATGTTGAACACCTTCGCTTCGAACGAGTGGCTGGCGGCCCGGATGCGAATGCCGTCCTGGATGTCATAGCCACCGCTGCCATCCGGCTTGCGTGCCGGGGCCACGGACGGGTAGCTCGATATGTGCACTTGCTCGCCTTGCGCCATCAGCGTGTACCGGGCCAGGGGATTGGCGTTCTCTCCGCAGATGAGCATGCCGATCCGGCCGATGTCGGTCTCCGACACGCGCAGGCCGGAGCCATCGCCGTTGGCCCAGATCAGCTTCTCCACGTAGGTCGGAACGAGCTTCCGATGGTGATTCAGAATCGTGCCGTCGCTGCCGATCAGCACATTGGAGTTCCAGAGGCAACCTACGCTGGCATTGGTGCCTTCGTTGAATCCGATCGACACGACCATCTCGTGCCGGGCTGCGGCAGCGCGCAGCCGGGCGATCTCGGGGCCATCGATGCGAATGGCGCGCGCGGCCATTGCGGCGAAGAGTTCGTCGGTCTCGATGGGGGCGACAATGCGTCCCCAGTGCGGATAGCCGGGGATGAAGCTTTCCGGGAACGCCAGCAGGCGTACATCGCTGCGTGCCGCTTCGGCGATAAGATCGCAGGCCTTGTCCACCGTGCGATCGATGTCGAAATAGACAGGGGAAACGTGCGCTGCTGCGGCTTTGTAGCGCGGATACTGAATCATTTTGAGATCCTTGTTCGTTGGTCTTGCTGGATGAGGCGGCGCCTTCGCGCCGCGATCTTATGAAGGCCATGAGCGTCGGCCACGCCCTGGCCCGGGGCTATTCGCTGCCCTTCGTGATGCCTGCTTGCTTGACCAGTTCTCCGAATCGACGGACATCGCGCTGGACCCTTTCCGCGAATTCCGCGCTTCCCTGGTTTTCGGGCGGGACGAGGGCGTCGCCATCGCGCATGGCCTTGTTGAACTGGGCGTCGGCGCGGGCCTTTCGCGCGGCGTCGCTGAGCGTCTTGAGGACGTCACCCGGCAATCCTGCGGGCGCCAGCAGTCCGTACCAGATGAGAAGTTCGGTATTCGGGTAGCCGCTTTCCGCGAGCGTGGGAACATCCGGCAGACTCGGAAGACGGGAAGGGGACGTTGTGGCAAGCGCTCGGACACGCCCTCCCTTGATCTGCGGGACGGCCTGCACGGTGGTGTCGAACAGCGAGTCGATCTGACCTCCCATGAGGTCGACAAAGGCGGGGGCGGTTCCTTTGTATGAAACCGGAGTGATTTTCGCCTTGACGCTAGCCAGGAACGTCAGCGCCGCGAGATTCGAGACGGAACCCGGGCCGGCATTGCCCATCGTCACGGACCCGGGATTCTTCGTGATGAAGGACACGAACTGCTGGATCGTCTTGTGAGGAGAGCCGGTGGGCACCGACAGGACAGACGGGATGCTCGCAACCTCTGCAATTGGCTGGAAGTCTTCCGGTGAGCGATATGGCACCTTCGCATAGACATTGGGATTCAACGCCTGCGTCCCCGCGGTGCCGAGAAGCAGCGTGTAGCCATCAGGCTGTGAGCGTGCGACCTTCGCCGCGCCTATCATCCCGGAAGCGCCCCCGACGTTCTCCACAACGACGGGCTTGCCAAGTTGCACGCCCAGCGGTTGGGCAATCGCCCGCGCAACGATGTCGACGGGGCCTCCTGCCGCAAAGGGGACCACCAGGGTAATCGGCTTGGTCGGGTAAGGCGCGGCCCGGACAGGCGCGACGGCGCAACAGGCGCCGATCACCAGCAGCGCTGCTAGTGCACTGCGCCGGCTGTTGCCGGTCGAGTAGGACTTGTGGTTCATTCCCTTCTCCAGTTCGTAGGTAGTGGTGTGGCTAAAGCCTTGTCGAACAACGTCGTCCGTGGCGCCGTCATCGACGGTCAGGCACGTTGCGTTGATGTGGGACGCTCGCGAGGAACAAAGAAAAAAGACCGCATCGGCAATTTCATCCGGCGCCGCGAGGCGCCCGCATGGATGGGAAGCAGAAGGGCCGGGCCATGCGTCGGCATCGTCAGACCGGCTACAGCCCCGCGCCAGCGTGTACTGCTAATTTGGCGCGGATGAGGTTAAGACGGTAGCGAGAACTTGGAAAGCCATCCTTTCCCGCAGTTCAAGAGGCACCAAATCGCGGCTTGTAGTGCGCCCCGATGCGCCACTCATGCGAAAAATGCCCTTGGCTTGGGCAAGCTGATTCATCGCGCCGGGGCGCTGATGGCAACATGCATGGCCGCTGTTTTCGATGCACCAGGACGGTGGTCGCCTGCACCAGGATGAACGTGGTGCCAGGGAAGATGGGGCGACAGATTTACGTATCGCGCTGGATGGACAACGCTGTCTGCTGTCGCTGACACGATGGAACGGGCAAGTCGACGCGCCTGAGCGAAGTGCTCAATGCGGTCGCCAGCATTGGGTGAGAGGGGGACAGCCTGATCGCATCATGGCTGATGGCGTGCGTCACCTCGACCGAGGCGACGCACCTTGATGACGCGCACCTCACGGTGCGGGCGGCTCGAACTCCTGGCTCAAGGGCGAGCGAGGGCCGTGATGGCGGAGACGTCGGCAGTTTCAGCCAAGGCCCAACATGCCTGGATGAGTTCCCCCGTCTTTGCAGCGCCCAACACGGGGTCCGCCAGATCGTGGAATTTCTGGTCGAGGTCGGCGTCCGTCATGGGGCGCTGCAGTGAGCCGATCGCGTGTTCAACACACAATGTCGTCTCGCTGCCGTTCTTGAGAACCACCTTCAATCGGACTGCCGCTTCGTCGATTTCGCTATCGGCGTGGGCAACCACCTTCCTGCGAAGCGCGACCACGTCATCGCGCAGAACGATTTCATCCGAGAACTCTTCTTCCCCTGCGCGCCCGAAAATCAGGCCGGCGGCGCAGCCGTGATAGACGCTGAACTTTGCCTGAAGACCGTCCGCGGGTTCCTTTTTCCCGGTGAGTTCCAGCACCAGCGGATGGACATGGAGATCGATCCGCTCGATATCGCCGGAATGGATGCCCTGCTGGCGCAGTTGGACGCACGCGTCGATGCTCGGATGGATGACGATGCCGCACGCGAACGGCTTGTAGGTGTTGAAGCCGATCTCGAAACGGCTGCCGAGATCGTCGGTGATTTCGCGCCAATCTTGCTTCGAGGAAATGACCTGCAGGAAACCGCGAGGCGCTTCCAGCGCCCGCGCACTGGCCGTAAAACCGTGGCTCGCCATCAGGGCCGACATCAGGCCCGCCCGCGCGGCACCGCCGGGATGGAACGGCTTGGTCATCGTCCCGAACTGTTCGCGCAGTCCCACAGGTTGTGACGCGGCAATACCCAGCGCCATGATCGTGCGGGATTCGTCGAGGCCCAGAAGCCGTGCGCACGCTGCCGCCGCCCCCAGCGTGCCGGTCGAGCCGGTGATGTGCCATCCGCGGTCATAGTGGTCCGGGTACATTGCATTGCCTACGCGGCAGGAGACGTCGATGCCGAGAACCAGGGCATCGATGACTTTTCGGCCGCTGGCGCGAGTGAACTCCGCGAGCGCCAGCACTGCCGACGCAACGGGACCTGCCGGGTGGATGATCGTTTTCAGGTGGGTATCGTCGAAGTCGAAGGTGTGCGAGGTGATGCCGTTGAGCAATGCCGCGCTTGCCATGTCGACTTTCTCGCTGCGGCCAAGAACCGTCGCCTGGGCCGCAGGTTCCAGCATTGCCACGGCGGCCAGCGCGGCGTCGGCTGTCTCGTGCCGTGCGGCACCGACAGCGCAGCCCAGCCAGTTCATGAACGTCCGATGCGCCTCGTGTTCAATCGAACGATCCCATCCCGCCGAGGGGTGGTTCGCGACATAGCGGCCAAGAATGCTGGTGACTGCCGGCGCATTCTGGTCTGCGACGATGTGAGTATTGCGGGCCATCTGTTCGTCCTGTTTCGTGAGGTCGGCGTGAGCCAACCGGATTGCCAACGCATCCTCGTCTTCTCTCGTGCCGTACGCTACTTCATCGAGGGAGCCGAAGTGCCATCAAGCTGCCAGCAATGATGAGGCCGTGAAGACCACGGGGCCGGCACAATGTGCGGTGAGCCCCGCCATGCGCGCCGGCAGCGGTACCCTCGAATTTGGCGCGGTCGAGGTGGATTGGAAAGCGAGAAGTTGGAAAGCGGGCGTTTCCCGATCAGCAAGGTCCGCTCCCCAATCTAGTGCATCTTTTCCCCGGCTTGTAGGCGATAGTGGAGCGGCGTATGCTCAAGCACTTTCGACCAGCTCCTGGCTCCACTTCGCAGCAATGTCTCGCATCAACCTCCACAGCATGCAGATACTGGCTTCCGTCGCTGCCACGAAGAGCCTCACGCGCTCGGCTGCGGAGTTGAACATGACTACCTCGGCCGTCAGCAAGCGGGTCGCGGAACTGGAGGCCCGCTTCGGCACGCCATTGCTGGTCAGGCATGCAACCGGTGTACGACTGACCGCAGCCGGCGAGGTCGTTGCGCGCTGTGCCGACGATCTGATGGGCCGGGTAGCGGAGATGACCCAGGAGATTGCGGACCTTCTGGCCAGGCAATCGGGCGAAGTGCGAATCATGTCCAACGTGGCCGCCATCTTGCTGGGGCTTCTGGACGATATCAGGCAGTTCCGCGAATCTCACCCCGGCATCCGCGTCCTGGTTTCCGAGGGCAGCAGTCCCGAGACAGCGGAGGCCGTCAAGAAGAATCAGGTGGACATCGGGGTCTGCGTGCGGACCGATTTCGTGAAGGGGTTGGCATGCCGCCCTTACCGGCAGACCGAACTCGTTGTCGTCATGCCGGCCAACCATCCGTTGGCGGCGCGCGCGATCATGTCGCCCGTTGAACTCGAGGGCTATCCCCTGGTGTGGAAGCCGCCGGTTGACCTTGGGACGCAAGGCGGACGAAAGACCGCCGGGTTCAACCACGACGACCCGGAAGTCGGCTTGACAATCCGCAGCTTCGAGGTCGTCTGGCACTCGGTCAGGGAGGGGGCCGGCATCGCAGTCGTGCCCAACGTGGCCGTTCCCCGGAATCGCCCCGAAGGCCTCGCCATCGCGCAGTTATCGGCGGATGCGAGCCAATTCGAGATCACTGTCTGCCATGATCCGTCGATGCACAAGGATCCTGCCGCACAGCAAATGCTGGCATGGCTTTGCTCAAGGGCCGACAGAACCGACGAGGTCGCGTGATTCCGACCTCCGCCTAAACCACCCGCCCAAACCACCAAAGCGACAGCATCCCCGCGCAAGCCGCCAGCAACGCCCCCAGCGCAGCAAAGAACGCAGTGATCTCGACCTGATCCCGCTTGTCGAAGGCCAGCCGGGCATTGAGCGCGCGGTACACCTGCTTGAGCCTGTTGGCATCTTCCAGGCGGAAGTACTCGCCCCCGGTCGCGTCGGCGACTTGCTTGAGCACCTGCTCGTCCAGCTTGACGCGGGCGGACCAGCCGTCGACCGTGAGCACCACACCGTCGGTGGTGCCCACGCCCACGGTGTACACGCGCACGCCATTCGCGGCGGCCAGTTGCGCGGCCTGCATGGCGGCGGGGCCGGCGTTGCTTTCGCCGTCGGAGAACAGGACGATCGCGCCGGCGGCGTAGGAGCCGGGCTTGGCGGCGTCGGCGCCGCCGGTGCTGCCGGGCGAGGCTTGCTGTCCCTTGGCTGCCTTGCGCGATGCGGCGGCTTTGGCGGGCGAGTCGTCGTCGTCCAGCAACTGCGCGGCGTCGCTGCCCAGTTGCGGCAGCAGCGTGGTGAGGGCGATGAGCAGGCCGTTGCCGATGGCGGTGCCGCCCTGGGGCTTCAGGTTGTCGATGACCGTGGCCACGTCTTCCTTGCGGCGGATGGGGGCTTGCGCCAGGGCGGCGGTGCCGGCCATCGCGACCACGCCCACGCTGACGCCGGCGGGCTGGGCGTCGAGCAGGGTCTTGGCGGCGCGCTGGGCGGCGCGGATGCGGCTGGGCTGCACGTCCTGCGCGCGCATGCTGCCGGACAGGTCGATGACCAGGACCACGGTTTCGATGCGGGAGGGCAGCATCATCACGGCCTGGGGCCGGGCGATGGCGACGATGAGCGCGGTCAGGGCCAGCAGCATGAGCGCGGGCGCCACGTGGCGGCGCCAGCGCGCGCCGCCCCGGATGGCGAGGCCGACGGTCTTGAGCGTGGGGTAGGGCACTGATGCGCGGCGGCGGCGGGCATCGAGCCAGACGTAGGCGCCGGTCAGCAGCAAAACCAGCGCGAGCAGCCACAGCATGCTGGGCCACTGGAAGCTGAAGGCGGGCAGGCCGGTCAGGGCGTCGGTCATGCGGCCCCCTTGGCGTTGCTCTGGACACCTTGGGCGCTTTGCAGGTGATGGCGCTGGCGGGCGAAGTGGAGCAGGGCGAGGTCGAGGCGGGCGTAGGTGGACAGCGTCAGGCATTCCACGCCGGCGTGCTCGAAGCCGAGGCGCAGCTCGGTCTCGCGCGCTTCGGCGGCGGCGGCGAAGCGTTTGCGGAAGGCGGGGTCGTGGGTGTCGACGAACATCTGCTCTCCGGTTTCGGCGTCCTGCAGCACGACCAGGCCAAGGTCGGGCAGGGCCATTTCCAGGGGATCGACCAGCCGCACGGCGATGACTTCGTGGCGCCGCGCCAGCAGGCTGAGCGAGGCTTGCCAGCCGGGGGCGCTGATGAAGTCGGAGACCACGAACAGCACCGAGCGCCGCTTGGCGACGGCGCG
The DNA here is from genome assembly GCF_058789195.1 of Cupriavidus sp. FW216-B1. NCBI lineage: Bacteria > Pseudomonadati > Pseudomonadota > Betaproteobacteria > Burkholderiales > Burkholderiaceae > Cupriavidus > Cupriavidus sp. FW216-B1. The sequence goes on along the minus strand of NZ_JBYTEL010000001.1, from coordinate 833,289 downwards.
CGCGCGCTCGAGCAGGTCGCGCAGGCGGGTGTCGCCGGGGGAGGCGGCGGGCGTGGCGCGGATGCGGTCGAGCAGATGCAGCAGGTGGCGGCGCCCGGAGCGCGCGGGCACCACGGCGGCGGCGGTGTCCGCCGCCCCGCCGTAGAGCACGGCGCCGACGCGGTTGCCGTAGCGCGTGAGCAGGCTGGCCATGACGGCGGTGAAGTCGCTGAGCAGGTCGCGCTTGCGCACCTCGCCGGAGCCGAAGTCGATCGAGCCGCTCAGGTCGAGCAGGAACCACGCGCAGACCTCGCGGTCTTCCTGGAATTCGCGCACGTGGGGCGTTTGCAGGCGCGCGGTGACGTTCCAGTCGATGTGCCGCACGTCGTCGCCCGGGTGGTATTCGCGCAGGTCGGCGAGATCGAGCCCGAAGCCGCGGAACAGGGTGCGGTAGTCGCCTTGCAGCAGGCCGTCGAGGCGGCGCACCACGGTCCATTCGAGGCGGCGCAGCAGGGCCTCGGTCTGGCTGGCGCCGACGCGGACGGGCGGCCCGTCGACAGGCGCGTTGCCGACGGGGGATTCTGCGGGCGCGGCGTCCGGGCCGCCCCGGCGCCTAGCGCGCAGCCGCCCGAACATGGGATTCCAGCGGCCGCTCGGGCACGGGCAGCGCTTGCAGGATGCGCGTGATGAGCTGGTCGGCCGTCATGCCGTCGGACATGGCTTCGTAGGAGAGCGTCACGCGGTGGCGCAGCACGTCGGGCACGAGGTCGATCACGTCGTCGGGCAGCGCGTAGTGGCGCCCGCGCAGGAAGGCCAGCGCGCGCGCGCCTTCGATCAGGCCGATGGTGGCGCGCGGGCTGGCGCCGAAGGAGACGTAGCGGTCCAGCTCGGCCAGGCCGTAGCCGCCCGGCTTGCGGGTGGCCGCCACCACGCGCACCGCGTACTGGATCAGGCCGGGGTCGACGTAGACCTTGCGGCATTGTTCCTGCAGGCCGGTCAGGTGCTCGGGCGTGGCGACGGGGCTGACGCTGATGCGCGGGCCGGTGACGCGGTTGACGATGACGACTTCTTCTTCCTCGGTGGGATAGCCCACCAGCACTTTCATCATGAAGCGGTCGACCTGCGCCTCGGGCAGCGGGTAGGTGCCTTCGGTCTCGATCGGGTTCTGCGTGGCCATGACGAGGAAAGGCGTGGGCACGCGATGGGTTTCGCCGGCGATGGTGACTTGCCGCTCCTGCATGACTTCCAGCAGCGCGCTCTGCACCTTGGCCGGCGCGCGGTTGATTTCGTCGGCCAGCAGCAGGTTGGCGAAGACCGGGCCGCGCACGGTGGAGAACTCGCCGGTGCCCTGGTTGTACATGCGGGTGCCGACCAGGTCCGCCGGCAGCAGGTCGGGCGTGAACTGGATGCGCTTGAAGGAGCCGCTCATGGTCTTGGCCAGCGTGTTGACGGTGAGCGTCTTGGCCAGCCCCGGCACGCCCTCCACCAGCAGGTGGCCGCCGGCGAGGATGGCCACCAGCACCCGTTCGAGAAAGTGATCCTGCCCCACCACCACGCGCTTCACCTCGTACAGCAGGCGTTCCATCAGGTTGGCGCTGTCCACAGCGTCCCGGGCTTGGTCGTTCATAGGCCTCCGCGTCTGTCTAGAAAGGAGAAGATCCGATGGAACTGCCGGCGCTTTCGATCGTGATGGCAAAGCCGATGCCGACGAAGGTGCCGCTCTCGTGGGGACTGAAAATGGCGGTGACGATGCCCACCACCTCCCCGTTCATGTTCACCAGCGGCCCGCCCGAGTTGCCCGGGTTGGCCGCGGCGTCGAACTGGATGAGCTTGTCCAGGTTCTGCTTGTTGTCCGGCGAGATGAATTCGCGGTCGAGGCCGGAGACCACGCCGGCGGACACCGAGGGCCCGATGCCGAACGGAAAGCCGACCGCGACCACCTCGCTGCCGGGCGCGAGATCCCGGCTGGAGCCGAGCGTGGCTGCCGGCAGGTCGTCGGGGATGGTCTTGGCCTTGATGATGGCGAGGTCTTTCTCGGGGATGGACTGCACCACCGAGGCCTCGGACGTGGAGCCGTCGAAGAACGTGACTTCCAGCCGCCTGGCGCCGGCGATGACGTGGTAGTTGGTGAGGATCATGCCGCTTTCGGTCACGACCACGCCCGAGCCGATCTGGCGGCCCTCGGGCCTGGCCGGGGGCGTGGCCCTGGCTTCGGGCGGGTTCTTGCCGGCGGCTGGGTCCTTGCCGCGCGGCGGTCCGCCCGTGGCGAGCTCGTCACGCGGGGAAGCCGGGGAAGACGGTGCGGAGGGCGCGGGCGGAGCGGACTTGGGACGCTTGGCGGGCAGGTCCCGCCTGGGCGGGCGAGGGGGGGCGGCTTCCGCGGTTTTTTCCGGGGGCACGAAGCCGCGGATTTCCACCACCGATTCGCGCACCGCCTCGGCCGCGCGGGCCGGGCGCGACGGCAAATTCTTGGTCTGCAGCGTATGCAGCACGGCGGCATCGATGTCCGCCTGGGTGAGCGCGCGCCACTTGGGCTGCAGGAGCCAGGCGGCGCCCACGCCCGCGGCGAAGACCAGCGCGGCCGCGGCCGAGACCCACCAGTAGATCGACACCCGTCTCATCGCAGCCCCCGAGGTCCCGCACTGCAAAATACAGTACCATCCTCTTACCCACGCGCCAAGGAGCAGGGCATGCAGTTTCTCTGGCCGCAGATGCTCTGGCTGTTGCTGACGGTCCCACTGCTGGCAGCCGCCTATCTATATTTGATCTCGCGGCGCAAGAAAGCCGCCCTGCTTTATGCCAGCCTGGCATTGCCGCGCGCCGCGCTGGGGCCCGGCCAACGGCTGCGGCGTCACATTCCCCCCTTGCTGTTCCTGCTCGCGCTGACCGCGGCGCTGCTGGCGTGCGCGCGTCCCAGCGCCACCGTCACGCTGCCGTCCGACGCCGTCACACTGGTCCTGGCGATGGACACTTCGCGCAGCATGGAAGCGACCGATGTCGCGCCCACGCGCATCAGCGCCGCGCAGCAGGCCGCGCGCGATCTCATCGTCGGGCTGCCGGCCAACGTGCGGCTGGGCATCGTGTCCTTCGCTTCCACCGCCACCGTGGTGCTGCCGCCGACCGACAACCGCCATGACATGCTGGAGGCGCTCGACCGCTTCCAGCTCCAGCGCGGCACGGCGACCGGCAGCGGCCTGTACCAGGCGCTGGCGGTGCTGTTTCCCGACGACGGCATCGACCTGGAGGCGATCCTGTTCAACGGCGCGTCCGGCCGCGCCGAGCGCCAGGCGCCGTCGCTGGACGAAGCCGCGGCGGCCGAGGCCGCGCGCAAGCGCGCGCAGGAGCGGCCGGCGGCGCAGCCCGGCTCGTACCAGCACGGCGCGGTGATCCTGCTCAGCGACGGCCGCCGCACCACCGGCCCGGACCCCGCGGACGCCGCGCGCATGGCCGCCCAGCGCGGCGTGCGCGTCTATACCGTGGGTTTTGGCTCGCCGCAGGGCGGGGCGGACGAATCGAACCTGTCCTTCTACATGCAGCTCGACGAAACCGCGCTGCGCGCGGTGGCGGCGCTGACCGGCGGCGAGTATTTCCAGGCCGGCTCCGCCGCCGACCTGAGCCGGGTGTATCGCCAGCTGAGCGCGCGCTTCGCGCTGGAGCGCAAGGAAACTGAAGTGGGCGCGCTGCTGGCCGGCATCTCCGTGCTGCTGCTGGTGGCGGCTTGCGTGCTGTCGATGCTGTGGTTCCGGCGCTGACAGCGGTGACAGCGGTGATGGCGGTGCCGGGAGTCTCGCCGGCACCACGCGGGCGCTAGCCGCGCCGTGCCGCCTCTATCGCGGCGATGTCGATCTTTTTCATGGTCATCATGGCCTCGAAAGCGCGCTTGGCCGCCGCGCGGTCGGGGTCGCACACCGCCGCGGTGAGCGCGCGCGGGGTGATCTGCCATGACAATCCCCAGCGGTCCTTGCACCAGCCGCATGCGCTTTCCTGGCCGCCGTTGCCGACGATGGCGCTCCACAGGCGGTCGGTCTCGGCCTGGTCGTCCGTGGCGATCTGAAACGAGAACGCCTCGCTGTGCCTGAAATGCGGGCCGCCGTTCAGCCCGAGGCAGGGAATGCCGGCGACGGTGAATTCGACCGTCAGGATGTCGCCCTGCTTGCCGTCGGGATAGTCGCCCGGTGCGCGATGCACGGCCGTGACGGCGCTGTCGGGGAAGGTCTCGGCATAGAAGTTCGCGGCGTCGAGGGCGCCGCCGTCGTACCACAGGCAGATCGTGTTCTTGCTGGTCATGTCGTGTCTCCTGGGAAATCGGGCACCGGCACAGGTTCGGCGGCCTGGCGGAGACGACGCGGTCCATGCCGCGCCCGCTTGCTCACTTGCCGCCGGTGACGTCGAGGAACGTGCCGGTGATGAAGGAAGCCTCGGCGCTGGCCAGCCACAGGATCGCCCGCGCCACCTCTTCGGGCTGGCCGCCGCGTCCCATCGGGATCGAGTCCTTGACGCGATCGACCCGTCCCGGTTCTCCGCCGCTGGCATGCATCTCAGTGTAGATGTGCCCGGGGCGAATGCAGTTGACGCGAATCCCGTCGCGCGCGACTTCCTTGGCGAAGCCGGTGGTGAAGGTCTCGACGGCGCCTTTCGACGCGGCGTAGTCGACATATTCGTTCGGACTGCCGAGCCGGGCCGCGGCCGACGAGATGTTGATCACGACGCCGCCGCGCCCGTTGTAGCGATGGGACATCCGCCTCACCGCCTGCTGCGCGCAGAGGATGGGGCCGATCGCGTTGACCGCGAAGACGCGCTGTATGCGCTCGAATTCGAGATCCTCGAGCCGGGACTGCCGCGCGAGGATCGCGGCGTTGTTCACCAGCACGTCGATGCGGCCGAACTCCCGGTCGATCGCGGCGAACAGCCGGGCGACCTGCTCCGGGTCCGCGCTGTCCGCGCGCACGGGCAGGGCCCGGCGCCCGGCAGCTTCCACGTCGGCCGCCACCGCGAGGGCGGCGGATTCGTTGGAGACGAAGCTGATCGCCACGTCGTAGCCTTGCTCGGCGGCAAGCCGCGCAGTCGCCGCGCCCACGCCGCGGCTGCCGCCCGTTATCAGCATCAGCGGCGCCTGGGGGGCGTGGTCGGGAGTCTTTGGCATATCGGTATTCCTCACGGAGATTCAGAACGGGCGAAGAGGGCACTCGCGGGCTCACGGACTGCGCGCGGCCAGGGCGTGCCTTCAGGAAGGGGATGTTTCGTGCGTCGAGGGGCAGTGTTTTCGCCGCGCGCAGCGGCCGGGGCCGGCCTCGGGCCAATCGCCTTGCGCGAGGCGCATCAATCGGCCCAGGCGTCGATGTCCAGAACCGCGGCGGCGAACGCTTCCGGCGCCTCCTGCGGAAGATTGTGGCCGGCGTTGGGCACCACGCGGTTTTCATGGCGTCCGGTGAAATGCTTCCGGTCCGCTTGTCTGCCGCCCGGCGGCGTGACGCCGTCCGCGTCCCCTTCGAGGGTGATCGTGGGCACGGTGATCGGCGGCATGGCGGACAGGCGGCGCTCCATGTCGTCGAACCGGGGATCGCCATCGACCAGCCCGAAACGGTGCCGATACGAATGGACCACGACGTCGACGAAATCCGGATTGTCGAACGCGGCTGCCGAGCGCGCGTAGGTGTCGTCGCCGAAGCGCCAACTCGGCGACCACAATGACCACAGGAGCCGGCAGAACGCGCGCCGGTTTTCCGTCAGTCCGGCCCGGCCGCGTTCGCCGTGAAGATAATACTGGTACCACATGCGATGCTCTTTTTCGGGGCTGGCCGGCCGCATGGCGGTGGCGATGTCCTGGATGTTGTAGCCGTTGACCGAAACCAGTCCACGCGCCCTCGACGGGTACAGCGCGGCCACGATGCATGCGGCCCGGCCGCCCCAGTCATAGCCGCCCAGCACGGCCCGTTCGATCCGAAGCGCATCGAGCAGCGCCAGCAGGTCTGCCGCCAGCGCCGCCTGCTGGCCCGAGCGCGGTGTTGCCGCTGACAGGAAGCGCGTCGGCCCGTATCCCCGGAGAAAGGGCGTGATGACGCGGGCTCCCCGGGATGCCAGGCGTGGCGCGATGTCTTCGTACGCATGGATGTCGTAGGGGAAGCCGTGCAGCAGAACGACCGGCCAGCCGTCGGCATCGCCCTGTTCGTCATAGGCAATATCAAGCAGGTCGGTCGCAATTCTCTTGAGCATGAATCCATCCTTTCAGGCAATGCCAAGGCCCCAGGCAGACCGTCTCACCCGCGACGGCCGCGCACGCCAGCCAGCGTTTCCACTACGCGGTATGGATGATCGCCTGTCCGCGGGCCAAGCGCACGCCGATGCCGTCGATTTCGGCATGGAGCGCGCGCGGCCGGCCTGTGGCCGCCGAAAGCAGGACCGGCCGTGCAGCGGGAAGAATATCTATCTTGTGGCTGCCCGGCAAACCAGATAAATTGGGGATTCGCGTTAGATAAACTCTTGTGAATGAAACGGATATTGCCGCCGCTCAATGCCTTGCGCGCCTTCGAGGCCGCCGGCCGGCTCGGCAGCTTCAAGGAAGCCGCCGCCGAGCTGCATGTGACCCACGGCGCGGTGAGCCAGCAGGTGCGCTTGCTGGAGGAATGGCTGGGCGCCGCATTGTTCGCGCGCCACAACCGGCGCGTGGCGCTGACGCCGGCGGCGCGGGCCTATCTGGCACGAATCGGTCCGCTGTTCGAGCAGATCGCGCAGGCCACCGCCGGTTATGGCCTGCCCGAGACGGCCTCGCGGACGCTGTCCGTCAATGCGCCGGCGACGTTCACCTTGCGCTGGCTGGTGCCGAGGCTGGCGAAATTCCGCGCCGGGCATGCCGACGTGGACGTCAGGGTGGAGACGTCGAACGAGCCGGTGGAGAGCCTGACGGACAGCCATGACCTCATCATCCGGGGCGGCCCGGATACCTTCTATGGCTACGCGATGCGGCCATTCCTGTGCGAGGAGAGAGTGCCGGTCTGCAGTCCCGCGCTGTTGCGGCGCGTGCCGCTGCGCAAGCCGGAGGACATGCGGCAGCACACGCTGCTGCACACGTCGAGCCTGCCGCGGCTCTGGCCGGACTGGCTGGCGCAGGCGGGGATTGCCGCGCTCCGGCCCGCCGCGGCGCTGACGTTTGACCACTTCTATCTGACGCTGCAGGCCGCCATCGACGGCATCGGCATCGCGATGGGGCCGACCGCGCTGGTGGCGGACGATCTGGCCGCCGGCCGGCTCGTGGCGCCGCTCGCCGGACCGCGCCTGCCGTCGCGCAGCTATTGCACCTACGTCCCGGACGGGAAGTCCGGGGATGCGCTCGTCATGCTGTTCCGCGCGTGGCTCGAGCACGAAGGGATGCGTCCGCAAGACGGACCGGGCTCGCGCGATGCGGGCTCGCTGAACGCCGTCTGAACGCCGCCTGAGCGGCGTTTGTCATGCCGCCGCCGCGCCCTTCACGGCATCCGGTTCCGCTCCGAGACCTGCTCGTTCAGCGTCCAGAAGTCATACAGCACGCCGACCAGGAACAGCCCGCCGGTCAGCAGGTAGATCAGGCCGGTGATCCATTTGCCGATATACATGCGGTGCACGCCGAAGATGCCGAGGAAGGTCAGCAGCAGCCACGCCACGTTGTAGTCGGTGCGGCCGGCCGTGAACCGGTAGTCCGCCCGGCGGTCCATGCCGGGGATCAGGAACACGTCGATCAGCCAGCCGATGCCGAGCAGGCCCAGCGTGAAGAACCAGATCGTGCCGGTGATCGGCTTGCCGTAGTAGAAGCGGTGGGAGCCGGTAAAGCCGAAGATCCACAGCAGGTAGCCGATGACCTTGCTGTGCGTGTCTCCCTGGGGATTGCTCGGTGGATACATCGTTGGCCTCGCGCGGTGGTTTGGCGCGATGATGCCATAGCTTGTGGCGCCGAAGCTACCCGGCGGGCGCCGCGTCCGTGGTCACATCCGCGGCCACGCGGCGCCCGCCCGGTCAGCGCGATTGCAGCTTGAACGATTCTCCCTGCATGCCGGCGCGGTCGACCGCGGCGATGCGGTTGCGGCCGTTGTCCTTGGCGTGATAGAGCTGCGCGTCGATCAGGTTGATGAACGCGGTCTGGTCCATCCGCTCGGTCGGCACGATGGTGCCCACGCCAAAGCTCGCCGTCACGCACTGGTTGTACGGCGAGCGCACGTGCGCGATGGCTTCCTCGGCGATCAGCGCGCGGCAGCGTTCGGCGGTCTTCATGGCGGCTTCCGCGTCGGTGTCGGCCAGCACCAGCATGAACTCCTCGCCGCCGAAGCGGCAGAGGAAGTTGTCCGCGCCGGCCACCCGGTCCAGGATGGCGGCGACCCGCTTCAGGCAGGTGTCGCCCTGCAGGTGGCCGTAGTAGTCGTTGTACGACTTGAAGAAGTCGATGTCGATCATGAGCAGCGACAGCGGCTTGCCGGTTGCCTTCGCCGCCGTCCATTCGCGCGCCATCACGTCGTCGAACATGCGACGGTTGCCGGCGCCGGTCAGGCCGTCGCGGAACGACAGGTGCTCGAGCTCCTTCTGCAATCGCGCGAGCTTTTCCTCGGTGCGCTTGCGCTCGCTGATGTCGAACATGAAGCCGACCAGCGAATCGACCTCGCCCTGCGCGTTGCGCACCACGTGCACCACGTCGCGCAGCCAGACGTAGCCGCCGTCGCGCGTGAGCGCGCGGTAGTCGGCCTCGTGGTCGGTGCCGGCCTTCGACTGCGCGACGCAGAATTCCAGCACCGCGGCGCGGTCGTCCGGGTGCATGCGCTCGGCCCAGTCGTTGACGGTCTTCCAGCTCGACGGCGCCCAGCCCAGCAGCGCCTCGATCTGCGGGCCGATGTAGGTGAACGCCATGCTCGCCCAGTCGATCTTCCACGGAATCGCCTTGGTGGACTCCAGCAGCGTCCGGTACACGGCGCTGTCGTCGTCGCCGAACACGCGGCCGGGCGGGGCGAGGGTTTCCTGGTGCGGCAGGAAGGCGGCTTGCAGCGGGCTGTCGGGCTGGTCGGGGCTGGGCATGCTGGCCGTGAGGTCGGGGGCTGAAGGGGCACTCATTGTATCAACGGCGGGTTGCGGGATGCCTGCGGGGCGGCCGTCCTTGTCCGGCCATCCGCCGGGAGGAGCGATGTCCGGTGCCATCCACGCCGGAGAACGTTCAACCCGCGCCACCCGCGCCGGCCTCGCGCCGCGCCCTCCCGTGGGTAATCCCCAACCCCTCCGTAGCCAGTCCGCACAAGAGCCACCCCGATAGTTTTGCTACGGTGGCACGACTGGCGAACGGGCCGGCGCCGGCCGGGCACATCGCATCGCGCGTCGCCAATCCCATCCGCGGCACCAGCACAGGAGACAAGCTTGGAGATCCTGCAACTCACCATCTCGGGCATCGCGCTGGGCTGCATCTATGCGCTGATCGCGCTGGGTTTCGTGCTGATCTACAAGGCCACCGAGACGGTGAACTTCGCCCAGGGCGAGTTCATGATGCTGGGTGCGTTCGCCGGGGTGGTGCTGACCCTGATGGGGCTGCCGCTGTGGCTGGCGGTGCCGCTGACGGTGGCGGGCATGGCGGGGTTCGGCATGCTGGTGGAGCGGCTGGCGATCCGGCCGATCCTCGGGCAGCCGCAGTTCACGGTGGTGATGCTGACCATCGGCATGGGCTACGTGATGCGCGGGGCGATCACGATGGTGCCGGGCATCGGCGCGGGCACGCATACACTGCCGGTGCCGTACCAGGGCATGGTGTGGCGCGCGGGCGGGCTGGTGCTGAGCGTGGAGCAGGTGGCGGTGATCGTGGCCACGGCGGGGCTGTGCGTGCTGCTGTACGGGGTGTTCCGCTACAGCCGGATCGGGGTGGCGATGCAGGCGAGCTCGCAGAACCAGCTTGCGGCCTGTTACATGGGCATTCCGGTGCGGCGCCTCAACGGACTGGTGTGGGGCCTGTCGGCGGCGGTGGCGGCGCTGGCCGGGCTGCTGCTGGCGCCGATCACGTTCGTGCACGCGAGCATGGGCCTGCTGGGACTGAAGGCGTTTCCGGCGGCGGTGGTGGGCGGCTTCGGCAGCCTGCCGGGCGCCATCGTGGGCGGGCTGGTGATCGGGGTGGTGGAGTCGCTGGCGGGCTTCTACCTGCCGGAGGGCTTCAAGGACGTGGCGGCCTACGTGGTGGTGCTGGTGATGCTGGCGGTCAGGCCCAACGGCCTGTTTGGCGAGAACCTGCGGAAAAAGGTGTAGCGGCGCGATGCGATTCCTCTTCAAGACCGATTACCGCCAGGACCTGCGCCTGGCCCGCCAGCCCGGCCAGCGGCTGTGGTACGCGCTGTTGCTGGCCTGCCTGCTGGTGGCGCCGGGCTGGGCCGGCGGCTACTGGATCGCGCAGCTCGGCTTCGTGCTGGTGTACGCCATCGCGGGGCTGGGGCTGATGGTGTTGTCCGGCTACACCGGACTGCTGTCGATCGGGCACGCGGCATTCCTCGGCGTGGGAGCGTATGCGCAGGCGTGGCTGACCAGCCGCGGCGTGCCGTTCGTGCCGGCGCTGCTGCTGTCGGCGGCGTTGTCGGCGCTGGCCGGGGTGGTGGTCGGGCTGCCGGCGCTGCGGGTCAAGGGCATCTACCTGGCGATCGCCACGCTGGCCTTCGGTTTCATCGTGGAGGAGGTGCTGGCGCGCTGGGAGAGCGTGACCGGCGGCAACGCCGGGCTGGCGGTGGGCGCGCCGCAGGTGGCGGGCTACACGCTGGACAGCCCGGCGGCGTTCTATTACCTGTCGCTGGCGGTGTGCGTGCTGGCCACGCTGGGGGTGCTGAACCTGCTGCGCGGCGCGACCGGGCGGGCCTTCATCGCGATCCGGGATTCGGAGATCTCGGCGCAGAGCATGGGCATCCACCTCGCGCGCTACAAGACGCTGTCGTTCGCGCTGTCCGCCGCGCTGGTGGGGCTGGCCGGGGCGCTGTACGCGCACAAGCTGCGCTACATCTCGCCGGAGCAGTTCGGCATCGGGCAGTCGGTGGACCTGTTGCTGCTGGTGGTGGTGGGCGGGCTGGGCTCGGTGCACGGCGCGTTCCTGGGCGCGGCCTTCCTGATCGTGATGCCGCAGCTGATCGTGCTGGCCAAGGACTGGCTGCCGCCCGCGGTGGCGCAGGCCAGCGGCCTGCAGGCGCTGGTCTACGGGCTGGTGCTGATGGCGTTCGTGCTGTTCGAGCCGATGGGCCTGTACGGGCGCTGGTGCAAGGTGCGCACCTACCTGGAGCTGTTTCCGTTCTACCGGCAGGGCATGTTCCGGCGCCAGAAGGCGTTCCAGCGCTCCGAGCGCCTGAAATAGGGGAGGGCGCGATGTCCCACAGCCAATCCGATACCTTGCTGAGCGTGCGCGAGCTGACCGTGCGCTTCGGCGGCGTGCTGGCGCTCGACGGCGTGAGCTTCGACGTGCGCCGCGGCGAGGTCTTCACGCTGATCGGCCCCAACGGGGCCGGCAAGACCACGGTCTTCAACCTCATCAGCCGCATCTACCCGCCCACCGGCGGCGAGATCCTGTGGCTGGGCGAGCCGCTCACGCGCATGCCGCCGCACGCGATCGCCGCGCAGGGCATTGCGCGCACGTTCCAGAACATCGAGCTGTTCGAGCAGGCCACGGTGCTGCAGAACCTGCTGATCGGCCACCACACGCACCGCGCCGCCGGCTTCTGGGCGGACCTGCTGTTCACGCCGGCCGCGCGCCGCTCGGCGCTGGCCGCGCGGCGCAAGGCGGAGGAAATGATCGAGCTGCTGGACCTGCAGGCGCACCGCGACGCGCTGGTGGCCGGGCTGCCCTACGGCGTGCGCAAGGTGGTGGAACTGGCGCGCGCGCTGTGCAGCGGGCCGCGCCTGCTGTTGCTGGACGAGCCGTCGTCCGGGCTGAACGCGGAGGAGACCGAGGACATGGCATGGTGGATCCGCGACATCCGCAGCGAGCTGGGCATCACCGTGCTGATGGTGGAGCACGACATGAGCCTGGTCTCGCGCGTGTCCGACCGGGTGCTGGCGATGAACCAGGGCCAGGTGCTGGCGCAGGGCACGCCGGCCGAGGTGCAGGCGCACGCGGGCGTGATCGAGGCCTACCTGGGCACGGTGGACGACGTGGCCTCGCTGCGGAGGGCGGCATGAACCCGGCCGCCATCGACGCCGCCGCCGCGCAGCGCGGCATGGCACCGGCGCCCGTGCTGGCGCTGGCCAACGTGGAGAGCGCCTACGGGCCGGTCAAGGCGATCCGCGGCGTGAGCCTGGCGGTGGCGCCGGGCAGCATTGCCACCGTGCTGGGCGCCAACGGCGCGGGCAAGACCACCATCCTGAAGACCATCTCCGGCGTGCTGGATCCCACGCGCGGCAGCATCGCCTTCCAGGGCGAGCCGATCACCGGGCTGGACCCGGCGCGGATCGTGCGGCGCGGGCTGAGCCACGTGCCCGAGGGGCGCGAGGTGTTCCCGCTGCTGTCCGTGCGAGACAACCTGATGATGGGCGCGTACACCCGGCGCGACCGCGATGGCGTGGCGCGCGACATGGAGGCGGTGTTCGGCTATTTCCCGGTGCTGCGCGAGCGCGCGGCGCAGGACGCGGGCCTGCTCTCCGGCGGGCAGCAGCAGATGCTGGCGATCTCGCGCGCGCTGATGGCCGCGCCCGAGCTGATCCTGCTCGACGAGCCCAGCCTGGGACTGTCGCCCAAGCTGACCAAGGACATCTTCGAGATCGTGGTGCGCATCAACCGCGAGCGCGGCACCACCATCCTGCTGGTGGAGCAGAACGCCAACATGGCGCTCAACGCGGCGGACTACGGCTACGTGCTGGAGAACGGCCGCATCGTGGCCGAGGACACCTGCGCGGCGCTGCGCGAGAAGGACGACATCAAGGAGTTCTACCTCGGCATGAAGGACAGCGGCGTGCGCGGCGAGCGGCGCTGGAAGAAGCGCAAGACCTGGCGCTAGCCGCCCGCCCCGACCACCCGACCACCAGATTCAGCCCGGAGACCCGCCAATGGCCAGACCCGCCGCGCACGCCATGCAGCCCTTGTCCGAAGCCGCGTTCCAGACCGTGCCGCAGATGTTCTGGCACGCCGTGGACGTGCGCGGCGACGCCGTGATGATGCGGCAGAAGGACCTCGGCATTTGGCGCAGCTATACCTGGCGCGAAGTGGGCGAGATCGTGGCCGACGTGGCGGTGGGGCTGGCCGAGCTCGGATTGCGGCCGGGCGAGGTGGTCTCCGTGCTGTCCAACACCAACCGCGAATGGGTGTGGGCCGACCTGGGCGCGCTCACGGCGGGCGCGGTGGTCAGCGGCATCTACCCGACCGATTCGCCGTCGCAGGTGGAATACCTGTGCCAGGACTCGGGCACCGTGGTGCTGTTCGTGGAGAACGAGGAGCAGCTCGACAAATACCTGGAAGTGCGCGAGCGCGTGCCGGACCTGCGCCGCGTGGTGGTGTTCGACATGGAAGGGCTGTCGGGCTTCGACGATGCCGCGGTGATGAGCTTCGACGCGCTGCTGGCGCTGGGCCGGCAGGCGCGCGCGCGGCAGCCGGGCTGGCTGCCGGCCATGCGCGCCGAGGGCAGCGCCGACGCGCTGGCGGTGCTGGTCTACACGTCCGGCACCACGGGGCGGCCCAAGGGCGCGATGCTGTCGCACCGCAACGTGCTGCGCAGTTGCCTGACGCAGCGCGAATTCCTGCCGGCCACCACCATCGGCGAGCGCATGGCCTTCCTGCCGCTGTGCCATGTGTCCGAGCGCCTCTTCGGGGAGTATTACGCGATCCTGTGCGGCGCGGTGGCCAACTTCGTGGAGAACCCCGACACCATTTTCGACAATATCCGCGAGATCCAGCCCGATGCCTTCCTGGCGGTGCCGCGCGTGTGGGAAAAGCTGTATTCCAGCATCACCATCGCCGTGCGCGAGGCCACGCCGCTGCAGCGCCGGGCCTACGCCTGGGCGCTGCGCGCCGGGCAGGCGCGCGTGCCGGAGCCGGGGCAGGCGCGGCGGCTATCGCCTGGCGCGCGGATCAGGCTGTGGCTGGCCGATGCGCTGGTGCTGGGCAACGTGCGCCGCATGATGGGCCTGAACCGCGTGCAGCTGGCGGTGACGGGCGCGGCGCCGATCTCGCCGGACCTGATCCGCTGGTACATGGCGCTGGGCATCGAGCTGCACGAGCTGTGGGGCATGACCGAGATCACCGGCGCGGCCACCTGCAACCCGCCGGGCCGCACGCGCCCGGGCAGCATCGGCGTGGCGCTGCCGCATACCGAGGTGAGGGTTTCCCACGAGGGCGAATTGCTGGTGCGCGGGCCGCAGGTCTTCATGGGCTACCTGAACCAGCCGGCCAGGACGGCCGAGACCATGACCGACGGCTGGCTGCGCACCGGCGACATTGGCCGCGTGGACGAGGACGGCTATTTCTACATCACCGACCGCATGAAGGACCTGATCATCACGGCCGGCGGCAAGAACGTCACGCCGTCCGAATGGGAGAACCAGCTCAAGTTCAGCCCCTACGTGACCGACGCGGTGGTGATCGGCGACCGCCGGCCGTTCCTGAGCTGCCTGGTGATGATCGACCAGGACAACGTGGAGCGGTGGGCGCAGGAGCACGACGTGCATTTCTCCGACTACGGCTCGCTGTGCCGCAGCAAGGAGGTGGTGGCGCTGATCGGGCAGGAGATCGACCGCGTCAACAAGCAGTTCGCGCGCGTGGAGCAGATCAAGGCGTTCCGCCTGCTGGAGACGCGCCTGGGCGCCGAGGACGAGGAACTGACGCCGACCATGAAGCTCAAGCGCAAGCTGGTCAACGACAAGTACAGCGCGCTGATCGAGTCGATGTATCCGGCCAAGGTGGCCTGACGCCCGCCGGCGGCGGCCTGCACAGGAGGCGCGATGGGCCATTCCGGCAAGACGGGCGGCAGCGGCCCCGCCAGCCATACCGGCAATGCCGGCGGCGTGGGCGGCATGGGTGGCATTACCGGCGCCGGCGGCGCGCGCGGCAAGGACAGCGCGGTGTCGCCGGTCTCGCGGGCGCTGCGCCACCTGTTCCTGGCCGGGCGGCAGGCCGCGCGCGTGCCGGGCCTGCCGCCGGGCACGGCGCCGCGCGCGCTGCACGCGGTGGGCGTGGTCGGCGCCGGCACGATGGGCAGCCGCATTGCCATGAGCCTGGCCGGCGCGGGCCTGCCGGTGACGCTGGTGGCCACTGGCGAGGCCGCGCTGGCGCGCGGGCTGGCCTCGGTGCGCGCGCAGTATGACGCGGACCTCCGCGCCGGCCGGCTGCGCCCGGCGCAGGTGGCGCGGCGCCTGGGCCTGATCGCCGGCACGCCGGACCACGGCGCGCTGGCCGGCTGCGGGCTGGTGATCGAGGCGGTGGTGGAGGACATGGCGCTCAAGCAGCAGGTCCATGCCCGGCTGGGCCGCATCTGCCGGCCGGGCGCCATCCTCGCCACCAATACCTCCACGCTGGACGTGGAAGTGCTGGCCGAGGCCAGCGGGCGGGCCGCGGATTTCGTGGGGCTGCATTTCCGCAACCCGTCCAACGGCGGGCGGCTGATCGAGGTGGTGCGCGCCGGCGCCACCGCGCCCGACGTGCTGGCCACCGCCATGCAACTGGCGCGGCGGCTGGGCAAGGCGGCGGTGGTGTCCGGCGTGTGCTTCGGCTTCATCGGCAACCGCATGGCCGAGGCCTATCTGCGCGAGAGCGAGTTCCTGATGATGGAAGGCGTGAGCCCGGCCCGGCTCGACGCCGTGATGGAAGCCTATGGCATGGCGATGGGGCCGTGCCGGATGCTGGACCTGGCCGGCATCGACGTGGCCGCGCGCATCGTGCTGGAGTACGGCAAGGCGGGCGGCCTGCCGCCGGACCCGGCCTACCGCGCGGTGGTGCGCACCTTGTTCATGCTCGGCCGGCTCGGCTGCAAGAGCGGCGCGGGTTTCTACCGCTATCCCGCCGGCGCGCCGGTGGCGGACCCGGAAGTGGCGCGCCTGTGCGGCGCGCTGGGCCGTGCGCACGGCATGGCGCGGCGCGGCGACATCGGCGACGAGGAAATCGCCGAGCGGCTGCTCTACCCGCTCATCAACGAGGCAGCCAAGCTGCTGGAGGAGGGCGTGGCCTGCCGGCCCGGCGACATCGACCTGGTGTGGACGGCGGGCTACGGCTTTCCGGACTACCTGGGCGGGCCGGTGTGGCTGGCCGACAGCATCGGGCTGGCGCGCGTGGTGGCGGGGCTGGAGCGCTATGCCCGGCAGCGCGGCAATCCCTATGACTACTGGGACGTATCGCCGCTGCTGGCGGCGCTGGCGCGCGGCGGGCAGCGGCTGTCGGCGTGGTTGCCGCGGCCCCGTCCGCGCGATACGCCGCATGCGCCAGATACACCCGACCAGCCCGCGCCGGCCGCGATCCATTCGGGACTCGAGCCGCCGCAGAGCGTGCATTGAAGCAGCACGGCCAACAACGACGAACGACGACGAACAACGATACAAGGAGACAACCATGATCCGGAAAACCATCCTCGCCGCCGTGGCGCTGGCGCTCGGCGCCGGCGCGCACGCCGACACGCGCGGCGTCACCGACAAGGAAATCGTGCTCGGCCTGATCACCGACATGTCGGGGCCGATCGTCAACTACGGCAAGGAGTCGCGCAACGGCATGACGCTGGCCGTGGAGGAAATCAACGCGCGCGGCGGCGTGCAGGGCCGCAAGATCCGCGTGGTGGTGGAAGACAACGGCTACGAGCCCAGGCGCGCCGTGCTGGCCGCGCAGAAGCTGGTCACGCAGGACGGCGTGTTCGCCATCGTGGGCCACCTGGGCACCGCGCCCAACATGGCCACGCTGCCGTTCCTGCTGCAGAGCAAGGTCTTCAATTTCATGCCGCAGAGCGCGGCGCGCGACATGTACGAGCCGGCCAGCCCGTACAAGATCGCGCTGGGGCCGTCGAACTACCTGATGTCGACGACCATCATGGATTACTTCATGAAGCAGAAGCCCTACCAGCGCGTGGGCGCGCTGTACCAGGACGACGACTACGGGCGCGAATCCGTGGAGGGCGTGGTGGCCTACCTCAAGTCCCGCGGCATGACGCTGGTGGAAAAGGTCTCGTACAAGCGCGGGGCGACGGATTTCTCGTCGCAGATGGCGCGGCTCAAGGCGGCCAACTGCGACCTCGTGTTCAACGCCTCCACCATGCGCGAGTACGTGGCCTCGGCGCAGGAGGCGCGCAAGATCGGCTTCGACCCGGTCTTCGCCGGCACTACGGCCAACTATTCGCGCCAGGTGCCGCAGCTGGGCGGCAAGGCGGCGCAGGGGCTGCACGCGGCGGCCTTCATCATGCTGCCCTACGCGGATGACGCAAACCCGGCGGTGCGGCAATGGGCGGCGGCGTACAAGAAGCGCTTCAGCGAGGAGCCGGACGTGTACGCGATGTTCAGCTACTACGCCTACACCACCTTCGCCATCGTCGCCGACAAGGCGGGGCGCAACCTGACGCCGGAGACCTTCAACGCGGCGATGGAAGCCACCAAGCTGCCGCAGGACGCGCTCGGCAATCCGGGCTTCAACGTCTCGGCCGCCAACCGGCTGAGCAACGACCGCATCCGCATCATGCAGGTGGCCGGCGACAAGTGGATTCCCGCCAGCGACCTGCTGCCGCCGCCGAAGCTGTAGCCCGGGATGCCGGCCTCCGAACGTAAACGACCGCGGGATCGGGAAATTCGGGTTGCGCCAGCGCCGCCAGGGGCACTACGATGAGGCGGCTGGCACGGCTACCCGATCGCTATCCGATAGCGGTCAGGTAGCGGTCAGGTAGCGGTCAGGTAGCGGTCAGGTAGCCACCTGACGCAAGACGCGGGCGGCCCTGCCGGCTATGCTGCCCCTGGCGCGCCGCTCCGTGCGGCGCCGCCACCACACACAAGCCGGCCCGGCGACGCACCCACGGGCGCGCGGATGGCGCCGGCAGGAGACAAAGGACATGCAGATGCAGGCAAGCAGCATTGCGTGCCCGCCAGCCACGACCCCGGCGCCCGGTGCCGCGGACGGAGGCGGCCGGGTGATGTGGGTCACGCCGGAGCGGCTGTTCTATGCGGGCCTGCTCGGTTCGCCGTCGGTGCGGACGATGGGCGGACTGCTGATCTACGTGGCGCTGCGCGCGCCGATCCGCATCAGCCTGGACGGCGCGCGCTGGGACAGCACCGAGCTTGCGGTGGTGCCGGCCTACATGCCGCATTCGGTGGCCTGCGACGACCGCATGATCTGCGACCTCGGGCTGGAGGCCGAGAGCATCGACCTGGAGCGGCTGCCCGCCGTGATCCGCGGGCAGGCCGGCCCGGTGGAGGATGCCGCCTTCGCGCGCCACGTGCGCCAGGCCCATGCCTGGCTGAGCCGGCACGGCAGGGAACTCGACCTGCAGGCCGGCAGCTTCGACCAGATCTTCTTCGGACAGGCGCTGGCGCGGCGCCGGCTGGACCCGCGCATCGAGGCGGTGGTGGAGCGCATCCGCGGCGCGCCGTCGGCCACCGCCACGGCGGAGTCCTGCGCGGCGTCGGCGCATCTGTCGTTCTCGCGCTTCCTGCACCTGTTCAAGGAGGAGGTCGGCACGCCGTTCCGCAGCTTCCGCACCTGGAAGCGCGCGCGCAGCCTGCTGCACTATGTCACGCAGGATTCCAACCTCGCGCACGTGGCGCTCGATACCGGCTACCCGGACTCCACGCATTTCAGCCATTCGATCCGGCAGGTCTACGGGCTCAAGCCCAGCGACATCTTCGCCGGCTCGCGCAAGCTGGCGCTGATCGGCGAGCGGCGGGTCGTGGTCGGTTAGCCGGCTGGCCAGTGAACGTCAATGAAGGCCAACGAAGGCCAGCTAGCCCGCCGCGCTTTCCTCGCGCAAGGCCGCCTTGTGGATCTTGCCGGCCGGCGTCATCGGCAGCGTGCCGCGCACCACCACCTGGCGCGGCACCTTGTAGTCGGCCAGGCGGCTCGCGCAATAGGCGCGGATCTCCTGTTCCGTGATCTCGCTGCCCGGCCTGGGCACGATGTAGTAGCGCCCGATCTCGCCCAGCACCGGGTCCGGCACGCCGATGCCGGCCACCATCATCACCGCGGGATGGTGCGCGATCACGCCTTCGATCTCGGCCGGGTAGACGTTGAAGCCGCCCTGGATGTACATGTCCTTCTTGCGGCCCTTGAGCTGGATGTAGCCGCGCGCGTCCACGCAGCCCAGGTCGCCCGAGCGCAGCCAGCCATCAGTGCCGAAGGCGTCGGCATTGCCGGCGCCGCCGGCGCCACCGATGTAGCCGCCGCACACGCCGGCGCCGCGAAAGCACAACTCGCCGACTTCCCCGGGCGCGGCGATCTCGCCGGCCGGCGTGACCACGCGCACCTCGGCGGTGTCGAAGACGCGGCCGATCGACGCCATCAGGTCTTCGTGCGCGGCGTCCCACGGCGTCATGACGATGGCGCCAGAGGCTTCGGACAGGCCATACAGGTTCATCACGGCGGCCTGCGGCATGCGCGCCTGGAGCTTCTCGAGCAGGGCGGCGTCCACGGTGGCGCCGCCCACGATCACCAGCCGCACCGAGGAAAAGTCCATGCCGGCGGCGTCCGGATGCATCAGCAGCAGCGTGGCCATCGTCGGCACGCCGGAGAAGATGGTCGGCGGGTGCCGGCGCATCATGGCCAGCACGGTGTCGGCCTTGAACACCGGCACCAGTTCGCAGGTGCCGCCGCCGAGCAGGTAGCTCAGCACGCCGCAGGTGATACCGCCCACGTGGTTGAAGGGCAGGGCGATCTGCACATGGTCGTGCTCGCCGGCGCGCGTGTGGCGCGCCTGCGCCCAGGCCGAGGCCAGCAGGCTGCGGTGTGACAGGCCGGCGCCCTTGGGGCGGCCGGTGGTGCCGGAGGTGTAGATCACCATCGCGAGGTCGTCCGGCGCGACGCGCGCCTCGGCCGCCCGCAGCGCGGCGCGGTCCGGCGGCGTGTCCAGCAGTTGCGCGAAGACGGGCACGCCGGGCAGCGGCTCCGGCATGGCGTCGATGGGAATGACGTGGCGCAGCCCGGGCATGCGCGGCAGCAGGCGCCCCAGCATGCCGAGGAAGTCGAAGCCTTCGGCCCGCGGCACCGTGAAGACGGCCTTGGCGCCGCTGTCGTTGACCATGTGCTCGATCTCGTGGTCGCGGTAGCGCACGCTCAGGCCCACCACCGCCACGCCGATGCGGGTGGCGGCGAAGAACAGCTGCAGCCATTCGATCTGGTTCAGGCCGATCAGCCCGATGCGGTCGCCGTGCCGCAGCCCCAGCCCGAGCAGGCCGCAGGCCAGTTGCGCCGAGGCGGCCTCGACCTCGCCGAAGCTGTGCGCCTGCTCGCCGCACAGGTAGGCGGTGCGCTTGTCCCAGCGCTCGCTGGCTTGCTGCAGGGCGGCGCCGATGGTGGCGGGCGGCTGGGTCGGGACCATGCGGATTCTCCGTTGGGGGAAGGGAAATGCGCTTGTGCGGCAGCTTGAGCACAGGAGCGTAGCCAACGCGGCGGCGCAAGGCTTGCGGAAAGTGGCTGGCCGGGCCTCCGGCGGCGTGCGGGGCTGCGTCGCTATTTACCAATGACATGCGTAAATGACAAATACCCACTTCATTGGTATTTGCAAAATACCCATATTGTTTGTAAAGTGACATTACCCATGTCGTAGGCAAGACCATGAAACAACAGCTTTCCACCGCCACGCAGCTAGGCCAGGTGCTGCTATCCGCACGGCGGGCCGCCGGGCTGTCGCAGTCCGACCTCGCCGCGCGCCTCGCCGTCAGCCAGAGCCGCATCTCCCACATGGAACTGAACCCCGGCACCATCAGCTCCGGCCAGCTGCTGGCGCTGGTGAGCGTGCTGGGGCTGGAACTGGTGGTGCAGGACCGCGGCGCGGCGGACGCCGCGGCGCCCGCGGTGGAGTGGTAGCGATGGGCCGCAGGTCGCACGCGCGCGCGTTGTCGCTATGGGCCAACGGCGAGCGCGTGGGGACGTGGCGCATCCCCGCGCGCGGCGAGATGGAGCTGCTGTACGACCCGGCGTGGATGGCCTCGCCGGCCGGGCGGCCGCTGTCCCTGTCGCTGCCGTTCGGCGTGGACGCCGCGCCGCTGTGGGG
This sequence comes from Cupriavidus sp. FW216-B1, assembly GCF_058789195.1. Classification (NCBI taxonomy): domain Bacteria; kingdom Pseudomonadati; phylum Pseudomonadota; class Betaproteobacteria; order Burkholderiales; family Burkholderiaceae; genus Cupriavidus; species Cupriavidus sp. FW216-B1. The sequence continues at coordinate 812,188 of NZ_JBYTEL010000001.1, read as the reverse complement.
CGAGCGGGTGCGCAACTATTTCGACAACCTGCTGCCCGATAGCGACACCATCCGCAAGCGGCTGGCCACGCGCTTCCAGACCGCCGGCACGGACGCCTTCGACCTGCTCGAAGCCATCGGCCGCGACTGCGTGGGCGCCGTGCAGCTGCTGGCGGAGCACGCGCAGCCGGCCGGCCACGACCGCATCGACGGCACGCCGCTGTCGGACGCCGATATCGCCGCCTTGCTGCGGCAGACCGTCGGCCCGGCCGCGCCCGGCGCGCGCGACGACGACGATTTCCGCATCTCGCTGGCCGGCGCGCAGGAGAAGACCGCGCTGCTGTGGCACGGCGGGCGCTGGCTGAAGCCGCACGGCGCCACGCCGACCACGCACATCCTCAAGCTGCCGCTCGGGCTGGTCGGCAACAAGCGCGCCGACCTCGGCACCTCGGTCGAGAACGAATGGCTGTGCCTGGCCATCCTGGCCGCCTACGGGCTGCCGGCCGCGCGCGGCGAGATCCACGCGTTCGACGGGCAGAAGGTGCTGGCCGTGCAGCGCTTCGACCGCCAGATGCATTCGTCGGGCAACTGGATCCTGCGGCTGCCGCAGGAGGATTTCTGCCAGGTGCTGGGCGTGCCGCCGCACCTCAAGTACGAGGCCGACGGCGGCCCCGGCATGCGCGACATCGCGCAGATCCTGCGCCAGTCCGTCGACGCGGACGCCGACCTGGAAACCTTCCTCGCCACGCAGGTCCTGTTCTGGATGCTGGCGGCGCCCGACGGACACGCCAAGAACTTCAGCATCCGCCTGCTGCCGGGCGGGCGCTTCCGCATGACGCCGCTGTACGACGTGATGTCGATCTGGCCGGTGGTGGGCAACGGCGCCAGCCAGTGGTCCTGGCACAAGGCCAAGCTGGCGATGGCGGTGGCCGGCAAGAACCGGCACTACCTGTTCAAGGACGTGCAGCGCCGGCATTTCAACGCGATGGCGGCGAAGTGCTTCCACGGGCCGGACGCCGAGGCCATCATCGGCCGGCTGGTCGCACAGACCCCGGCCGTGATCGCGCAGGTGAACGCGGCGCTGCCGGCGGGCTTTCCGCAGAAGGTGGCGGACAGCATCCTGGGCGGGCTGGCGGCGTCGGCGCGGCTGCTGGCGGACATGCCGGCGCGGTAGGGGAGGCGGGCGGCGGCGCCGACCACTTAGCGCAAGACGAACCGCGGCGGCGCGGCCTATGTTCGGGACTCCCAGCCACCCGCCACAGACCGGATTGCGCATGCCCCTCCCGACCCTGCCGCCACTGCCGCACTACTTCACCGCCGAGCACGAACAGTTCCGCGGCACGCTGCGCGCGTTCGTCGCGCGCGAGATCACGCCGTTCGCCGGCGCGTGGGACGAGGCCGGCACCTTCCCGCGCGCGCTCTACCGCCGCGCCGCCGAGATCGGCCTGCTGGGGCTGGGCTACCCGGAGGCGTTCGGCGGCACGCCGGGCGACCTCTTCTACCACATCGTCCAGGCCGAGGAATTCGCCCGCAGCGGCTCGGGCGGCGTCAACGCCTCGCTCAACTCGCACACCATCGGCGTGCCGCCCATCGTCGCGGCCGGCAGCCCGGCGCTGCAGCAGCGCGTGCTGCCGCCGGTGATCGCCGGCGAGAAGATCGCCGCGCTGGCCATCACCGAGCCCGGCGGCGGCTCCGACGTGGCCAGCCTGCGCACTACCGCCGTGCGCGACGGCGACCACTACGTCGTCAACGGCGAGAAGACCTTCATCACCTCCGGCATGCGCGCCGACTTCATCACCACCGCCGTGCGCACCGACCCCGCCAACAAGGGCGCGGGCGGCATCTCGCTGCTGCTGGTGGAGGGCAACCCGCCCGGCCTGGCACGCACCGAGCTGCGCAAGATGGGCTGGCTCGCCTCCGATACCGCCCACCTGCGCTTCGACAACTGCCGCATCCCCGCCGCCAACCTGATCGGCGAGGAAAACCGCGGCTTCCCGCTCATCATGCGCAACTTCAACGCGGAGCGGCTCGGCATGAGCGCCAGCGCCTACGCCTACGGCGAAGCCTGCCTGCGCGAAGCGCTCGACTGGGCGCGCCAGCGCCACACCTTCGGCCAGCCGCTGGTGGCGCGGCAGGTGATCCGCCACAAGCTGGTGGACATGGCGCTGCGCATCGAGGCCGCGCGCAACCTGGTCTATGACCTGGCCTACCGCGTCCAGCATGAAGCCGGCGACCCCGCGCAACTGGTCGCGCGCACCTGCATGGCCAAGATCCAGGCCACCCAGGCCATGCAGTTCTGCGCCGACCAGGCCGTGCAGATACTCGGCGGCATGGGCTTCATGCGCGGCACCCTGAGCGAGCGTGTCTACCGCGAGGTCAAGGTAATGATGATCGGCGGCGGGTCGGAGGAGATCATGAAGGACCTGGCGGCGCGGCAGCTCGGGTTTTGAGGCAGGAATTTTGAGGCAGGAACGGCGATAGCGTATTCGTTCGTGACTTTTATGAGGCGAAACAAGGTGGCCGCCCGGTAACGTATCCGATTGAAGACGGTATATGTCTTCCAAGGCTGGGAGGCACTATACTGTCTTCGTCCGCATACGTTATTTCCTTCCCGTCACCGATGCAGCATCCCATCTCGGCACCCGCGAATCTCGGGCAACTCGCCCGCGCCGCGCGCATGGCGCAAAAGCTCACGCGCGACGAGCTCGCGCGCGCCACCGGCCTGTCTCCCGCCTTCATCTCCGCGGTGGAGCGGGGCAAGGAAACCGCGCAGGTCGGCAAGGTGCTGCTGCTGCTGCAGGAGCTCGGCGTGCGGCTGTACGGCGAAGCACCGGACGTGCAGGCGTTGATGGCCGAACAGGGCGGGCTTGCCCGCCGGCGGGTGCGCAAATGAGCGAGGACCGCACGCTTGCCGCCTACGCGAACGGCATCAAGATCGGCGAAGTCACCGACAGCAACGGCGTCTGGCGCTTTGCCTACGACGCCGGCTGGCTGCGCGAGCCGGGACGTTTCGCGCTCTGCCCGAGCCTGCCGCTCGGCCCGCAGGCATTGATCGACAGCAGCACCGACCGGCCGGTGCAGTATTTCTTCGACAACCTCCTGCCCGAAGAAGGGCAGCGCGCCTTGCTGGCCGGCGCGGCCCGGCTCGACATCGAAGACGCGTGGGGCATGCTGGCGTTCTACGGCGCCGAGTCGGCGGGCGCGATCACGCTGCTCGCGCCGGGCCAGCAGGAACCCGCCGGCAGCCGGGTGCCGCTGTCCTTCGCGGACTTGCATCAGCGCATCCAGGACTTGCCGGGCCGGCCGCTCGACGCCAGGGCGCCCAAGCATATGTCGGTCGGCGGCGCGCAGCACAAGCTGGCGGCCATCCTGGTGGGCAAGCCAGGCGCCCGCCAGTTGCTGGAACCGGTCGGCGCCGAACCGTCCACCCACATTCTCAAGCCGGAAGCCAGGGGCACCGCGTGGCCGCATGCCGCCATCAACGAGTTGTTCTGCATGCGGCTGGCGGCGCGCGCGGGCCTGCCGGTGCCGGCCACCGAATTCCTGCGCGTGCCCGCGCCGGTCTTCGCCATCGCGCGTTTCGACCGCGACGCGAGCGGCGACGCGGTACGGCGGCGGCATGTGATCGACGGCATGCAGTTGCGCGGCAGGAGCCGGACGCTCAAGTACACGCACGCATCCACGCAGACCTTGCGCGCGCTGATCGATCTGACCCGGACCCGCGCGGCCGCGCGCCTCGGCATCTACCGCTGGGTGGTGTTCAACCTGCTGGTGGGCAACGGCGACGCGCACATGAAGAACCTGTCGTTCTTCGCCGACCCGGACGGCTACAGCCTGGCCCCGTTCTACGACATCGTCAGCACCGTGGTCTACGACACCAGGAACCACCGCGACAACGCGCCGTACTGGCCGGATTCGGAGTTGTCGATGCAGATCGGCGCGACCCGGCACTACCGCGACCTCCGGCGCGTGGACGTGATCCAGGCCGGCCAGGAACTGGGCCTGAGCCGGGCCGCCGCCGCCTTCGAACTCGATGCCGTGATCGCCGCCGTCACGGAGCACGCGAATCCCGTCCGGGCGGAGGTGGAGGCCGAGGCCATGCCGGATGGCGGGGAAAGCCGGATCCTGAATGCGATCCTGGCCATGCCGGTCAAGGAAATGTCCGAACGCCTGCGCATGCCGGGCGGAATATAGCGGCATGCCGCCTTATATAATCGGCGGCGTCCCCCGCCGGCGCTGCCGCCGGGCGGGTACTCTGGAACCGGCCGAATGCCTTCGTACCCCTTAGTTCTCTGTCTGACCTTCGCGGTCGTCGGCAGCCTGACGATGGCCCTGCTGGCCTGGACCCGGCGCGACGATCCCACCGTCAAGGCCTTCCTGGTGCTGGCCGGCGGCACGGCGCTGTGGAGCGGGGGCCGCCTGCTGGAGCTGAGTTCGTCCGAGCTGGAAGCGCGCGTGCTGTGGGCCCAGCTGCAGTACGTCGGCATCCTGGCGGTGCCGATCGGCTGGTTCTGCGCCATGTTGCAACTGAGCCGGCCGAAGCTCGCCGTCCCGCGCTGGCTGCTGTCGATGCACGCCGTGGTCAGCGTGGTGACGCTGGGCCTGGTCTTCACCAACGAGCAGCACCGGCTGATCTGGTCGGCGATCGCGCTGGTGCCGGGCGGGGCGCCGCCGGGCGCGGTCTTCACCCACGGGCCGGCCTATGCCGCGCTGGCGGCGTACACCTACCTGCTGCTGTTCGTCAGCCTCTATTTCCTGGCGACGGCGCCTGTGCCGGGCAGCAGCCTGACGCGCGGCGGCCGTGCCGTGCTGGCCGGCGGGCTGGTGCTGCCGCTGCTGGCCAACGTGGCCTACCTGACGCGGCACACGGGGCCGCTGGGCGGCGACCTGACGCCGGCCACGTTCTCGGTGATGACGGTGCTGGTGTGGTTCTGCGCGCTGCGCGGCCATCTGGAGGACGTGGGGCACTACGCCCGGCTGCGGGTGTTCGATTCGCTGCACGAAGGCTGCGTGATCGCCGACGCCAACGATGTCATCGTGGACTCCAACCCGGCGGCGCGGCGCCTGCTGGCCGACATGACGCGCGGCCAGCCGGTGCCGCGCGCGTGGCGGCATGCCGTCGAGGCCAGCCGCGCGGGCGCGCATGGCGGCGGGTCCCATCTGATTTCCGAGGAGCGGGTGGACTACGAGCTGACGGTGGAGTCCGTGCGCAACCTGAACGGGCGGGCGGTGGGCATCATCGTGTTCCTGCGCGACGTGACGCGCTTCCGCTCGCGCGAGCAGGCGCTGACGGTGGAGAACTCCAGCCTGGCGGAGCGGCTGGGCGAGACCGAGGAAAAGCTCTCGCGCATCGAGGCGGACCTGTACCGCGATGCGCTGACCGGCGCCTACAACCGGCGCTTCTTCGAGCGCGAGGCGGCCGCGGTGGTGGCCGCGGCGTGCGAGCGCGGCCTGCCGGTGGGCTTCCTGCTGATCGACGTGGATTACTTCAAGCAGTACAACGACCTGCACGGCCACGTGCATGGCGACGAATGCCTGCGCCGCGTGGCGGGCGCCATCGGCGGCGCGCTGCGCGATGGCCTCGGCAGTCCCGGTGGCGCCGGCGGCTTCTGCGCGCGCGTGGGTGGCGAGGAATTCGTGGTGGTGCTGCCATCGGCGGCGGCGCCGGACACGCGCGCCGCCGGCCTGCGCCTGCTGGAGGCGGTGCGCGCGCTGCGCCTGCCGCACGGCGGCTGGCCCGAGCACCCTTACGTGACCATCAGCGTGGGCGCGGTGTGCGAGATACCGGCCTCGCCGCGGCTGGAGGCGCTGCTGGAACAGGCCGACGCCGCCATGTACGAGGCCAAGCGCAACGGCCGCGACCGCTTCGTCATGCGCGACCAGGCAATGCTGGCCACCTGTCCCTGAGCCGGACGGACCCGGTTATTCCTCGCTGGTCCACTCCACCTGCACGCCCAGGCTGCGCAGGTTTTCCACGAAGCGCGGATGGGCGCGGCGGATCGGCGTGGCGTTGCGGATCTCGGAGCGGCCGTCGATGCTGGCCGCGACCATGAACAGGGCGATGGCCACGCGGATGATGTACGGGCTTTCCACCACCGCCGGCGTGAGCGGGTTGCCGCCGAAGGTGATGAGCCGGTGCGGGTCGGACGAGAACACGTGGGCGCCGAACTTGGAGAGCTCGCCGGTCCAGCCCAGCGCGCCGTCGTAGACCTTGTTCCAGAACATGGCGTTGCCCTTGGCGCGCACGCCCAGCGCGATGAAGATGGGCAGCAGGTCGACCGGGAAATACGGCCACGGCGCGGCTTCCACCTTGGTCAGCACGTTGCTGGTAAACGGCGTCTGCACTTCCAGCGGGCCGGGGCAGGTGGCGCGCGACCAGCCGTCCTCGTGCGTGATCTGCACGCCGAACTTGGCGAAGGTGCGGTCGATCAGCGGGAAATTGCCGGGCGCGCTGTTGCGCACCACCACGTCGCCGCCGGTGATGGCGCCCAGCGCCAGGAAGGTGGTGATCTCGTGGAAATCCTCGTCGAAGTGGAATTCGCCGCCGCGCAGCGCATGGCCGCCGTGCACCGTCACGCGCGAGGTGCCGATGCCTTCGATGCGCACGCCGAGCATCTCCATGAAGCGGCAGAATTCCTGCACGTGCGGCTCGGACGCCGCGTTGGTCAGCGTGGAAACCCCATCGGCGGCGGCCGCGCACAGCACGAAGTTCTCGGTGGTGGTGACGGAAGCGTAGTCGAGCCAGTGATCGTTGGGCGTCAGGCGGCCGGCGCTGCGCACCAGCAGCGAACCGTCGGCGCGCTCGATCTGGCCGCCGAAGCGGCGGAACACGTCCACGTGCGGATCGATCTCGCGCACGCCCAGCGTGCAGCCCTTGACGTTGTCCTCCAGCCGCGCCACGCCGAAGCGCGCCAGCAGCGGCGGCACCAGCATGATGGACGAGCGCATCTCCTCGGGCAGCCGGTGGCTGGCCGCGTCGAAGCGGGTGTCGCGGTGGTGCAGCTCCAGCGTGCCGGTGGCGTGGTCCATGCGCACGTCGCTGCCGAGCGTGCGGAAGATGTCGAGGATCTTGCGCACGTCGGTGATGTCCGGCACGCCGTGCAGGCGCAGCGGCTCCGCCGTGAGCAGCGTGGCGCACAGCACCGGCAGCACCGCGTTCTTGTTGGCGGAGGGGATGATGCGGCCACGCAGAGGCGTACCACCGTGCACGATGAGATTGGACATGGATCAGGAATAAGGGGACTGGCTGGGCTGACGGAGACTTGACGGAGACGGATCGAGGCTGGCCGGAGCGCGACAGCGCGGACCGGCCGCGGGCGCGTCCCGCATTGTACTTGCGCCGGCGCGCCGCGACGCAGCCCGGCACGTCACCTTGTTCTCCTTTTGCCCGCCCCTTGTCGCCCTTTGTCGCCCTTTCCCGGCGCGCATGCCCGCCACGGCACCCGCGCGGCGCTCAGGAATCGGACTCAGGGACCGGATTCAGGGGCCGAAGCTCGAGCGGGCCTGGATGCCCCAGCCGCCGGCCTCCAGGGTCATGACGTACATCGAGTCATAGACGCCGATCACGCTGTGGTCCTTGCGAAAGCGCGTGTAGCTCAGCAGCACGTGCGCCTTGCGGGCATTGCACTGCACGACCTCGCGCGATTCCCAGCGGCTGTATGACCAGCCGTCCGCTTCTTCGAGCCGCTTGAACAGGTCCATCGGGTTGCTGCCGGGCGCTTCGTAGATCGTGGTGGTGCCGTTGGCGAGCCGGGTGTGCGGGAAGTGCATGCAGCAGTCCATCGCCGCGGCGTCGTGGTCGTTGAGCGCCTGCATGAAGGCGTCGAGGACGGCGTTGCAGGCGCGCTGGATGTCTTCGCGGGCGGCGACGTTGCTGGTGGATGCGGTGGGCATGGAGGGAAGTGTCTCGAAGTTTATGGAACATGAGTTCCGTTTATTTTTGATTGCGCGGAACGAGAAAGTCAAATTTTCTTTGGTCTTTCGAGTTTACGCCTGCTGCGACACTTGTATTGGCATTTTCTCTGAATATAATGGATCTCATGTTCCATTTTATAGATCCGCAGCGTGAACACCAGGACCACGACCACCCCCGACCCCGATGACGCCGACAAGGATCAGGTTTCCGCCCTCGCGCGCGGCCTGATGCTGCTGGACTGTTTCCGCTCGCAGGAGCGCTTCCTCGGCATCCAGGAACTGGTCGAGCGCACGGGGCTGCCGAAGGCCACCGTGTCGCGGCTGGCCTACACGCTGCTGGCCAACGGCTATCTCGAATACGCGCAGGCGCAGGCCAAGTTCTACCTGGGCGCGCGGGTGGTCTCGCTGGGCTTCTCCGTGCTGGGCGCCATGCGCGTGCGGCAACTGGCGCGGCCGCTGATGCGCGAGCTGGCCGATGGCTGCTCGGCCTCGGTCGGCATCGGCATGCGCGACCGCCATACCATGCTCTATGTCGAGAACGCGGCCAGCGCGGCCAACCAGAACTTCCGCCTCAACATCGGCTCGCGCGTGCCGCTGGCGACCTCGGCGATGGGCCGCGCCTATTACTGCGGCCTGACCGGGGACGAGCGGGAAGGGCTGCTGGCCGAGCTGTCGCAGCGCGCGCCGTCCGAGTTCGGCCAGATCCGCGACTCGCTCGAAGCCGGCCTGACGTCCTTCCGCGAACTGGGCTTCTGCCTGTCCGTGGGCGAATGGCAGACCGACGTGAACGCCGTGGGCGTGCCTTACCGCTCGGCCGACGGCACCGCGGTGCTGGGCTTCAATTGCTGCGGGCCAGCCTACCAGCTGACGCCCGGCGATCTGGTGGAGAAGTGGGGCCCGCGCCTGCTCAACGTGGTGCGCAACGTCGAGGCGGCGGTATTGGCTGCCTGACCGGCCGCCCGACCGGCTACCTGATTGGCCACCGAACTGGCCACCTGAGCCGGCCCGCCGCGCGGGCCTTCCCTTCCTGATTTACCGAGGCCGGGCGCCAGCGCCCGGCCGGGGCGGCCTCGCGCCGTGTCATGCCACCGCCGGGTTGCCCGGCCAACATAACGAAGGATCACGATGAGACAAGGTTCATTCAGCATTCCGCCGATGGAACGGGTATTTTTCGGGCGGCCGTTCGTCGAGGTGGTCCTGGAGGAAGTGGAGCGGCTCGGCGCGCGCCGCGTGTTCCTGCTGGTCAGCAACACGCTCAACAACAAGACCGACGAGATCGGCAAGCTGCGCGACGCGCTGGGCCCGAGGTTCGCCGCCATCCACGACGACATCCCCGCGCACATCCCGCGCGACGCGGTGCTGCGTGCGGCGGCGGTCGCGCGCGCGGCGGACGCCGACCTGATCGTGACGGTCGGCGGCGGCTCGATTACCGACGCCGGCAAGAACGTGCAGCTGTGCCTGGAGCACGACATCACCGAGCTGGACCAGTTCGAGCCGTTCCGCCTCAAGACGGACCCGGCGACGGGCGTGGTGGAGGCGCCGGTGTTCCGCGGACCGAAGGTGCGCCAGATCGCGGTGCCGACCACGCTGTCGGGCGGCGAGTTCCACCAGAGCGGCGGCTCCAACGACCCGGTCAGGAAACTCAAGCAGAGCATCCGCAACCCGCTGATGATTCCGCGCACGGTGGTGTTCGATCCGGTGCTGACGCGGCACACGCCGCTCGGGCTGTGGCTGTCCACCGGCATGCGCGCGGTCGACCACGCGGTGGAGTCGTTCTGTTCGCCCTACGGCAGCCCGTTCGTCGACGGCACCGCGCTGCAGGCGCTGCGCACGCTGCCCGATGCGCTCAAGCGTACCCGGAAGGACCCCGGCGACATGGAAGCGCGCGCCGACGCGCAGGCCGGCATGTGGCTGTCGCAGATGGGCATGTGGTCGCTGGTGCCGATGGGCGCCAGCCACGGCATCGGCCACGTGCTCGCGGGCACCTTCCACGTGCCGCACGGCCATTGCACCTGCGTGACCTTGCCGGGCGTGCTGCGCTTCAACAAGCCGGTGACGGAGGAAAAGCAGAAGCTGCTGAGCGCGGCGCTGGGCGACGCGAACCGCGAGACGGCCGACCTCGTGGCCGAGCTGATCGACGCGCTGGAGATGCCAAACCGACTGCACAAGGTCGGCGTGGAGCGCAAGGACTTCGAGCTGGTGGCGAGGAACGCGCTGCTGGACCGCTGGACGCACAGCAATCCGCGCAAGTTCACGGGGCCGGAGGAGATCATCGCGCTGCTGGAGCAGGTCGCGTAGGCGCGGCGGCGGGCCGCCCGTGTATGGGCTCGCCGCCGGAAAGTTCCGTCCACGCATGCGTCATGTAGTGATCTATTTTGTATCGGAATTTGTACAAAGTAGAAACATTGATTTTTCCCCGGAATTTCATTCGGACGAAAGCCGAATGCAAGGCGACGGTAAGCGGTTTGGAAGGCTGCGTTCATAGAGTCTCCACACGCCACGGCATCCGCGATTCATTCGCGGCGCGGTGGCGCAGAAATAGGAGACGAAAGGACCAGCCTATGTACCAAGACACCCACACATACCGCCCCGCGGCCACACGGCCGGCGGCGCCCCCCTCGCTGCCAGCGATCCGGGGAGCCGCGCAATGAGCACACCCTCCCAATTCAAGAAGGACTATTACGGCGGCGCCCTGATGACGCTGGTCGGGCTTGCCTCGGTCACGGCCGGGCTGCAATACCGCACCGGCACGCTGGCCCACATGGGGCCCGGCTTCTTTCCGGTCGCCGTGGGCACGCTGCTGGCGCTGGTCGGCGTGATGATCGCGCTGTCCGCGCGCGGCGAGAAGGCCGCGGCGGCGCCGGTGCCGGGGCATGACCACAGCCACGGCCTGCCCGACCTGCGCGGCTGCGTCTGCATCGTGCTGGGCGTGCTGGCGTTCCTGCTGCTGGGCAAGTACGGCGGCCTGATTCCCGCGACGTTCGCGATCGTGTTCATCTCGGCGCTGGGCGACCGCAGCAACACGATCAAGCAGGCCATCGTGCTGGCGCTGGCGATGTGCGTCATCGCCGCGGTGGTGTTCTGGTGGGCGCTGCAATTGCAGTTGCCGCTGTTTACCTGGGGAGGCTGATCATCATGGTCTCGAGTGCTTTGCATGACCTGTGGTTCGGCTTCGGCGTTGCCTTCCAGGGCACGAACCTGATGTGGTCCTTTTTCGGCGTGTTGGTCGGCAACCTGATCGGCGTGCTGCCCGGCATGGGCGCGCTGTCGGCGATCTCCATCCTGCTGCCGCTGACCTACGCGATGCACCCCGTGCCCGCGGTGCTGATGCTGGCCGGCATCTTCTACGGCTCGCAGTACGGCGGCGCCATCGGCGCGATCCTGCTCAACCTGCCTTCGCATCCGCCGCACGCGGTGACCTGCCTCGACGGCTACCCGATGACGCGGGCGGGCAAGGGCGGCACGGCGCTGGGCATCACCATGATCTGCTCGTTCTTCGCCGCCTCGGTGGGCATCATCGTGATGATCTTCGCCTCGCCGCTGCTGACGGAAATCTCGTTCAAGTTCGGCCCGACCGAGATCTTCTCGATCATGCTGCTGGGGCTGCTGGCAGGTTCCACCATGTCGCGCGGCTCGCCGCTCAAGGGCGTGGCGATGACGCTGTTCGGCCTGCTTTGCGGCGTGGTCGGCACCGACGTGAACACCGGCACGTTCCGCTTCGCGCTGGACATCCCGGAGCTGAGCGACGGCCTGGAACTGGTGGCCATCGCGATGGGCCTGTTCGGCGTGGCGGACTTCCTGCTCAACGTCAACCGCATGGCGGTGGTGCACAACAAGGGCTCGCTGCGCATCCGCGACATGCGGCCATCGATGGCCGAGCTGAAGGAGGCATTCTGGCCGATGGTGCGCGGCACCGGCGTGGGCACCGTGTTCGGCGCCATGCCCGGCACCGGCCCCACCATCACCACCTTCATCGCCTATGCGCTCGAGCGCAAGATCTCCAAGACGCCGGAGAAATTCGGCACCGGCATGATCGCGGGCGTGGCCGCGCCGGAGGCTTCGTCGCACTCCAAGACGCAGGTGGACTTCATCCCCACCATGAGCCTGGGCATCCCCGGCGACGCGGTGATGGCGCTGATCCTCGGCGCGCTGATGATCCAGGGCATCTCTCCCGGCCCGCAGCTGATCGGCGAGCACCCGGACATCTTCTGGGGCCTGATCGCCAGCTTCTGGATCGGCAACGTGCTGCTGATCGTGCTGAACGTGCCGCTGATCGGCGTGTGGGTCAAGCTGCTGCAGGTGCCATACCGCTACCTGTTCCCCTCGGCGATGTTCTTTATCGTGGTGGGCGTCTTCAGCACGCAGAACAGCCTGTTCCAGATCTGGGAAGTCATGGCCTTCGGCCTGATCGGAGCCTTGTTCATGTGGCTCGGGTTCTCGGTGGCGCCGATCCTGCTCGGCTTCGTGCTGGGGCCGATGGTGGAAGAGAACTTCCGCCGCGCCTTGCTGCTGTCGCGCGGCGACATGATGATCTTCGTGCAGCGCCCGATCAGCTGCACCTTCGTCGTCGCCTCCGCGCTGCTGCTGCTCGGCGTCACGTACTCGGTGTGGCGCGGCCGCAAGAAGCCGCGCACGCCGATCGAAGTCCCCGCCAGCGAACCCGCGCTGAGCAAGTAATCCCCCCGCGTAGCGCCCCCGGCGCGGATTGCCGCGGTCATGCGCTGGCGTGGCCGGCAAGCCGCCGGGGAGGGCGGGGCGCGCGCCCCGCCACGAGAGAATCACACGCCGCGCCCCAAGCCTTGGCTATACTTGAGCGGATGCCGGCCGCGAGTGCCGGCCGCATCTCGCAGTCCCTTGCCGGGAGCCCGCATGGAGTTCAAGGATTACTACGCGACGCTGGGCGTGGAGCGCACGGCCACGCAGGACGACATCAAGCGTGCCTATCGCAAGCTGGCGCGCAAGTACCACCCCGACCTGAACAAGGAACCCGATGCGGAGGCCCGCTTCAAGGACGTGGCCGAGGCATACGAGGCGCTGAAGGACAGCGAGAAAAGAGCCGCCTACGACGACGTCGAGGCGCGCTACAAGTCCGGCCGGGAGTTCACCCCGCCGCCGGGCTGGGACAGCGGCTTCGAGTACAGCGGCGGCGATGGCTACGCCGGCGCCGACATGGACCACAGCGATTTCTTCGAGACGCTGTTCGGCGCCCGCGCGGCCGGCGCGCGCGGCACGCGCGGCACGCACATGGCCGGCAGCGACCATCACGCCAAGGTGCAGATCGACCTGCGCGACGCCTACCGGGGCGCCCGCCGCACCATTTCGCTGCGCGTGCCGCAGATGGACGCGGATGGGCACGTGCGCATGCGCGAGCGGCAGCTGGACGTGAGCATCCCGAAGGGCATCCGCGGCGGCCAGCACCTGCGGCTCGCCGGGCAGGGCGGCCCCGCCATCGGCGATGCGCCGGCCGGCGACCTGTACCTCGAAGTCGCGTTCGCGCCGGACCCGCTGTTCCGCGTGGACGGCGGCGATGTCTACGTCGACATCCCGGTGGCGCCCTGGGAAGCCGCGCTCGGCGCGGACGTCATCATCCCCACGCCGGACGGCAGCGTGCAGATGAAACTGCCGCCCGGCTCGGCGTCGGGCCGCAAGCTGCGGCTCAAGGGCAAGGGCATTCCCGGCAGCCAGCCCGGCGACCTGTACGCGGTGCTGTCGATCGCCCTGCCGCCGGCGGACACGGACAAGGCGAAGGCAGCCTACCGGGAGATGGCGAAGACCTTCGACGGCTTTGCCCCGCGCCGTCCACTGGAGGCTTGATGCGATGAGCGATAACGGCATGCCCGGCTTGCAGGGCGTTCTCGTGGAGCAAGAGGTCCAGTTCACGCTGGTCGAACTAAGCGTGGCCTGCCGGGCCGAAACGGATCAGGTGGCCGCGCTGGTGGCGGAGGGCGTGATCCCCGCGCATGGCGAGGACCCGCGCCAATGGCGCTTCGACGGCTCGGCCCTGAAACGCACGCGCACGGCGCTGCGGCTGATGCACGACCTCGAACTGAGCGTGGGCGGCACCGCCGTGGTACTCGACCTGCTGGAGCAGATCGAGACGCTGAGGGCGCGGCTGCGGCAGCTGGGAGAACGATGAGGCAGGCAGGTGACGCAAGACCGGGCGCGGGCGCCCGGTCGCTGCCCGAGCTTTGCAGGTTCCCGGCCCGCATCCATCATCGCCAGTCCGCCAGTCTCCCGATCCGCTGAAGCCATGAATCTGTCCGCCGCCATTCCGATCCTCCGCATCTTCTCGATCGACAAGGCCAGGGAGTTCTATCTGGACTACCTCGGCTTCTCGCTGGAGTGGGAGCATCGGTTCGGCGACGACTTTCCGCTGTACATGCAGGTCAGGCGCTCCGGCCTGACGCTGCACCTGAGCGAGCACCACGGCGACGCGACGCCTGGATCGACGGTGTTCGTGCCGGTCCATGACATCGATGCGCTCCATCGCGAACTGGAATCGAAGCCGTATCGATATGCGAAGCCCGCCATCGAAGCCCTCGGCTGGGGACGGCAACTGCAGGTGGCGGATCCATTCGGCAATCGCCTGCGCTTCTGCGAGCTTTCCGAGGACTAGCGCGGTCCGCGCCGGCCCGGCGAAAAAAAAGCCCGCTTCGCAGCGGGCTGTCCAGCCTGTCCATGTGGAATCCGCCCGGCGGCGCATGGCCGCCGGGCAGGACATCACGGACGATTCACCGAAATGTCGAGGTACGGCTTCGTGACGTGCAGGCCGATGTTCACGCCCACGCCGGTGTTGCCCAGCGACATCGCGATCAGTTCGTCCGCGGCGCTGCCCTTGGCGCGATAGCGCAGGCCGTTTACCGGAACGTTCTGCGTCCAGGCGTCGACGCGCTTGTCGTCGATGCGGGTGCGCGTGTACGTGCTGGTCTTGGGATCGACGCTGGTGATCGTGGTGCTCCAGACGCCAAACTGGCTGGCGAGGTCGGCAAATGCCACATAGTCCCAGTACGAGTTGGTCGAACCGGCAACGGGCAGGGCGCGCACGACCTGCTTGGTGGCGACGATGAGGCCGTTCGACTGGCCGATCACCGCGGACACCAGTCCGTCCGTGCCCTTGAACGCCGCCGCCCGGCCAGTGCCGGCGTTGCTGGTCGCCGCAAAGGAGCCGTCGTTGTTGGCCGTGAGCGTGGCCAGCTCGCCGGCGCCCCAGCTCGTGCAGGCGTTATCGTCGTCGCAGCTCGAAGCGGCCGTCATCTTGCCGTTGGCGTCCAGCGTGAAGGTCAGGCGTGACGTACCGTACGTGTTGCCGTTGTCGGCGCTCTGGAAAGCCAGCGCATTCCAGTTGCCGGCGAGGTCGGCCAGCGGCAGCTGCTGTGCCGGCACGACGAAGCCCAGCAGGCCATTCGGCGCCGCCACGGCGCCGGCGCTCGGGATCAGCAGCGACACGCCCGATTTCGAGACCAGCAGGCTGGAAGGGGTGCCGGTGACGTCGAAGCGGCAGGCATCGTTCACGGCCGGCGCCAGCGGCCACGTCGGATTCACGACGGAAGCCGAGATCATGCTGGTCAGCGGCGAATTGTCCGTCAGGGTCAGCGCGTCCGCATCGACGGTCAGCGAGGAGAAGTAGCCGGCGCGCAGCCCGAAATACTTGCCCGTGCGCAGGCCCGCGCAGGTGGCGGAGGCCTTCTGCAGGATCGTGCCGATGGCCACCGGGCCCGCGTTGCTGCCGATGGCCGTGGACAGGTCGGCCACGGTGGCCTTGGACGTCGCCAGGCGCGCGGCCAGCTGGTCCAGCAACTGGTCCAGCGCGTTGCCGGCCTTGCCGCCGCTGGCCGCCACCAGCGCGCCCTTGAGCGGGTCGGTGCCGGAGATGTCGACCAGGCCGGTCAGCGCCAGGCGCACGGTATCGGTCGAGGTCGACAGGTTGGCGGCGGTCAGCCGTGCCTGGGCGTTGGCGTCGAACTGGTCGAAGAACGTGCTCGTGCTGCCTTGCGCCAGCGCGGCCGTGACCAGTTCGGTCAGCGGCGTGATGTTGGCCACCACGCTGGTGTCCGTGCCGGCTTCCACCACCGAATGCAGCACCGTGCCGTCCGGCGCCACCGCGCTCAGCACGCAGGGGCGCTTGGCGTCGGCGATGTTGATCGTGAAGGTGCCGTCGGCGGCCGTCGTGGCGCTGCCGCCGCCCACCGCGCACTTGGCCTGCACGGTGACGTTGGCCAGTGCCGCGCCCACCGCGGCAGTGCCGCTGACCTTGGTGGTAATGGGCGCAGGCGCAGTTGCTGCGCTATCCCCCGAACCGCCGCCGCACGCGGAAAGCACGGCAGCCGCCAGCCCCGCCAAAACAAGTTTCGATTTCATCCCTGAATGTCTCTTATCTGGTTGATTTCTGTCGCGCACACCGGGAGGTTCCCGACCCTTGACTCCCTTGGCTCTGGCGTGCGCTCCGGCCGGCACGGGCTGTCAGGCCAATGCCAGGCGGCGTCGAGTCTCGCGCAACGGTTTTCGACCTGATACCCCGCCAAAGGTGGAATTGACAAATATGGCGTGATGCACACTTGGCGGGATGGACATCGGCGGCCGGGGTATCCGGGCGCCGTCGTGGGGGGTGGTGCAGGGCGGTGGTGACACGGGCCTGATGCGACCAGGATGGGAGCGGGATGGGAGCGGTTTCACTGCCGATGCCGGTCTTCCGTTGTGCCCCATTCGGGCGGCCACTCAGGCAGGCGGGCTTCAGGCGGTCGGGCGCCATTCTGTTTCCCTGAAGCAAAAGTGACATATAAGACCATTAATATGCCTGTTTCTAATTGTAACAACCGCTCCCATCCCGACTATGGCAACCCCAGAAAAACAATTCAAAACCCGGAGACTGGTCTTCCCCTTGACCGCGCTCGCGCTTGCCCTGAGCGCGTGCGGCAGTGACTCCCCGTCCTCCTCCCCGGCAGGCCCCAGCGCCCAGACTCCCGCGGCCAGCGCGCCGGCGCTTTCCTTCGCGGCTGCGCAAGATACCTACGAGCTGGAGAACTACTACTCGACGGGCAAGTACGCGCTGCCGGTAGGGACCGGAGCCAACCTGCTGGCCGCGGAGGCGTCCGGCGTGACCTACAACCAGGACACCGGGACGCTGTTCGTCATCGGCGATGGCGGCACCTCGATCACGCAGGTCACGAAGCAGGGCCAGTTGATCGACTCCATGCAGTTGGCCGCCGACGCGACCAAGCCGCAGGGCACGTATTTCTACGACACCGAAGGCATCTCCTGGATCGGCGGCAACAAGTTCGTGCTGGTGGAAGAGCGCTTCCGGCAAGTCGACCAGTTCAGCTACGTTCCCAACACCGTTCTGGACGGCACCGGCGCGAAGACCGTCAAGCTGGGCACGACCATTGGCAACATCGGCCTGGAAGGGGTCAGCTACGACCCGATGACGGGCGGCTATATCTTCGCGAAGGAAAAGCAGCCCATCGGGCTGTTCCAGACCACGATCGATTTCGCTGCTGGCACGGCGTCGAACGGTTCGCCGACCACCGACAATTCGGTCGACCTGTTCGATCCCACCAAGACCGGGCTGTCCTCGCACAACGACGTGTTTGCCTTGTCGAACATCCTGCCGTCGACGGCGCCCGACTATGACAACCTCGTCGTCATCAGCGGGCCCGACGGCGAAGTCGTCAAGGTCGACCGGGCCGGCAACGTCCACAGCAGCCTGGCGGTGGGCAGCGCCGCCCAGAACGAAGGCGTGACGATGGACCCGGCCGGCAACCTCTACGCCGTGGGCGAGAAGGGCGATGGCACCGGTCCCGAACTGGCCGTCTTCACGCCGACCAAGAACAAGGACGCGGTCGGCGTCGGCAGCAACCTCTACCTGACTTTCCCGCAGGACGTGACCGCCGGCGACGGCTTCGTGGTCCTCAGCAACGGCGCCAAGGATGTCCGCAAGATTCCCGTGCGCGACGCGCAGGTGACCATCAGCGGCAAGGTCGTGAAGATCAATCCCGCCGTCGATCTGGCGCCGGGTTCCCAGTACACCATCAGCTACGCCGATGGCGTCATCAACGGCGCGCCGGCCGTCTCCAACGCCGCCGCGCTGTCCTTCACCACCGTGGGCGAAGCCGACCACGTGGCGCCCCAGCTCGCCAGCACCATGCCGGCCGACGATGCCACCAATGTCGCCGCGAACGCCTCGATCTCGCTGAACTTCAACGAGACGGTGAGCAGGGGAGTGGGCAACATCGTGATCGAAAGCGCCGGCGATACGCGCACCATTCCGGTCACCGACACGGCGCAGGTCAAGTTCAGCGGCTCGTCGGTCATCGTCACGCCCGGCACGCCGCTGCAGAACAGCATCAACTACGATGTCCGCGTGGATGCCGGTGCCGTCCTGGATACCTCGGGCAATGCCTTCGACGGCATCAGTTCGCCCACGGCATTCAATTTCAGCACCGTCTCACTGGCACCCGTGGTCCCGACCGTGCTGGTCAGCGAAGTGAACTCGAACGAGAGCACGCCCTCCGGCGTCGACTTCTTCGAGATCTACAACTACGGCACGGCAGTGGCCGATCTGTCCGGCTGGAAGTGGAGCGACGACCACGCGACCGCCACGGATGCCAACAACTTCGAGTTGTTCCCCTCCGGCACGGTCATTCCCGCGGGCGGGCGCCTGGTCGTGGTCAACACGACTGACGCCACCGCGTTCAAGACGGCCTGGGGCCTGGATGCGACCACGCCGGTCATCGCAATGGGCGCCAAGGGCATCGGCCTGGGCAAGGAGGACATGGTGGTTCTCTTCGACCAGCAGGGCAAGGTGGTGACGGCCTTCAACTACAAGGGCTCGGCGGTCACGACGACGCAGGCGGACGGATCGACGGTCAGCGTCCCGACTTCGGCGCCTTCCACCGGCGTGACGTTCACCGCGGCCAGCCATGCCGGCGCCGCGTTCGGCGGAACGGCAAACACCTCGGCGGTCTGGGACGGCGTTTCCACCTCGGCGCCGGCCTATAAGGCGGCGGTGGCCGGTGAACTGAATGCCTTCGCCGCGCCTGGCGACCCCACCGAGGTCGGCTCGCCCGGCAAGTAAGGCCGACGCAGGACAACGCACCCCGGATGGTCGGTCGACCTCCGGGGTGCGGTTGTTTTTGCGGGGGCGGTGTGGTGTCCGGGCTTCAAACAGATCGGAGCATCGGCATGTTCGCGTTAGCCTACGGGAGCTATATTTCTATCCGGCCTCCACGGATTCATATGCGCATAATCATTGTTATGTTAAATATGCAATCCGGAACTGAAACCCAGCCCCGGCGAGTCGAAAGACGCAAAACTATGTTTGATCGCGACGTAAATACGTGTCCGAATGCTCTTCGGCTCATACGCGCCAAAACAAACATACTTTTTCATTTGCATCCCTTACTGCCCACAGTTTTGTTATCGGCCGAATGCCTTCGACCCGTGCGATGATGTCCAACGCATACGTGCCGCAGGAGTTTACATGGCCGCTCAAGAAGATGGGCTAAGCATCTCACCGTTTCCTTCTTCCCTGAGGGATCTCCGAACTCTATGCCAACCAGGGCATCCTTGCGATCCCGTCGATCGCGCTTTACATGATGGCGCGTATCAGGAGCTGGGGACTGTACTGCAGTGGCTGTCTGGATTTGCTACCCATGCTACGGAGCGTGCCTATGAGAAGGAAGTCCATAGGTTTTACTGCTGGGCGCTCTTCATCGATCGAAAGCTGTTGGCCGAAATCACCCCGTCAGACCTAGACTTCTATGATGCATTTCTCCGGGATCCTCCAGACTCCTGGTGCGGAATGCGCAATCGGCGTCGTACTGCCGGAGATTGGCGGCCGTTCGAGGGAGCTTTGTCGGACGCGAGCTGCTCATTCGCATTTCGCGTCTTGGAAAGTTTATTTTCGTTTCTGGTCGATTTCCGGCACATCCAATATAACCTCTTCCGCGAGCGACGAATCCGTCGGAAGAAAAGTGCCATGGGATCCACAAAGCCCTCGAGATCCCTGCCCCTTTTGTCGTTTGTTCGATTACTCCGAGAGCTCGAGTTAGAGTGCGAGAAGTTTCCAGTCGGACATCCAGCGCATGACGAGGCCGAGCGGATGCTCTTCGTAATTCGGTTCATGGGAAACACTGGCATCCGCGGGGAGGAGTTGGCCTGTATCCGCCTGTCCGATTTGTTTTGCTACAAGTCACCAAGCTCCGGAGATGAAACGTGGTCGCTTTCTTTAAGGAACGCGAGCGGGCAGCAGGCAAGGAAGATTGTCCTGAATCCTTCGGCCAAGTATGCCATTTACAGATACTTGGCGGCACGTGGTATCCACATTCCTCCTCCTCCGTCAGCAACGCCCTTGGTATCCCGGCTCCACGGAGACGAGCAAGCTGTTCCTTTAGGCCGGGACTCAATCTATGGAATAGTAAAAAACGCCGTGAACCTCGTTGCCGACAGGATCGAACACAAAAATCCGGATGAAGCTGCCCGTTTTAGGAAGGCAACTCCCCATTGGTTGAGGGTCACGTATCGTCGAATGAACGTAGATTCTCGGCAAAATGTCTACGCAATCCCAAGGATGAGTGCTTAGCTTACGGCATATCGGCACCGCTGCACCCGCCCAGGGCACCACCATTCGGCATATGGATACGCGAATAGTCTCGGCATCGTTGTCACTGGCTGGGTTACCGGCTATACGAGCCTGTGGAGTGTTGTGCCGCCGCCAACTAGCGCTGAATCTGAAAATCCTCTAACTGCTATTTCTCGTTCACACATCGCGCCACGCTCGAGTGCTCAGGTTCGCCTTCAGCGCAATTCTGAGCCATAGAGACGAACAAAAGCCCGCTTGCGCGGGCTTTTGGCGGCCACCAATGAGACATTGGGGTGGCCTCGTAGGCTAGGCCTGCTTCCATTATGCCATCGCGAAGCAGGGCTTCATCTATCTCGCAGACGGGGGCAGATTCCAACTGCCGCCGATAGCCTGAAGATGGGCCGCACTGCCAAGGCAGCCAATTGCCTGGCGGTCACGGCAAAGCGTCGGTGGACGCGAGCAGAACGCTTATGATTGACTACTAGCCACGCATTGCTGCCACGATATCAGCGGATTGCCAAATGCACGTGCGTCATTCATGCGCAACGTATAGGTGATGCGACGAAAGCTGGCCTGCCCTGCCCTACGCGTTGACCCGTCGCCGTCCTATTAGCTTGCCGTTGCCGGTGACACCGTGACGTTTGTGAGCGCTTTCGCATTTGGCTGATGAACGACGAAGCCGGTTCTGCAATAGAGCGCTCCGATCGCGGGCGGCTCTATCGCGCCGCCCTCCCCGGCCAATGCAATTCCCGTTTCTAAGCCATGCTCCAGCACGTTGAGAAATTCAGCCTTGTCTTCCCTGGGAATCTCTCGTGTAGCGGGATACGGCGAGGTATAAGCAAACAACATGTCCGCTACTTGCCGCAACCATCGGGCAAAGCCCTCGCGCATTCCTGTGACGTTATCCTTTCTGCGAAACAAGCCATTGGCGATAAATTTCACGAACTCTACAACTGCGCCGTACTGCATGGACACGTTTGGCATTCCTTGAATCAGGTCGCGCGCTAGGCCGATCGCGTACCGGCGATTGAGCGCGGTTGCGAGGTGGGTGGCAACAAATTCAAGCGTCCGCGCCGCCATCTGCGGCTGCTGGAGTCCCCAAAAGACGTCATCTGCATGAAGGGCGAAAACGGTGCGATTGTGCAGCGCCGAGTTGAGGGCGAACTCTGCGTGATCACCACGTGAGATCTTGCCGTCCTGCAAGCCCTTCATCGCCACGAGATAGGGGAACACACCCTTGATACCAAACACTCCATAGACCCAGTTCCTAAGGCGTTCATCCACCGAGAACAAGGCTGCCCCCTTTTCGAGGCACAACGCGAGCGCGTCATAGGTATCTGTATCGAGAAGATCCTTTAGAAGGATGAGTTCGTGAGGCATTTGCTCCGGCCCATACACCGGGCAAACTTCGCAGTGTTCGTCCATTAGCCTCAATGCTTCGGTATATTGGCTTGCCTTCCACTTGCGAGCCTCTTCCGTGATAGGCAAGAATGCGAACTGCCCATCTATATCGGCCGCATGTCCCTCTGCGCGAGAATCCAACGCCTCGACTTCCGCTTGTTTGAATCGATCGTAGGTCCCCCGGCAAACATACACCCGTGGCAACACTGAGAGAAGATCACCCTGTCCAAAGCGGACAAGTTCAGCCAGCGTGAGCGCGTCCATCACAACGGGGAACGATTGGTCGAGCAACAATGCACTTGCGGCCTCAAGCTCTGGCGCTGTGGTGACACCACTTGCGAGCGGAGGGTTGCGCTGGTCCCAACTGAAGACCATTTGCATGCCGTCGGCGCCGAGCATTTGCGCACACAAGCCAAGCGGAAGCTTGCTCTCGGCGTATTGCTCCATTACCGATTTGCTACGTTGCGTTTGCGCCTTGAGTCGGTCATGGATGGGCGAGACATCCAGGTTCCCATCCTCTTTCTCGGTCAGGCTGAAGAGCTGCAGACCAGGCGCGGGTTCTAGCGATTTCGACAAGAGTTCGTGCGCGTACTCGCCCAGTCCTTGATGAGCATCACTGATCTCACGAATCGTGAAATTGCGAACATCGAACGTTCCCTCGATGTCAACGGTGTCGCCGCATGCCAGTCCTAGCATCGTTTTCGCCAGCGGGCTGTCCGCAGCAAGGAATCTCGCAGATTTCGGCAGATCCGTCATGCCTGCAGGATCGATCACGATTTTTACGATGCTCCTGTCCGCGCCCTCAAGCGTCACCATGGAGCCAGGCCTCACCTCCGGAAAGTGTGTTCTACCGTGTCTGGCTCGGTGACCGATCAAAACTCCCATTAGATAGGAGGAGGCGGCACTGACGTCGTCCATGTTCGAGCGGAACATGCGATAAAGCCGCGCGTACCCGACCTCTGGCTTGCCATACTGCAACTCTGCCGCCGCCAAGTGCGCGATCTGCTTCAGGGTCCCCGTAAGACGCTCGGGCGCCTCGCTGAAGGCGTTTCGGATTTGTGCGGGTGGTCTGGTATGAAGAACAACTTGGTACCAAAAGACCCATGCTTCCGCCCGCTCTGGATGGGCCTCGCGATGCAGTCTCGCAAGCAGTTCGAGCTGGCTCCAGTCATTGGCTTCTTGTGCGACGCCCATCGCTAGGCGGCGGAAGGCGTCATCTGAAAGCCATTCGGGTGGCACTTTTTCCAGGAGGTCTTTTGACTTTCGCCGGTACCCACCAAACAATAGGGCACGCAGTCGTCGCGTCTGAATTGGTAGGCTGCGGCCGCTGGGGTCCACCGACTCCAAGAGGCCGACGGCGTCGGAGAACTGATCGGCGCGAATCAAAATATCCGCGACGATCAGACGCTCGCGCGAACTCGAATGGGTGGAGACTCGCTTCTTTATGACCTCGACAAACCGGAGCGCTTCGCTGTCACGGCCGGCATTGAGCATCAGCCCCGCAAAGGCGCTGAGTGTAATCAGATCAAGGCCATCAGCGGGCGTCTCACTGACTTCCTTGACCACCTTTTCGGATTGGCCGGAGTTGCACGCGCACACCATTTCAAGCAGCTTGACAACCGGTTTCTCGTCCGGCGCATGCTCGCGCAATGCGTGAGTGATGCGAGCAAATGCCTCGGACTCGCCTCGGTTTGCGGCCGTTTCGGCCGCAAGGAGCAATCCGTCTTCGTCCAGCGCATTGAGGTGGGCTATGGAAAATTTAACAAGATCCTCGTGCCGGCGGAGGAAGAGCAAGGATCCGATGTGTAGGGCGGCCACGTTATCGGCATACTCAGGAATTTCCGTTTCGATTCGCTCGCATATGGCGAGCGCCACGCCAGGCTTGCCGGTTAGCATGTGGGCAAGCGCCACGTGCGAGGCAGCTTCGGCCCTGTGCTGGCTATTTTCGATCCGCCATAGTTCTGTTGCCGCAGGCTCGAACGCGGCGATTACCTCATCGAGACCCTCACGCAAATCTTCGGCGTAGGCGTCGAAGTCCGCGGAAATCCCGTCCTTTCCTGCGACGCTAACGATGATGCCTGCGGCCCCTTTGCGGGTGAAAAGGCCTGCATCCTTTGCGCGTAAAGCTCGCCGTGCGTAGGTTACCGCCAAGTCGCTCTGTTGCCGATAAAAGGCGTAGGCCATCATTTGCAGCGCATCTGCTTCTTCTCTGAAGCGCGCCGGCAATTCGGCTTCCGTCAAGTCCTCGTTCTCGCAGATTCGAGCATTGGTAGCCGCTAGCCAAACATGGAGCGAAAGCGGGAATAGGCCTAGCAGGCGTGCCCCTTCAGCGTTGGCAAGCTTGAGGTCTCCCTGGATGATATGCGCTCGGATTTTGTTAGCGGCGATGCGCTCGTCATCCCAAAACAGGTCATAGGCACGTAGAAACCACTCAGCAGCGACCTCCTCACGATTCTGTTGCCAGTGTGCAATGCCATTCTGAAGAGTCCAGCGCGCCTTCTGATGTCTGTCGAAGCTCGCGATCTCGGTTTCGAGAGTGGCAAGCAACTCCTGCGCAGCCTGAAATTTCAGGCCGCGCAGCAGGTCGTTCACCTTGTCAAGCTGCCTCGTCACAAGCCCATTCGGTGAATCTGTCCGACCTGTAGGCAACATCTGCAATAGTGCCGCCTTGAATGTTGCTTCCATCGTCGCAGGCATGGCAGCGATCTGCGCCCCAG
This sequence comes from Cupriavidus sp. FW216-B1, assembly GCF_058789195.1. NCBI lineage: Bacteria > Pseudomonadati > Pseudomonadota > Betaproteobacteria > Burkholderiales > Burkholderiaceae > Cupriavidus > Cupriavidus sp. FW216-B1. The sequence continues at coordinate 787,600 of NZ_JBYTEL010000001.1, read as the reverse complement.
TCCTTTCTCCCTGCTCACGTAGCACCGCAATGGCACCGCCCGCGCTGTTTGGGGAGTATTTCGGATGCAATGCGTCGTATCGTTGGATGTGGTTGCATATCTCGGTCCACGATTCCACTTCGACCAAGAATTGGCCATTGGCCTGCCGAAGGTCGCTGACTTCCTGTGCGTGCTTGACGAGCGCCGTGTCGCTTGCAGCTGTCGTGGCAATTATGAGGCGGACAATCTTCCAACCCGCCGCGTCGGCCGCGGCAACCTCATCATCAATTGTCTTGGTGGTCACCCCGCCATCGACATACCGCTTGCACTGGATGCCAATTCGACCGGCTCTTGATGTAACGAAAATGTCTACACCGCCCTGCTTCTGCCCTGATCTGCCGTTCCTCTTTGGAGTCGGATCGTCGAACACGACACCGTAGACATCCGTGCACATGTTTTCGAAGCTGTCAGCATTCGTTGGCTTTGAGATCTCGATCTCGAACGCGCGCATTCTGTAGGCCTTTCTAGTTCTGTGTCGACGGATGACCCTTGCAACCATTCCGCGGTCATTGCTTCCCCGCATTCTGCCAACAGGTCCCAGCGACTCCCCTTCCCTTCGCCGCTTGTTCAGACTGGAGCATCATCTTCGACGTGTTCACACGATGAAGTATTGTCCAATGACTGCCACAGGTCTTGCAGCGTAGGGTTGGCGTTGGCAATCGCCCGGTAGCACCTGATTTCCAATTGAGCAGTCCAGGTGTCGTGGCCCGCCTGGACGAGGCGTCCCGCTGCGATCTCCTCCGCAACCGCGCTTACCGGTAACCACGCAACGCCGTATCGCTCGACCACCATCTTCATCAGCAACATCGCCATGTCCGCCTCGTAGCAGCTACGCAGATGGTACGGTGCGTCGGCGCTGTTCAAGATCATATCGACAACGCGTCCCATGAATGTCGTGGCCGTGTACGCGAGGTACGGGAGCGGAGCGTCGGTCGTGCCCGGCAGCGAAAAGATCGGTTTGCCGCGGTCGTCTGGCGCAGATACAGGGATGAAATCCTCATGGCCTAACGTGATGCCGGCGAACTTGTCGCGGTCGAGCAGGATCGGCACGAGTGGATGGTGATAGCCGATCATCAAGTCGCAACTGCCTTCAGCCAATGCGACGACGGCATCGTGAACGTTCGCTGCGACGACTCGCGCATTGAAATCACCGGTTTGTTGGTGGAACTGCTTCAACCACCTTGGCAAGAACGTCAACGAGAGCGTATGGCCGGCGGCGATCTGGATGGAACGGCCTGGCATCTTTGCCTCCTGGCGCAGTTCCGAACGCAGTTCCGTAATGGCACCGACGGATTCTTTGCTTTGCTCGCAGAACCTGCGGCCAGCAGGCGTCAATTCGACCGGGTAGGTGCCTCGGTCTACCAATTCGACGCCAACCCAATCTTCCAGCGACTTTACGCGTCGAGAAAGTGCTGATTGCGTAACAAATCGGAGCTCTGAGGCCCGGGAGAAGCTGTGCGTCTGTTCGATCGCCAAAAGATCTTCGATCCACTTCAGTTGCATTTGGCACCTCTTTGCCGCTGAGGGTCACACGTACCCAAGTGGGCAGCCGAACGCCCACGTAAACCCCATGTATGGACCGAAAACGCAAGAAATAAGCGAATCCTGATCATCAAAGTACAGCATAAAGTGCGCTATGTGGCGCTCCAAGCAAAACTATTCTGGTATGGAATAGTTTCAATTTACATCCTCATAAAGTGGATTCCATTGCGCTCCTAGAATCCGGTTGGCAAACAAGGCGCACTGATGAGGAATGCGATGGCTATTCAACAAGATTTCAAGGGAACGCGGCGCGAGCATGACTTGCTTGGCTACCGCGAGGTGCCGGCAGACGCGTACTACGGCATTCATACGCTGAGGGCACTGGAGAACTTCCCGATCACTGGCGACCCAATCTCGCGTCCAAGGACCAGGATCACATTAAGATGGTCGTGGAGCAGAATCCGCAAATCCCGGATCGCACGGCAAATCTGCTGCGCCACGAAGCGGACCCGACAGTTGCACTCTACGCAACCTGCAAACGTCTGGAATCTGAGGGGGCAAACGCCATTGCGATCCCCTGCAATACCGCCCATGCGTATGTTGAGCGGATTCAGCCGCATCTCTCGATTCCGATCGTCAACATGCTGACGGAAACCATCGGACACATCGTCGGCAAGTATGGAAAGGGAACGAAAGTTGGACTTCTTGCGACGTCGGGCACGGTGGAGAGTCGGGTATATCACGATGCTGCCGCAGGGCAGCTAGAACTGATCACACCGTCGCCCGACTTCCAGGCGATGGTGATGGAGGCAATCTATGGCCCGACAGGCGTGAAGGCTGGCTACACGCAGGGGCACTGTGCAGCGTCGCTTCGGGCAGCCATCGAGCACCTCCAAAATAAGGGTGCGCAAGTCCAGATCCTCGGCTGCACCGAACTCCCGCTCGTTTTCTCGCAGACCGACAGCTTCCCGGTCGGAAGCGCGAGCGTCGCACTAGTGGACCCAACTGATGTCCTTGCAAAACGGTGCGTCCAGCTAGCGTCCTCCGCCCAGGCGTAGTCACCTACACAATGCTCTCCTCGAGGCGGCCTCACGCCTCGGCCCACGCACGACAGTTCATTGATGCCTTTTTTGCGCTTCACTCGTTTTCTTGCCGCCTCGGCATTTGCTTTCGGCGCCCTCCCCCTCCCCGCAACGGCCGCGCAGGCTCCACAGATTGCAGCACGCTCTTACATTTTGCTCGACAGCGGCTCGCATCGCGTCATGCTCGAGAAGAATGCTGACGAGCGTCTACAGCCCGCGTCGCTAACTAAAATGATGACAGCCTACGTCGTGCTTGACGCCCTGAAGGCGAGCACGATCAAGTGGGAACAGTTGGTGCGTGTGGAGGCCAGCGACCTTGCTCATGTGGGCGGCGACGAGGCAACCATGCGCCTCCAGGCCGGCCAGATCATCAGCATTCAGGACCTACTGACGGGTCTCATTGTTGTCTCAGCAAACGATGCGGCAATGGTCCTGGCCCGTACGGTCGCCGGGTCGGAGGACGCATTTCTAGGGAAAATGAACGATTACGCCAATCGTCTAGGGCTGAGTGCCAGTCACTTCGCCACCCCTTCCGGCATTACCACGCCAAACCACTACTCGACTGCCCGAGACATTGCCCACCTGTCGGTGCGCTTGACGGAGGATTTTCCGGTCTACCTGGCCTTCTCCGCTCAGCGGGATTTCAGCTATGGCAGCTTCACCAGACACAACAAGAATCGGCTGCTGGACGATCCAACTATCGATGGCCTGAAGACGGGCCATACTGCCAAGGCAGGCTATTGCCTGGCGGTCACGGCAAAGCGCTCGGTGGCCAAGGGCAAAGCGATGCGACGTGTTTTCGCTGTGGTTCTCGGCGCACCCTCCAACGATGGGCGCTTCGTCGCGGGCAGGCAACTGATCGATTACGGCTTTCATTGAGCCCGCTGCGGCTCTGAGCCGCTCGTCGCTGGGGATGGTCAACGGCAAGCAGCGGTATAGCCCTCTGACTGCATGTTGTGCCGGCGTATGGGGGCGCGCAATGCGAAGCACGAGAACTCCAGGTCGCCGTTGACGGGAGTTTGTGTAATTCCTGGCACGTTAAGACTCTCCCTCACTAGCGGGTTGACGATGCTCACCCCTGCGCTTGGCGAGCGTGATGCGAACCGGTGCCGGGGCAAACGCAGTCTCATGCCGGATGCGCTAACTCCCCTTTGCCCTGCGCCCGCGCGACGTCGGCTTCGCCGGCACACTTCTCCCATACTCATTCCACCACGCTGTCAGCGCCTCCATCGTGGCCCCCAAGCCGCGCGCCTTTGCCGTGATCTCGTACTCGACGCGCGGCGGCACCTCAGCAAACACCGTGCGCGATATTAGGCCATCCGCCTCCAATTCACGAAGCTGTGCCGTCAACATGTGCTGAGTGATCCCCGGTATGGCCTTGCGCAGTTCCCCAAAGCGATAGATCCGCTGGTTGAGCAGCCACATGATTTCCAGCTTCCACTTTCCCGACAGTAGCGCAAATGCCCGGCGCATTTCCTCGTGCATGTTGATCTCATCGCCGCCATTAGTCTTCTTTTCCATACTAACCACCAGTTTTTCATCCTACTTGCTGACTTTTAGCTTAGACGACATTCTGTTGCGTGTCGATGCAATCCCCCAGCTTTAGGAAACCTCATGACTCAAAGTTACGTGTACTGGATCAGCACGGCGCTGCTCTCCTTGCTCTATCTCGCTTCCGCGACGATGTATTTAGCCAAACGGGCTTGGGTTGTCCAGGCACTTACAGACCTTGGCTATCCCGGCTATCTCGTACCGTTTCTCACTGCGGTAAAGCTCCTGGGCGTGGCCGCCATTTTGGCGCGCGTCAGCGCGCCGCTAAGCGACCTGGCCTACGCCGGCATGTTTTATCACCTGCTGCTGTCTGGTTTGGCTCACCTTGGCGTCCGTGAACTGAGAGGTGCGCTGCCTGCGGTAGTCGGCGTTGTGCTGCTCGTTTCGTCGTTCGCAACACAGAACATCGCTCGCGAGACCCCGTCCCCCTACGCTCCATTTGCGGAGCGCCAAACATCCCTCAACTAACGGAGATCAACCATGGCTCGACTCAACGGAAAAGTCGCGATCATCACTGGTGCCAGCCGCGGCATCGCAAAACTGTTTGCCGCAGAAGGCGCCAAAGTGGCCGTTCTTTCGCGCACCCTGGCCAATGTGGATGCGGTCGTTGCCGACATTCGCGCTGATGGCGGAACGGCAATCGGCGCGCTTTGCGACATCGCCAATGCCGGCGAGATTAAGGCAGCGGTGGATAAAGTCGTCGCTACCTATGGCGGGATCGACATCCTCGTCAACAATGCCTTCGACTCATCCGCGCCGTTCTCTTCCATTACCGATCTGTCGACGGAACAGTTGCAGCGCAATTTCGAGATGGGACCGATTGCGTATCTGCGGACGATGCAGGCGGCGTACCCCTACCTCAAGGCGAGCGGTGAAGGACGTGTCATCAACTTCGGCTCAATGGCTGGTGTCCTGGGCTTGGTGGGATATGGTCCGTACAACATGGCCAAAGAGGCAGTGCGCGCTCTCACCCGCACCGCTGCCCGTGAGTGGGGCCCCGACAAGATCACGGTGAATAATGTACTGCCGGTGGCCGAGACATGGGGTCCGGAAACCAACGTCCCTCCGCCGACCAACCCGCTCGGCCGCTATGGTTCGCCGGAAGACGATATTGCGCCTGTCGTCCTGTTCTTGGCGAGTAAGGATGCCCAGTTTTTGACCGGATACAGCCTTACCCCCGACGGCGGCTCGATCATCGACAGCGCTCGATAGCTCGGAGCAACTGTCCGTGGTTCGAACACGTATGCAATGCTATCAAATTTGATCGGGCCACTAGCACCTGAGGCTGTGAAGCGGCAATTGAGAGAGAGATGAAAGTTACCCTTTTCGGAGCGACCGGGAAAACCGGGCCATCCCTTGTAAACGAGGGCCTGCAGCGCGGCTTCGAACTCACCGTCTTTGCACGTTCCAGCAGTAAGTTTGAGAACGCCAATGTGCAGATTGTCCGAGGCGAGTTTACCGATATTGACTTGTTGCGAGACGCAATCCGTGGATCAGATGCGGTGCTTTCGGCGCTGGGCCCTGCCAGGCAGCCACACCCGAAAGGTATGCCAATCACTACGGCGACCCGGGCAATCATCTCAGCGATGGAACGCGAGCAGGTGAAGCGGTTCATCGCGGTCTCGACCGGGACAGCCGCTGATCCTGGCGATGATTTCGACCTCAAGATCTGGCTGCCTGCCGCAATCATCAAGTTCGCGATGCCAAGTGCTTACGAAGATATGATCGGACTTGCAAGAGCGATCCGTATCTCGTCGCTTGATTGGACAATGGTTCGAGCGGCTGTATTGAAGAATCGCCACGCCGCGGAGCAACTCAACGTCGGCTTGTATGGTCACGCCAAGCATTCGCTGACGGTCGCCCGTGAAGACTTGGCCAAATTCATGTTTGATCAAATTGCGAACCACGATTTCGTTCGCCGGGCTCCCGGAATCAGCACCCGACAATGACTTCGGGGAGGAGACCGCTAAGCGCTTAACTGCCCGGCCCAGTGTTCATGAACGCTGATTTTCCGTCCTGCTTACAAAGCGGTAAAACACATCGATTTCCGGGACTGTTGGGAGTTGCACCGCCTTTCAGTCACGAACTGGACTCTCGGCGCATGAATGATGAGCGACCAAGAGTGTCGTACGGGACGGCGGCATTTGACGTCGGTGAAGGGCGCCTCCTACGGCCGTTCTCGTCAGTCCACAGCGCTGCCTCGAACTCTAATGGATGGCCTCGGCACGCAGCAGCTTCCACGTGCCAATTTGGTGGTCGAATACGGCCCCATCGGGAGCCACCGCAGATCGCACATCCCAAAATTGATACCGGTCTGCCTTCCCGCCGATGGCGATAGTTTGTCCGCGGGCAATGCTCGCGCCCTTCACCAACAAATGCCGGGTAATGATTCCGACAACATTCGCACAGTTTGGGATTTCGGCCGGGGCACTGACTTCCTTCATCCCAAAATTATGCATACCGCAACTATAGGCACCGCTGCCGGCCCCATCGACCGTCACGACAAACGCCCGAAGAATCCCATCGACGCCCTCGCTCGCGAAGTCCAGCCATTTTTGCGGCGTATGGGCAATGCCGACGTGCTCGACGAGCACACCCAGCGCCCCAGCTTGAACCACAGCGCTTGCCGCAGCCATCAGATGCATCATCCGATGCAAACTGCCCCCCGCGCCCTTGATAATGACGCACGACGCGTGCTGCCTCACTGCACGCATCTCGCTGGTGTCGTGCCAGTGCAGACCAAAACACCAAAAATCCAGCACGGTATTCCTACGACGTCCTTTCCGAAACTCGATGAGGACGCTCTCCCCCGTGTGCAAATCCGTGAGCATGCCGTCAACAAGACGATACTTTGGCGCTTGAGAACTTAGCGCGGATAGAAATTCGGCACGGGAGACCCACGCGCCCGGAAGGGAAAGAACAACGAGAGAGTTTTGCATCGGACGGCTACATGAAAGTTGTCGAAGCGGCGGCGGAGCGATGCTCGTCACATACCAACTTCGATTTGATCTAATCGACAAAGCAAGGCGTCGGTTAGCCAGGACAGGAAAGCGCACCATCCGCCGTGTGAGAGACCCTGGCCGTCAGGCGTATCGATCAGCCACCCCGACGACTGGCCCGGCGCGCAATCGAGTTGCCACCGTAGCCATCGACGGAGAGGCACCGTGAACTCCGACGGCACGTCGTCAAGGCGGATGTATTCTTCGGGTTCAGATTTGATGGTTTGCAGTCCGCCCGGCAACCAATTCGCCAATGCGCAGTGTCGTTGCGCTGGTGTCGACGTTCGTTCCTCCCTCGGAGGATCTTCGTAACCTACGGTCACCGCCGTCACGCAATCTTCGCAACTGAGCGCACCATCATTCTTTGCGCGTTGGATGTTGCGCAGAATCTCCTGCGTGCGAAGAAACTGGCGCTCGGAAATCTCCCGGGTCGCCCGGAGCCGGCGATTCGCCCGGTACAACGTTTCCAGCGGGTAGCGTTGGGCGAGTTGGACCACATCAAACAGGGTCGGACGCGCGAGGATGATAGGGATTTCCGCCGGGGTGCCGCGCAGTTTGGGGTTGGACCATAGGTGTGCACCCGCGCGAAACGCCAGGTCTCGGAATACAAATTTTTCAGCCATGGTACCCCTCCCAGCAACTCGAAACCGTCTTAGATCGACTCGCGCGATAGCACGGTGCCCTGCGGCACGTCCTCCGAACGATGCATCGTGCGCTTAACCGGTGCCACGACGCTAAGCGCCATGCCGACCAATTGCATTGGGCGAACGAGGTCCCGTTCCACATTGTCTAGCGATGCGATGGTCCGGAACGTTGTGCGCGGCCCCGGGCCCCGCGCATCGAACTCGTCCATGACGATTCGGTAGGCACCGGTCACCAGCGAATCGCCCGCGATGTTCTCGATCTCAAGCTGCCCAAGTGTTCGGCGGCAGTCTTCCTGTCCGTCTGGAATGAGTTCCACGGTCACGCGTAGCATGGTGTTCACTTCCCGCTGAGCGTGCTTGCGGCCATCCCCTGCAGTCGCTGGGTCAGGTCGCACCGTGTCGACGCGCTCGCAAGCCCCAGCGCCCCATCCGTCTCGACCAAGTGGTCGCGCAGCGCGACGGGCCAGCCCTCGCTGTCGTCGTCGATGGCCAGCCAATGTTCGGCCCGCAGCCCAGATCGCGCAACGTATCGCGCGATCTGGGCATACCGCGTGAGTTCGCTGAACCAGCTCGCGTCGATGCGGTGCGCACCCTCATGGTGTCGCGCCATGGCCGAATGCCAAGTAGCGCCGATCACGCGCGCCTGCAACGCAGCGGGCAGATAGGCTTGGGTTCGGCTGAAGCTCTTGAGCACGCGCACCCACGACGTGGAGAGAACAATCTGGACCTGGGGATAGGGGGCGAGAGCTTCCACGAGAATCGGCGCCCACATGAACAGCGAGCCTGCCGCACGCAATTGAGGCCGGCCATTGACCAGATAGGCCGCATCGGGGTGCAGAACACCGTCGTAGTCCAGAAACAAAATCATCGTGCATCGTGTCGTTGCGCTGACGCAGGGCAATGCGTAGCCGCTCGTGCCTGCCGCCCCAGATCCGCCGTTCGGCGGCAGGCCCTCTCGGTGCTATGCGCGCGGGGCGGCGATCGGTGTGCGCAGCAGTGTGACGCCGCGCGAAGCCCTTGGTTAAGGGCCGCTGCAAAGGCGGCATTGTGTCTCAACGACTACAGAATGAGAAGACCTTGACGCAAGAATATGTTCGGAAAGCCTTGTCTTTCATGGAAACGGCGAGCTTATATAGCAGGAAAATATTGTGACTCAACGACCACTGACAGATAAGGGAACGGTCCGCAATATGGACGCATGTCCCGTGTCCATCAGCCCTCCGCTCGTGAATTGCTCGCCCTGAATATTCGGCGACTGCGCGCGGCCTATGCATGGACGCAGGAAGATCTGGCCTGGCAAGCGGACATGGACCGTTCGTTTCTGGCACACGTCGAAAGGGCGGCCCGCAATTTGTCGATCGACGTCATTGAACGGCTGGCGCTCGCCCTGGAAGTCCCGGTCGCGGAACTGTTTCGCGTGCCAGACGTGACGCCCCCGCGCAAGCGCGCCCCGCGTCATTGAGCCAGGGGCGTTTGGCGCAGATTCCTCAGTCGATCTGAAAGAATTCCGGCTGCTGTCCGGCGTTGATGGCCCGCTGAAACCAGTCGGGACGCTCCCCTCGCCCATCCCAGGTTTGCCCCTCGGCATTTTGCGGTAGCGTGGCCGTGCCGCTGTGGGCGCGAAACAGCCGGCCGCCAATAAATCGGCCAGTGTCAGGCCCGATTGCGCCATCTTGATACGCACCCAGCGAATGGCGTCGGCGCGGGCAATCTCATGGGGCGCGTGCATGGGCGGTGGCTCGAAGCGGTTAGGCGGCGGCCTTGCGCCGTGCCCCGGATCGCACCTTGGCGCCGTCGCGCCAATTGCCCAGCAACTCGCGCGACAGGTCCCGTTCAGTCTCGGCACGCTCGGCCCGCCGGGTCATTTCTGCCAAGGCCTCCTGGGCGGCACCCAGTTGTTGCTGTCCGCTCTCCTGCGCGTCCTGCAGCGCCGCGCAACGTACCTGCGCCGCCTGCGCCTGGGCTTGCCAACTACCCAGCGCTTCGGCCGCGGCCACCGCTTCCTGCCGCTGCATGTCGCGCAAGCGATCCACCTCCACCCGCGCCGCATCGAGTCCCCGGTCACTCTGGCGCCGCGCCGTGCGTTCCTGGTCCAATTCCAGTTGGGCACGCCGCACGGCAGCGTCCCCGCGCGCCTCCATCGCTTCGAGTTGCTCGCGCATGCGCTCCAGCTCCGCCAGGAAATCACTGCGCGCGGCGCCCGCCTGCTCGCGCGCCGCCAGCAGTTCGCTCTGCAAGGCCTCCCGGTGCGTCGATGCGGCTGCTTCGGCGCCGCGCGCCTGCGCCACCTGCTCCTGCAACTGGCGGCATTCAGCCCGCAACGCCTCGCGCTCGCGCTCGAGCGCGGTGAGCGCGGCTTGAGCGTCGGCGAAAGCCATCTGCGCGGCATCCCGCTCGGCCGCGACGACTTGCTCCTGCGCCTCTATGTCTTGGCGCGTCGCGGCGAGTTCGGCCAAGACGGCTTCGCCGGCGGCGCGCCAGATGGTCTGGACGGCGTCGGCAGCCACCTGCTTCAGGCTGTCGGGGAGATCGGGATGGTCAATCGTGACCCGCGAACGGGCGCGCAGGTCTTGCCAGAACTGCTGCAGCGCCTGGGCCGGCGTGCCCATGCTGCCCTTGCGCACCAGTTGATAGAGCTTGTTGGTGGTGGGCGTGATGCCGTAGCGAAAGAACAGCAGCCCGCACACCTCGCGGTAGAGCGTGCGCGTGTCGGCGTGAAGGTGCCGCAACTGCTCGACCTCGGCTTCGAGGCGAAGGGGATCTACAGCGTCTGGCGTCATGGTCGAGCACCTTTTTGGACATTCAGAGTTAAATATTACTACGTAATACGTAGTGGATAACAAGATTCGTGTAAAAGTTTAGACATAAGTACGCTTATGTCTATAATATTGGCTCGAATCGCCTCCCCACGCTGCCCCTGTCGGTATGCATAAATTTGTGCCCTCTTTTTGCAGAATTTTGTTCCCGACCCCCATGGGCACGCCTGGCTGGCGCGCTGGAGCGCACGCACCGGCGGCAGGCGCGGCGTGACTCGGCTAGCTTGCGTGGCACGCCTGACGGCGAACGTCATCGCTTTGCGCAGCTGAATCCCGTCCATCGGATCGCCCCGCGCCGTCGGCGGGGTGAAGGCTGACGACGGACCGATGCGTTGGGGGAAGGTACAAAATTGCTTCAAGTGTCGGCTGGGGGAACAATTTCTTGCAGCGTTTCTCGACGCAATATTGTTACCATCGCCCTGCAATCGGCTTGCTGGCGTGCGACCAGCGGGAACAAATTTGTGCAAACCGACGCTTAGGCCGATACACCATGGAACTGCTCCCGATTAAACCTTTGGATGGCCTGGCCGCCCCGCTTCCCACCCCGCTGGAGCGCCTGCGCCTGACCCCGGCGCTGTCCGGCGCGGCCGGCAGCAACCGCGCGCCCGCCAGCGCCACGCGGATCGCCGCGGCCGACGACCTGGCCGCCGTCACCGCCTGGCTCGCGCGCTATGCCGACAGCACCGCGACGCTCACCACTTATCGCCGCGAGGTGGAGCGGCTGATCCTGTGGACCGTGCTCCAGGTGGGCAAGCCCTTGTCCTCGCTGACGCACGAAGACCTGCTCGCCTACGAGCGCTTCCTCGCCGATCCGCAACCCGCCGCGCGCTGGGTGCTGGCCGGCAGCAAGAAGCTTGCACGCGGCCACCCCGACTGGCGCCCGTTTGCCGGGCCGCTGTCGCCGTCCAGCGTGCGCCACGCGATGGTGATCCTGAACGCGCTGTTCGCCTGGCTGACCGAGGCGGGCTACCTGGCCGGCAACCCGCTTGCCCTCGCCCGCCGCCGGCGCGCCCCCACCCGAGCGCGCATCACCCGCTATCTGAGCCACGACCTGTGGGAAACGGTCAAAGACACCGTCGCGGCCATGCCGACCGAGACCGCGCGGGAACGCCGGCACGCCGCGCGCTGCCGGTGGGTGCTGACCGTGCTCTATCTGGGCGGCCTGCGCGCCTCCGAGCTGACGGCGACCCCCATGGGCGCGTTCTTCTGCCGGCGCGATGGCCAGGGCATCGAGCGCTGGTGGCTCGAGGTGACCGGCAAAGGCAACAAGACCCGGCTGGTGCCGGCGACCGACGAACTGATTGCCGAACTCGCGCGCTACCGTCGCGCCCACGACCTGCCGCCTACCCCGCAGTTCGGGGAGACGCGGCCACTGGTGCTGCCGGTGATTGGCAGAGAGGGTGGCGAGAAACCCCTGTCACGCGGCGCGCTGCACCTGATCCTGAAAGAGGTGTTTGGCATGGCCGCGGAGCGCCTGCGGGCGCGCGGGCCCGAGTGGGGGGCGCAGGCCGCGGTGCTGGCCAGCGCCTCGGCCCACTGGCTGCGCCACACCGCCGGCTCGCATATGACCGACCAGCAGGTCGACCTGCGTTATGTGCGCGACAACTTTGGGCACAGCTCGCTGTCGACGACGAGCGGCTATCTGCACAGCGAAGAGGATGCGCGGCACGAGGCCACGCAGGAGCGGCACCGCATCGGATGGATCAGGAAAGCATAAGGCGCGTCAGCACACCAAGCGAAGTGCATTTCCGCACCGATCTGGGATCGCATCAGAGATTGATGCCCAGCCTGATCGCAGGCCTCTACTACTCTTCCAGCCAGGCGTGCTGTCGCCTGGCCGCGTCCTCGCCGATCTTGGCCGTATGGGCCGCTGCCTGTTCAAGCCAAGGCGCATGCGCCCTGGGAACGACCAGCATCGCCAAACCCAGTCCGTCCAACGCACGCAGGGCGTGCTCGAGATTGACGCCCTTGCCGTTCTCGAGCTTGGACAGCATGCCGACCGAGACCCCGCAATGTCTTGCCGCCTGGTCAATGGGCATCCTTTTCCCTGCCCGCGTTGCTCGAATGCGGTCGCCCAGTTGGTGAATGGTGCGAATCGTCGCACGCGACGGTGGCTTCGGATCAGGTAGTGGTCGTGGCATGGAGGTCGTTCTTGCAAAAGGAACACCAGCGTGGAGAGCGGTTTTCTGTGTTGTTTCACTATCGTGAAATTATACTCTCACAATGGCGGCCGGATGCCGGCAAAGATCTGCGCCTGCTAATAAGCACTTCGCAGAGGGTGGCAATTGCAGACACGGCATCGAAAGACCCCAGAAGAGACCGAACACTACGGTCCTGGACGCAACCTCCGTAGTCTCTACTGGGGCCAGGCCCCAACACCTTGACTGCTCTCGGGAGAGCTAGCGTTCTCTTCGCTGCGTCGGACCCGTCGCGATGAAAGGATGCTTAGAAAGCGGTGAAGCCCGTCAACGCGGATATCTCGCGCGTTGTCCGCAAGACCGGTATCAGGACAGGTGGAGGTTGATCGGTGCGAGTTTAACTTGATAGGACTGGGTGAACGATGACCTCATGTCCACGCGTCGCGGGCGCTCAAAGTGAGCGCTCATCTCATGGAAGAGCGCGCATCATGTTTGTTGAGGAAGCACAACAGCGCTAGGCCGGTGAATGCCGCTGCTGCTTCGATTCCAAGCAACATTCGAACGAGATCATTTGGCCACCCGTCAGCGGAAATGCTGACCAGCCGCCCGAGCACCAGGCCGCTGGTGAACACGACGTTGATCCACATCGAGGGCTTTCGCCACGCCTTCGAGAGTAGACCCAGGGCCAGCAACAGACTGATACCGAGATGCATGCCACCGTAGTTGGCACGGATCTCATTGAAGGCATTCACCGAATGGGGTTGCATATCGAGGCCCGCCATTGCCGTAGCGGGGTCGTGAAACGTATGCAAGCCAATTAGCAGGAAAGCCAGTGCCGAAACGGCCAGGTATATTTGAGAGAGGCGATGCATGAGTTGGCTCTCAGGTAGCGGACGTTGACGGAGTGGGTGTCGACTCACTGCCGGTCGGCTCGTTCCTGTCCACCGTCCATGTGTGGATGGGTTCATGACCACGGCGCACCCATTCCGGCGGCCGCCACAGGTGTTGCAGTCGCTGCCACACGGGCCCCGGTGACATCACGTCACGCCACATGTCGACAAACTCGTGGAGATTCAGCACCAGGATATTGTAGGACTTAATCTGTTGGGTGATGCCGTATTGCACCGTCTCCCGTTCTTCTTCGAAAGTGCCAAACATGCGATCGAAAATGATCAACATGCCACCGTAGTTCTTGTCGATATATTGGTCGTTTCGGCCATGATGGGCACGGTGATGGGACGGTGTATTGAAGATGTACTCAATCCAGCCAGGAAGGCGGCGGATCAGTTCGGTATGAATGAAATACTGATAGGACAGATTCACGGCCAGGATGAGTGCGACTGCGGCCGGCGGCACACCGAGGAGCACGGGAGGAAGGAAAAAGATGAAACTCCCAGCGACCACATTGAGCATCGATTGTCGTGCCGCCGTAGTGAAGTTCATGTTCTCGCCGGTATGATGAACGACGTGCGCCGCCCAAAACCAGCGGATTCGATGGCTGGCGCGATGAAACCAGTAGTAGCAGAACTCGACCGACAGAATGATTGGGAGAATGGTCCAACCGTCCACCGGGATATCAAACAAACGTTTTGAATATACCCACGCATAGATGGATCCTGTCACAAGAGCCACTCCCAGGGGCTCCATGATCTGGTAAGTGGTGCCCAATGCGATGTTCGCCCACACCTCTTTCCAGTTCAGTGTCGATTCGGCTCTACGCCTTCGATTGATCAGGGTCTCGAGACTGAATGCAATGATGAAGAGAGGAACCATGCTGAGCATGAACGCCTGCTTCCAATCCACGGACTTCCCAAATATGGAATGCAGCCAGTTCATCATATCGGACGGCAATTTAGACTCCTGTTCGCTTGGCTTGCCGACAGTTTGATCAAACTGGTGACCCTCCGCATTGACAGTCCTCGACACTTTCTTGACACTTCGCGACATTGTTCATTGTCATCCCATGTCCGCGCCCACCGCTTACTACGCCAGCACCTACGTGAACCTGCTTTTCGACTACTTGCAGGACCAAGGGCTGGATGCCGTGCATGTGCTGGGGGAATCCAGCCCTAATTGCCAGGAAGTGCGACTCTACGCGCTCGATCACTGGCGGCGTTTGCTTGAGCGTGCCGCCGAGGTTTGCAATGATCCGCTCCTCGGATTGCACGTTGGCCAGCGCATTGCGCCTGCGCATCTCGGCGTGCTTGGATACGCACTTGGGGCTTGCTCTGACGTCGGGGCTGTCTTGCAACGCTGGCAACAGTACGACCGTGTGGTTGCAAACGTTACGCCGGCGGAGCTAAGAACCGAAGGTAAGTCCGTCGTGATGACGTGGCCCCGTTCGACGGAACCAACGGGGCCGCTCGTTGACGAAACGGCCTTGGCTGCGATGACCCGTTTCACGCGAGCCATGACAGATGGTGATGTGAGGCTGGAGGAGGTGTGCTTTGTTAACGCAACACCTCAAGACACCACCCCTTATCTTGCATACTTCGGCTGCCCGGTGAAGTTCGACCAACCGGAGACGAGTCTGCGCTTCCCCGTCGACCTTTTGCAGGCGCCTCTGCGTCAACCTGATGAAGCGCTACTGCGAATCATGGAGCTTCAGGTACAGGCTCTGCTGGGTGCCATGCCGAAGATGGATGACATGGAACATGCCATCAGGCAAGCGGTAGCCGGGCTCGCGCGTCAAGGCGAAGTGAGCCTTGAAACAGTGGCTTCCTCCATGCACATGACCCCCCGCACGTTGCAGCGGCGACTCGACAAACTGGGTCTGAAATTTCGCGAGCTACGTGACGACACGAGACGCCGGATTGCAGAGAATTACCTAAAAGATCCACGGCTTTCGCTCGCTGAGGTGGCCTGGATACTTGGGTACTCGGAGCACAGTGCATTTACTCGCGCATTCCGGAGATGGACATCGCAGAGCCCGCAAGCCTGGCGCCGCGAAATGGATGCGTGATCCGCTACGGGCAACAGCGCAGTCGCCCATGTGATTGCAGCGCTGAAGGTTTTAGGCTGGCCTCCTCGGCCCAAGTCCCAAGCTCTCGCACCGGGTTGCATGGCCTTCCATCGCCGCTACGGCGGAGTAAGCGACCCGCCCTGGCCCGTCGCCTCACGTGGCGGAGAAGCTGTTGAGCTTCTACCCGACTCATCTTTGAGACGACGGGAAAGCAGGTACTTCCATGCCGTCTACTTACTGCGAATCACCTCGGTGATTGGCTCGAAATAGCAACCATATTTGACATCGCCCACCGTGTCACTCATTTGCATCTCCGCTGTGTTGACGCGAGCCTGGATCCCATCTGTGACGACCTGCGGGTCAGCGGCCTCGCAGTTATAGAGTGCCAGGTACTGCCACGGATGAGGCCCCGCTTTTCGCTGCTGCTCCGTGCGACTGAAGCGCTGTGCGCTCACCACGCCCGGTACGCGCAACACGTCTGGAAGGTGCTGCTCGGTATACCAGCGATTGAACTCTTCTTCACGCCCCGGAACCGCGTTCGTGAGTACCAGATAGGTGAACTTGACCATTCTTATCTCCTTAAGGTTATTGAAGTACAGGGAATGTCCAGCGGCCGATGCCCTGTGACGCGCCCGTGATGGGTATGTGTTGACTGGCGAGTCCCTTGTTCACGTGGTCCTCTTTGCTGGAACCCGCGCTTTGGCATTCCGGCGGTTTCGGCGCTTGAGAGAAAGGGTGTGGCCCAACGCTTCCATCAAACGACGCAAGCCCGTAGACGTTCCCATTCGATGCTGGGAAATCTATGCTGCAACCTTTCGTCCCCGTGTAAGGGGACAACCGGGAAGAAGGCGACGGAGCAAGCTCGAAACGCCAGTGAACAGAGTTCTCCGAAAACTTCAACGAGCGGATGTGCGTGAATTTCGTATCAAGTCTGCGGCCTTCTCTGCCATGGCCATAATGGGAAGGTTCGTGTTCCCACTGATGATCGTTGGCATCACAGATCCATCAATTACTCTCAAGTTCTCAACCCCGCGCACTTTCAACTCCTCGTCAACAACAGCGTTGTCGTCGACTCCCATGCGACACGTGCCAACCGGGTGATAGATGGTTTCCGCATGCGAGCGTATCCATGCCTTACGGGCTGCACCGGTGGAGAAAGCATCGATGTCGAGCCTTCGTTTGATGTACTTCCGGAGCGCCGGCTGGTCGACAATCTCGCACGTGCGTTCCACGCCGCGCACCAAACTCTCCAGGTCAGACTCGTCTGAGAGGAAGCGAGGGTCGATTCGGGGAGAATCGGACGGATCTGAAGAACGCAGTCGCAGCACGCCTCTACTTTTTGGACGCAGCTGGCATACGCGGACTGCAAATCCGTGGGGAACTTTTTCGTTAGGCGGTGGATTGCGCAGCGCAATGATCAGATGGGCCTGCCACTCAGGCAGATCCGGATTTCTGTCGGAGTTGTAAAATGCTCCTGCCTCAACGCCTTGAGAGGAAGCCGGCCCGCCTCCTGAAAGAAGATAGCGAGCTCCTGCCATTCCGCCTCTTACCAGGCCGATATAGGGCGTGAGCGTATTGGGCTGCGACGCTTCTAAGCGAATCGCGCAATCAAGATGGTCCTGAAGGTTCTCACCGACGCCTTGCAGATCGACCACGGGAGCGATACCAATCGACTGCAGATGTTTGGCCGGTCCGATCCCCGAAAGCATCAGGAGTTGCGGTGAGGCAATGGCCCCTGCTGTCAGAATCACTTCGCGGTCCGCGCGAAGCTCCACCTCCTCCCATCCATCCTCAATCACTACGCCTTGCGCTCGCTTTCCGGCAAGGAGAATCCTGCGGACTTTACAGTTCGCCATCAATGTCAGATTGGATCGGTTACCTGCTCGATCCAGGTAACGATAAGCACCGGATCGCTTTCCCTCGGCAATCGTAAGCTCGTAGAATCCTGCGCCTACCTGCGACGCCCCATTGAATCCGTTGTTCTCCGGCATACCGGCCGATACTGCGCTCTCTATGAACGCAGTCGATATGGCGTTTTGCTGCGTGCCGTATGACAGGCGAATCGGACCCGCGTACCCGCGATCGTCATTCCTCGCCTTCGTTACCAGTGATGCATCCTCAATCTTTCGAAAGTACGGACGAAGGGATTCATAGTCCCAGCCCGACAGGCCCTGAGATGCCCAGTTGTCGTAATCGGATCGGTTCCCCCGGATAGCAATCATGGAATTGATCGAGGATGAACCGCCCACCACCTTGCCCCGGGGTATATAAATATTCCGATTGTCCAGTTGTGTCTGGGGCTCCGTCCAATAGCGCCAGTTGAATTTTTGGCTCTTATAGAGAACCCGGATCCCTGCCGGCATCTGAACAAAGATGGATGACGCGGGAGCGCCCGCCTCTATCAGCAGTACCTTGACGCTGGGATCTTCACTCAGCCGAGAAGCGAGAACACACCCTGCCGAGCCGGCGCCGATAACAATGTAGTCGTATGTAGCGGTTTTCATAATCAGGAGATCACTCAACGCGAGCCGATGCCTTGAGCGCCATGCGCACGCGGCGAATGTGCTCGTCCGACTGTCCGAGCTCATCAATCGGTACTCGTGACGTTTCAGGAGACGCCAAGATGGCAAAAATAGACAACACTGCGCCCCCCATCATGAAATAGGCGGGTGATGAAGGGTTTCCGGTCAGCTTCGTCAGAGAAGCGCTGATTAAAGGAGCGGTGCCGCCAAATAGCACCATGGCCACGTTGTAGCCTACCGACATGGCGCTGTAGCGTGTGCGTGTCGGAAACAACTCCGTCATCATGCAGAACGGCGCGCTGCCATACATCCCCATCAATACCCCGACGCTAGCCATCGTGGCAATTACCACCTCTGGTGTCGAGCCCACGACGATCCGGAACAAAGGAAGCGCAACGACGAGGTATGCCAATGCCGCCGTAAAGGCGACGGGTCGTCGACCCACGCGGTCGGATAGCGCTGCAGCGAATGGGATCACAATCACTGAACCCAGAAAGGCCAGGCCGGACGCCGCTAGAGCTTGCCCGCTACTCAACCGTCCAGTTGACACGAGATAAGACGGGAGATACGCCAGGATCAAGTAGTAAGGGATGCCGTGTGAGATCGCTACGCCAAGACATTTGACAATGCTTCGCCAGTCGTCACGAAGGGCTTCGCGCAATGGTGCTTGTGCCGCGCCCTCGCGTTCCAAGTGCAACCGGAATGCCGGTGTTTCCTCGATGCGCAGCCGCAGCCAGAACGCACCCAACCCAATCGGACCAGCGATCAGGAAGGGCAATCGCCAGGCCCATGCCTCAACTGCCGTCTGACCAAAAATGCTGGTGATCGCCAGAACAAGACCGGATCCGCTCAACGCACCAATTCCAGCCGACATACCGAAGAACCCGATCACAACGCCACGCCGGCGTGTCGGGGCGTACTCGGCAAGGAATGCGAGTGCTCCACCTGCTTCGCCTCCCGCGGAAAATCCCTGAATCATGCGTAGGGCTACCAGCAGCAAAGGAGCGGCGATGCCAATCGCCTCGTATCCCGGTAGGACACCGACCAACCCCGTCGAAACGCTGATCAAACCAACGACAATCGCGAGCGTATCGCGCCGTCCAAGCCGGTCTCCCAGCGATCCAAAAAACAGAGCGCCGAGTGGTCGGGTAACGAATGCGACGGAGAATGCCGCGAAAGCCGCTATCAGGCTAACGATCGGGTCGCTGCTTGGGAAGAACACCTTCGCCAGGGTGGCGGAAAGATAGCCATACAACGAGTAGTCAAACCACTCCAGCATGTTTCCCACGGCGGCACCGGAGATCGGCTTGAGAACATCCCGGACCCGCTGGGGGGTGGGGGTCGAACCTCTTCGGGGATGATGTTGCATTGATTTTGTCTCCACTTCTATAAGCAATGTTTGAAAAACCGAAGCGCGCTTACTCTTATTTGTGGTAAATATTAGGTAGCCTACCTATTACAATCAAATAGGCGTTTACCCTCCCATCAACGAAGTCAGGTGGCTGATTTTGAGCCGCAAATGACACTTTTACGCTTTATCTTGACAGACCATCGTGGCGACCTACGCTCTATGTAATCGATTGCATCGTGGAATGGGCTATGCGCCGATGCGAACGAGTGTTGAAAGACCTGCTTTTTTCTTGCGGTGGCCCCCCTAACTAAAGTCGATCACCCCGGAGGTAGCTATGTCACTGATGGCAGCGGTACGCGAGGCGTTCAATCAATGGGAGCGCTTTCGATTCATGTCGATGTTCGAGTACCTCAGTGCCGAGTTAGGGGAGAGCTGGAGCCTATTTATTTGATTTGTAGGCTGCCAAAGCGAGGTCGCTTCGGCTTTCTCGCTTGCCTTCTTGCACCGGCTTCACTGTCCCCCCGCGCCTCTTTAACAACGCGTCGTGAGGCTGCCCCCTTGGTCAGCGAGTGGTGGCGATCGCGCACTTCTAACCCCACGTCCATGCGGGTGTTTTTTCACGCCTATGCATAGGTAAGAACCGAAGCCCTGCGATCCCGACCTTACGGAAGGTCCCGGCGTCAAAGGTGGCCTCCAGCAGGTCCCAAGCGGGCCTCCGGCCGCGCCTCACTCGGTACCGACCTCTGTCGTCAGCCAGCCCGGCCGGACCGCATATCTACCCTGGGACGAGCTATAACAACCAGAAGGCAAACAGTCCTCGCGCATACCCAGTGGGTCACCGGCGGCATATCTTGACCACTGAAATCGGCGGTCGCCCGCCTTCAGGCCAACTGGGCTCCCCCAGTCTAGCCACGCCCTCCTCTCCCACCCCTGGTCCCGCTCGAGATTTGTGACGCGAGGTCAATCCTCTGCACCGATTAGGGTAAACCCCTTTTGCATATAGTAGGTAGGCTACCTAATATGTACTCACAATTTCCCATCGGAGACATATTCATGACCGCCCCCCAAACCCCCACGCAGTCGACTGGCTGCCCGTTTCACGCGGCCTCACCTGCGCAGTCCACGTGTCCGATGCACGCTGGCGGGGACAGCGGCATCCCCGACTTTCCGCCCGAACGGGTCGATCCTTTGTCGCCGCCGCCGGTGTACTTCCAGATGCAGCAAGGAAGCGGCTTGGGGCAAGCTAGGCTCTGGGACGGAAAGATCGCCTGGCTGATTACGCGCTATGACGACGTCCGCTCGGTCCTGTCTGACCCTCGCTTTAGTTCTGACATTACGAATCCCGGCTATCCCACTGTCAGTGCTGCAATGAAAGTTGCCCGGGGTAGTAACCGGACCTTCATCACCATGGATGCACCCAAGCATGCAGAGCATCGGCGCATGCTGACAGGTGAATTCTCGATCCGCAAAATCGAGGCCCTTCGCCCGCGGATTCAGGCGATCGTAGACAAGCTGCTGGACGACTTCGCAACAAAGCCTCAACCCTCCGACCTGGTTAGCGCCTTTACGTTGGCTACGCCGGCATTGGCGATCTCAGAGTTGCTTGGCGTTCCGTACGAAGACCATGACTTCTTTCAGGAACTGGCGATGGTCCTGACGTCGAGTAGTGCGACGCTTGAGGAGGCCATCGCCGCAAATCATGAGTTGTGCGAGGTGTACCTGAAGGGCCTGGTGGCGAAGAGATCGGAGAACCCCGGGGAAGATATCCTCAGCCGCCTCATCGTCAATCACGTACGAAAGGGCGATATCACCGAAACGGACGTTGTTTCCCTTGCAAGGCTCTTGCTGATTGCCGGCCACGAGACCACGGCGAATACGACCGCAATGGGAGTGCTTTTCCTCCTGCAACGACCGGATATCTGGAATGAGCTTCGACAAGACACAAGCCTCGTTCCAAATGCGGTGGAAGAAATTCTGCGCTATCTGGATGTCACACATTCAGGAAAGCGTCGTGTCGCGACCGAGGACATTGTCGTGAACGGACAAATGATCCAGGCGGGCGACCCCGTTGTAGTGCTGAGTGTCTCGGCCAATCGCGACAGCTCGAAATTTGAAGATCCGAATGTGTTCGACCTTCGCCGAGATTCAAGGACGCAGGTCTCGTTCGGATACGGCCCGCATCAGTGCATCGGTCAACCCCTCGCACGGCTCGAAATGCAGATCATGTTCACCGCCTTGCTGGAGCGGTTTCCGAACCTCGAGCTTGCTGTTCCCGTGGAAAGCCTTGAGTTCAAGGGCGATTCACTCATGTATGGCGTCAAGGAACTCCCTGTTCGCTGGTAATCCCGACTTAAATGAGAAGCATCATGAAAATCACAATCTACCCCGAAAAGTGCTGCGGTTCTGGTCAATGTGTCGTCAACGCGCCGGATCTGTTCGACCAAAAGGACAATGGCATCGTCATTCTCTTGAACGCAGAGCCGTCGGCTGACCAATTCGAATCAGCACGCCTGGCGGCTGGCATCTGCCCAGCGCTCGCCATCGAGATTCACGAGGATCAGTGATGAACTCCCCCGAGCACATCGTCGTTGTCGGCGCCTCGGCCGCCGGCATCACGGCAGCACGAGCGCTGCGCGCACAGGGCTGGGGAGGGCGGCTCACGCTGATTGGAAAGGAAGGCGGCATGCCCTATGACCGCCCTCCTCTTTCAAAGCGGCTGATGGCAGGAGAATGTCCGGTAGAGGCGCTCAACCTTGTGTCCGAAGACGGCATGAAGGCGCTGAACCTGCACTACCTGGACGGGACATCGGCCACCGGCCTCGATACGGACGCCAGTTCACTGCAACTCAGCAACGGCTCCACACTTCAATATGATCGCTTGCTGATCGCCACGGGCGCGGACGCTCGAGTGATTCCCAACCTCAGCCAGGCGGCGAACTGCTACAGCCTGCGCAACTTAAACGACGCGCTGGCGATTCGGGAACATCTGACTGCCGGAAAGCGGGCACTAGTAGTCGGCGCGGGCTTCATCGGCACAGAGTTAGCGGCGATTGCAAAGACCAGCGGCTGTGAGGTGACCGTCATCGACAAGTCGAAAGTTCCTCTCGGGGCGCGAGTCGGGGATATCGTTGGGAAGCGGATCGAAAAACTCCATGAAGCCAACGGCGTGGTTTTCCACAACGACTGCGAACTCAGGGAGGTGAAATGGCGTGACCGCACCATTACCGAAGTCCGCTTGGACACTGGGGTTGTGATTGCTTGCGACGTAATTGTTGTGGCTATCGGCGCAGTTCCCAGCGTGCAGTGGTGCAGCGGATTAAACATCCGCAGCGGCGTAGTCTGCAATGAATACTGTGAAGCAGCCCCGAACGTATATGCCGCCGGCGATGCTGCAGAGTGGTTTCACAAAGGCTACGGCGAGCACATGCGTATTGAACACCGGACGAATGCAAGCGAACAGGCGATGGCCGCGGCAAAGAACATGCTCGGCTCTCGCGTTGAATACGCTCCGCTGCCGTTCTTCTGGTCGGATCAGTACCAGGTCCAAATCCACAGCTACGGACGCATCGGCCCTCAATACACCGTTGAAGTTGTCGAAGGGGATCAACTGAAAGACGACTCCTGCATCTTTCGCTACTACCAGGGAGACGTTTTGATGGGCGTTCTTAGTTGGAACGCCAGTAGAAAAGCGCGTGAGCACATCAAGCTGTTGAAGGAGGAGTGGACGAAGAGCCACGCTCCAGCTGCGGTAGCAGGTTAAGGCTGTATTTCATAATAAAAGAGGAGACAACATGACAAAACCCGCTTCGGCTATCCGCAGAGCAGTCCTACTCTGCTCCCTGGCCCTGCCCTCCATCCTGTACGCCCAGCAATCTGGCCCGTTGCCGGTCCGGCTCTTTGTTGGCTACGGACCGGGCGGTGGCACCGACGTAGTTGCACGCGCAGTTGGCGAAGAGCTGGCAAAAATCTGGAATCGGCCCGTAATCGTCGAAAATCGGCCAGGCGCAAACGGGGCGATCGCCAGCAAGGCTGTCGCGCGAGCTGAACCGGACGGTTCGATCCTTCTGGTCATGCCCCCGTCCACGTTGATCATCGACGCAAACTTGCGCCCCACTGTTGCTGTCGATCCCACCAAGGAACTCACCCTTGTGAGCGGGCTAGCCGCAACCCCACTCGTTGTGGTGACCCCGGCTTCCGCGCCATACAACAACCTCGCTGACCTCATTAAGGCAGCTCGTGCGGCCAACGGGAAGTTCACGTACGGATGGGCCAACTTGGGCATGCGTGTCGGTATGGAGGAGTTCGCGCAAAAGACCGGGGTAAAGATGACCCCAGTCGGCTACAAGAGTGCTGGGCAAAGTGTCCCCGCTATCGTTTCAGGCGAGATCGATATGCTCATGATCGATATGGCACCGATCGCGCAACTCGTTAAGGCTGGAAAAGTGAAGGCCTTTGCCGTGTCGACGCCAGAACGCTCGCCTATGCTGCCAAACGTCCCTACATTCAAGGAAGCGGGGATTGACGTCCAGCTTACGGGAACCATCGCCCTGTATGCGCCTGCCAAGATGCCCCAGAACGCAATCAAAAAAATGCAGAGCGATGTCGCTACGATTTTGAAGAACGGCGAGCTTCGCACGCGGATGCAAGGCACTGGAATGGAAGTCATTACGCAGTCCCCGGAGGATTTCGAGGGCTACCTTAAGCAGCGCAAGAAGAGCATTGATGCAGTAATTAAGGTCGGTGATTTTAAGCTCGAATAGATCGACCTCCGTCACAAGCACAGAATTTCGTAGCTAACCTCTTAGTCATTGGAGTACACGCTGTGTATCCAGAATTATCCCTTTACATCAATGGCGAATTTCTCGGCATTGAAGGCCGGCGACACCAGGACGTAGTCAATCCTGCGACGGAGGAGGTCGTTGGGCGACTGCCGCTCGCCACCCGCGAGGACCTCGACACCGCCGTCGAGGCGGCTCATCGAGCTTTCCTGACGTGGCGCGACTCATCGCCTTTGGAACGCAGTGCAATCTTGCGTAAAGTTGCGGAGCTCGCCCGTCAAAGGGCGCCGGAAATCGGCCGCAACATGACCATTGACCAGGGGAAGCCTCTGCACGAAGCCGTGGGCGAAGTAACGGTTTGTGCAGAGCATGCGGACTGGCATGCAGAAGAGGCTCGGCGGATCTACGGCCGCGTGATCCCCAGCCGCAACCCTAACGTCCGCCAGCTCGTGCTACGTCAGCCGGTCGGAGTCTGCGCAGCCTTCACCCCTTGGAATTTTCCCTTCAATCAGGCGATCCGGAAAATCTCTGCCGCGCTTGGCGCAGGCTGTACGATCATTCTGAAGGGACCAGAAGAGACACCGAGTGCCGTGCTGGCGATCGCTCAACTGTTCCATGATGCGGGCCTTCCTCCTGGTTGCTTAAACATTGTATTTGGCGTCCCGGCGGAGGTGTCAGCACACCTCATTGCATCTCCGCTGGTCCAGAAGATCTCCTTTACGGGGTCCACTGCTGTTGGCAAACAACTAGCAGCTCTAGCAGGATCCCATATGAAGCGAATCACTATGGAGCTTGGTGGTCACTCCCCTGCAATCGTCTTCGACGATGCGGATGTCCATACCGCCGCCGAGATGCTTGCAAACTACAAGCTGCGAAACGCTGGTCAGGTATGCGTCTCGCCCTCCCGCTTCTTCGTCCAGCGCGGGGCTTACGATAGGTTCCTCAGGCGTTTTACGGACGTCATTGGCGCAGTGCGGGTCGGCAACGGTATAGACAGCTCGACACAGATGGGACCGCTCGCAAACCAACGCCGTGTTGCTGCAATGGAAGGGTTGATTGCCGACTCCAAAGCGCGCGGCGGAAAGGTTGTCGTGGGAGGGACCAGGTGCAGCGACACAGGACATTTCTTCGCGCCCAGCGTCGTTATAGACATTTCAGACGACTCCATGCTCATGACTTGCGAGCCATTCGGCCCTGTCGCCCCGGTTGTAGCGTTCGACGATCTGGATGAGGTGCTGGCACGGGCGAACAAACTGACTTACGGCCTGTCGTCTTACGTGTTTACCGAGTCAGCGAAGACAGCGCATGCTGTCTCTACCCGCCTTGAGGCCGGCATGGTCAACATCAACCACTTTGGAAGCGCTCTCGCCGAAACACCGTTTGGAGGCATTAAAGATAGCGGTATCGGGAGTGAGGGTGGGACCGAGACGTTCGACGGCTATCTCGTCACGAAATTTGTAACTCAAGTGTAGATCGGGGGCCGCAAAGGGCGATACGTCGCCCTTTCCCCCGAAGCTACGTTCCCAGTCAGGTTTTGGCGCCTAAGTGAGTGTTAGGCGCCTTTTTTATTAGCGTATAGGTCGCGGCAGTGCGCCCCATATTGGGCGATGCGGTTGCTCTCGGCGACTCTGACAACTCCCTGCATGGCTCCGCAGTTGCAGCGCAAGCGCGGCCGGCTAGCGATAAGCCTTCTCGAATCGTGTCGTCTTCCAGGAAGATTTCGTTGGTATTACTCGTGGTCCAGCCACGGTTCTCTTTTGAACATCTTATCGATGATGGGGAACATCGCGATCACCGTCTGCAACTCCTCGGGCGTCAATCCCTCCATGCGCTTGCCCAGTGCCGCCGTCCGCTGTGCGGCCAATTTGCCGGCCACAGCCCGGCCTTCATCAGTAATCTGAATCATGTTGTTGTACGAGCCGACGGGTGCGGAGCGCGCGATTAACTCGGCGTCGACCATCCGCCCGACAATCTGCGTCATCGTAGGCAATCTGACGCCTTCATTCCTGGCCAGATCGCTAACTCGCATCGGCCCTCTTACGAGCAATGCACTAAGAACAGCGCTCTGCGCGGGGGGCACGTGCGCCGCTCTCATTTCCCGCCGCAGCGCTACAACGATCCGCATCAAGCGGGGTCTAAGTTCGTCCGCAAGCATTTCAACCGTAGGTTCTGTCATGTCTACAAAAAGGGGGCAATCACTGAGCAGATGATATAAAGATTCAGTGAAGAATGATCGCGCGAAGTACCTGGAGGCACCGAGTCGATATGGTCCGACTGGTGAGGGTAGCGACCACGCAGACAGCGGCGGCGCGTGAAGGGGTTCTGTGCCTGTGGCCGGGTAGCAACTCAAGGCCGGGCCTTGTCGCGTTCGTTCGCGATGGCCGGAGCACCAATCTTGATGGAGAGGGATGACGAGACGAGGCGCTGGCTGGCGCTCTCGTCTCAAGGCGTCGACGCTTGATCCGCCGACGCGCGGAGCTTGCTAACTCAGCTTGACCAGGTCCTTCTTGTACGTCTTCGCCTTGTTAATGTAGTCGTCAGCGTTCTTCTCGATCGCAGCTTTGACTTCCTCCGTTAGTTCACGTACCTGCTTTGCAGGTGTGCCCATGACCAAGCCTCCTGCCGGGAAGTTCTTGCGCTCGCCGATCAAGGATCCGGCCCCCACGAGGCATTGTTGTCCGAGTTCGGATCCATTCAGGATCACAGCCTGAATGCCGACCAGACTACGTGCTCCGACCTTGCAACCGTGAAGCATCGCCTGGTGTCCAATGGAGACCATCTCGCCTACCTCGACGGGAAAGCCAGGATCGGTGTGCAACACAGCCCCCTCCTGGACGTTCACGCCTCGCCTAATCGTGATCTTTTCATTGTCGCCGCGGATCACAGCGCCGGGCCAGATGGACACGTCTTCGGCGATTTCCACGTCGCCGATGATTACCGCATGCTCGGATACATACGAGCTCGGATGAATTGTCGGTTCTTTCTCTCCAATTCGATAGATCGCCACAAAATGCTCCTCTTATCTTGATGTGACTAACTTTTCGCCGACCGCGTTACTTGCAGGAGGCGAAACACTACTGCATGGGCCGCTCTCGCAGCCCGTGCCGACTTCGACGCCGTTTCTTGCCCTGCCGCTAGATAAATACTTGTTCCTCTGGTTGGACTGCCGGCTCGATTGCATCATCCAGTACCTCGATCCAGTGCTTTACTGGCGTGGGCGTTCCACTTTGCAAATGCTGGATGCAACCGATGTTCGCGGACACGATGCAGTCAGGTTGCTTCTCGCTCAGATGCTCGATCTTGCGGTCTCTGAGCTGGAGTGAAATTTCGGGCTGCAGAACGGAGTAGGTGCCGGCTGAGCCGCAACAAAGGTGACTCTCCACGCTGGCACGATGAACGGAAAAGCCCAACTGTCCCAGATGCTCCTCCACCACTCCCCGCAGCTTCTGGCCGTGTTGCAGCGTGCACGGCGGATGGAACGCCAAGGCCGGCTTGTCGCACGCTTTGACTTTGCCGCGCAGTCTTGGCAGAAGTTCAGGAAGCAATTCGCTCAGGTCGCGGGTCAACTCGCTAACCCGAGCTGCCTTCTCGGCGTACTCCGCGTCATGCTTTAGCAAGTCGGCGTAGTCCTTCACGGTCGCGCCGCAGCCGGACGCGTTCATGACAATTGCCTCGACTTCACCGCTGGAAATCGCCGGCCACCAGGCGTCGATGTTTCTGCGCATATCATCGAGGCCGCCCTTGTGATCTCCGGTGTGCAGCCGGATCGCGCCACAGCAACCGGCTCGAGGAACACTTACAACCTGAAAGTCGGCTGCATCGAGTACCCGCGCGGTCGCAGAATTGATGTTCGGCATCATCGCCGGCTGCACACAACCTTCGAGCATGAGCACTTTCCTGGCGTGGCGGCGCGTTGGGCGCTGACCCGCAGGTCTGCTCGGCGTAAGCTTGTTGGCGAGCTTGGAAGGAAGTAGCGGCCGAACCATTCGGCCAATCTTCATGGCCGGCAAGAACAATGGCGAAGTTAGCCCCTCACGCAGCAGCCAACGCACCGCGCGGTCTTTTGGCGGACGAGGAATTCGCTCATCGACTAGCTTCCGCCCAATGTGAACTAGCTTGCCGTACTCGACACCGCTGGGACAGGTGCTTTCACAGTTCCGGCACGTCAAGCAGCGGTCTAGATTCTGTTGGGTGCTTGCTGTGACCTCTTCCCCCTCAAGCAACTGCTTCATCAAGTAGATGCGTCCCCGGGGTCCGTTACGTTCATCGCCCAGAAGCAGGTAAGTCGGACACGTTGCCGTACAAAAGCCGCAATGCACGCACTTGCGCAGAATCTCTTCGGCCTCCGCCCCTTCTGGAGTGTTGGCAAACTCATGACTTAGTTTTGTCTGCATATGGAGCCCCTTACAGGCCGGGGTAGAGTCGACCAACATTGAAGATGCCATCGGGATCAAACGCTTGCTTGAGATTGCGATGAATCTCGAAGAGCGCATCGCTCGGTGGCGTGAACACGCCGCTCCTATGATGCGGATCCCTGAACAGCGTGGCGTGACCACCAAGCGATGACGCCATTTCCCGAACGTCCTCGATGGGATCGTCGGTGTATAGCCATCTCAATGCACCACCCCATTCAATAAGCTGATTCGCGGCCAAGAAGGGTTGGGAGACTGCCGGAACGGAAACACGCCAGAGAGGCGCGTCGCTCTGTGAAAAGAAGTCGTGGCGGTGGTCGCGGACGGCATCCCACCAGGACAACGCTTCGTCTGGTTCCAGCTCAGTCCCGCCCAAACGCTTTCTGGCTTCCGTGACAGCAGAGGCTGCACCACTCAGTCGGAGGAACAGCTTTCCGTCGTGCCAGGCACTCGCATTGACTGGCAATGCTTGCCGAGTCAGCCCGTTTAAGAGAGACAACGCCCCTGCTTCGTCGCGTTCAATGAACAGGGTGATCCTCGATGAATGAATGGGCAGAACCTTCAGCGAGACCTCACAGATAACACCGAGTGTTCCCATTGAGCCCGCCAGGAGACGCGAAACGTCATAACCGGCAACGTTCTTCATCACTTGCCCGCCGAATGTCAGAAGCTCGCCTTTGCCGTTAATCATGGTCGCGCCGAGAACGAAGTCCCGAATGGACCCTACCCCGACGCGTGCTGGCCCGCTCAGACCTGCCGCGACCGCTCCTCCGACAGTACTTCCTTTAGCAAAGCGTGGCGGCTCAAAGGCAAGGTACTGATTGTGCTCGGCCAGCACGGCCTCAAGTTCTTCTAGCGGTGTGCCTGCACGAGCGGTGACAACCAGCTCAGACGGTTCATAGCTGCAAATTCCGCTGAGGCGCCGGACATCACACGGTTCACCCGACGGCTCTTCACCGTAGAAGCATTTCGTACCGCCGCCAACGATGTTGAGAGAGGTCTTCGTTTTTCTTGCATGCAGGACTGTCTCAATCAGATGAGACACTTCCGTGGGGATCGTCGTCATTCTAGAACCTCGGGATTTCTGGATGCGGCAGCATCCCACGCCGAACAGTCATGCGACCATATTCGGCACATCGATGCAGCGTCGGAATTACCTTCCCAGGATTCAAGAGCGATTGCGGATCGAATGCACGTTTCAGCGCAAACATTTGTTCTCGCTCTGCGCCTGAGAACTGAACGCACATTGAGTTCAGCTTCTCCACGCCCACACCGTGCTCTCCGGTCACCGTCCCGCCAAGCGTGACGCTTGTTTCCAGAATCTCAGCGCCGAATTGCTCCGCCTGGTGCAGTTCTTCGGGATTGTTGGCGTCGAAAAGGATCAGCGGATGTAGATTCCCGTCGCCGGCGTGGAACACGTTCACGCAGCGAAGCCCATAGCGCACCTCCATCTCGCTGATTGCTCGAAGGATCGCAGCGAGACTCTTGCGAGGAATCGTGGAATCCATGCACAGGTAATCCGGGCTCATGCGCCCCGTCGCGGGAAATGCATTCTTTCGCCCGCTCCAGAAACGAAGACGCTGCGCCTCGTCCTGACTTGCTTCAAGACGAGTGGCCCCGCTGGCGGTGAGGACGGCATTCATCTTCACAATCTCGTCCTCGACCTCCAACGCCGTCCCATCACTCTCGCACAATAGGATTGCGGCCGCGTCCAGGTCATAGCCAGCATGCACGAAGTCCTCTACGGCGGCGGTCATCGGCTTGTCCATCAGTTCCAGGCCGGCTGGGATGATGCCGGCCGCGATGACGTTGGCTACGGCGTCACCAGCGGCTTCGACGGTGTCGAAGCTTGCAACGATGCATCGCGCAAGTTCTGGCTTAGGAATTAACTTGACGGTGACTTCCAATGTCACTGCGAGCATCCCTTCACTGCCTACAACGACGCCGAGCAAATCGAGCCCAGGGACATCAAGGGCTTCCGATCCAAACTCTATCGCCTCGCCCTGAATGGTGTATCCCCGTACTTTCATTACGTTCTGCAACGTGAGTCCGTACTTGAGGCAATGGACGCCTCCGGAATTCTCGGCCACGTTTCCACCGATCGTGCAGGCAATCTGGCTGGACGGATCGGGGGCGTAGTACAGCCCATACGTAGCGGCTGCCTCACTGATTGCGGCGTTGCGTACACCGCATTGGACCACTGCGGTACAACTCACAGGATCTACCCTGACGATCCGGTTAAAACGAGCGAGCGAAAGGAGCACGCCCATCTCATGTGGGAGCGCACCGCCTGACAATCCCGTGCCTGCGCCCCGAGCCACGACGGGCGCACCGAGCGTCTTGCACGTTCGCAGAATGGCAACAACCTGCTCTTCTGTTTCGGGAAGCACCACGACGAGCGGCTGCGCCCGATAGGCCGTAAGGCCATCGCATTCAAATGGCTGGGTGTCCTCGCGCTGCGACAGGATAAGGTCCCTAGGCAGCACGCCTTCTAGCGCGGAAACCACTTCCGCACGCCGGGCTTCCCTCCGCTCAGCGTCAGTAGGATGTGCCAACCAGCCGTCACGCGTCGCATTCATGACTTTGCCCTCCTGGTGCGATGAAGCTGCGTCGTGCTGTGCCGGTCTATTGGATAATCAGTGCGGAGCGACGGCGCGACCGTAGCGAGCCGGCGAACCGCGCAATCAGCCTGGACGGATGCTGCAGCTCCAAGGCGGAGCGTTGCTTCCGGGCGCTGAGGCTCAAACGTTGAGCGATGAATGCGATGCATTGTGTGGGGAGGTTCTAATACACTTCTGTCAAAGGCGTCGACGAGACGCCATGACTTGACTGTAGACAATCACGCGATATAGCAGGTTGAGAGTTATTTGCGGTTGAGTTGCAGAAAACTTGATTGCCGTGTTTGGGCCGCTCAACTTAGCGAGTCGGTGAGCCACTCCATAAAGGCGGCGCACTCCCATCTCTCCAGGGCCCCAGGTTCCCAGCATAAGTAGTGCGCCATCGGTGAAGGCACGGATCGATCCGATATGCGGATGAGTCGCCCCCCCTCTAGCCATGACTGCGCCATACGGGTCCTCACTAGTGCCACGCCGAACCCGCACGCGGCTGCGTCATAGAGAAGCCCTAGATCGTTGAATTGAGCGCCCACATGCGGCTCCGTTCTCGTCAATCCACATGAGGAGAACCATGTCGTCCAAGGCTCAAGCGGGCTACGTATCAGACGCGCCTGGTCGATTTCACCCGCCATTTCGAAGCCTTCGAAGGGGCCGAACTCGTTGAGATAGGTAGGGCTGCAAGCCGGCGCCACCTCCTCCGAGAGAACGACGCGATGATCGACGTCCGCATATCCGCCGGCGCCGTACCGGATTTCCAAATCGGATGGCTCGGCTGTGACGTCCAGGAATGGGATGGAGACCTGCAAGATAAGGTCGATGTCCGGATACTTGTTGCGGAACAGTTCCAGTTTGGGCATCAGGAACTGCCTGGAGAAAGTTGGGGTCACCGCGACCCGCAGTCGCGTGGAAGAGGCTTTTCCATTTTTGACCGGCATCTGCTGTAGCGCAGCGAGGCCGCTTCGGACATTCGCCAGGTACGCTGCACCATGTGCAGAAAGCGTGAAGTCACTCCGCCCGAAGAGTTCAACACCGAGGTGAGATTCAAGCTGGCGGATTCGATGACTCACGGCGCTGGTTGTTACACACAACTCGTCGGCGGCACGTGTGGCGCTCCGAAGCCTTGCAACCGTCTCGAAGGTGACAAGACATTGAATGGGCGGGATGTGTTGCAGGGCCATATCTTCTCTCCGTTTGGTGGGCTACCCAGGGCGGATATGCCGCATGTCATCGCTTGAGGCCTAGGGAGCGGCCACACTTCTTGCTGCTCTGTCGCTCGAGCACCATGCCAACGCTGCAACGAGCAAGCGCCCCCAGATTGCTTGCTCAGGATCGACTCACTGGGTCCTCAGGCAAGGACGTACGTGACGCCCTGCAAGGGAAGACCACCAAGTAAGTCGCTCTCCAACCCACAGTGACCTCGCCGCGGGAAGGTCTCTTAGCGATCCGATCTCTTCGTCGACTCCTGCTCCAACCCATGGCCGCGACTGCGTTAACTGCTTGACATTATGCCGCACCAATCTAAACTTATGTAATCGATTGCACGCAGTGCTGTTTTCGCCTCATCACCGTACTGGCATTGGTTATTTACAGTCTCTGATGCAGGTTACCGTAACGTATGTAATCGATTACCACATTACACAGGAGGCAACAATGCAGGAACGTCGTCGTAAGTTTTACGGGTGGGGCTATGAGGGTGACACCGTCACGCCGGACGAAATCCGGGAGTTCGAGGCAGCGTGGACACGCTTGCTGGGTGTCGAGCACTTCGAAGCGACACCTTTTCCGACGCCCGAAGAAATTTCGCTGCGCAAACCTCGCGTACAGCTGCCCGCGTCGCTTCGCGAAATCTGCACAAGCGATCATTACGACCGCCTGTATCACACCTACGGCGCGGGCACCATGGATGTTGCGCGCGCAATGCGCCGGGAATTTTCCAACCCGCCGGACGTCATCGCCTACCCGCGCACTGAGCAGGACATCGTGGACCTGTTCGACTGGTGCGGGCGCCAGAACGTTGCTGCAGTTCCGTACGGCGGCGGCACCAGCGTCGTGGCCGGCGTGAATCCGCCCGAGCACGATCGTTACCGTGGCGTGGTGTCCATCGACATGAAGCACTTCAACAAAGTGCTGGAGGTAGACCAAACATCGCAGGCCGCGCGCATTCAAGCGGGCGTCCTTGGCCCGGAGCTGGAACGACAGCTCAAGCCCACCGGCCTGACCATGCGATTCTTCCTGCAAGCGTGGGAGTTCTCGTCACTGGGGGGTTGGATCGCAACGCGAGCAGCAGGCCACTTTGCGACCGCGTTCACTCAGATCGACGACCACGTCGAGAGCATGCGAGTGGTAACGCCCCAGGGTGCCATTGAATCCCGACGTTTCCCGGTATCGGGTTCGGGACCCAATCCGGATCGACTTTTCCTCGGCTCCGAAGGCGCACTGGGCATCATTACCGAGGCGTGGGTCAAGCTTCACCGCCGGCCGGTCTTCCGCAAGCAGGTGACCGTACGTTTCCGTGACTATGCGCGCGCTGTCGAGGCCACACGGGTACTGTCTCAATCTGGACTGAACCCTGCCAATGCCCGCCTTGTGGAACGCGAAGAAGCCTTGTACACGGGTTCGAGCGACGGCAGCTATGACATTCTCGTGCTGGGATTCGAGTCCGCCGACCACCCGGTCGAGGCACGCCTGAAGCGAGCACTGGAAATTTGCGCGGAGTGCGGCGGCGAATGGGACGATGATCCGGTCAGCGGAAACCAAGGTGGTGCGGACGCTGCGACATCGAGCTGGCGAAACAAGTTCCTGCGCGGCCCATACCTGCGCGAGTACGCCATTGCTCGCGGCGTCATGCGCGAGACCATGGAAACCGCGTGCACGTGGGACAAGTTCGCCGCTCTTCACGCGCACGTCAAGGCAGAAACGCATCGGGCCATTCGCGAAGTTACCGGCCGCCCGGGTTCGGTGACTTGCCGCTTTACCCACCTCTACCCTGATGGCCCTGCGCCATATTTCACGTGGTTTGCCTATGGCGATAAGGCTCGATTGCCCGAGCAGTTCCAAGCGATCAAACGCATTGGAGAGCAAGCCATGGTGGACGCAGGCGGTACGGTGACCCACCACCATGCGCTTGGTCGGGACCATCGCCCTTGGTACGACAAGGAACGGCCGGAGCTGTTCTGCACCGCGCTAAAGGCCGCCAAGCAGGCCTTTGATCCGCACCAGGTCTTGAACCCTGGCGTGCTGTTCGACCCGAGCTAATTAGTTAGAAACTCAAAAAAGAGGAGTAGGAGATATGGCAGGCCCCCTTGCAGGTATCAAGGTCCTAGACTTGAGCCGGATCCTTGCTGGACCCTGGAGCACGCAACTATTGTCCGACCTGGGCGCTGACGTGATGAAGGTTGAGCGTCCCGGCACCGGCGATGACACGCGAGCTTGGGGCCCGCCGTTCCTTACTCGTGAGGATGGCACGACGACGGAAGAGTCGGCGTACTTCCTTTGCGCCAATCGCGGGAAGCGTTCGATCACTCTGGATGTCAGCAGCAAGGTCGGTCAGGATTTGCTGCACGAGCTAGTCAAAGATTGCGACGTCTTCGTTGAGAACTACAAGTTCGGCGATATGCAACGTTACGGGTTGGACTTCAAGACCCTGAGTGAGATCAATCCTCGGCTCGTCTACTGCTCCATCACCGGCTTCGGGCAGACGGGCCCATACCGCAAGCGGGCTGGATACGATTTCGTGGTGCAAGCCATGGGCGGGCTGATGAGCATCACAGGCGAGCGCGACGGCGTCCCCGGTGGCGGCCCGCAAAAATGCGGGGTGCCCATATCGGACTTGATGACTGGCATGTATGCAAGCGTTGCAATTGTCAGCGCGCTATTTGAGCGAGTCGGCAGTGGCCGCGGGCAGTACATCGATATGAGCCTGCTGGATACGCAGGTGGCGTGGCTGGCAAACCAGGCCTCGAACTATTTGGTGGGCGGGAGCCACCCGCGTCGTTGGGGCAACGCGCACCCCAATCTCGCACCTTATCAGTCATTCCCTGCAAGCGATGGCTCTCTGATCGTAGCAGTCGGTAATGACCGGCAGTTCCGAGCCATGTGCGAAGCGCTGGGTTTAATCAATCTTCCGGATGATGACCGCTATCGACGCAATGCGGATCGTCTAAAGAACCGTGAAAGTCTTGTGGAGGTGCTCTCGGCTCGCTTTGAAGAAGAAGAGAGAGACACGTGGCTCAAACTGCTGGAATCGGTCGGCGTACCTTGTGGCCCGATCCAGAGCATTCCAGAAGCACTGGAGGATCCCCATATCCGGGCGCGTGAAATGGTTTTCTCTTTGCCCCACAGCAGCGGTGCAAGCGCGCCCCAGGTTGCGAACCCTATCAAGTTCTCTCGCAGCAGTATCGACTACCTTCGCGCGCCCCCAGCGCTGGGCGAACACACTGAAACCATCCTGAAAAATGAGCTCGGGAAGTCTGTGGAGCAAATTGAGGCAATGCGCCGCGATGGGACGATCTGACGTGTAATCCGCCCGACCACAGTGATCACCATAAAGATCACGTTCAAAGGAGACAGACATGCATCGATTGCTACGAATTGCGGGGGCATTAGCCGTTTGCGGAGTGACACTGACCATCGGTCTGGCCGCCGCCCACGCTAAGGAATGGCCGGTCCAGCCGATTCGGGTCGTTCTTCCATATCCCCCTGGCGGCGCCTCAGACGTGACCGCCAGGCTCCTAAGCGCTAAGCTTAGCCAGGCATGGGGAGAGTCTGTTGTTGTGGAGAACCGGCCTGGCGCAAACGGCATCATCGCTAATGAAGCCGTTGCGAAGGCGCAGCCTGACGGCTACACCGTGCTGATGGCCAACCTTGGGCCGAATGCCATCAACCCGGCCGTATACGGGAGACTTCCTTATGACACGCTGAAAGACTTTACGCCAGTTGTCTTGGTGACAAAGGTGCCGCTCATTATCGTCACGGCAGCAAATTCGCCGGTGAAGGACCTGCGCCAACTGGTCTCATTAGCAAAGGCCAAGCCAGGACAGATTACCTTTGGATCTGCAGGCAACGGTTCGGGCAGCCATCTGGCCGGGGAACTCCTTAGTACCATGGCTGGCGTCAAGATGAACCACGTTCCCTATAAGGGAGACGCGCCTTCGCTCACAGACGTGCTCGGTCAGCAGATCAATGTTGCCCTTCCCACCGCGCTTGCTGGAATGCCACATGTCAAGAGTGGAAAACTCAGGGCTCTTGCGGTCACGAGCAAGACTCGATTGCCGGCACTGCCCGATGTGCCGACGGTAGATGAAGCGCTCGGGATAAGCGGATACGAAGCCGTTTCTTGGGGTGGATTTATGGTGCCGACCGGGACCTCACCAGCCATCGTTGCTAAGATGAACAGCCAGTTCAACAAAGCCCTTCAGGATCCGGAGGTCCGCGACAAGCTGATGGCTCAAGGCGCGCAGATCGCAGGCGGCACCCCGGAAGCATTCGATGCGTTTCTGCGCACCGAAGTTACGAAATGGAAGCGCGTGGCTGATTCAGCAAAGGTCCGGCTCGACTAGCCCTCACCGGGAATGCCGGTCCGTCGTCGGGATACCCCCCGACGACGGAAACTGCCTGTGGACTACCAAGGTCGTTACAATGACGGCAGTCGGCCGATATCCCAGGCTGAAGATAACCGCTGATCCGATATGGTGAATGTCAAGCAAGTCGCCCTCCTCGCCGGCGTTTCCTCGGCAACAGTCTCCCGTGCACTGACATCGCCGGATCGGCTGCGACCTGACACGCTGGAGCGCGTGCAGAACGCCATCGCAAGCCTCAACTACGTCCCGTCTTCCTCGGCTCGGGACCTGCGTCAAGGGCGCACGCGATCGGTCGGCATCATTGCGCCGACACTGATGAACGAGCTTTACGCGAAAGCGGTCGATACCTTAGAGGCGCAGCTCGATCGGCTCGGATACACCGTTTTATTGACGTGCCACCGGGACGACAGTGAGACAGAACTACGCTGCGCGCGCGCGCTTTTGGAGCGCAGAGTCGACGGAATCGCCATTATCGGGTCACAGCATCACCCTGACGTCTTCTCGCTAATCCACAAGCATGCCATTCCGTATGTCCTAATGTGGGCCGTCGATCGTGAGGGTATGCATCCCACGGTGGGATATGACAATCGCTTGGCGATGCGCAGGTTGACGAGCTATTTGGTCAAACAGGGACATCGAAAGTTTGCCGTCCTCCCAGGGCCACTAGAGACTCAATTTCTCTCCTCTCAACGACTTCTGGGCATCCAAGACGTCCTCAGTGAGAACGGCATTTCGATACCCGACGACCGCATTCTCCCGACACCGTACGAAGCATCTGCCGTCCGGCAAGCGGTTCGGACCTGTCTCGAGCGTAATGACTCGCTGCCGCATCAGGAACAGCCGACTGCCCTGATATGCATCAATGACTTCGTTGCTGTGGCAGCGATCGCGGAGTGCCGCACATTGGGACTATCGGTTCCGAGCGACATCTCAGTTACAGGCTTCGGCGACTGGCAGATGGCGGAACTGATGACGCCCGCACTCACGACCGTACACTCGAATCCCGTTCTGATTGGCGAACTTACTTCTCGTAACCTGGTTGATCAGATTGAAGGCGGGTCCAAACGCATTCAGACCGAGTTCGAGCCTGACCTTGTAGTTCGCGAAAGTACGGCGCCGCCCCAATAGTTGGTGAGCCAAACTACGTTTTGTCGCTACGGACGGAACTCAGCCGTCGCTCTAGCTAGGCCCTCACCGGGCACAAAGCGGTCGAAGCATACGTTGTCCAGCTATTAAATGAAGCGTTGCAGACAACGTTCTGAGGGAATTCTTCAGTCATGCGGGGCGCCTAATGGATATCAGTCTCTGCTCCATCCTGATGTCCGCTTAGGGTGGGCCGGTAAGCGCCGGTCATGCCACTGACCTTTGATTGAGGCGTCAGGGTACCGCCGTTGCCAACTAAGTCGAACGTGTCCCAAAAAGCGGACACATTCGTCCCCTCCGGCGCGAGCCAGAAGCGTCACCGCACGAAAAGGGAGTTCGAACCTATTTCGGCCACCCCGCTTTGGCTGCCGCCGCATCCAGCGCACGAGAAAATCGCCCGATGTCTTCCGGCCGGAACTCGGCCAGAAACAGTTCTTTGACCGCCGCCTCGTAGATGCCCCACATCTTCTTGCGCAAGGCCTTACCTTGCCGTGTGACGGACACGAACGCGGCGCGGCCGTCTTCCTCTGACCGGATACGGGTCACCAGCTCTTCACGCTCCAGCCGGTCAATCAGGCGAGTCAGGTTGTACCGCTCGATGGCAAGCACATCGGCCAGCTCATGCATCCGGCGGCTTTCCTCCGGCCCGCTTTCAATCCCCCACAGCACGTCGTACCACGCGTAGACAGGCAGTCCAGCCTCGGCAAGACGCCGATCCACCTCACGTATCAAGGCCCGGTGCGACCGTACAAACGAAAACCACAAATCCGGCTTCTCAGTCGACATGGTATCTCCAATAGTTGCAGTTGCAATTATGCCGCAGAGCGCTCACAATGCCCAGACGATTGCAACTGCAATTTATTTGAAGCGCAATGGCCACGCCTATCCGACCGGGCCTGATGCGAACCGAAGCCCCGTCAATCCCATGGAGACAGAGATGAATGCCCCGGTGTTGCCGCTACACGTATTGCCGCTGGATGTGGACCCGCAGGAAACCCAGGAATGGATTGAGGCCCTGGCCGCCGTGACCGAAGTGGAAGGCCGCGAACGCGCCCACTACCTGATCGGCCGCCTGCATGAATCGGACGCGGCCCGACACGGGGATTTCCATGGCGCAATCACGACGCCCTACGTCAATACGATTGCCGAATCGGGCGAGCAGCCGTACCCAGGCGACACCTCGATCGAGCGCCGACTGGCCGCCATGGCGCGCTGGAATGCCATGGCGATGGTGTTGCGGGCGGGCAAGCACTCCAACGTCGGCGGGCATATCGCCACATATGGGTTCTCCGCTTTCTTCTGATGTCTACGGGTCGACCTTCGATTCTGTTGTTGAGGGTAAACCCCCCTTTGCGCCACATAGGTAGGCTACCTAACATTAGCCACCAATCGCCCTCGGAGATATTTCCATGACGGAGTCGCCTGCTCCCACCCCTTCCTCCAACCCATCTTCCGCGGTAGAAGGGCGCTGTCCTTTTGATGCGGCTGCGAACGAGCCGAAATCAGCGTGTCCTTTTCACGCTGAGGGCGACAGCGGCGGAATCCCAGATTTCCCCCCTAAGCGCGTAGATCCCTTGGCGCCGCCGCCGGTGTTCTTCCAGATGCAACAGAAGGGCGAATTGGCACAAGGTAAGCTTTGGGACGGAAAGATCGCTTGGCTTGTCACGCGTTATGACGATGTTCGCGCTGTCTTGTCGGACTCTCGCTTTAGCTCCGACGTCTCACATCCGGGATTTCCCTCTTCCAGCGCCGCAGTAAAGGTTGTTCGGAGTAGTAACCGGACCTTCATTACCATGGATGAACCCAAGCATTCAGAGCAACGGCGGATGCTGACCAGCGAATTCACGATCCGAAAGATCGAGAATCTGCGGCCGCGACTTCAGGCCATCGTGGACAAGCTCTTGGAAGATTTTGCGATGGGGCCGCAGCCTTCTGACCTGGTTAGCGCCTTTACATTGGCGACACCAGCATTGGCTATCTCAGAGTTGCTTGGTGTTCCATACGACGATCACGACTTCTTCCAAGAACAGGCGATGATCATGACGTCGAGCACCGCGACGAGGGAAGAGGCTAGCGCCGCGAATCAAGCGTTGTGCGAATACCTGCGTGAACTGGTGGCGAAGAGATCCGAAAGCCCCGGGGAGGACATCCTCAGTCGCCTTATCGTTAATCATGTACGGAAGGGCGATATCACTGAAACAGACGTGGTCTCGCTTGGAAGGCTTCTGCTGATTGCCGGGCACGAGACGACGGCAAATACGACGTCGATGGGGGTGCTCTTCCTACTTCAGAGGCCGGACATCTGGGAAGAGCTTCGCCAGAATCCAAGCCTCGTTCCAAACGCGGTGGAGGAGATGCTACGCTTCCTGGATGTCATACAGTCCGGGACGCGACGTGTCGCACTGGAGGACGTTGTCGTGAATGGGCAATTGATCCGAGCCGGTGATCCCGTTGTCGTGCTTAGTATTTCCGCAAATCGCGACCAGGAGCAGTTCAAAGATCCCCACGTCTTTGACCTCCGCCGTGATGCCCGGACACAGATCGCATTCGGATACGGCCCGCATCAGTGCATGGGACAAGTTCTCGCCAGAGTCGAAATGCAGATCATGTTCACCGCCCTACTGAAGCGCCTGCCGAATCTTCGGCTGGCCGTGCCCATCGAGAGCCTCGCGTTCAAGAGCGATTCGCTCATGTATGGTGTTAGGGCACTGCCCGTTAGCTGGTAAATCCACTACGGCGAATCACGATGAAAATCACAATCTATCCCGAAAAATGCTGCGGTTCCGGCCAATGCGTCGTCAATGCGCCGGATCTGTTCGACCAAAAGGATGACGGAATCGTCATTCTTTTGAATGCCGATCCGTCGGCCGATCAATACAAAATCTGCACGCTTGGCTGCTGGGATCTGTCCGGCGTTGGCAATCGAGATTCACGAGGCTCTCTGATGATTCCCCTAAGCAAATCGTAGTCATCGGGGCAACGGCCGCCGGCATCACGGCGGCACGAGCAGCCTGCGCGCGCGAGGCTGGGGCGGATGGTACTTCCATCGCAAAAGAGGGCGGCCTGCCCAACGGCCGCCCATCTCTTTCGAAGCGGTTGATGGCTGGCAAACGTTCAGTAGAGCTCCTCTAAATAGATCGCCTAGCGGGCATAAAATTTCATTCCGCAAATAACATCTGCCGAAACTTTAAATCTATTATAGAAAGATGACTCAAAGTCATAGGATTGGCTCCACCCAATTCTGTTCGAAATATCCGGTATAGATCTTTCCAGTCCTGCCAATTCGAACAGCGAACGCATAAGCCGCTGCGTGTTACATATTTCCGTGAAGCAATTGCCCTGGCTGAAGAGGGTCCGCCTGACTCTCGAGGATGTTGTCTGCAAACTATCCGCTATATCTGCAATATTCCAAGCTTC
This sequence comes from Cupriavidus sp. FW216-B1, assembly GCF_058789195.1. NCBI lineage: Bacteria > Pseudomonadati > Pseudomonadota > Betaproteobacteria > Burkholderiales > Burkholderiaceae > Cupriavidus > Cupriavidus sp. FW216-B1. Next base: position 746,070 of record NZ_JBYTEL010000001.1, on the reverse strand, counting down.
CTTTGGATTCATAAACACCGACAATGAAATTGCCTCCCAAAGCGGCCTGGAATCCCACAGATCGTGCATTGGTTGATCACGCACCACAGAATAACTAGTTACATCCAGATCGAAGCTGCAATGCGAGCTCTTAAAAATAGAGCCGCCCAAGAACAGACTCGCAGGAGAAAAAGCGGGGAGCTTCACGAACTTCCCCTCTTTAATTACGCGTGAATAGCCTTGTCGGATGATTATCTGCTCGCCACTCAACGAAGTCACTTTCATTGGAATTGGAAGAAAAATATCATGGATCCCGACTTGGCTTCGTGACTGAAGTTGCGTCTGCATCAATTACGCTACTATCCCGGTCCGATACTATGAGCAGCGCGAGGATGTACCACCGCGCTGCCGGAAACGATGAGGGTCACCCGCCATCGCAATTCATCGAGCACTTACTCTTCGCGGCGCCTTAGGCAGCCTTGTCAAGCTCGGGATGCATGGAGTCCGACATCTGCGCCAGATGATGCAGCGTATCTCCGAACACCGATTCCATTTGGGTAAGGCGTCTAAAATAGTGGCTGACGATATACTCATCCGTCATTCCAATCCCACCGTGCAATTGCACGGCCTGCTGGCCGACGAATCGCATCGACCCGCCCAACTGATATTTCGCTTGTGCCATGGCGCGACGTCTCTGGTTCGCCGGCGCGTTGACGTTGAGCGAGGCGTAGTAGCTCATAGACCTCGCGAGCTCTAGACTCATCTTCATATCTGCGACGCGGTGACGCAACGCTTGGAAGCTCGCGATAGCGACGCCGAACTGCTTGCGCGTCTTCATGTAATCCACCAGAGCCTCCAGGGTTACGTCCATCACGCCCACGGCCTCTGCACACGTCATTGCAATGCCAAGATCCACGGCATACGACAGGCAATCCTGGCCTTCGCGGGTGACTAGCGTGCCCGGCGCCTTCGACAACGTCAGCTCCGCGGCGCGCGAGCCGTCGACAGTTTGATAAGGGTGTACCAATACACCTGGGGCGGAGCGCTCCACAAGGAACGCTCCGAGAGTGTCAGCAATCATGGCGGGTACAATGTACGCAGCAGCATGATCGCCAACCGGCACGAGGCTCTTACTCCCAGTAAGCTCCCAACCTTCCGCCGTCTCGACTGCTCGCGTCTCGCACGTATCGATGCGATAACGATTCGCGCGCTCCTGCTGGGCCAGTACGACCAGACTTTCTCCAGAAGCGATCGTAGGCAGCCACGCCGCACGTACGCTTGCTTCGGCGTAGTTCGACAGCACTGCACCCGCAAGTAGAACTTGCGCCAGCGGTTCGAGTACGATGCCCCGCCCCAGTTCCTCCATAACCACCATAACGTCGACCGGCCCCATACCGACGCCGCCATACTCTTCTGGGACGTAAAGTCCAGTCAGCCCAAGCTCCGCAAGCTCCGAATACGCGTCCGGGGAAAATCCGCCGCTGCTCTCGGAACTGCGACGGTGCTCAAACGTATAGCTACGCTTTACCCACTTTCTTACTGCATCTCGCAGTTGGTCCTGGTCGTCAGTGAATTCGAAATCCATGCTCTACTCCTTTATCCGAGGACCACTTGCGAAACAATGTTACGCTGCACTTCATTGGAGCCACCGTAGATAGTGGTTTTCCGCAGATTAAAATATGTCGCGGCAAGCGGAGCGTTCCGTCGCTCTCCACCTGGGAACTCGCCATCCCACTCCGTCAACATAGCGTCTTGAATAAATGGGAGGCTATAGGGACCTGCAGCCAGCATCATCAATTCACTGTAGCGCTGTTGAATCTCACTGCCTCGGATTTTCAGTAGGCCTGCGATATCCAATGGATTCTTCCCGGATTTTTCTGCCGAGATAACGCGAAGAACCAGCATTTCGAGCGCGATAATATCTACCTCGAGCTTCGAAACCTCGTCTTTGAAACGAGGGTCGTCCATCATGCCTTCTGCAGCCGCGATTCGCTTCAGGCGTCGGAGCTCACGCTTGGCACGCCCGACTTCTGCAATGTTCGAGCGTTCGTGACTGAGAAGGTGTTTGGCATAGGTCCAGCCCTTATTTTCTTCGCCAATCAGGTTCTCAACGGGGACCTCAACATTGTCGAACCAGACCTCATTGACCTCGCACTCGCCGTCCAGCAGCTTAATGGGCCGAACCGTGACGCCAGGCGAACGCATGTCAATGAGCAGGAAACTGATCCCTGCCTGCGGCTTCCCTTCTGTATTGGTCCGGACGAGACAGAAAATCCACTCCCCGTACTGAGCCAACGTGGTCCAGATCTTTTGACCATTGACTATGTACTTGTCTCCCTTTCGCTCCGCTCGTGTCTTGAGCGAAGCCAGGTCGGAACCCGATCCCGGCTCGCTGTAACCCTGGCTCCACCAAACATCGCCCGTCACAATGCCGGGCAAGAAGCGCGCCTGTTGCTCAGCGTTACCAAATGCCATGATGACTGGTGCCACCATGACAGGCCCATAGGGCACGAGTCGCGGTGCTCCTGCCAACGCGCACTCTTCCTCGAATATGTGCCGCTGCACTGGTGTCCAGCCCGTGCCGCCGAACTCGACTGGCCACTTATACGTCAGCCAACCCTTTTTCCCCAGAATTTGGTGCCAACGCTGCATATCGGTGCGGGATAGCTGCAGTCCGTTGTGCACCTTGTGCGAGATCTCCTTCGGCAAATGGGCGTCGATCCACGCATGTACCTCTTTTCTAAATTCCTGCTCTTCTTCTGTGAAATTCAGATCCATTTCTCAGTCCCCTACTGTGTTAGTTAGTCCTAGCGGCCCACGAAAACGGGAGCGCGACGCTCCTTGGCCGCCAACGCCCCTTCCCGGGCGTCTTCACTCCTGGCCAGCATCTGAGCTTGGTACTGGGCGCTATAGCCTGCCTCAACCAGTCCTACCGGAATCGAGTGTCTCGCCGCCTGTTTGAGGAAACGCAGTACCAGCGGCGCTGCGCTCGCAATCTGACGCGCTGTCACTAGAGCTGCCTCTGTTTCGCTTCCTGGTTCACAGAGTTCGTTTACGAATCCGACTTCATAGGCCCGTTGGGCGGATACCGGGCGCCCGGTCAACATGAGCTCCATCGCGATCTTGTGGGGAATCCGACCGACCAGCGAGCTAATCAAGCCGGCTGCCATGCCTAGGCGACCTTCGGGATAAACGAAGGTCGTTGCCGAAGTCGCTACACAAAGATCGCAGAATGCAAGCATCGATACGCCCGCCGCTATCACGGGGCCATTAACCGCTGCAATAACCGGCTTTCCAATGTCAAATGCGACATTGGGAATGGCATGCCAAAAGGAATCCGGTGGATCGTTCGTGTCGAGGCCTGCCGTAAACACCGACCCCTCTGCACGTAGCAGGGCAACGCGATCCTCTGAGCCCGCGAAGTCTTGCCACGCGTCGTGCAACGCGTCGCACATTTCCGAGTTCAGCGCGTTTCTCTTATCCGGCCGATTCATCGTAATGACCCGGACGAAATTTTCTGATTCGATTTTTATCAACTCGGCCATGGCGTTCTTAACGCTTCTTGTTCAGGAAGGATTTGAAGATTTCCTGAGTGGCTTCGGTATTCAAGAGTTCGGCGAACATCTTCACTTCCAGGTCGAGCGCAGAACCCACAGCGGCACGATTCTCGTGGTTCAACATCCGCTTTGTCGCGCGTACCGAAGCCTTGGGAAGCTTTGCCAGTTCGGCAGCCGTTTCGCGCGCCCGTGCAAGGGCTTCCCCGTCCTGCGTCAGCGACGTCAGAAGCCCGGCATCGAAAGCTTCTTCTGCATCAAAGAACTTTCCAAGCATCAACCACTCACGTGCCTTCCGGACACCTACCAGCGATTCGAGCAGGTAGCTGGATGCGCCCTCGGGGCACAGACCCAGCGATACGAACGGCATGCGGAAGCGCGCATCTTGGGATGCGTAGGCAAAATCGACGTGTTGCAGCATCGTGGCGCCGATTCCAATCGCCAGTCCCTCGACTGCTGCGATTAGCGGCACATCGATCGCGGCCATCTTCCGGAGAAGCGTGACAGCAGGGGAATCTTCATTACCCCGCCGGGTCTGGAAATCATTGATATCGGCACCGACAGTGAAGTGTCCGCCCGCACCATGCACGATGACTGCGGCACATTCCTTGTCCGCGTTGGCCTCATCCAGAAGACGGGTCAGTTCCTGGTACATCGCGGCGCTGATCGCATTGCGCTTTTCTGGACGCGCAATGCAAATCTCCAGGACGTTTCCGACATTATTAGCTTGGATGCTCATGATTGCTCCTGAAGTGTCTTTTTTGACGTTTGGCAACTAATCACCCCACGTTCTTCGAGACCGGCGATGTGGTCCGCGGAAAGTTCTAGCAAGTCGGAAAGCACGTCTTCTGTGTGCTGACCGAGTTTCGCGGGCGCCCGAACGTAGTGCACCGGCGTTTTACTGAATTTGATGGGATTGGCGATGCCCCGTACCGAGCCGATACCTTTGTCAACCGGCACGTCGATCGCCATCTGACGGTGGATGACCTGTGGGTGAGCAAAGGCTTCCTTGTAGGTATTGATACGACCGTGCGGGATATCCGCTGCGGAGAACGCGGCAAGCCAATGCTCGGTTTGGCGCGCCGCAAGAACCGACGACACCTGCGCAATTAGCGCCTCTCGATTCCGAATGCGTCCGGATGCGGAATAGAACGTCGAATCCCGGGCCAGTTCTTTGGCGTCGATCGCTTGGCAAAAGCGTTGCCACTGGGAATCGTTCCCCACAGCAACTACCACCTTACCGTCTGCCGTATCAAAGACTTGATACGGTACGAGAGACGGATGCGCGTTCCCCCACCGGTGCGGTTCGGCGCCATTGATCAGGCACGACAATCCCTGATTCGACGACAAGCCAACCAGACAATCGAGCAGTGCCAAATCGATGTGCTGACCTTCTCCCGTGACATTCCTGTGGTTCAACGCGGCGAGGATCGCGACCGTCGCATACAGTCCCGTCGTCAGATCAGCAATGGCGATCCCGACCTTCTGTGGCCCACCACCAGGCTCGTCATCACGCTCGCCCGTTATGCTCATCAGCCCGCTTTCCCCCTGGAAAACGAAGTCGTAGCCGGGGCGGTCAGCGTACGGCCCGGATTGGCCGTACCCGGTGATAGAGCAATAGATCAGGCGCGGATTGATCTTTTTCAGACTGTCGTAGTCAAGCCCTCGACGAGCCAGATCACCAACCTTAAAGTTCTCTACAAAGATGTCGCACTCAAGAACGAGCTTACGGATCAGATCCGCACCGTCTGGGTTGGCGATGTCCACGCCAACCGATCGTTTGTTCCGATTTGCGGAAGCGAAGTAGGTGGAATCCTCAAGCACTTCCGCTTCACTCGTCATCGCATACGGCGGCCCCCACTGCCGCGTATCATCCCCTCGCGATGGGTGCTCAATCTTGATGACATCGGCTCCCATGTCGCCCAGCATCTGGGTACACCATGGCCCTGCGAGCACTCGCGTCATATCCAATACGCGAATGTTCCCTAGAGCTTGTTTCTGCATAAGAGACATCCCGTCATCCCTCGTTCATTTGGATAGATTTGTACTCGAGGAACTCATCCAAACCGACGTGACCCGCCTCCCGGCCAACACCGCTTTGTTTGAAGCCGCCGAAGGGCGCTACGGGGTTGAATCGGGCGCCGTTAATATCGACCTGTCCTGCACGAATCTTCTTAGCGGCGTCGAGTGCGAGGTCAGGATCGCCCCAAACGGCCGCCGCCAGGCCATACACCGTTGCGTTGGCGATGCGGATGCCGTCGTCGATTTCGTCGTAGGGAATCACGCAGAGCACGGGGCCAAACACCTCTTCCTTGGCCAGATAGTTATGTTGATCTGTGAGAAACACCTTCGGGCTGACGAAGAATCCTGCAGGCGGAACATCCTGGCCTGACGCGATGAGCGTGGCGCCCTCCGCTACCCCTTTTTCCGCTAGTTCCTGCACGCGGTCACGCTGCTTGCCAGAAATGAGCGGGCCGATCCGATGGCCTTCGACGAGGCTGGATCCGACAGAGAACTTGGCGAGTTCTTGCTTCACCAGGGCTTCGACGGCCGACACATCACGCGAGTGAACAATCAACCTGGTCAGCGCGCTGCAAGTCTGACCGTTGTTGAGGAAGCAGGAAGCGAGCGTTCCCTTGACGGCCACAGTCAGGTCCGCACCCGGCAATACCAAGGAAGGCGACTTGCCGCCCAATTCCAGCGTCACCTTCTTAATGGTCGACGCGGCCAAGCAAGACACTGCACGACCCGCTTCCGTGGATCCTGTGAAGCTAACCATGTCCACGCCGTCAGCTCGCGCCAACGCTGCGCCCACTACCGCACCCAAGCCGTTCACAACGTTCACCACGCCCGAAGGAAAGCCTGCGTCATTGATGGCATCGCAGATAAGGCGCGTTGTTCGGGGCGTCAATTCACTTGGTTTGAGCACGACTGTGTTCCCGGCCAGAAGCGCGGGCACCACCTTCAGAATGATCTGATGAAGCGGGAAATTCCATGGCGTGATACATGCCACGACGCCGAATGGCTCCCGGACGATGACAGATGGGCCCGTTCGCGATTGCCATGGAAATCCTTCCGCCAGCTTTACGAAGTTCCCAATGTTCCGAATGGGCGAGTCGACTTGAACGATGCGTGAGATCTTCAAGGGCGTGCCAACCTCAGCCGCGATAGCATCGGCCAACGACTCCTGCCGATTTGTGAGTTGGTCTTTTAGGCGATTAAGAATTGCGCATTTGTCCGACACGGATGTTGCGGACCAGCTGGCCAATGCGTTCTGCGCGGCACCCAAGGCGAGACCGACGTCCTCCTCGGTACCTGGAAGAATTTGGGCCGATACCAGGCCAGTATTCGGGTCCTCTACGTCGATGAGCTGTGTGCCAGAAGCACGGCGCCACGATCCCCCGATGTATTGCTGATCGAAGATCTCCGGCATCACGACTGCACCTCTGAAATCTCTTCGACTTTCTCGGGGCTACCGGACCATCCCCACGCCAACGAGGTTCGGGATACACCAAGTAGGACGCCATTCAGCGCGCTCGGATGGATCCAGAGGCCGTCCTGCTCGGGCTTGCCCGTGTCGGTCCTTCGGGTCCACTTTGCGTTGCGCGATTCGAGTCGCCTGATTACGTCCGCCAAATCATGCGTTTCGATGTAGCACATGTAAAGTGCGTCACCTCGCTTGCCCGAAAACCTGCCCATGGCAAAGGCGGGATCATGCGCTTCAGCCAATTCGATGCGATCGAGACGATCCGGCGCGAACATCAGCAGCGTGCCTTCATAGCCAAATCGCGCGAACGTGATGTCTACTGCCTTGTCGCGCTGCAGGCCCAGTTTTCGCGCGTAGCAATCCGCGACTTCTCGCCAGTCGGTGCTGAGAACCATGGTGAGCTCGTACAGAAACGACACAGGACCATTCGCTCGAACCCGCGCTGCCGCTTCGCTGACAACGAGTGGCATGCCATAGAGGCCGCCCGCGTTCAAATAGAGACGGCCGTCGGCTTCAGCAAATCGGATACCTTGCTCGGCAAGGAACCTCTGGCATTCAGCCAGGCTAGCTGTCGAGACCCCTCCAAAGAAGAGGCCTTCCCCGAAGCTATCAAGATGATCACTTACGACCCCTGCTCCCCGCGGGGTCCAAAGTTCGACCGTGCTTTCGCCGATTACCAGGCTACGGCCACGGGCATTCAGATGGTCGCTTGCAAGCTCATCAAGATACTGCGCCCCAAGTACTTCCCTGTAGTTCTGCTCTGCTTGATCGAGGTCGCGCACCGCAACGAGGATTCTGTCAACCGAGTTCAACATTGCTTCTTCCTTAAAGTAACTGACCTACTGCACGGTGATGTGCGCGGTACGAATGAGCTTTTGCCATTTCGCCGACTCCTGCTGGATGAATCGGCCGAACTCATCTCGTCCTGCGCCAGAGATGATTCCGCCGATGTCGCCAATCTTGCTGCGGACGTCAGGCATCTTGAGTACAGCTTGAATTTCGGCATCCAAACGGGTGACGATCGGCTTCGGCGTTGCGGCAGGTACCAAGACGCCGAACCAACCAGTGATCTGATAGTTGCTCAGACCAGCTTCAGTCATCGTTGGGACGTCCGGCAGCAACGGGGAACGGACAGCACTCGTGATGGCGAGTGCGCGAACCTTTCCGCCTTTTACGAGATTCAATGCCGAAGGCATGTTGTCAAACATGATCGGTACATGGCCTGCCATCGTGTCGTTCAGGCCGGGGCCGCTACCGCGGTATGGCACATGAACCATGCGCAGGCCCGCTGTCGAAGCGAACAGTTCACCCGCCAAGTGCAAAGATGTTCCGTTGCCAGGCGTTGCGTACGACAAGGGATTGGGCTGTTGCTTCGCGTACTGAACGAGTTCCTTCACCGATTTGACCGGCAGTTGCGGGTTGACCACCAGCAGGTTGGGAACCTCCGCCAGGAGCGTCACCGGCGCGAGATCTCGCGTGGGAGAAAAGCGAGCGTCGGGAGTAAGCGTGGGGTTGATGGCAATAGGACCAATATTGCCCATAACGATGGTGTATCCATCAGCGGGCTGTTTCGCAACATAGGCCGTGCCAACATCGCCCCCAGCGCCTGGCTTGTTCTCGATCACCACGGGCTGCCCGAGTCGTTCAGAGAGCTTGGCACCGACGATACGTGCCAGCATGTCAGTGGTGCCGCCCGGCGGATACGGCACGACCCACTTGATCGGGCGACTCGGCCAGGACTCGCTGGCGTTCGCAACAGATTGACCGGTCGCTGCCCAGCACCCCACCACAGCGGCGCTAAAGCCCAATATCCATCGTTTCATTCGTTGTCTCCTGACCTCAAGAAGCAGGTTGCATCTCAAGGGCACCTGGTTTATGATGTTCACTAGGTGAACTAGCGGTACACAGGGTGTACGAATGAAGAATAATAGATCGATCCAACGCTGTCTAGCGGTGCTGCGCGCTTTCCGAGAGAACGGGCGACCTACGTTGGCGGAGTTGTCGCGTGCCGTAGACCTGCCGCACCCGACCGTTCTGCGCTTTCTATTGACTTTGGAGGAGGAGGGATATGTCGCGCGCGAGGGCAACCAATGGCGCTTGACTACCCGAGTCTTCGAAATCGGCTTTGCTGCTTTGGAAAGTTTGGGAGTGACAGACTCGGTTCAGCAGATGCTCCAGCAACTGGCTGACACGTACGCAGGAACATCCAACCTGGGTGAAGCGAACCCCGACGGGGTGATCATTATTGGAAGGGCGATGGCACTCGCGGAACGCCGTCGCCTCGTGGTGATGAATCTCCGGGTTGGAAGCATCCTGCCTCCAAGTAGCGCGCTCACACAGGCGTTGACCCTCGGGGTCGGTGAATGGGCGATGGTCGAGTATCCAGAGAGCAATCAGATCTCAGTTGCAGTCCCGCTTGCTCGGGTTGGCAACCGCCAGCTGGCTATCGGGATTTCCACATCGCCAGCCGAGGCGACACCCGAAAGGATCGAGAATGAAATCATTCCAACACTTCAGAATGCCGCAGCGATGGTCTCAAGGCTTGTTGGGATGGGGCCAGCGTAGGGAGTTCGCTCATCGCCCCGGGTGCGGAACCGTCGACTGATCAACACGAATCTGCCCGCTTGGCCGCTGGGATCTGTCCGGCGCTTGCAATCGAGGTTCACGAGGATCTCTGATGATTTCCCGTGAGCACATCGTAGTCGTCGGGACACCCGCCGCCGGCATCACGGCATCACGGCATCACGGCGGCACGAGCGCTGCGGGCGCAAGGGCTGGCCCGGACGCCTTACTCTCATCGGAAAAGTAGGCGGCTTACCCTAGCATGGCGCTCATTGGACACGCCGACGAGGCCAGTTTCGCGACGGCTTGTGAAACGCGACGCATCATACTGACGCACGATTCTGATTTCTTGGATGATCAGCGCTTCCCATTTCACCGTAACCCAGGCGTGGTCGTTCTACTAGCTGCAACTGGCAATGGGACGCTGGAAATCGCATTAGCAGATCACTTGCGCATACTAACGCCCCGTACGGCAACGCCCATGTTGGCGCCAATATCTTCGCAACAGACGATCGAGAATGGACCGTCCGCAGGCATACTCGCGCCGAAGGAACGCACGTTGAAACCCGCATCAAGCTGCATCCAGGAGATGACGCCCTAATTTGGGAGTAGCGGAGGCGTACCTAGCTACGCAGACGATTCTGCGACATGAAAGTTGCCGGGCAGGATCAATCTTCGAAGCTGTTCTGATGCGTGGTGTCTGCGACACTGCCGCTTTGGCTGGCGGTCAACGTAAAGGCATTGAGATCTGGGGCCGCTCAGTAGCCAGTACTTTGAGCCCGCATCCGATACTCCAGATCAATGCGGCCACCTTGGTTGTCAGCGTGCTCGTACTGATGATGGCGCGACAACCCGGTGTTCTGGCGATGCACAACTGTCATAGTTGCTGCGGCGCGATCCGTCACTAGGGAATCGCCTTATGTGGACGCCTCCCGGATTGCAAGCCGATTGACATGGTGGTCGACAGGTGAAGGCAGCACGCCTATGTCCGGCCCTTTTGTGCAGGCCGCTCAGCCTGCTGGCCCATATGGAATTCGCTGGCGAGGTCCTCATCTGATCATCGAGCGTTGCTGCTCACATTCCCTATCGGGTTTTCCTCGCCCCGGTCCAACCTGTTAGCCATCATGCGATCAATGCTTGCGCTCCTTGAGAAGAAGTCAGTTCAGGCGGGCCACGCACCTGGCTATGCAGCCATGGCGGGTGCCGTGTATCTCGTATCCCTTGCTAGCACCGCCCAGATGGTCCGGGCGAGTTTGTTGGCTACGGCAGCCACCACTACATTGAAAGGACGTCGCTGAAGCAATCCGTCGAGCCAGGCGGTTCATGCGCCTTTGATGATCACCGATCTGGCGCCGTGTATGAGTAGGGTGCGCAGGTAGGTGTCACCTCGCTTGCTAATGCCAAGCTGGCGCACGTGACCACCGGTGCCCGTTTGTTTCGGTACCAAGCCTAACCAGGCAGCGAACTCACGCCCGGAGCGAAACGTTTTGGCATCGCCGATCGCAGCCACCGCAGCCGTGGCGGTTAGCAGCCCCACGCCAGGAATTTCAGCGATCTTCTGGCATTCCTGATTGTCGCAAAGCGCAACCTTGAGCCGACGTTCCAGCACAGCGATTTCCTTGTCGGTTGCCTGCACGCGTGCCCATTGCTCTCGTAGGCTGTCGATCAGTATGGCTGGCAAGCGATTCGCGATCTTGGCAAGCGCACCAGAAATTTTTTCGGCAAATTCCCGAGATCCTTCCGGAAGGACTTCACCAAACTCATAGAGTAAGCCGCGCAATGCGTTCGTCTGCATGATCCGGAACTTCATCAGTTGAGCCCGGATGCGGTGCAGCGCCAGAATGGTCTGTTGCTGCTCGCTCTTGATCGCAACAAACCGCGCCTCGGGCTGCTGGACTGCTGTCCAGATAGCTCTGGCATCGGCAGCGTCGGTTTTATTACGCAACACAAAGGGACGAACCGATCGCACAGAGATGAGCTTCACTTCGTGGCCGAGCTTCTGCAGTTCTCGTGCCCAACGGTGGGCGCTGCCGCAAGCTTCGATGGCAATGAGTGAACGCTCCCGCTGAGCAAGGAAGTCGGTGACCTGGCTCCGCTTCAACTTGATGCGCTCGATTTCACCGGTGTTGGCATTCACCGCATGAAGTTGGAAGACATGCTTGGCAATATCCATGCCGATGACGGTAAGCTTCATTTTGGATCGTCCCGATCAGGGTCGTTTGCAATCGACACCTCCACTTTGGCATAGGGATGCCATGGCAGCGAGGACCCTTACAGTTACTCTTGCAGGTAAGCGGCGCCCCGTTGCCGGGGGGAGGCGTCCATACCATCTGATTAAATCAGTGCGCGAGTCATCGAGGCATTGGGTGAGCGCGTTGTCATGAGCGTGTCCATGATTCAGGTCCTGTGATGAAGCGACAGATCAGTTTTGCGGAAGCGGAAAGTCACGGCAAGAAGCGTGTGACGCGCCGCCAGCGCTTCCTGTCGGAGATGGAGAGCGTGGTGCCGTGGGCGCGCCTGATTGCGGCGGTCGAGCCGTACTACCCCAAGGGCAAACGTGGCCGGCCGCCGATCGGCCTTGAGCGGATGCTGCGCATTTACTTCCTCCTGCAGTGGTACGGGCTGTCGGACGAGGCACTGGAAGACGCGCTGTACGACAGCATGGCGATGCGGGCGTTTGCCGGGATCGACCTGGCAGTCGAGGCGGTGCCAGACGCGACCACGCTGCTGAAGTTTCGCCGCCTGCTCGTCGAGCATGAACTGACGCGAAAGCCGACGGCTTCGGGAAGAGTTTGCCAAGTTGCAGGTCGAGGTCAATGAAGAGAAGAGTCGCACGGTGGATTTGGACTGCGGTGAGAGCTTTGGCTTTCTGGGATTCGACTTCCGTCGATTGCGCAGCATAAAGAGACAGGTGTGGCGAGCGCACTATACGCCCAAGTTGAAGAAACGCACGGCGTTGCTGCGCAAACTCAAGGAGGTGTTCAGGCGATACCAGTCGCAGCCGGTGGATCGGGTGGTGCAACTGATAAATCCGGTGCTACGTGGCTGGGTGAACTACTTCGCGGTCGGACACTCCAGTGAGTGCTTCAGCTTCATCCAGGACTGGGTGGAAAAGAAGGTCAGGCGCCATCTGGAGCGCTCCCGGAATCGTCGGGGCTTCGGCTGGAAGACGTGGAGTAGGCGGTGGCTCTATGACGAACTGAAGCTGTTCAACGGCTATCGGGTTCGTCGTCGACCATCGACGAAAGCGGCCCCGGCATGATAGGTCCCATATACCTTGACATGAAGCAAACAGGAAAGCGTAGTGCGGGAAAACCGCATGCTGCGTTTGACGTGGCGGGAGTTGGAAACGTGACTATGGTCGCCGGATTGCGGGCCATCGCGAAAGCGGTGGAATCACCACCGGCACCTGAAGGTGCGCGCGCCAGTTCTCGACCCTACCTTAGGGGGCAGTGGCGCAGAAATGCGCCGCTGCTACCCGACGTCGGCGTGGATGCGGCCTCTGGGCTGGTGCATAGCGTGGTGGGCACAGCGGCCAAGAGTCGGACGTGTCGCAGGCCCATGCCTTGCTGCATGGCCACGAGGAGCATGCGTTTGGCGACGCGGGCTACACGGGCGTGGACAAGCGCGAGGAGATGCAAGGCAAGACCGTGAAGTGGCAGGTGGCCGTCAAGCGCGGCAAGATCAAGGCGATGTGTGACGGAGCCGTCAAGGACTTGCTGATCGCCGTCGAGCGGGTCAAGGCACAGATTCGGTCGCGGGTTGAGCATCCGTTCCACGTTATCAAGAATCTGTTTGGTCATCGCAAGGTTCGCTACAAGGGCCTGTTCAAGAACACGGCGCAGTTGTTCAGCCTGTTTGGTTTGGCGAATCTGGTGTTCGCCAGGAGGCTGTTGTTGTCCTTAGAGGGGAGCAATCCGTCCTGAGCGCGCAAAAGCGCGACCAGGAAAGGTGCGAAACGCGAGAAAGACGGCTTGAATCGGCCCATCTCTCCCGGATTGCGAAAGCTGAAGTCCTTGGCTTGTGCAACATCAAGCGCAAACCTCATTGATCAGCAATTCCTTAGTGACAACGGTGCCGCTCATTATCGTCACAGCAGCAAATTCGCCAATAAAGGACCTGCGCCAACTAGTCTCGATGGCAAAGGCTAGGCCAGGGCAGATCACCTTTGGATGCGCCGGCAATGGTTCGGGCAGCCATCTGGCCGGGGAACTCCTTAGTACCATGGCTGGCGTCAAGATGAACCACGTTCCCTATAAGGGAGACGCGCCTTCGCTCACAGACGTGCTCGGTCAGCAGATCAATGTTGCCCTTCCCACCTCGCTCGCGGGAATGCCGCAAGTCAAGAGTGGAAAGCTCAGGGCGCTCGCGGTCACGAGCAAGACTCGATTACCGTCACTGCCCGATGTGCCCACGGTAGATGAAGCACTCGGGATAAACGGCTACGAAGCCGTTTCCTGGGGCGGGTTCATGGTCCCGAGCGGGACATCACAGGCCATCATTGCTAAGATGAACAGCGAGTTCAACAAAGCCCTTCAGGATCCGGAGGTCCGCGACAAGCTGATGGCTCAAGGAGCGCAGATCGCAGGCGGCACGCCTGAGGCGTTCAATGCGTTGCTTCGCGCCGAAGTTTCGAAGTGGAAGCGAGTGGCAGATTCAGCAAAGGTCCGGCTCGACTAGCCTCACCAGGGATGTCGATCCGTCTTCGGGAACCCTCCAACGACGGGAACTGCTTTCGACTACCAATCGTTACAATGGATGGCAGACGGCCGTCATTCCGGCTGAAGATAACATCTGACCCGATATGGTGAATGTCAAGCAAGTCGCCCTCCTCGCCGGCGTTTCCTCGGCAACAGTCTCCCGTGCACTGACATCGCCGGATAGGCTGCGACCTGACACGCTGGAGCGAGTGCAGAACGCTATTGCAAGCCTCAACTACGTTCCCTTCTCGGCGGCTCGCGAACTACGTCAGGGGCGCACGCGATCGGTGGGCATAATTGCGCCGACACTGATGAATGAACTTTACGCCAAAGCAGTAGATACCTTGGAGGCCCAGCTCGACCGGCTTGGATATACCGTTCTGTTGACTTGCCATCGGGACGACAGTGAGACCGAATTGCGCTGCGCCCGCGCCCTATTGGAGCGTAGAGTGGACGGGATCGCAATAATCGGTTCACAACATCATCCCGAAGTCTTCTCGCTGATACACAAGCACGCTATCCCGTATGTACTAATGTGGGCCGTGGACCGCGAAGGGATGCATCCGACGGTGGGGTATGACAACCGCTTGGCTATGCGCAGGCTAACCACCTACTTAGTCAAACAAGGACACCGGCAGTTTGCAGTGCTCCCAGGTCCTCTCGAAACTCAGTTTCTATCGTCTCAACGGCTTCTGGGGATCCGAGACGTCCTCAGCGAGAACGACATTTCCTTACCCGATAACCGCATTTTTCCGACCCCTTACGATGCATCTGCTGTGCGACAAGCGGTGCGCGTCTGCCTGCAGCGCAAGGACTTGCTGTTGCATCGGGAACAGCCGACCGCCCTGATATGCATCAATGACTTCATTGCTGTGGCGGCGATCGCGGAGTGCCGCACATTGGGACTTTCGGTTCCGAGCGACATCTCTGTCACAGGCTTCGGCGACTGGCAGATGGCGGAACTGGTAACACCCGCGCTAACGACAGTGCACTCGAATCCCGTTCTGATTGGCGAGCTTACTTCGCGCAACTTGATTGAGCAGATCGAAGGAGGAGCCAAAAACATCCAGACCGAGTTCGAGCCTGACCTAGTAATTCGCGAAAGTACTGCGCCACCTCGACAATAAATGGCGGCCTCAAATCAAAAGTGCAACACCTTGCCATCATGCATTACTGTCCTGATCGTCCCAAGGCTTCCCATAGCCGCATGATTTCGCGAGCCTTGGTCTGACGGTCGATGACGTTGAACGGTCTTCCATCGAGGCCCATCGCCTCACGAGGGAATTCCGCACATCCTGCTGGTGCAAGTTGGACGATCGAGATGCCCTTTCAAAACGGCATAAAGCTGCCTTGCGGCAGCGACGCATTCTTGTGGCGTTGTTGCTTGTGACACGACCCCGGTCCCCTTTGATGCAGTGGGTAGGATTTTATCGCGCGAGACCTATGTGCCACACGAGCAAATGGGGCACGAAGCAACTGTAGGCGCAGGCAGGACATGGTTCCAGATGGATCGCGGCGATCCAATCGGGTTACATGGCGGTTACATAGACCGCAAAATGCACAAGGGTTTACAGGAAAACCCCTGTAAACCCTTGATTTTATTGGTGCGGCTGCAGGGCTCGAACGCGCCGCCCGATTTCCCGACACAGCGCAGGCAGCGCCACTATGGATTCAAAGATCCATCGCGCAGGCAGCCCAATGAGGCCCGCCACATCAGCTCGATTCGGTCTGTGCAACTTGCGCAATTTGCTCCTTCAGCCATTGCAGACCAGACATGTGTTGTTGTTGACGGTGCCATATCAAGCTGACCTGCACCGCAGGCGTTTCGAAAGGAAGCTCCGCGAGCTGCAAGCCATAGTTGTGCACGAAATGCCTGGCCAAGTGCCAGGGCACGGTACCCAGCAAATCGGTGCTGGCGACGATGGCTGGAATGGTCAGGTAGTGCGGAACTTGCAACTGCACATGGCGCTGCACTTTGGCCGAGCCCAGGACGATCTCGAGCGGACTGCCGCGGCCGGCTCGCGGCAAGAGCGAGACGTGCTGTGCGGCCAGATACGCCGTCTTGTCGAGGCCTTCCCTGAATGCAGGGTGGCCCGGTCGGCCGATAACTGCGAGGCGCTCTTCGTGAATCGGTTGGTAGAGCAAATCGGCGTCGTCGAAGTACAGGTAATCAATCGCCAAGTCCAGATCTCCGCTGGCCAGTCGCTGCGGGATCAGGGCACCTTCGTCCGACAGTACCTGCAGCTTCACCTGCGGCGCCAGCGCCATCAGCCGGGTCATCAGGCTCGGTAACAGCCGTAGCTGCCCATAGTCATTCATCGAC
The DNA here is from genome assembly GCF_058789195.1 of Cupriavidus sp. FW216-B1. NCBI lineage: Bacteria > Pseudomonadati > Pseudomonadota > Betaproteobacteria > Burkholderiales > Burkholderiaceae > Cupriavidus > Cupriavidus sp. FW216-B1. Next base: position 729,465 of record NZ_JBYTEL010000001.1, on the reverse strand, counting down.
AGTCGGAAGGTTCGCTCCGTGTCCGGCTGAAAACTCTCTTGAACGGCAAGCCCTGCCTGCAGCAAGCGCAGGGCTTGCCGTACCGGCACGTGCAGCGTCATCGCCCCGGCAGTGGGCTCGAGTCCCTTAGCGGTACGGCGGAAAAGAGGTTGCCCCAGTTGCTCGCGCAGACGACTGAGCGCATTGCTCACCGCCGGCTGGCTCTTGTGCAGTCGCTCGGCCGCGCGTGACAGGTTGCGCTCCTGCATCAGCATGTCGAACACGAAGAGGAGATTGAGATCAATCTGCTGCAAATTCTGATTCATCAATAATTCTCATCATCAATATCCATTGGAATGAAAATGATCGCACCAATAGACTACAACACCAAGCGACCTACTGGCGCCAGACGTCAGAAAGGTCCGCGGGGGCTTGGCGGAACTGGCCACGTATCGCGAGCCCGACAGCGCAACAGTCTTTGAGAGCCGATCATGTCTTTTGATACCCAAACCTTCCGGAAGAAATACCGGGCGAACATTTCGCCTTACTACAACCCCTGGCTGCATGCTGGCTTCGTTCTTGTTTTCGGCGTGACCTTGATCCTCTTCTTGCTGAACAAGTTGGACCACGTCAGCGCGGTGGAGTGGCTAACTGTGCCGGCCACCTTAATTTTCTACAGCAGTGGCGAGTACCGCACCCATAAGGGTCTCGGGCACAACAAGAAGCGATTCGCGAAGGCGTTCTACCAGCGCCACACGGGCGACCATCATAGTTTTTTCGCAGATGACCAGATGCGCTACGAGTTCGCCAAGGACTGGCGGGTGATTCTGTTCCCGGCATGGCTGATCGTTGTCTACAGCATTGGCGCGCTGCTCGCTTGGTCGATCATCGGCCTGGTCAATGCGAACGTCGCTGCGCTGTTTGCCGCCACGCTACTGGGCGGCTATCTCAGCTACGAGATCTTTCATGCCTGCGAGCACCTCCCGCCGCAGAATCCGATCTGTCGCCTGCCGTGGATTCGCCACATGCGGCGGTTGCATGAGTTGCATCACCGCCGTGACCTGATGCAGACCAAGAACTTCGCCGTAGTGTTTCCACTGTGGGACTGGATCTATGGAACCCTTCATTGGGAGCCCGAAGAAGCAAGCGAGAGCCTGGTCCCCACCGTCAAGATGCAGCATTCCATTGATATCGCCCGGACGCCAAGCCAGGTACTGGCCTACGTGAGTACTCCGCTTCGTTGGCACGAGTGGCATCCTTACCACGTAGCGATCACCGGGCAGGGAGGGTCGCTGCCGGTTGGGAGCCACTTTGCGTACGTCGGCGGCCGTGCAGGCAAGTTGCAGTGGGAAGTCGTGGAAAGTCTTCCGGATCGGCTCTGGCGAACCCGGGCCCGTGGCAACCGGGGTCTTGAGATGTTCGTCACGTATGAGTGCATCGGCACAGCCACTGGCACGCGCTTCGTGCGGACGCTGGAGTATCGGTTTTCCAGTGTGGTGGCCCGCATGGCTGATCGGCTGGTTTTGCGTAAGCGAATTGAGCGCGACTCTGTTGCCTTGCTTCACAAGCTGCGCAGCGTCTCCGAGAGTGTTCTTCCCGCGGCAGAAACGGATTGTGCTTCCAAACAGGCGACATGAAGGGCATGGGGGCATGCAGGCTCCACCGCGCGTGTCAGGCTGCAATGGAGCAATGGCCAGACGGAGGGTCATGTCAACAGGCTCAAGCTCCTCAAGCGCCAAATGTATGGCCGCGCCAATATCGAGCTTCTGCGGCTGCGGGTTGTTACGTCCCGCGCAATCTGAGGTTTGGGGAGGGCCGTTTATCCCGCGAACGGCTGGGGCGATTTTCTGAACATCTCCGCAATCAGCGCGAGACGCAACGGACATAAGGAAGGCCAGTACTGCTCTGATATCGTGCGATGTTTTCCAGGCGCCACACGACAACCAGAACAGACTGGCCTATGCATCGCATTGTATTTGCGTTTCTCACGCTCGAACAACATCTTCTCGCTATCCGTTGGAGAGCGTGCAAAGGTTGGGGAGGACACCAAGAAAGTGCCGCTTAGGCACCGCGCCGGTTGTATGTGAACTAGGCTGATCGGTATCGCAACGGTGGGAGCAAGCCATGCGGTTGATCATCGAAGCCAGGTTGGCGGACGAGGGCAGCGATATTGGCCATGCCGGTGAGGGCGTTTTGGCAGTGATCGAGCGCCGTGACGGTAGTCTTGCGGATCTGGGCCTGACCCTCGCGGAGGGCCGCTCGCTGTTGGCCAAGGTTCAGACCGAGCTGGTTTCGAAACAAGTCGCGGGATGGCTTTCGGGCCAGACTCATTGCAGGAGTTGCGGGGCGGCTTTGAGCCACAAGGACCAGCGCTCGACGGTGGTGCGCACGGTGTATGGCAAGGTGATGGTGAACAGTCCGAGGCTGTGGTCGTGTGCTTGCCAACGGACTGTGCCGACGCCACGATCCGTGATCCATCCCTTGTCTAAAGCGCTGACTAATCGCGCCACGCCAGAGCTGGAATACCTCCAGGCGAAGTGGGCAAGCCATCTGCCATATCGGCAGGCCACGGCGATGCTGAAGGAAATACTGCCTCTGGACAAGGGCATTTCGTTCAGCGGCACTCGAAATCGGATTCGTGCTATCGGAAAGCAACTCGACGCTGACATCGAGCGTGATATTGCGAAGCTGCCCCCTTTCGACGGAGGCGTCCAGGTTCGCGAATCCAGCCATGTCGCGACCGTGAGCGTTGACTCGGCGTGGTTGCGGCATTGCGACTCGGTGAGGGGCCTTGGCCGACATGTCAACCTCATCGCTGGACGAGCGACGTTCACCGACAGGCCGCCAAAGTTCTATGCCTATGTGCACCGGGAAGTTACCTCGGCAGTAGCGCGGCTGGATCAATTTCTCACTCGAAACGGTGTGGCGACCGACGAGCGCGTTACCGTGATCAGCGACGACGCCGGTGAATTTGAGAAGACCATCCGGGGCAGTCAGCTCGCACGCGGCAGGATTCTCGATTGGTTCCACATCGCTATGAAGTTCAAAGCGGCGCAGCGTTCCGTGTTCGGCAGTAAGGTTATCGATTCACTGGAACGAGAGTCGATAGAGACCGAAATCACGCACGCCAAGTGGCTCGCGTGGCATGGCAAGGGCCGCAAAGCGTTGGAGCGCATCAAGGCATTGGACGCGCAGCTCCTGACCAGAGCGGGGTATGAATTCAGTACGCTGTGGTGGAATCTAGATAAGGTCTGCGGGTACCTGCGGAGCAACGCGTCTACGTTGGTCAACTATGGCGCCCGGCATCGAAAGGGCTTGCCCATCGTAAGCGCCAGTTTCGGCACACCTTGAGTGCGACGAGCGTATTCAGGCAGGATGCGGCGGGGCGGCTTTCGGCGGGGCGAAGCTGAACGGCAACAGGTCGCTGATGTCGGCGTCTGGCGTTCGCTGTGGCAACTCTGTGAGCACGTGGAGCAGATAGGCATATGGCTCGACGTCACAGGCCCGGCACGTCAGCATCAGGCTATAGATCATGGCGCTTGCCTTGGCGCCGGCCACGGTGTCTGCGAAGAGCCATGCCTTTCGATTATGGAAGCCCTTCCATAATCGAAATTATCGTAAGTTCGCAATTATGGAAGCTTCGCGGGAGCTATATCGAACGAACACGCGTCGATCCATGCCGCGGCCCTGCATTTGCTGGGCTACGGCATCGATGCGGATGCATGTCCCGCCGCGCGTCAGCTATCGACTGCCGATAACTAAAGCGCCTGTGCGTCGGGACGGCGACAACTTCCAGGCCCGGATTTTCTGGCGCAAGGCCGTTTGCCTGCTTGACCCTAACAGCCCCGTCATTCGCGTGGGTTTCGAATCCGGTCCCAAAGGCTTCGACGACGTATGGGTGGAATATGACCCCAGCCGTGCACCAAATGACCCAGAAGGAAAACCAATCCTGCGGGAGTACACGCAATGCAAGTGGCACGTTTCGGTAAGCGACTTCGGACATAGCGACCTCATAGATCCCGAGTGGATCAACGCCAATCGTTTTTCCTTTCTTCAGCGGGCCCGAAATGCTCAGCACGCCCACGCGAAAGACGGGATCGGGGTCCGATTCAAATTGCTAACCAACTGGCGGATCGCGCAGACCGACCCGCTCCGACCCCTTATCCATCAGCGTCACAAAGCCATTCGCCTGGAGCAGTTGTTTGGCACGAAGACCGATGCGTCGGCGACAGGCCGGATCCGGAAACTGTGGCGGGAACATCTGGGCATCGACGATGCCGAATTGCGTCTACTGGCCCGCACGCTTTCGCTCGACACCGACTCCACATCGCTGGATGACCTCCGCGAACTGTTGGACATGCACTTCGAGAACCGGGGACTGCTTCGCATACCGCTGAACGAGAGTAGCTTCCGGTATGACGACATCGTCTTCCAATGGCTCGCCCAGGGTCGCCTCGAGTTCACGCGGGACACCTTTCGGGACGCCTGCCAGCGCGAGAATCTGTTTGCGAAAAGGAACTCTCCAAGGACACTAGTGGGTGTCAAGTCGTTCGAGCACGCGTTCGACCGACTAGAGGAACGATGCAGCACCGTCCTGGACTTGATACCGTATTTCAACGATCGGGCCATTCGCGACCAGCAAGATTGGACCGGCAACCTGTACCCCGCGCTCAAGCGCTTTCTCATTGACGCGGCGCGCGAACCGCAACCGTTACTCCTGGCGCTAGACGCCCACTTGACGCTGGCGTTTGCCGCTGGGTCCGTCGTCAACATCAAGTCTGGACGGCACGTGGAAATCGAGCAGCGTACGATCGACCGGCAAAGCTGGAGCGCGACGGACACTTTCACCAATCCAGACTGGCCGACGTGGAACTTTGAAGTGGAAGACTTGACGTCAGAGTCAGGAGAGATGGCCGTGGCTGTTGCGCTCACCCACGATATTCCCGACGCGGTGCGCGGCTATATTGCCACCGCCTTGCCTGGCGTCAGCAAGCTATTAGTCGCGAAACCGTCGTGCGGATCGGGAGCGCAGTCGGTCGCAAGCGGCAGGCACGCTTTCGAACTCGCCGAAGCCTTGGTTCAGCGCATCAATATGGAGCGGAAGGACGTGAAACCTCCAATGCATATTTTTATTGCGGCGCCCAACGCCTTTACGTTCTTCCTGGGCCAGCGTCAGCCGGGTATGGGACGAACAACCTTGTATGAGTATGACTTCGAGGGCGCGTTTGGCGGCGGCTATCAAGCCTCCCTGACGCTCCCGACCTAGCACGCGCGTCAGGCATTGCCGAATGACTGGGCCGATGTGGCTTTGGTGTGGGACATATCTGGCGAAAGTGATGGCAAAAAGCTACCGAACGGTGAGCCACGTCGATGGCTGGACTGGCCTCCCGCAATACGAGATTCGCGACAACAAGGTCTACCGGGCGGTGTCCCATGTTAGCGGTTGAACTGGCCTGCCTCAGTATGAGATCCGTGGCGATAAGGTGTACCGTACCGTGTCGCATGCAGACAGCTGGAGCGCAGTTCCTCAATATGAAATCCGAGGCAACAAGTTGTATCGCACGTGCTCCCATGCACAGGGTTGGACCGGCTCTGCACAATACGAATTACGCTAGCGCAACCAGCGCGTACGCGGAGTGGCTCACGTCGCATGTACCGTCAGCTTTCTTAGAATCACTCGTATTGGAGCGTGCGGCGGCGTTCCAGCCATTGAAAGCGCCGATCAATGTCCAACGTTGGGTCAGTTGCCGAGAGTTGATCGGGCACTCGGCCTACTGGTCGGTATGCCCTGGAGAAGCTGGCCCGCACAGAATCCATAACAGTTCGAGGCAAGACATCGCTGCCGATCGGGTGACATTCGCTACCTCCGGAACTAGTTTTCGTTCCAGCCTGCCTCCAACGAAAACAAAGTGATGGCGGATACCCGCCAAGGAAGCTCGAAACGCTGCAGCGGCACTGACGCAAAGCCCGGCGAGTTCATGAGAAACGGCCGGACGTCTAAACTGTGCTTCCTTCGGCCACACAGCCTCAAATATCGGCCCGTTGAAGGTCCGACCACGCCCTCTCGGGATCATAAGGGGCGTGCTGGCTTTCCCGCTTTCAAGGTGCTTTCGCTGCTGGCGAGTTGGCGCATGACTCCGACCACCACCGTGCGATGCCCGATTTCAGATTTCTTACGCAGAAATGCGGGGAAGATTCGGCAAAGGCCGAAACGGAGCCAAAGGCATTCCCACGGGCATCCGGAATACTACGACTCCCCGCTCGACAGTCTCCGAGTATTGATGGGCCATGACGACACCTTGTACCAGTTCGATCAGACGATCCCATTTCACAAATCCGGAGGTCGCTGCTTCTCGAATCGCACGATGCATTGTCGCATACGCCAATAGAATTCCTGCTCGGGTCGATGCTCTCGAGTTCTCGTCCCTGGAGAGAAACCATCCCAAATCTCTACTTGGCGACACCTGTTCTACTGCTGAATCAAGCGCGATAACACTATTGGCAGGTTGTTCCACAAAATAGCGTAGCAGCAGGTAGGCCTGTACTCGTGCATCCCCTGTGCTGACTTGTATTCCGTCGCCCTTCCTGAAGACGACAAATTGCTTCAGCGGAACCCTCCCGGAGCTCGCAATACCCGCAGCATAAGAACGCAGAAGCCGCAAAGTGCAGCAATAGACAACGCGTATAAGCTCGTCTTCGCGCCGTCTAATAGTAAACAAAGGCACGAATGACATATTTCCCGCCAAATGTCGTTGCCAGAACAGGGCTACGCCGTTGCATGATGGCCGTTCCAATATCTCCGGAGGCTTTGCCAGCGCACATGCAATCGCAAAGGCACATTCCGCATCCGCGGCCCATATTTCGACGTTGGAGTAGGCGATCCAACTGTCACCGCGAGCGGAGACATCCTCTACCCACTCATTCAACGTAGAGAATGCTTGTCGATATATTTTTACGTGGGTTCGATGTTCGTGGAGGTAGCTTTCGACAAAAACTCCTGGACTAAGGGGCGCCCCCGATAATGCACAGTGACATACCGGACAATGAAGCGCCTCTCTGAAGTTTTCCAAAATACCTATATCGGAGAGAAGGCTACTACACTTCATGCAACGATCATGTATATCAACATTGTGAATCGGGCATCGCGCTAACTTGCTACACTGAAACCAGATCGAGTGATATCCGGACTCCAAACAAACGGGACAAAATCTAAGGCGACTAGTAAAAATGGCGCCCAACAAATTTGAAACCTCCCCAGCCACCAGCGAACGCTCCTCTGGAAACCTAGTACTATTGAAGTTAACTCGCTCTATGACATGGCGGATTCGTTTCAGCTTGCCGAAAAAAGTCTGCGTGCGCGTGGGAAAATTCGGAGCATCGAGTAACCTCATTGCGGCTTGCATGCCAACTGCATTCAGCCAACACAACCGATGAAAATACCCGAATGAAGACTCATTTGGTATCGAATCTAATCCACCACCGCACCAGTGAGCGTCTTTCATGCCTAAGCTTGAGAGCAGTCTGGTCTATCCGTGGCATCCGGTTTTTCATCCCAGGCCGATTTAGCTGCAAACTTAGCGGCACTCTGCCAATCTTCCTTTGGAAACTCGAAGTTTGGGCAATCTTTATCCATACCCTTAAACGCTAAAAACCCAAGAGCATCGAAAATACGCCTCGAAAGCAATTTTCCATTTTGACTTGGTTCTGATATTTTATCGTCTCTTATAAGATGTACCTCCTTCATTGCCTGCCAAAATAAACTGGCTTGATTAGCTAGGCGAAAGCCAGAGGCATATCCGAGTGGAAAACAAAATTCTGTCCATGTTGGTCCAAAATCCGTCGGCCATCTTTTCACGTCGATCACCTCAAGCAGATCTTGCAGCTCTTCCAATCCATATCCGCTGAGTCTCAGCCGATGCCTAAAATACCGATCCAGGCAGCCTATTTGCTGCTCACTGGATAAGGTTCTGAATAATTCACGAATTTTTGGAGACTCGCCACAACAAATCACGACGAAATCAATCCTCACCTCTTCTAATTCATTATGCAGATCTTTGATAAAACCGAAATCTATAGGACGAAGGGCCTGCGCTTCGTCAACCAGCATCACAATTAGCTTCCAATTAGTCTCCAGTGCAGAAGCCACAATGTCATTAATCAATCTCCGACTTAATTCGTATGAATTTCCATCAAGAGCAGCATGATTAACCGTATAAAGCAAATCCCTCACAAATCCACCATGAGAAAATATTTCCCTATTTAAGCCTCTATAAGAGAGTACGTGAATTTCGCTGAGATCTCTTGGTAACCGCTCACGAAGGACATTCATCATGATGGTTTTTCCCTCGCCAGCGATCTCTTCTATGAAAAAACTTTGCCTGAGAAACAATAAAGTTCTGGCGTTGTCATAAAAATTCGATATCGGGAGTGTCCATAATGGTGATTCCGCTCTGCTCTTCTTGGATATAATCGGGTGCTGCAGCATTAATGCTCGAAGATGACCCTCATCCATTTCTTTCTCCACGATCGCACGCAATCATTTCTTATTCCCCGAATCCAGCTTGAATATTCCGCGCGGATTTATATTTGGAAGCAGATCGTTATCACTCCCAACATTATTATTGTGGTTATCTTCTTCGGCCGGCTTTAGGGATGCTGATTTCGAACCAGTAAAGCTATCCCGAGCTACTTTCGCTATCGCAAGCGCAGTTTTTTTTCCGATATTTTCGCCGCTATTTTCGCTCGTTACAAACTCATAATCTACTTTTCCGGATCTAGCATAAATATCGGGGCTCCGGCCTCGGGGCCGTCCCTTTGCTTTTGCGCCTACCAGTTCTCTGACCCGCAATGCACATCGCCAGTTTTCCCATTTTTCCTCACCGTATAGCTTGCCCAAATTCTCGCCAGTTTCCGCGTCACTTGCCCATGCCTCTCTCGCATCGAGACGATTGATGTAGACAAACACTTTTCTTCCTATCATAGAAAAATCAGAAGCGATACGAGGATTTGTATATCGGCAGTATGCCGTATTAATGTACGGCCTACGCGTATGGACGCCCCATTCTCCCCTAACCTCCACCTTTCGTCGGTGCATAAGGAGTCGATCATTTGAATTGATAGATCTTGGTAGAGGCTGTGGAACCCATAGAAGCTCATGCTTATCTACGAATCTTTGCAGAACATTAATTACAGTTGCACCATTAAGTCGATCACCGGTTGAGATAGTATTATGTTCACGGACAACGGCATTCAACATATCGACCACAAAATCAAGGTCGATTCCGTCATTTAAACCGAGCTGTTCGACATCGGGGGGCCGGCGAACATCGTCGGGGCCCGACGCGTATGTGGCCTTCAGGCGATGCTCTCCGCGTTCTTTTGAAACCCCAATGATCCTTTCGACTAACGACCTTCCCCACCAGGCACGTGGGGGGCCGAACTCAATGGCACAACCAAATACATCAATAACGTTATTTACAAAATCATTTGCAATATTGCACCAACCGTTATCCACCCTAAGCAAACTGAATGCTTGCCCTGCCAACTGCGGTATCAACGAGCATATCAAGGTGGGGCCGCGTGCAACAAAATCCATATTGGTGCTACGTACCTCAATGCGAACGTCACCAGAATTCCGTGCGTCTAACACGACAGGCACACTGCTCAACATCGTCTGCAACGCACAATCGGCGCTCGGGTTAACTTCCAGAGAGATATGTGCGCCCAAAATTGCGCTTGTTTTTACCTCGACCAGCAACCCTAGATACCAACGAGATATAGGTATCAAATGCCCTGTACCGTTGGGATCAATCACCCTAACATGAGTGGGAATATCAATAACTGTGTAATCAAGCTCTACGACTGCAAACGGGAGAAGTGGCGATATGAGAGCATTAGGACCCATACCATGTCCTAGATTGTTAGTCGCCTCAGCACCCATTCTGGCTTTTACCGCACGCTCTGATCTTTCATTCTTCAAAGAATGAAGGAAGCGCAAAAGGGATCGTCTACCCTTGTCTTCCGTCAGGAAGGGCCATTCATTCTCTCCAACCCCTTTTGTCCGTAATTCAGAAAGAAACTCGCCATGTATTTCAATATAAGGCTGCGGCCCTAACTGCGGCGAACGGCTATTTTTTGACTTCTTTTGTTTATCCGGCTGCAGAAAGAATTTTTGTATTAAATCTTTCTTGACATCAGGAAACTTTTCGAATAACTGCGCCAGCGCGCCAGCGTAACCACTAGAGCGTTGATCGGCCAATGGATGCTTCGCAATAATGGGTTTCGTTCTGAAGTAAGGCTTAATGCGAAAACTCGGAAGCAACGCATAAAATCCTACAATACACCCCTCCCCTGCTGATGCCACGCATCGTCGGAGCAAGCGCCTCACTTCGTTTGGCGAGAATTTTGTCTGTTCTTGAATCTCACCGTAGGGAATATCGGCAGCATATAACTCAACGGCAAGCTTTCGATTCAGAAACGTTCGACGAGTCGCATCGTCAAGAACGGTGATATCGGGATGGGGCCAGTCGACAAGCTCACCGTGATATTGTTGAATCAACGATCTCCGCGCGCCCCCGCCCATTATTCAACCCGTTCTAGAAGGGAACGTCGGTGAAATGCGCTAGTACGAAGTTCGGTTTTAAGTTTCCCGTTTGCCAAGTAGCGCGCCACACTAGCAAGTAAGTGTGCGGGATCACAATCTTCTAGTGCGAGAACCTCCTGGAGCGTGAAGCTACTTCTGGCGCTAATTAATCCTGGGAGGGCCCTGGGATTCGGGTCTATAGCTCCTCTAACGCGTGTTCGATAGGAACATAGCAACATCCAATTATGGGGCAGCCATTGCGCCATTCGGATTTCGCCTTCGGTCTTGGTTATCCTATTCTTGTGTCGCGTGGGTTCCCCGTTCCTAGAGTGATTGAAGTGCCAACACTCCGTCTTGCCAGACTGATATAAAACATCAACTGTTTGTTTGTATTTTTTTTCAGATTTTTCTTTTGGTGGCCTGGATGGAAGATACGACAGTATTTCAGGATTTCCTTCGGCTAGCAATAAATGCGAAAATGCAACCACGCCGAAAATGCCAAAGCGACGATCATTTTTTGGGGAATCAAAAAAATAGACCGACGCGTGGCCGCGATTTGGATTTCTAACAAATTCAGCCGGGCTCAATCTGTGCTGGTCTGCGGCGTGATACATGATGAGTCACAACGGCGAGTCTTGGAGAATATATGGTAGAAAATTTTGTGAGTAGATAACGGTATCAGTAACCCTATGAAACTGGTTGCATAGTGCGCATAATTTTAATATTTTTTATTATCAGAAAATCGCAAAATTCGCATTTAAACCCAAGGACTTTCCCCAAAAAAATACTTTCGGTTGCGGGGACAATGTGTGGAGTGGAGCGGAATGAACTCCATGAACTGCAGGCGATTACTAGGAGCTCTGAGACAAGAGCGCAGAACCAAGGCTTTCGCCGTTTGCCTGCAAGCTCAAGGGAGGTAGGGGCGGGTAGGCGGCGCTCACACGCCAGCGGAGACATAGGCAGCATGACAACGGCTGCGGTCGCTCCCGAAAAAGACACACAATTACATCTTCGGCGTAGAACCGATAGAATATTTCATCCCCAAAAAAGACGAAAATATGTGTTGAATGCAGCGACAAAGTCTACGTAAGTAGATAATTCTTATCAGATTTTACCCCATCACTTTTCTCGTCGTCTGACTCGGCGCGGCTCGACAGACGAAAAATCCTCTTGCGCATGACGCACCGCGTGCTGTAGCCAGGCCACACAGCGCGAGATCACACCCCATTCGCACCGCTCTCGCTGCGCCTACCCGGTCCAGCGCCATTTGATCGCGGCTGCATGTCGACATGCGGCCGCGTCGCATTTCAATGCGCGAACAAATGCTAAGTGCGTTCGCGAAATTCCAAGACAATCGAATGCCTATTCAACGACGCTGCGATCCACGCTGCATGTCATGCTCCCATCCTTGCTTAGGACTCTCAAGTTCGACCGCCGGTATCTTCATCTCGTGCTGGCAGCCTTGCCACTCGCTGTCACTGCGCAGAGCAATGCACAGTCGCCCGTGGAGGGTGGCACACTGACATACGCCCTCTCGCAAGAGCCTACGGCACTCGTCTCCTTTCTTGACACAAAGACCGACAATCGCAACGTCAGCGGCAAGATCACGGAAGGCTTGCTTCGCTATGATGCGAAGTTCAACCCCCAGCCGCTACTGGCTACGGCCTGGCAAGTCAGTGCCGATGGCCTGAAGTACACCTTCAAGCTTCGGCCGGGCATCAAATTTCACGACGGCACCAACTTTACCGCTGAGGACGTCCGGTACTCGGTGCTTGCGCAAAAAAAGCAGGGGCCGCGCGGACGCATCACGCTGGCCAATGTGGAGCGCGTCGACACGCCTGACCCGCTTACCGCGGTCATTGTCCTGTCCAGACCGGCGCCCTTTCTCCTCAAGGCGCTGTCGTCTGCCGAGCTGCCCGTCGTGCCTGCGCATCGCTATGGTGACGGTGCGCCGCTGAGCAGCCCGAACAGCAATGCGCCTGTTGGCACCGGGCCTTTCCTATTCGAGCAGTGGGTCCGCGGCAGCCACGTGGTGCTTCGCAAGAATCCGAACTACTGGCGCAATGGCTATCCGCACCTCGACCGGGTGATCCTGAAGTTCATGCGAGATCCGGCCGCTATTTCGACCGCGGTGGAAACCGGCGAGGTCGATGCGGCACAGGGGGTCGGACTGGCTGACCTGGAGCGGTTGGCCGCGAACCCGAAGCTGAGGACGGACGACACGTACGATGGCTTCCTCAACAACGCGTCGTTCCTGGAATTCAATGTAGAGAATCCAATCCTGGCGAACGTCAAGGTGCGCCACGCCATTGCACAGGCCATCGATCGCAACTTCATCCGGAACGCCATCTACTACAAGCGCACAGAGCTGGTGAACTCCCCTGTTCCGCGCGTCTTGTCTGACTACTATGACGACAGTACCTTCCAGTACCCGTTCGATGTCGCGGCGGCGAACCGGTTGCTTGACGAGGCGGGCTATCCGAAGCCGGCCACCGGCCAGCGCTTTGCCCTCCGACTGAGCTACATCCCCGGGGCGGAATTCAAGCGGACCACGGACTATCTGCGCTCGGCGCTCGGCCGCGTCGGCATCAAGGTGGAAGTCGTGGATGGCGACCTTCCCACCTTTCTGAAACGCGTTTACACCACGCGCGACTTCGACATCAATATCAACGGCCTCGGACGCCTGTTCGACCCGACAGTGGGCGTGCAGCGGATCTACTGGGGCGACGGTGTGCGCAACCCGCTGGTCTGGATCAACGGCTCGCACTATGTCAATGCGCAGGTCGACGAGCTATTTCGCCAGGCGGCCGTGGAGGTCGACCCTGGCAGGCGCGCAAGTCATTTCAAGCAGATCCAGCAGATCGTCGGGCGCGACCTGCCGGTGCTGCCGCTTGTCACCGTTCCATTTGTCCAGGTGTACAGCGTGCGCGTACACAACCTCAATAACAGCATCGACCTGATGGCGGGCGATCTCTCGGACGCCTGGATCGAGCCGCGCAAATGAATGCCGACACCCGGGGATCCAGCATGACGACGCAGGACATCCAGCAGTCTCGCTTGCAGGCGCTGACCTTTGCGAGCGCGAGCGCACAGGCCCAGGCGCTTGCTGACGGCCACGTAACGGCTGTCGAGTTGCTCGAACACGTACTGGCGCGCATCGACCGCCTCGACGGAGCGATCAACGCCGTCGTCGTGCGAAACGACGAAGCAGCCCGCGCCGACGCGCGCGCGGCCGACGCTGCCCTGGCTCGCGGCGAACGCCAGCCATTGCTAGGCGTGCCGATCACGGTAAAGGCATCGTTCGACGTGGCCGGACTTGTCACCAGCAACGGCAACCCCGCCTATGCCGGCAACGTCGCCGCAACCGACGCGCTGGCCGTCGCGGCACTGCGTGAGGCCGGTGCCGTGATCGTCGGCAAGAGCAATGTTCCTCTCGCGCTGGCCGACCTGCAGAGCTATAACGCCATCCACGGTACGAGCAACAATCCATGGGATCTTGCACGTACCCCGGGCGGCTCGTCGGGCGGTTCGGCAGCCGCGCTGGCGGCTGGCTATGTCTCCCTGGAATTGGGGACCGACATCGGCGGCTCGATCCGCATTCCCGCGCACTTCAACGGCGTCTACGGCCACAAGCCGACCGCGGGCCTGGTCGCGCTGGGCGGCACCGGCGTGCCCTCGGGCCGCCTGGCGGACCGCGACCTGGTGGTGGCGGGTCCGTTGGCACGCACCGCCGCCGACCTGGAGCTGGCGCTCGACCTGCTGCTCAACCGCGAGCCGATCGCCGCCAAGGCCTGGAAGGTCGCGCTGCCGCCTGCGCGCCACGCACGGCTGCGGGACTTCCGGGTGCTGGTCATCGACCAGTGGCCGGGCACCGAACGCAGCCTGCACGAACAGCAGGTGGTGGAGCGCCTCGTGGAACGCCTGTGCACTCAAGGCACGCAAGTGAACCACATCGCCGACGTGCCGGCCGGTCTCCTGCCCGACCTGGTGCTGCAGCACCGCGTGTACCGCAGCCTGCTGGGCTCCTCGCTGGCGTCGCCGCCCGCGCAGAGCGAGGCCGCGCGCCAACGCCTTGCGGCACTCTCGCCTGATGACGACAGCGCCGATGCCGCCTGGCTGCGCGCGCCGGCCTTGCGTCATGCCGACTGGCTGCGCGACAACGAAGCGCGCTTCGCACTGCGCCACCAATGGGAGCGCCTGTTCGGACGCTTCGACGTGGTGGTGACGCCGGTGGCGCCGCTGCCGGCCTTCGCGCACGACCAGCGCGAGCCGAAGGACGCGCGCACGTTCCCGGTCGAGTTCGCCGACGGCACCCGCCAGGTCCGCTTCCTCGACCTGTTCTACTGGGCGGGCCTGCCGGTGTTGCCGGGACTGCCGGCCACCAGCTTTCCGCTCGGACTCGATGCGCAAGGCTTGCCCATCAGCGCGCAAGCCGTTGGCCCTTACCTCGAAGATCGCACCACCCTGCACTTCGCGCACCTGCTGGAACAGGCCTACGGCGGCTTCGTCGCGCCGCCTGGCTACGACGAGCAGCCGGCGGGATAGGACGGCCGCCTCGCGCCGCCCGATGGCAGGCGCGCGCCGCCGCTCCGGCCACCGGGTGCCGCGGGCCGTGCAGTGCAGTGCAGTGCAGTGCAGTGCAGTGCATAACGATAGTCGAACGCGTTCGTTGCCCAGGCCGCCGCACGCGCGCAAGATGACCGGTTTCCTCCGCGTGGCTTATGGCCCTGCCCCACGGCGCATGCCGTGGCGAGAGCGTGCGCCGCCAGCGCGGTTGCATCTGCGTCGCCGGCCGGCGCCAAGCGGATTCGAGCGCCGACCCTTTCAAAGAGCTTCTCCCTCATGTCTTCGCAACTCCCCTCCCCCTCCGCCGCGCATGACCCGCGCCTGCGTGTCGCCGTCGACGTCGGCGGCACCTTTACCGACGTGGTGTTGCTGCGCGGCACCGAGAAGCACACGCTGAAGGTACTCACCACGCCGACGGCGCCGGAGCAAGCCGTCCTTGGCGGCGTCGAAGAAATGCTGCGACTGGCCGGCGCCGGCTGGGCCGACGTCGACCTGCTGATCCTCGGCACCACGCTGGCCACCAACGCGCTGATCGAGCGCAAAGGCGCGCCTACCGCGCTGCTCACCACGCACGGATTCCGCGACCTGGTGGAAATCGGCCTCGAAGACCGTTTCGCGC
This sequence comes from Cupriavidus sp. FW216-B1, assembly GCF_058789195.1. Lineage (NCBI taxonomy): Bacteria > Pseudomonadati > Pseudomonadota > Betaproteobacteria > Burkholderiales > Burkholderiaceae > Cupriavidus > Cupriavidus sp. FW216-B1. The sequence continues at coordinate 713,719 of NZ_JBYTEL010000001.1, read as the reverse complement.
AGTACGACGTGTTCCTCGACAAGCCCGCGCCGCTGGTTCCGCGCCACTGGCGTCATGGCGTGGTCGAACGCACCGATGCGGCCGGCCGCGTGATCACGCCGCTCGACGAGGCGCAGGTGGTCGAGCTGGCGCGGCAGCTGCTGGCCGACGGCATCGAGAGCGTGGCCGTCTGCTTCCTGCACGGCTACGCCAATCCCGCGCACGAGCGCCGCGTGCGCGACCTGCTGCGCGAGCACGCACCCGGCCTGTGGGTGTCGCTGGCCTCGGACGTATGCCCCGAGATCCGCGAGTACGAGCGACTGTCCACCGTCAGCGCCAACGCCTACGTGCAGCCGCAGGTGGCAGGCTACCTGCGCCGCCTGCAGGAAGGGGCGGCCGCGCGCGGCCTGCGCGCCGAGCCGTTCCTGATGACCTCGGGCGGCGCCATCACCACGCTGCAGGCCGGCATCGACGAACCGGTGCGCCTGGTCGAATCCGGCCCCGCCGGCGGCGCGGTGCTCGCACGCCAGGTCGCCGAGCAGATCGGCGCCGCGCGCGCGCTGTCGTTCGACATGGGCGGCACCACGGCCAAGATCTGCTTCATCGACGACTATCAGCCGCAGGTGAGCCGCAGCTTCGAGTTCGGTCGCGTGCACCGGCACCTCAAGGGCTCCGGCCTGCCGATCCGCATCCCGGTCATCGAGATGGTGGAGATCGGCGCCGGCGGTGGCTCCATCGCGCGCGTCAACCACCTTGGCGTGGTCCAGGTCGGCCCCGACAGCGCGGGTTCCTCGCCCGGCCCGGCGGCTTATGGGCTGGGCGGCGAACTGCCTACCGTGACCGATGCGCACGCCGCGCTCGGCACCATCGACCCGGCGCGCTTCGCGGTCGGCAAGGTGCGGCTGGACCCGCAACGCGCACGCGAGGCGCTGCTGCGGGGCCTGGCCGCGCAAACGGGCCTCGACATCGAGCCGGCCGCGCAGGCCGTGATCGAGATCGTCACGGAAAACATGGCCAACGCGGCGCGCGTGCATGCCTCCGAGCTCGGCAAGGTGGCGGAAGACAGCACCGTCATTGCCTTCGGTGGTGCCGCGCCGCTGCATGCCGCGCTGCTGGCGCGCAAGCTGGGCGTGGCGCGGCTGGTGATTCCCAATTCCGCCGGCGTGGGTTCGGCGCTGGGCTTCCTGTGGGCACCGGTGGCTTACCAGACGGTACGCAGCCTCGCGCAGCGGCTCGATCGCATCGACCACGCGGCGGTGGACAAGCTGCTTGCCGAACTCACCGCCACCGCTGACGACGTGGTGCTGCGCGCCGCACCGGGCGCTTCGCTGGTACGCCATCGCCAGGCCTTCATGCGGTACGCGGGCCAGGGCCACGAGATTCCCGTGGAACTGCCGGACGGCCCGTTCGACGTGGCCAGCGGCAAGGCCCTGCACGAGCGCTTCGAGGCGCGCTATGCCGCGCTCTACGGCCGCAGCCTGCCGCACATCGCGGCGGAGGCGGTGAGCTGGTCGGTCGCCGTGGAAGCCGGCGGGCGCGCGGCGCCCGAGCCGGACGAAATCGTGGCCGACGCGCACCGCGCCCAGCCCTCCGGCACCCGGCGGCTGTACGACGCGGAGACCGGGCAGTGGAGCGAGGTGCCAGTCTTCGAGCGTGCCGCGCTCGGCGCGGGCAAGTGGATCGAAGGCCCGGCACTGGTGGTGGAAGACGAGACGACCACGCACGTCATTTCGGGCTTCGAGGCGCGCGTGAGCAAGCTGGGCGCGCTGGTGCTCGACGACACCACCGCCGCGCGCCGGCAGCGCGCGCCCGCAGCCGAAGCGGAGGCCGTATGACAAACGCTGCTGGCCGTCAGGCGCTGCGCCGGCAACTGGTCTGGAGCCGCCTGCTCGCGGTGGTGGAAGAACAGGCCCAGACCCTGATCCGCACCGCCTTCGGCACTCCCACGCGCGAGGCCGGCGACCTGTCGGCCGGCGTGTTCCTGCCCGATGGCCGGATGATCGCGCAGGCCGTGACCGGCACGCCAGGCCACGTCAATTCGATGGCCGATTCCGTGCTGCATTTCCTGCGCGCGTTTCCGGTGGAAACCATGCGCGACGGCGATGTCTACGTCACCAACGATCCGTGGAAAGGAACCGGGCACCTGTTCGACGTGGTCATGCTCACGCCGGTCTTCCACGGGGATGGCGACGGCGATGGAGAAAACGGCGCGAAGCGCCTCGTCGCGCTGTTCGCCTCCACCGTGCACGTGGTCGACATCGGTGGCGTCAATGCCGGCCCCGATGCGCTGGATATCTACCAGGAGGGACTGTTCCTGCCGCCGCTGCGCTTCGTCAGCGAGGGCGTGATCGAGGAAGCGGTGCTGGACATCGTGCGCGCCAATGTGCGCGAGCCCGGCCAGGTGGAGGGCGACTTCCACGCGCTGGTGGCCTGCAACGCCGTGGGCGCCACGCGACTGCGGCGCATGCTGCGCGAGTTCGGGCTCGGCGACCTGCAGGCGCAGGGAGACTACATCATCGAACGTTCGCGGCTGGCCATGCGCGAGGCGCTGCGCGCATGGCCCAAGGGTACCTGGCACAACCACATGACGGTGGACGGCTATGACTCGCCGCTGGATCTCCATGCGGCCATCACGGTGTCGGACGACGGCATCGTGGTCGACTTCGCGGGCACCTCGGCCAGCATCGCCCGCGGCATCAACGTGCCCAAGGCCTACACCGACGCCTACACCTCGTTCGGCATCCGCTGCCTGATCGGCGCCGACGTGCCCAACAACTCGGGCTCGCTCGCGCCCATCCGGGTCGTGGCGCCGGAGGGCTCCATCGTGAACGCGCTGCCGCCCGCCGCCGTTGCCGCGCGCGCGGCGATCGGCCAGATGTTGCCCGACCTGGTATTCGGCGCGCTGCGCCAGGCGCGGCCCGACCGCGTGCCCGCCGAAGGCGCCTCGTCGCTCTGGAACGTTCGCCTGTTCGGCGGCCAGCCGATCGAGGGCGGGCCGAACGACGCTCTGCGCCGCGCGCGGCGCTTCAACATCGTGAGCTTCTCCACCGGAGGCACCGGCGCGCGCCCGGGCAAGGACGGCCTCTCGGCCACGGCCTATCCGAGCGGCGTGCGCAACGTGTCGCTCGAAATCCTCGAGACGCAGGCGCCGCTGCTGTTCCGGCGCAAGGAGTACCGCCCGGACTCGGGCGGCGTCGGCGCGTCGCGCGGCGGCCTCGGGCAGGTCATCGAAATCGAGAACGCCGACGGCGATCCGATGGTGCTGTCCGCCACCTGGGACCGCGTGCGCTTTCCCGCGCGCGGCGCGCTCGGCGGCGGCGACGGCGCGCCCGGTACGGCTCGGCTCCGACACGCCGGTACCGTGCTGCGCGGCAAGGGCCGACAGGTCATTCCGGCCGGCGAGGTGCTGGTGGTCGAGACGCCAGGCGGCGCCGGCCTTGGCGACCCCGCCGAGCGTGACCCCGCCCTGCTCGCGCGAGACATCGAGGCGGGCCTGGTCACGAAGCACGTCGCCACCCCTACCAAAGATCCCGCAGGAACCGCCGCATGAGCAAGACACCCGCTGCCAGGACACTGGCTGACGTCCCGACCAGTCCGTCCGGTCAGGCCGCCCGACCCGGCCGGCTCATCCGCCACCAACTCGCCTGGAACCGTCTGCTCTCCGTGGTCGAGGAACAGGCGCAGGTGCTGATCCACACGGCCTTCGGCACCCCCACGCGCGAGGCCGGCGACCTGTCGGCCGGCGTGTTCCTGCCCGATGGCCGGATGATCGCGCAGGCCGTGACCGGCACGCCGGGCCACGTCAACTCGATGGCCGAATCGGTCAAGCACTTCCTGCGGCGCTTTCCGCCGGACACGATGGAAGACGGCGACGTGTTCCTCACCAACGATCCGTGGAAAGGCACCGGCCACCTGTTCGACATGACGATGGTCACGCCCGTCTTCCACCACGGCGAGCGCGATGACGGCGAGCCGGGGACGGCGCGCCCGGTGGCGCTGTTCGCCTCCACGCTGCACGTGGTGGACATCGGCGGCATCGGCTCCAGCCCGGACGGCCTGGAGATCTACCATGAAGGCCTGTTCCTCCCCATCCTGCGCTTCGTGCGCCGCGGCACGGTGGACCCGGCCGTGCGGGCCATCATCCGCGCCAACGTGCGCGACCCGGAGCAGGTGGAGGGCGACCTCTTCGCGCTGATCGCGTGCAACGAGGTCGGTGGCCGGCGGCTGCGCACGCTGTTGCGCGAGTTCAAGTTATCCGATCTCGAGGAACTGGGCGAATTTGTCATCGCGCGCTCGGCCCAGGCGATGCGCGACGCGCTGCGCGGCTGGCCGCGCGGGACCTGGCACAACACCCTGGTAGCGGATGGCTACGACGCGCCCATCACGCTGCAGGTCTCGGTGACCATCGCCGACGACGGCATCACGGTGGACTACGCGGGCACCTCGGGCAGCGTGGCGCGCGGCATCAACGTGCCCAAGGCCTACACCGACGCCTACACCTCGTTCGGCATCCGCTGCCTGGTCGGGCCCGACGTGCCGAACAACGCCGGATCGCTGGCGCCGATCCGCGTCGAGGCGCCCGCCGGCTGCATCCTGAACGCGCTGCATCCCGCCGCCGTGACGGCGCGCCACGTGCTCGGGCAACTGCTGCCCGACGCCGTGTTCGGCGCGCTCCGCCAGGCGCGGGCGGATCGCGTGCCGGCCGAGGGCGCTTCGTCGCTGTGGAACCTGCAGCTCGTTGGCGGCGAGGTGCTGGCAGGGGCAAGCCAGGCCGATGCCGAGGCCATGCGCCGCGGCGAGCGTTTCAACGTGATCAGTTTCTCCACCGGCGGCACCGGCGCGCGGCCCGGCAAGGACGGCCTCTCGGTCACGGCCTATCCGAGCGGCGTGCGCAACGTCTCGGTCGAAATCCTGGAAACCCAGGCCCCGATCATCTTCGACCGCAAGGAGTTCCGCATCGGCTCGGGCGGCACCGGCGCCACGCGCGGCGGCCTTGGCCAGGTGATCGAGGTACGCCATGCGCGCGAGGACGCGGCCATGCTGATCGCGGCGGCGTTCGACCGCGTGGCCAACCCCGCGCGCGGCGCGCTCGGCGGCGGCGACGGCGCACCTGGCCGGCTGCGGCTGGCCTCCGGCGCCACGCTGCGGGCCAAGGGCCGCCAGGTCGTGCCGGCCGGCGACCGCCTGATCGTCGAGACGCCGGGCGGCGGCGGCCTTGGCGACCCCGCCGGGCGCGACCCCGCGCTGGCGGCGCGCGACCTGCGCGAGGGGCTGGTTTCGCCCGAAACCCCGGTGGCAAAGACGGACGACGACATGCCGGCCGAAGCCACCTCCTGACTCATTTCCACCTTGATCCTGCGTCCTACTCCATGCACCTCCTGAAGCCCTCGTTGCCCCTGCGTCGCACCTTCCTCGCCACGCTGCTCGCCATCGGCCTCGCGGCCAATGCCGGCGGCATCGCCTTCGCCGCGCCACCCAACCACAACGGCACGCTCACGCTGCTGTCCACCAGCGAGCCGACCGCGCTCGTCACCATCGGCAACGTCGCCACGCCCATCCTGAGCGTGAGCGCCAAGGTGACCGAAGGCCTGCTGAAGTACGACTACGACGTCAACCCGCAGCCGCAACTGGCCACCAGATGGGCGATCAGCCCCGACGGCCTGACCTACACGTTCACGCTGCGTCACGGCGTGAAATGGCATGACGGGAAGGATTTCACGTCGGCCGACGTCGCCTACTCCATCGAACTGCTGAAGAAGATCCACCCGCGCGGGCGCAACACGTTCGCCAACCTCGTCGGCATCGACACGCCCGACAAGTACACCGCCATCCTGCGGCTGTCCAGGCCCGCGCCGTACCTCATCCGCGCGCTGGTCGCGACCGAGACGCCCATCGTGCCCCGCCATCTCTACGAGGGGACCGATCCCGCCAGCAATCCGAACAACAACGCGCCCATCGGCACCGGCCCGTTCCGGTTCAAGGAATGGGTGCGCGGCAGCCACATCGTGTACGAACGCAACCCCGACTACTGGGACAAGCCCAAGCCCTTCGTCGACCAGCTGATCGTACGCTTCGTGGCCGACCCCGCCGCCGCCGCCGTGGCGTTCGAGACCGGCGCGGTGGACCTCGGCTACCGCACGCCGGTGCCGCTGGCCGACCTCGACCGTCTCAAGAAGGTGCCGTCGCTGCGCTTCGAGACCAAGGGCAACAGCTACTCGTCGAATGTCACGCGGCTGGAGTTCAACCTCGACAACGAGTACTTCCGCAATGAGAAGGTGCGCCAGGCCGTGGCCCATGCGGTGGACCGAAACGTCATCGTCAAGGTCGTGAACTACGGCTATGGCCAGGTAAGCTACTCGCCGATCGCGCCGGGCCTCAAGGCCTTCCACGATCCGGCGCCCTCGCCTTACGCGCTCGATCTGAAGAAGGCCAATGCGCTGCTGGACGAGGCAGGCTATCCGAAGAAAGCCGGCGGCGTCCGCTTCAGCGTGCCGCTCGACTACAACCCCATCGCCGGCGACGGTGCGCGCCTGGCGGACTACCTCCGCGCGGCGCTGGCACGCGTGGGTATCGCGGTGACGGTACGCTCGCAGGATCCGAGCGCGTTCATCAAGCGCATCTACACGGACCGCGATTTCGCGTTCACCACCAACGGCGCGAGCAACCTGTTCGACCCGACCGTGGGCGTGCAGCGGCTGTACTGGTCGAAGAACTTCATCAAGGGCGTGCCCTTCTCCAACGGCACGCATTACCAGAACCCGGTGGTGGACAAGCTCCTGGAGGACGCGGCGGTGGAAAACAACCCCGCCGTGCGCCTGAAGCTGTTCAAGACGTTCCAGGACACCGTGGCGCGCGACGTGCCGGACCTGAACCTCTACCAGCCGATGTTCATCACGATCGCCAACCAGCGCGTGCATGACCATTCGCTGACGGCGGACGGCGTGGAGTCGAACCTGGCGGACGTGTGGGTGGACGCGCCGAAGAAGTAGGCGCCGGCCTGCCGGCCGTCAGGCCGGCAGGCGCTTGCGGATCTCCGGCGGCGGATGCCCGTGGCAGGGCGATCACGCCGCCTTGCGCTGCTGCGCGCCCGGCACGGCCGCGATCAGGCTGCGCGTGTACGGATGCTGCGGCCGGTCCCAGATCTCGCGGTGGCTGCCGGTCTCGACGATCTTTCCCTGATGCATCACCATCACGCGGTCGGCGATATAGCGCACCACCGAAAGGTCGTGCGAGATGAACAGGTACGAGAGCCCGAAGTCTTCCTTGAGCTCCACCAGCAGGTTCAGGATCTGCGCCTGCACCGACACGTCCAGCGCCGACACGGGCTCGTCGAGCACCACGAGGGAGGGCCGCAGCACCAGCGCGCGCGCGATGCCGATGCGCTGGCGCTGTCCGCCCGAGAACTCATTGGGAAAACGGCGCGCCGCATCGGCCGGCAAGCCCACGCGTTCCAGGATCGCCGCGATGCGGTTGCGCCGCTCGGCACGGTCGCTCACCCCATGTACCTTGAGCACGGCATCGATGATGTCGAACACGCTGCGCCTCGGGTTCAGCGAGGCATACGGGTCCTGGAACACCATCTGCACGCGGCGGCGCCACGGCTTGAGCGCCTTTTCGGCGAGCGGCGCGATGTCGGTGCCGTCGAACACGACGCGGCCCGCCGCCGGATCGACGAGACGCAGCAGCGTGCGCGACAGCGTGGACTTCCCGCAGCCCGACTCCCCCACGAGTCCCACGGTCTCTCCCGCGTGGATGTCGAACGACACGCCGTCCACCGCGTGCAGCACGCCGCCCCCCCGCTTGGGATAATCGGTGCGCAGCGCCTGTACCGACAGCAGCGGCGCGCCCGCCGGCACACGCCTGAGCGGCTTCGCCGCGGGCACATGCAAGGCGAACTCGCGCGCGCCGGTGACGGGATCGAGGCGAGGCTGTATCTCGGGCAGCCGCGCCTCGGCATAATGCAGCGCGCTGCCCGCGTGCAGCGACGCGCCGAGCAGGCCTTTGGTGTATGCGTGCGCGGGCGCCTCGAACAAACTCGCGGCCGGCCCCTCCTCGACCTTCTCGCCGCCGTACATGACCGCCACGCGATCGGCCCATTGCGCGACCAGGCCCAGGTCGTGCGTGATGAGCAGCAGCGCCATGTCGAGATCGCGGCGCAGGCCGTCGAGCAGCGCGAGGATCTGCGCCTGGATGGTGACGTCCAGCGCGGTCGTGGGTTCGTCCGCGACCAGCAGGCGCGGATTGCAGGCCACCGCCATCGCGATCATCACGCGCTGCCGCTGGCCGCCGGACAGGTTGTGCGGGTGGTCGTCGATACGCCGGTGCGCCTCGGGAATGCGCACCAAGTCGAGCAGTTCGATGGCGCGCCTGCGGGCCGCCGGGGCCGAAAGCCTTTCGTGCCTGCGCAGCGTCTCCCCGATCTGCGCGCCGATCGTGTGCACGGGGTTCAGCGAGGTCATCGGCTCCTGGAAGATCATGGCGATCTCGCGGCCACGCACTTCGCGCAGCTGGGCGGGAGACAAGGCGAGGATGTCGCGGCCATCGAAACGGATGCTGCCGCGCAGCGCGGCGCCGGGCGCCAGCAGGCGCAGCAGCGCGAGCGCCGTGGTGGACTTCCCGCAGCCGGATTCGCCAACGAGCGCGAGCGTCTCGCCGCGCCGCAAGGTCAGGTCCAGCCCGCGGACAGCCTGGATCGGACCATTCGATCCGTGGAAGAAGACATCGAGGCCGCGCACGTCGAGCAGCGGCGCGTCTTGGTTGATGTGGTTTGCCGCCATGTCAGTGGCGCCCCCTCAGGCGCGGGTTGAATGCATCGTTGAGCCCGTCGCCCACGAGGTTGAGCGCCAGCACCGTCAGCACGATGGCCGCGCCCGGCAGCGCCGTGAGGTACCACGCCGTACGCAGCAGCTCCCTGCCCTGGCCGATCATGCTGCCCCAGGACACCGCGTTCGGATCGCCCATGCCGAGGAAGGACAGCGCCGACTCGATGAGGATGGCGCTGGCCACCAGCACCGACGTCGTCACGATCACCGGCGGTAACGCGTTGGGCAGCATCTCCTGGAAGATGATGCGCGCGTGGCTGAAGCCCTGGCTGCGCGCGGCGAGCACGAACTCCGTCTCGCGCAGCGCGCGGAACTCGGCGCGCACCAGCCGCGCGATCACCGGCCACGAGGCCAGACCGATCGCGAGCACGATCACCGGCACGGAAGGCTGGCCGATGGCCACCACCACGATCACGAACAGGAACGACGGCATCGTCTGGAACAGCTCCGTGATGCGTACCAGGGCGTCGTCGATGCGGCCGCCGAAGTAGCCGGCGCTTGCCCCGACCAGCACCCCGATCAGCAGGCTCAGCACCGCGGCGACCACGCCCACGGCGAGCGACACGCGCGCGCCGTGGGCGATGCCGGCGATGACGTCGCGGCCCAGCGAGTCGCTGCCGAGCGGGAAGGCCGCGTCATGACCCGGCCACAACAGCGGCGGCGCGACCATGTCGAGCGGGTCGCCCGGATAGAGCAGCGGCGCGGCGAGCGCCAGCACGAGCATGAACGCCAGCAGCAGCACGCCCGCCACGGCGGCCGGATTGCGCAGGAAGGCGCGCAGCGCGGCATGGCGGCTGGAGACCGGCCTGGCGCCGGCGCCGACCTTCGCGGCCGCGGTTGCCGTCAAGGCAGGTTCGGAGCGAGGCACCGGCGGGGACGCAAGCGCGGAATCGGATGAGAGCGGTGTGGACATCGAACGCGTTGAAGCCTGGTTGTTCGGAAACAGGGAGAAAAAGGAAGACGGACGGGAAGACCGCGGCGGGACGCTCATCGCACCTGGATGCGCGGATCGAGCCAGGCATGCAGCAGGTCGACCAGCATGTTGGCGACGATGACCAGCATCGACGACATCAGCAAGACGCCGAGCAGCACCGTGTAGTCCCGTCCGGCCACCGAGTCGAACGCCAGGCGTCCCAGTCCGGGCCAGCTGAACACGGTCTCGACCACCACCGCGCCTCCCAGCAGCGTGCCGAAATGCATGCCGGCCACGGTGGTGACGGGGATCAGCGCATTGCGCAGGATGTGGCGCAGGTTCACTGTCCACGGATGCAGCCCCTTGGCTTCGGCCGTGCGCACGAAGTCCTGCCGGGCCACCTCGAGCATCGCGGCGCGCGTGAGCCGCGAGAAGATCGCGATATAGAAGCCGGCCATCGCCAGCGCGGGGAGCACCAGATGCAGTGCCACGTCCACCACGTGCGTCCAGCCGGCATAGCCCGCGCCGATGGTTTCGCTGCCGCCGGTGGGCAGCCAGCCCAGGTGCACCGAGAACAGTACGATGGCCATCAGCCCCAGCCAGAAACCCGGCGTGGAATACAGCAGCAGTGCCAGCACGGAAAGCGTGCGGTCCTGCCAGCGGCCCGCGCGCGTGGACATGACCGTGCCCGCGGCGATGCCGATGGCCAGCGCCAACGTCAGCGCCGTCACCATCAGCAGCAGCGTATTGCCGAGCCGCGCGCCGATCAGCGCCACCACCGGCATGTTGTAGCGCGGCGAAACGCCCAGGCTGAAATGCGCGAGGTTGTTCAGGTAGGCACCCAGTTGCTGGAGCACGGGCAGGTCGAGGCCGAAATGCGTGCGCAGCTGCGCCATGCTCTCCGCCGTGGCGGAGCCCGACTCGGCCGCCACCACGTCGGCGGCGTCGCCGGGAATCAGCTGCATCAGGATGAAATTGAGAAGGATCACGCCAATGACCGTCGGCACGGCCTGCCACGCCGTGCGGATCAGCGTGCGGCTCGCCTGACGCAGCTTCATGGCTGCACCGCCTCGTCCGGGCTGACCACGCCTGCATCGGAAGGCCGGCGCATGACGGCCGTGGTCGGTGAGACGCCGCGATGGACGGCGCCGGCACCACGCGAGCGGGTGCCAAGGAACTTGCTGCAGGAGAGGATCATGAGGGACTGTCTGGCGGAAAGCTGGATCGACAGTCAGGCTAAGGCGGTCTCCGTGCGCACCCAACGAACTTTATCGTCTACGCATATTCGATTTACTTCCGTCAGACGGCTGCGGCACCGGGGGCCGCAATCCGCGCCGCGCCGGCCCGCCAGACAGGCCTGCAGCCGCCCCCAACCGCCGCCGGCGTTGCTGCCCCCGGCCACGCGCCGTCATCCCCCCAGTTTCCGCCAGAACCGCCAGTCCGACGCCAGCCGCTTGCCCTGCTTCAGGCGCCGCGCGGCGGAGCGCAGGTTCAGTGCGTGCGCGGTCTCCAGGATGCGCGCGCGGGCGAGCAGCGTTTCGAGGGACGGCAGCGTCCATGCGCCTTTCCAGGCGAACAGCGTGTAGTTGCAGCTGTCTTCCGACAGCGAAACGGCGAACGACTCGCCGAACACGGAGCGGACCTCTTCCAGGTAGAACGGAATGTCCTGGTCGCTCTCGAGGAAATTGGCGACCAGCACGCCGTCGTCGGCCAGCCGCGCGTGGCAGGCGCCGTAGAAATCCGCCGTTCCCAGCTGGGCCGGCATGCCGTGCGCGAGGAAGCCGTCGACCATGATCACGTCGGGCCGCGCGTCCTGGCCCTTGACGTACTCGGCGCCGTCCGCGCAGATGACTTCGAGGCGGTCGTCGTCGGGCGGGATATGGAAGGTGTCGCGCAAGGCGATCACGGCCGGATCGATCTCGATGGCCACGACCTTGGCGTTGGGCAGATGGCGGTAGCAGTATTTGGCCAGCGAGCCGCCGCCGAGGCCGATCATCGAGATGCGGGCCGGCGCCGGGCGCAGCAGCAGGAAGCCCATCATGGTCCGGGTATAACCGAGCACCAGCTTGTCGGGGTCGCGCCGCGACATGAGACTTTGCGTGGCATGCACGTCGAAATGCAGCGACAGCGCGTGATCGGTTTCCAGGATCACCGGCTTGCCGTCATCGGGCGTTTCGGCAAGAAACTTCAAATACGCTTCGAACGAGGCGCGGGATGGATCCATCTTAATGACGTGGGCTTGCAGGGCCAGGCAGCTTGTGCGGGCCTCCCGGAATCGGTCCCGGGGCGGCACGGCCAGCCTGAGCCAGCGGGCCAGTACTCCGGCTGTCAGGTTGTATACTATGATAATAGCATTATCATACGATGCGACTCTGATACGCATGGAAAACGCATGGAAACCAAGACCGCACGGCTTACCGTGTTGATTGACCCGGTGAAGAAGAAAGCTTTCGAGACGCTGTGCGCGGCACAGGACCAGACGCCATCGCAGGTCGTGCGCCAGTTGATCCGCGATTATCTGGAACAGCACGGCGTCGACTATGCGACGCGGCCCAAGGTCGGCTCGGTGAGGGAAAGCAGCCGGTAGCCGCATGCCGCCGTCCGGCGGGCGCATGCGCCGCTGCCGGAATATCGCCTGGGATCGCACTGGTGCCGTCCCAGAGCCGCCCGCTCCACCGTCCAAATAAGCCCTCCGGCAGTGGAGGGCATCGCCGCCCTCCCCGCGCCTGCCGGGCCGGACCGGGCGCCCCGCCCCCGCCCGCCGCGCGTGGCCGGTTCAGTCGCCAACGGCCACGAAGTCCTCGGCAAACTCATCGGAATGAATCCTGGCCAGCGCGCTGCGCAGGGCCTTCGCGTCGTCCTCGCCGTAGACGTGCTCGAACCGCGCCTGCGCCAGGCGCCACAGCCGCTTCGATTCGACGAGCTTGCTCCGGCCGGCGTCGGTCAGCGCGACGAGGCGGCTGCGGCCGTCCTCCGGGTCCCGCAACTGTTCGATCAGGCCGTCGCGCTCGAGCGGCTTGATGTTGTGGGCCAGCGCGGAGCGGTCGAGCACCAGCGCCTTCGCCAGTTGCCCCATCGACGGCGGCGCCCCGGCGCGGTCGACGTGGGCGAGGATCGCGTGCTGCGACAGCTTCAGGCCACACGGCGCCAGCACGGCGTCGTAGAGCTGGGACACGCGGCGGGCTGCCTTGCGCAGCGCGCCGCCATTGCACAGGGTTGCGTCGCTCCGGAGGGATGTCATTGTGGCTTGGCGGTCCTGGCCGCGGCAGTGGACGTGATGCGGCGAGCTTACCTCACTTGACATTGCTTGCATATGCACATACCTTTGCGTTTCCGGCTACTTGCATATGCCTGCATGTGGCATCGGCCGAGGCGGTGTGCCAGTCACCGTGCGAATCCCTCCGAGGTGACAGAATGACGACTCCCGCGGCATCCAATGCGCCGCATGCCGCCAGCGTGGCGGCCAACCCGCGGCTGCAGGCGATGCTCAAGGGGCCGGTGCTGCCGACGGTCGCGCGGCTGGCCTGGCCCAACCTCGCCATGATGCTGGCGCAGTCGAGCACGGGCCTGATCGAGACCTGGTTCGTCTCGCGCCTGGGCACGGCGCCGCTGGCCGGCATGGCGCTGGTCCTGCCGGTGCTGATGCTGCTGCAGAACATGGCCGGCGGCGCCATGGGCGGCGGCATTTCCGCGGCGGTGTCGCGCGCGCTCGGCGGCGGCAGGCATGCCGAAGCCAGCAGCCTCGCCCTGCACGCGGTGGCCATCAACGCGGGACTGGGCATCGTCTCGTCCGCCGCCCTGCTGCTTGCCGGCCCGTATCTCTACCGCGCGCTCGGCGGCAGCGGCGCCGCGCTGGACGCGGCGCTGACCTACTCGGACATCGTCTTCGCCGGCTCGGTCATGATGTGGGTCATGAACGCACTGGCCAGCGTGATCCGCGGCACCGGCAACATGGTCACGCCGGGCGCGGTGATCTGCGGCGGCGCGCTGCTGCTGATCCCGCTGTCGCCCAGCCTGATCTTCGGATGGGGCCCGATGCCGGAGCTCGGCATCGCTGGCGCGGGCGTCGCCATGCTCATCTACTACGCGCTCGGCGCCGCCGTGCTGGCCTGGTACTGCCTGAGCGGGCGCAACGCCGCGAAGCTGCAGCGCGGCCCGCTGCGCTGGCCGCTGGCGATGGAAATACTCTCGGTCGGCGGCGTGGCCGCGATCAACCCGTTCATCACCAACACCATGATCGGCGCCACCACCGCGATGGTCGGCGCGAGCTTCGGGGTGTCGGCGCTGGCCGGCTACGGCACCGGGGTGCGGCTCGAATATCTCGTCATTCCGGTGGCCTTCGGCATCGGCGCGCCGCTGGTGGCGATGGTCGGCTCGAACCTGGGCGCGCGCCAGCCGGCGCGGGTGCGCCAGATCGCGCTCATCGGCGGCGCGATGTCGTTCGCGGTGACGGAGGCCATCGGCCTGTGCGCCGCCATCTGGCCGTTGAGCTGGCTCCGGCTGTTCGGCACCGATCCGGGCATGCTCGCGACGGGCACGACCTACCTGCGCGTGGTCGGCCCCTTCTATGGCTTCTTCGGGCTGGGATTCGCGCTGTACTTCGCCTCGCAGGGCGCGCGCCGCCTGAAATGGCCGCTGCTGGCCGGCCTGCTGCGGCTGCTGGTCGCGGTCGGCGGCGGATGGCTGGCCATCCACCTCACCGGCTCGCTGGTCGCGTTCTTCGCCGCCTCGGCGCTCGGCATGGTGCTGTACGGCGCGGTCATCGCATCGGTCTTCCTCTTCGGCTTCCGGGAGACCAGCTAGGCGCCGGCGGCGAGGCTGGCTTCAGCGCCGCGCCACCTCCAGCGCCCGCGGGTTGACGAGGTTCTTCGGCACGCCGGCAAAGAAGCTGTTGATGTTGTCGAAGGCGGTGCCGAAGTACGCCTCGTAGTTGTCGCGCTCGACGAAGCCGATGTGCGGCGTGCACAGCGCGTTGTCCAGCTGGAGCAGCGGATGCGCGGCGCCCAGCACCGGCTCCTGCTCATAGGCATCGACCGCCGCAAAGCCCGGGCGGCCCGCGCGCAGCGCCGCCACCAGCGCGCCGGGCGCCACCAGCTCGGCGCGGCTGGTGTTGACCAGCAGCGCGGCCGGGCCCATGCGCGCCAGATCGGCGGCGCCGATTAGGCCCTCGGTCTCGGCGTTGAGCCGGACATGCAGGCTGACGATGTCGCTCTCGGCAAAAAAAGCCTCGCGCGACGGCGCGGCCTCGAAGCCGTCGGCGCGCGCATCCGCCACCGAACCTTCGCGGCCCCACACCCACACCTTCATGCCGAAGGCGCGCCCGTAGGCGGCCACCTGCCTGCCGATGCGGCCATAGCTCCAGACCCCCAGCCGCTGCCCGCGCAGCTCCTGCCCCAGCGTGCCCTGCCACTGGCCGCCGCGCAGCCGGTTGACCTCGGCGACGAGATGGCGCCGGCTCGCCAGGATCAGCGCCCAGGTCAGCTCCGCCGTGGCGGCGCCCGAACCCGAGCCTTCGGCCACGGCGACTCCGCGCGCGGTGCAGGCATCCACGTCCACATGCCCGGCCACCTTGCCGGTCTGGCTGATCAGCCGCAGCCGTGGCAGGCGGTCCAGCAGCGCGGCCGTGATCTGCGTGCGCTCGCGCGTGAGCACCAGCGCGTCGGCGTCGCGGAAGCGCTCGGCCAGCGCATCGAGGGACTTGACGTTGTCCTCGTAGACGGTGACGTCGTGGCCGGCCAGCGTGGAGAAACAGTGCAGGCCCCGGACGCAGCCCTGATAGTCGTCGGGAATGACAATTCGCATGGTTGGAAACTCCGAGGAAGGCTCAGGACAGAGAAATGTGCAGGCGCTCGACGACGCCCCGCCAGCTAGCCAGGTCCGCGCGGATCAGCGCGCCGAACTCGGCCGGCGGCATGCCGCCCGGCTCGATGCCCTGCGCTTTCAGGTACGCCCGCCCTGCCTCGCTCTGGATGGCGCGGCGCGTTTCCTGGTAGAGCCGCTGCTGGATCTCGGGCGGCGTGCCGGTGCGCGTCAGCAGGCCGTACCACGCGTGGATGTCGAAGCCGGGATAACCGGAGGCGGCGATGGTCGGCACGTCGGGCAGCACCGAGGCGCCGCTGCTGGGCGCCAGCGCCAGTGCGCGCAGCTTGCCGGATTTCAGGTAAGGCAAGGCGGTCGGCACGTCGAGGAACATGAACTGGATCTGCCCGCCCAGCAGGTCGGTCAGCGCCGGCGAGGCGCCGCGGTACGGCGCGTGCACGGCGCGGATGCCGGCGCGCTCGGCGAACATCGCGCCGGCCAGATGGGCCGAGGTGCCGTTGCCGGACGAGCCGTAGTTCATCGAGCCCGGCGCCTTGCGCGCCATCGCGACGAGATCCTGCAGCGTGCGCGCCGGATAGTCGCCGCGCACCACCAGCGCGTGCGGGATGAACCCGACCACCGTCACCGGCGCGAAATCCCGCTCGGCCACGAACGGCAGCGACGGCATCAGCGCCGGATTCGTCACCAGCTGGATCGACGACAGCACCATGCTGTAGCCGTCGGCCGGCGCGCTGGCGATGGCGCTCAGGCCGATGACGCCGCCGGCGCCGGGCCGGTTGTCCACCACCACCGGCTGCGCCAGCCCGCCGCCCATCTGGCGCGACAGCATGCGCGCGATGCCGTCCACGGGCCCGCCCGCGGCGAACGGCACCACCAGCCGCACCGGCTTGTCCGGGTACGCCGCGGCGTGGGCGCGCGGCAGCCAGCCCGCGCAGAGCGCCGCCGGCGCGGCCAGCAGCAGCGCCCGGCGGCGGCCAGAAATATGGGCCATGCCAATGTCTCCTTTTTTCTCGTGTGCCGTCGCTGCGGCATGCCTTGATGCCAGCCGAGTTTAAGAGATGTGCCGGCAAAAACGACCCGGTATTTCCGTGCCGTGGAAATGCGCGCGCCCCGCTCCTGTTCCCGCGGCGGCTGGTCGCATGCGTCACGGTGTACAGCGGCAAGGTCGACCTCGGCACCGGCGCGCGCATCGCGCTGGCGCAGATGGTGGCCGAGGAGCCCGACGTCGGGCTGGCGCGGCCGCGCATGCGCTGGTCGGCAAGGGCGTGCCGCGCGTGGACCTGCCGGCCAAGCTGGCCGGACGCTTCACCTACGTGCGCGACTTCCGCCTGGGCGGCGGGTTCAGATCACCGGGCCGCGCCCGCCGTTGACCGACAGGATCGCGCCGACGATGTAGCTGGCGCGCTCGCTGGCGAGGAACAGCGCCGCATCGGCGATCTCCTCGGGCCGGCCGTAGCGGCCCAGCGGCACGTCGGCCGCGGTGCGGGCGAAGGCCTCGTCGCGGCTGATGTCGAGCCGCTTGGCCTCTAGCGCGAGGGACTGCTCGACGCGCCCCGTCAGCGTGTGGCCCGGATTGATGCCGTTGATGCGGATGCCCAGCGCGGCATAGTGCGCCGCGTGGCCCACCGTGGACAGCATCAGCGCCGCGTTCGCCGCCCCGCCGGAGAGATGGGTGGAGGTCGGCATCTTGCCGCCGGTGCCGATGATGTTGACGATGGCGCCCCTGCCGCGCGGCCGCATGCGCGCCAGCACCGCCTCCTGCGCATTGGCGACGGGAAAATACTTGTCCTCCATGCCCGCGCGCAGCGCATTGCCGTCGAGCGCCTCCGGCTCGTAGCGCTTGGCCGCGCCGGCGCTGTTGATCAGCACGTCGACCGCGCCCTGCTCGTCCTCGATGGCCGCCACCACCCTGGCCGCGTCCTCGTACGCCGACAGGTTGGCCGCGTAGCCGGCGGCCCGGATGCCCTCCTGCGCCAGTCCGGCCAGCGCGCGCTCGACGTTGCCGGGGTCCCTGGAGATGATGGCGACGCGCGCGCCCTCGCGCGCGAATGCCCGCGCGCATGCCAGCCCGATGCCCTTGCTGCTGCCCGTGACGATGACGAGCTTGTCCCGCAGATTGAGTTCCACCGCTGCACTCCCTTGATTGTGATCGCCGTTGTTGTCGCCGACATCGTAACCGCGCTTGCCGCCGTGCGTGAGGCGGCACACATGCCCGATGCCGCCGTCCCGCCCTCGGGGAGCACGCTCAAGGCCGCCAGGGCGCAAGTCGCGTTGCCGTCACCGCATGCGGCCCGGACCTACCCCGACAGGAGGAAATTGCCCGCACGAACGCTCCGGCAAGACAGGCGGGAACCGCGCCGCTCCCGCCTCTTGCCTTCCGGCTCGAACTTCCGCTCGCAAATTCCTCTTGTCTTTATCTGACATGTCAGCTACTGTTCGATCAATCAAGAACGGGAGGCAGCCGTGAACCACTACACCAGGGAAACCTACCCGCTGACCCACAGCGTCGGGTACTTCCTCAATCGCGCCCGCAACGGCCTGATGGAAGAACTGGACGCCGCGCTGAAGGACCTCGGCATCAACAGCCAGCAGATGGCCATCCTGCTGTCGATGCGCCACGGCAACGCCACGCCGTTCGGGCTGTGCAGGCGGCTCGGCGTGGACACCGGCCTGATGACGCGCATGCTCGACAAGCTCGAGACCCGCGGACTGCTGTGCCGCAGCCGGAGCCTGGACGACCGCCGCGTGGTCAACCTGGCGCTGACCGGGGCGGGCCGGCAAGTCACCGAACGCGCCGCGGAGATCGCGCCGGACGTGCTCAATGCCCGCCTCGCCGCGTTCTCGCGCGAAGAGTTCGCCGAGTTCCGACGGCTGCTGGTCAAGTTCGCAGGCGCCTGAGCCCGCTTTTTTTCGCCCAATTAACTGATAGGTCAGAAAATGAGAAATCAGCATACCAATCCGGCCAGCCGCCTGCGCCGCCTTGCCCGCCCGGCCGGCCTCGCCCTCTCCGCGCTGATGGTCGCCGTGCTGGCCGGCTGCGCCAACTACGCCGGCATCCACAGCGACAAGCAGATCGCCGGCGCCGGCGACTACGCCGCCACGCGGAGCATCCCCACCGCGCAAGGCCGCTGGCCGTCGCCCGACTGGGCCGGCCAGTTCGGCGACGCGCAGCTCAAGGCCCTGCTTGCCGAAGCGCTGCAGGGCAGCCCCTCGCTGGACAAGGCCCGCGCGCGCGTGGCCGCCGCCGCCGCGGTCAGCGAAAGCGCCAACGCCAGCACGCTGCCGCAGGTCGGCTTCGGCTACTCGTGGAACCGCCAGCGCTTTTCCGCGAACGCCATGACGCCGCCGCCGTATGGCGGCTCGTGGCAGACCGAGAACAAGGCGGTGCTGGGCGCCAGCTATGAACTGGACCTGTGGGGCAAGAACCGCGAAGCGCTGCGCGCGTCGGTGTCCGCCCTGCGCGCCAGCGAGGCCGAGTCGGAGCAGGTCCGGCTCACGCTCGGCACCGCGGTCGCGCGCGCCTACAACGAACTGGCGCGCCTGTACGCGCTGCTCGACATCGCCCGCGACGAGGTGGCCCAGCGCGCCGCCGTGCTGCGCCTGACCGACGGCCGCGTGCGGATGGGCCTGGAAACCGAGGTCGAGAAGCGCACCGCCGAGGCCAACCTCGCCACCAGCGAGGTCGCCGTCTCGGCGCTGGAAGGCAGCATCCTGCGCACCCGCTACCAGCTCGGCGCGCTGCTCGGCCAGGGCCCGGACCGCGGCCTGGCCATCGCCCGCCCGAGCCTGGGCGCCGGCGACGAAGTGCGCCTGCCCGACAACCTGCCCGCCGACCTGGTCTCGCGCCGCCCCGACATCGTGGCCGCGCGCTGGCGCGTGGACGCCACCCTGCACGACATCAAGGTGGCCAAGGCCGAGTTCTACCCGGACATCAACCTGTCGGCCGCCATCGGCCTCGACGCGTTCGGCTTCGGCCGCTTCCTGCGCGCGGCCAGCGGCACCGTGGCGGCCGGCCCGGCCATCCACCTGCCGATCTTCGACGGCGGCGCGCTGCGCGCCCAGCTCAAGGGCCGCTACGCCGAGTTCGACTTCGCCGTGGCCAGCTACAACGAGACGCTGGTCAACGCGCTGGCCGACGCCGCCACGCAGCTCGCCGACATCCGCGCCACCGACGCCCAGATCGCCAACGCCGTGCGCAGCGACGAAGCCGCGCGGCGCGCGCTCGCGCTGGCCCTGGCGCAGTACAAGGCCGGCCTGACCACGCAGCTCACCGTGCTCAACGCGCAGACCAACGCGCTGGCCAGTGCCCAGGCCGTGGCCAACCTGCGCATGGCCCGCCGCGACCGCCAGATCGCGCTGGCCGCCGCGCTCGGCGGCGGCTACGCCGACACGCCGGACGCCGCCGCGCAGGTGGCGCTGGCCCGCTGAACCGGCCTGCCGCCGCCGCTCACCCAACCGCAAATCGTCAACCCCCATTCACCGCGACTTCCGCACACAGGTGCCGCCATGACTACCCAGAACCAGACCGAACCCAGCCCCCGGCAAGACAACCCGCAAGCCGCGGCCCGGCCCGCGGCCAACGCGCGCAGGCGCTCCCTGGCCGTGCTCGGCCTCGCTGCAACGCTGGCCGCCGCCGGCTGGGGCGCGTACTACTACACCGTGGCCCGCTTCCACGAAGACACCGACGACGCCTACGTCAACGGCAACCTGGTCCAGATCACGCCGCAAGTCACCGGCACCGTGATCGCGGTCAACGCCGACGACACGCAGATCGTCAAGGCCGGCGAGCCGCTGGTCAGCCTCGACGCGGCCGATGCCCGCGTGGCGCTGGCCAACGCCGAGGCCGTGCTCGGCCAGACCGTGCGCCAGGTCAGCGCGCTCTACGTCAACAACGGCGTGCTCGCCGCCACCATCGCCCAGCGCGAGGCCGACCTCGCGCGCGCCCGCGACGACCTGCGCCGCCGCACCGAGGTCAGCGAGAGCGGCGCCGTGGCCGCCGAAGACGTGGCGCACGCGCGCGATGCCGTCAAGACCGCCGCCGCCGCGCTCGAGACCGCGCGCCAGCAGCTCGCCGCCAACCGCGCGCTGACCGACCAGGCCAGCGTGTCGAGCCACCCCAGCGTGCAGGCCGCCGCGGCCAGGGTGCGCGACGCCTACCTCGCCAACGCGCGCAACAGCCTGCCCGCGCCCGTGGCCGGCTACGTGGCGCGCCGCTCGGTGCAGGTAGGCCAGCGCGTCGCGCCCGGCAACCCGCTGATGGCCATCGTGCCGCTCGACGGCGTGTGGATCGACGCCAATTTCAAGGAAGTGCAGCTCAAGAACATCCGCATCGGCCAGCCGGTGGCGCTGCACGCCGACCTGTACGGCAGCGGCGTGACCTACCACGGCAAGGTGGTCGGCTTCTCCGCCGGCACCGGCAGCGCGTTCTCGGCGCTGCCCGCGCAGAACGCCACCGGCAACTGGATCAAGGTGGTGCAGCGCCTGCCCGTGCGCATCGCGCTCGATGCGGCGGAACTGCGCGCGCACCCGCTGCAGATCGGCCTGTCGATGCAGGTGGACGTCGACACCCGCAACGCCGGCGGCTCGCATCTCGCGCCCGCCGCGGACGGCGCCGGCACCGGCTACCGCACCGTCTACAAGACCGACGTGTTCGAACGCTACGGCGCGGAAGCCGACGGCGAGATCGCGCGCATCGTGGCGCAGAACAGCGGCAACAACGGCAGCAGCAACGGCGGTAGCGGCCCGGGCGCGCAGGCCACGCAGGCGGCGCGCCCGGCGAAACCCGGCGCAGGCGTCTGATCTTTTTTTTGAGCAATTATCTGACTTATCAGCAGATGCCGGCCAGCCGCCGGCATCCACCGAGACCGCGCCGGAGCGCCCCATGCAAGCCCAATCCCAACCTCTCGCCCCACCGCCGCCGCTGACCGGCGGCAAGCTCGTGCTGGCCACTTTCGCGGTGGCGCTGGCCACCTTCATGAACGTGCTCGATTCGTCGATCGCCAACGTGGCCATCCCCACCATCTCCGGCAACCTCGGCGTCTCCATCGACGAAGGCACGTGGGTCATCACGCTGTTCGCCGCGGCCAACGCGGTGTCGATCCCGCTGACCGGCTGGCTGACCCAGCGCGTCGGCCAGATCCGCCTGTTCGTGGGCGCCATCCTGCTGTTCGTGCTGTCGTCGTGGCTGTGCGGCATGGCGCCCAACCTCACCGTGCTGCTGGCCGCGCGCATCCTGCAAGGCGCCGTGGCCGGCCCGCTGGTGCCGCTCTCGCAGGCCATCCTGCTCGGCTCGTATCCCAAGGAAAAAAGCGCCACCGCGCTCGCGCTGTGGGCCATGACCGCCACCGTGGGCCCCATCGCCGGCCCCGCGCTGGGGGGCTGGATGACCGACAGCTACTCGTGGTCGTGGATCTTCTACATCAACATCCCGGTCGGCCTGTTCGCCGCCGCCGTGACCTGGGCCATCTACCGCGACCGCGAGACCCCGCCGCGCAAGCTGCCGATCGACGTGGTCGGCCTGGGCGCGCTGGTGCTGTGGGTCGCCGCGCTGCAGATCATGCTCGACAAGGGCAAGGACCTCGACTGGTTCAGCTCGCCGGTGATCGTCACGCTCGCCGTGGTGGCCCTGCTCGGCTTCGCCTTCTTCGTGATCTGGGAACTGACCGAGAAGAACCCCGTGATCGACCTGCGCCTGTTCAAGCGCCGCAACTTCCTCGGCGGCACCGTCGCCATCTCGGTCGCCTACGCGGTGTTCTTCGCCAACCTCGTGCTGCTGCCGCAATGGATGCAGCAGTACCTGAACTACCCGGCCGTCAACGCCGGGCTGGCCACCGCGCCGCTGGGCATCTTCGCTGTGCTGCTCACGCCGGTGCTCGGCAAGTGCCTGCCCCGGCTCGACCTGCGCGTGTGGGCCACCGCCGCCTTCCTCGGCTTCGCCGCCGTCTTCTTCATGCGCTCGCACTACACCACCGGCGTGGATACGTGGACGCTGGTGCTGCCGACGCTGCTGCAGGGCATCCCCACCGGGCTGTTCTTCGTGCCGCTGACCTCCATCATCCTGTCCGGCCTGCCCCCGGAAAAGATCCCCGCCGCCGCCGGCCTGTCCAACTTCGCGCGCGTGTTCGCCGGCGCCGCCGGCACGTCGATCGCCGGCACGGCGTGGAACGACCGCAGCGTCCTGCACCACAGCCAGCTCGCCGAGCAGGCCAGCCCGACCAGCCCGCTTTACCACGCCGCGCTCGCATCGATCCAGTCCACGCTCAACTTCAGCCCCGAGCAGGCCGTGGCCTACTTCGAGCGCGGCCTCAACGCGCAGGCGATCATGCTCGGCCTGAACGACATCTTCTGGATCTCGGGCGTGATCTTCGTGATGATCGTGCCGCTGGTCTGGCTCACGCGGCCGGTGAAAGGGCCGGTGAAGGGGCCGATGTCGGACGCGGCGGCCGCGGCGCATTGAGCCGTGCGCGGGCTTCTCTCCGCTGCCTCAGAACAAATCCCGCTGCCCCGTCACCAGCCTTGAGAAATCCTCGTCCAGGAACGGCAGGATCGCGTCCGCCACCGGCTGCAGCTGGCGCTCCAGGTAGTGGTCGTAATCGAGCGCGCCGCGCCGCGTCTCCAGCGGCTCGGGGCCGGCGGTGGTCATCACGTAGCTGATCCAGCCGCCGTTCTGGTATTGCAGCGGCCGCCCCTCGCGCTGGTTGAACTCGTCGGCCGCGCGCGCGGCGCGCACGTGGGGCGGCACGTTGCGCTGGTAGGCTTCCAGCGGCCGGCGCAGGCGCTTGCGGTAGACCAGCAGGTCGTCGAACTCGCCGCCCAGCGTGCGCGCCACGTAGTCCTGCACGTATTCGCGGTAGGGCTGCTTCTTGAACACGCGCTGGTAGAGCTCCTGCTGGAAGCGCTGGGCCAGCGGGGTCCAGTCGGTGCGCACGGTCTCCAGCCCCTTGAACACCATCTCCTCGTTGCCGTGCTCGTCCGTCACCAGTCCGGCGTAGCGCTTCTTGCTGCCCTGCTCGGCGCCGCGCACGGTGGGCATCAGGAAGCGGTGGTAGTGGGTGTCGAATTCGAGTTCCAGCGCGCTTTCGAGTCCGTAGGCCGCGCGCAGGTGGTCGCGCCACCACTGGTTGACGTGCGCCACCAGCGCGCGGCCGAGCTGCTGCGCGTCGCGCTCCGAGTGCGGGTGCCTGAGCCAGACGAAGGTGGAGTCGGTGTCGCCGTAGATGACCTCGTAGCCGCGCGCCTTGATCAGCTCGCGCGTGCGGTGCATGATCTCGTGGCCGCGCATGGTGATCGACGAGGCCAGGCGCGGGTCGAAGAAGCGGCAGCCGCTCGAGCCCAGCACGCCGTAGAAGGCGTTCATGATGATCTTGAGCGCCTGCGACAGCGGCTGGTTGCGCTGGCGCTTGGCGGCCTCGCGCTCCTGCCAGATCTGGCTGACGATGGCCGGCAGGCTGTGCTTGCCGCGCGAGAAGCGCGCGCCGCGGAAGCCCGGCACCGAATCGGCGTCGGACGGATGCTGCATGCCTTCCACCAGCCCGACCGGATCGATCAGGAAGGTGCGGATGATGGACGGGTACAGGCTCTTGTAGTCGAGCACCAGCACCGAGTCGTACAGGCCCGGCCGCGAGTCCATGACGAAGCCGCCGGGGCTGCCCTGCTCGGGCACGTCGCCGAGGTTGGGCGCCACGTAGCCCTGGCGGTGCATCAGCGGCATGTACAGGTGGCTGAACGCGGCCACCGAGCCGCCGCTGCGGTCGGCGGCGAGGCCGGTGACGGCGGCGCGCTCGAGCAGGAAGTGCAGCAGCTCGGTCCTGGCGAAGATGCGCGTGACCAGCTCGCAGTCCTTGAGGTTGTAGCGCGCCAGCGCGGGCTTGTCCTCGGCGAAGCGGCGGTCGATCTCCGCCATGCGCTGGTACGGGTTGTCGATGGACTTGCCTTCGCCGAGCAGCGTCTGCGCCACGCTTTCCAGGCTGAACGAGGGGAAATTCCAGGTGGCCGAGCGCAATGCCTCGATGCCGTCGACGATCAGGCGCCCGGCGGCGGAGGCGAAATAATGCTCCTGCTTGAAGCCGTGCTCGCGCCACTCCAGCAGGCCGCCGCCGCGCCCGAAGCGCAGCGGCACGCGGTAGCGGTCGGCGTGCTTCTGCAGCACGCGCAAATCGAACTGCACCACGTTCCAGCCGATGAGGACGTCGGGGTCGTGGCGCGCCATCCACTGGTTCAGCCGCTCCAGCATGTCGGCATGGCTGGCGCAATATTCGAGGTCGAAATCGATGCCGTCGGCGTTGCCGTTAGGCGGGCCGAGCATGTACACCTGGCGCTGGCCGCAGCCTTCCAGCGCGATCGAGTACAGCTCGCCGTGGGCGGTGGTCTCGATGTCGAGCGAGACCAGCTTCAGGCGCGGCCGGTAGTCCGGCGCGGGTTTCATCTGGGTGTTGAGCAGCGGGCCCGCGCTGCCGGGCGCGGGCGGCTCGCCGCCGAACCACACCGGCGCGTTGATGAAGCGCTCCATCAGGTAGCGGTCGGTGGGCCGGATGTCGGCTTCGTAGACGTCCACGCCGTATTCGCGCAGCAGCTTTTCCAGCTTGCCGAGCTGGCGGTATTGCGGGCAGTACAGGCCCAGCACCGGGCGCTGGTGGAAGTCGGTCAGCGGCAGCGGCTTGAGCTCGAAGCCGCGCTCGCCGCGCAGCGCCTGCGTGGCGCGCTCGCCGTGCTCGGCCGGGATGAAGGCCACCGATTGCTGCGGGGCCAGGCGGACATGGCGCGGGCCGTCGTCGGTCGCCAGCCAGAACTCGACCTCGGCGCCGGCCGCGGTGTCGCGCCAGTGCCGGGTCAGAAGAAAACCCTGTTGTCGTAGTCGGTCCACCCTGTCGTTGCCTTCGCTGCCCTGGAAATTCCGGCCTTCGCGGCCACCGGACATTCTACCGGCGCCGGCGCCTCAGAGCATGGCCGAGTGCAGGTGGTGCGGGTCGTCCAGGGTGTCGGCGATGATCTGCAGGGATTCCTCCACCTCGTCGCGGTCGCTCGGGCCGCCCAGGCAGATGCGCACCGCGTCGGGCGGGTTGCCGTCGGTGGAGAACGCCGCGCTGGACACCGCGCCGATGCTGCGCGAGCGCAGGTGCAGCGCCAGCTCGGACGGGCTCCACACGCTTTCGCCGGGGATCGGCAGCCACAGGTGGAAGCCGCCGGGATCGGCGTCGTAGGGCCGGCTCGCCAGGATGCGCTGCGCGATCGCCTGGCGCGCCACGCTCTCGGCGCGGATCGCCTTGAGCATGTCGTCCACGGTGCCGTCCTGGATCCACGCGGTGGCCAGCAGCGTGTTGAACGGGCTGGCCATCACCGTGGTGGCGCGCAGCGTGCCGGCCAGGCGCTGGGTCTGGCGCGCGTTGGGGCCGTGGATGAAGGCGATGCGCAGGCCCGCGCCGAAGCACTTGGACAGCCCGGTCACGTAGTACGTGAGCTCCGGCGCCAGCGTGGCGAACGCATCGGGCACGCTGTGCGGCAGCATGCCGTAGGCGTCGTCCTCGATGATCGGCACGCTGTAGCGCAGCGCGATGTCGGCGAGGATCTCGCGGCGGCGCTGCGGGATCGTGCGCGTGCTCGGGTTCTGCAGCGTGGGGTTGCAGTAGAACGCGGCCGGCTTCTGGGTCTTGCACAGCGCCTCGAAGGCCGGCGCGAGCGGGCCGTCCTCGTCGCCGGGCAGCGCCTGCAACTGCACGCCGAGCTGCGCGGCGATGGCCTTGATGCCGGGATAGGCCAGCGTGTCCAGGCAGATCGCCTGGCCCGGCCGGGACAACTGCGACAGCAGCGCCACCAGCGCGCTGTGGATGCCGGGCGCGATCAGCACGGTCTCCGCGCTGCAGGCCGGCACCAGCCGCCGCAGCCAGCCGGTGGCCACCGCGCGGTCGGCCGGCGTGCCGCCGAAGTCCTGGTAGCGCAGCAGCGTGTACGGATCGGTGGCGCCCATCAGGCGCGTCATCGACTCGCGCAGCCGCGCGGCCAGCGCCGGCGGCTCGGGCGGCATGTTCATGGTCATCTCGGCGCCGGTGCCGGCGCGCAGCGGCAGCGCCGGCGCGCGCCCGCGCACGTAGGTGCCGCTGCCGGCCTTGGTGTCGATCAGGCCACGCTTGCGCGCCTCGTTGTAGCCGCGCGCCACCGTCGTGTAGTTGAGCTTGAGCGCGTCGGCGAGGTCGCGCAGCGCGGGCAGCCGGTCGCGCGCCTGGAGGCGGCCGCTGGCGAGCGCCTCCTCGATCAGGTCGGGAATCATCAGATAGGCCGGCTTCGGACTCTCTGCGATGCGCTTTTCCCAATGGTTCGTCAGGCCAGACAAGGCGGGCTCCGGTAGCTGGATTCGAGCCTCAAGGCTAGCACCAAGCGATTGCTTTTCCCAAGCAATATTGATTGCATCAATTCGCGCAGCATGATGGTGCGTGAACGAGCCTGATTGCACCGATTGAGCGCATGCGATCGCCCCGCCGGCCGCGCCGCGGTGCATTCCGGGCAGCCGGCGCGTGGCCGCGAGGTGGCAATCGCGGTACTCGCCGCGCGCGAATCGCTGCCGATCACTGATGCGATCAATGCGGCTGCGCCTGCCAGATCGCAGATTGATCGCATGGCCATGCCGCGCGGATGGCATACCGGTTGCACAAGGTTCCACGTCGGCCCCCCGGCCGATCGATCGATCGACGGATCGCTTGATCGACTGAACCCCAACGAATTGGAGCAAAAACATGCCCGCAGTGAACAAACCGGCCCACAAGAAGGGCGATTTCCTGGTCGACTACGAAGAGAAGGTCTTCGAGGACGTGAAGGCCGAGCCGGGCGAGAAGGCGCTGGTGACCTTCCACACCGTGGCCTTCGAAGGCTCGATCGGCTTCGTCAACATGCTGCAGGCCACCCGCCTGCAGCGCAAGGGCTTCGAGACCTCGATCCTGCTGTATGGCCCGGGCGTCACGCTGGGCCTGCAGCGCGGCTTCCCCACGCTGGGCGACGAAGCCTTCCCGGGCCACCTGAACTTCAACAAGCAGCTCACCAAGTTCATGGACGAAGGCGGCAAGGTCTACGCCTGCCGCTTCGCGCTGCAGGCGCTGTACGGCCACGGCGAAGCCTCGCTGATCGAAGGCGTGCGCCCGATCAACCCGCTCGACGTGCTCGACCTCAAGCTCCTGCACCGCAAGGAGAACGCGCTGATCATCGACACCTGGACGGTTTAAGCACAGAGAGGCGGGTATCACCATGTCACAGAAACGCATCGTGCGCGCAGCCGCGGTCCAGATCTCCCCGGACCTCGAACACGGCGAGGGTACGCTCGGCAAGGTCTGCGAGGCGATCGACAAGGCCGCCCTGGAGGGCGTGCAACTGATCGTCTTCCCCGAGACCTTCGTGCCGTACTACCCGTATTTTTCCTTCGTGCGGCCGCCGGTGCAGGCCGGCGCCGACCACATGCGCCTGTACGAGCAAGCCGTGGTGGTACCCGGCCCGGTCACGCACGCCGTCGCCGAGCGCGCGCGCCGGCACGGCATGGTGGTGGTGCTCGGCGTCAACGAGCGCGACCACGGCACCATCTACAACACCCAGCTGATCTTCGACGCCGACGGCCGCCTCGTGCTCAAGCGCCGCAAGATCACCCCCACCTACCACGAACGCATGATCTGGGGCCAGGGCGACGCCGCCGGCCTCAAGGTCGCCGACACCGCCGTCGGCCGCGTAGGCGCGCTAGCCTGCTGGGAGCACTACAACCCGCTGGCGCGCTACGCGCTGATGACCCAGCACGAGGAAATCCACTGCAGCCAGTTCCCGGGCTCGCTGGTGGGCCCGGTCTTCGCCGACCAGATCGAAGTCACCATCCGCCACCACGCGCTGGAGTCGGGCTGCTTCGTGGTCAACGCCACCGGCTGGCTGACCGAGCAGCAGATCGCCTCCGTGACCACCGACCCGGAGCTGCAGAAGGCCCTGCGCGGCGGCTGCAACACCGCGATCATCTCGCCCGAGGGCAAGCACCTCGCCACGCCGCTGCGCGAGGGCGAAGGCCTGGTGATCGCCGACCTGGACATGTCGCTCATCACCAAGCGCAAACGCATGATGGACTCGGTGGGGCACTACGCGCGCCCCGAACTGCTGAGCCTCGCCATCAACGACCGGCCGGCCACCACGGTCTCGGCCATGAGCACCGCATTCGCCAACTTCAACGGGAGCCCCCAACATGCACTCCAGCGAGACGACGCCGGCCTCGAGCCGGCAGTTGATGACTGAGCTTCAATCCGTCGGCATGCGCCTGGAAGACCCGCGCGCGGGGGCGGCCAGCCGCCGCGGCGGCGCGGGCCCGTCGGACCACAAGGCGGTGACCATCGACGGCGTGACCATCATGGTGCCGGTGCATACCAGCACGGCCTGGGATTCGCCGTTCGTCGCCTCCGCGCCCGACGCCAGCGGCGCGGTCAGGCTCACGCGCGGCACCATCCCGATCGCCAGCATCAGCTTTCCCAGGACGCCGCGCTTCTACGCCATGCAGACGATGGAAGGCGTGCCCTACTCGCACATCGCCACGCTGCACGGCGCCGACGTGCTGGCCACCACCGTGCTGCAGACCTGCATCCGCTACGAAAGCCGGCGCAAGACCTGCAAGTTCTGCTCGATCGGGCAGTCGCTCGCGGCCGGCCGCACCATCGCCCGCAAGACGCCCGAGCAACTGGCCGAGGTGGCGCGCGCCGCGGTGCTGCTCGACGGCGTCAAGCACATGGTGCTGACCACCGGCACGCCGCCCACGCCGGACCGCGGCGCCAGCATCCTGTGCGACAGCGCGTTCGCCATCCGCGCCGCGGTCGACCTGCCGATCCAGGCGCAGTGCGAGCCGCCCGACGACGACCGCTGGTTCAGCCGCATGCGCGCGGCCGGCATCGACACGCTCGGCATGCACCTGGAAGTGGTCACGCCGTCGGTGCGCGAGCGCATCATGCCGGGCAAGGCCTCGGTGCCTCTGTCCCGCTACATGGAGTCGTTCAAGGCCGCGGTGGCGGTGTTCGGCCGCGGCCAGGTCAGCACCTACATCCTCGCCGGCCTGGGCGACACCGCCGAGGCCATCCTGTCGATCTCGCGCGAGCTGCTCGACATCGGCGTCTATCCGTTCGTGGTGCCGTTCGTGCCGATCTCCGGCACGCCGCTGGAAGACCACCCGGCGCCCACGCCCGAATTCATGAAGTCGGTGCTGCAGCCGCTCGGCGCGATGGTCGCCGCGGCCGGCATGCGCTCGGCCGACATCAAGGCCGGCTGCGGCAAGTGCGGCGCCTGCTCGTCGCTGTCGTCCTACGAAGGGCTGGCAGCATGAAAGCCGATCTCTGCGTCGAAGTGCCGGCCGCCGAGGTCCTGCGCGTGCGCTGGGCCGACGCGGCCTGGGAAAGCGAGCAGGCCTACCGCCTGCGGCGCGCGGTGTTCTGCGACGAGCAGGGCATCTTCGCCGGCGACGACCGCGATGCCGTCGACGACGTGGCCCAGCTGCTGGTGGCCGTGGTGTCCCGGCCCGGCCAGCCGGAGCAGGTGGTCGGCACCGTGCGCATCCACGAGAGCGAGCCCGGCGTGTGGTTCGGCTCGCGCCTGGCGGTGGACGCGGCCTTCCGCCGCCACGGCAAGATCGGCGCCACGCTGATCCGCCTGGCCGTGAGCAGCGCCAACGCGCTGGGCTGCCAGCGCTTCCTGGCCCACGTGCAGAGCCAGAACGTGCCGCTGTTCCGGCGCCTGCACTGGAGCGTGCTGTCGGAGGAAACGCTGCTCGGCCATCCGCACCACCTGATGCAGGCGGACCTGAACATGTACCCGCCCTGCCACACGCCGCGCGAAGGCTTCGTCGCCGAAGGCAGGGCCGCGCGATGACGCTCGACGAACTCGTGCGCGCGCAGCGCGCCAGCCGCGGCTTCGGCCACAAGACCGACATCGCCGGCATGCTGTCCTCGCTCGGCAGCGCCCTGCCCGGCGGCGCGCGCGACCTCGACCAGGCCGTGGCCGTGGGCGACGACTGCGCCGCCATCGCCGACGGCGGCGGCTACCTGCTGTTCGCCATCGAAGGCATGGTCAGCGACTTCATCCGCACCATGCCGTGGTTCGCCGGCTACAGCGCGGTGATGGTCAACATCAGCGACGTGTGCGCGATGGGCGGGCGCCCGCTGGCGGTGGTCGACGCGATCTGGAGCCAGGGCGTGGACGATGCCGCCGAGGTCTTCAAGGGCATGGCGGCGGCGGCCTCGCGCTACGGCGTGCCGATCGTGGGCGGGCACAGCAACGCCCGCGCCGACCAGGCCCAGCTCGCGGTGGCCATCCTCGGGCGCGCCACGCGCCTGCTCTCCAGCTTCGCCGCGCGTCCCGGCCAGCGCCTGCTGATGGCGGTGGACCTGCGCGGCGCCTTCGTCGAGCCGTATCCGTACTGGAACGCCTCCACCGAGGCGCCGGCCCAGCGCCTGCGCGGCGACCTGGAGATCCTGCCGGCGCTGGCCGAGGACGGCCTGTGCGCCGCCGCCAAGGACATCAGCATGGCCGGCACGCTCGGCACCGCGCTGATGCTGCTGGAGTGCTCCGGCGTGGGCGCCGTCATCGACCTCGCGCGCATCCCCGCCCCGCCCGGCGTGGACCCGCAGCGCTGGCTGAGCGCCTTCCCCAGCTTCGGTTTCCTGCTGGCCGTGGACGAGCAGGACGTGGAAGCCGTGGGCGCGCGCTTCCGCGCGCGCGGCATCGCGTGCGCGGACATCGGCGCCATCGACGCCACGCGCGCGGTGCGGGTCGAGCGGGACGGCGAGCGCGCCGTGCTGTGGGACTTCGCCAGCGACGCCTTCATCGTGCCGCGCGGCACGGAACCGCTTACCGCATAAGGACTACCCATGCCAGTCACGCATTTCCGGGTGCAATGGCCGGACAACAGCCAGGCCACCTGCTACTCGCCCTCGTCGGTCGTCACCGAGTATTTCGCCGCCGGGCAGGACTATCCGCTCGAGGACTTCCTCGCGCGCGCGCGCCAGGCGCTGGGCAGCGCCTCCGAGCGCGTGCGGGCCAAGTACGGCTACGCCTGCTCCTCGGCGATGGACCAGCTCGAGCAGATCGAAAACACCGCCGCCAGGTGGAGCGCCCAGCCGGACGCCACCGTGCGCGTGCTCGGCTTCGGGCGCTAGCGCGGCCCGGGCAGCACGCCAGTCATTCGCGCATCACCGCTATCTACGAAGGAACCATCATGTCCAATACTCTCGGCGCAAGCCAACCCGGCGGGGCAGCCGCCAAGCACTACAGCGTGATCGTGGTCGGGGGCGGCCAGGCAGGCCTGTCCATGAGCTACTACCTGCAGCAGGCCAGGATCGACCACCTCGTGATCGAGAAGCACACCATCACCCACACCTGGCGCAACCAGCGCTGGGATGCGTTCTGCCTGGTCACGCCCAACTGGCAATGCGCGCTGCCCGGCTACCCGTACCGGGGCAGCGACCCCCACGGCTTCATGAAGAAGGACGAGATCGAGGCCTATCTGGACGGTTTCATCCGCATGGTCGACGCGCCGGTGCTCGAGCACACCGAGGTGCGCCGCGTCAGGCCGCGCGAGCACGGCGGCTACGAGGTCTTCACCTCGAACGGCGACTTCACCGCCGACCAGGTGGTGGTGGCCTCGGGCGGCTATCACGCGCCGATCGTGCCGCGCATGGCCGAGCGGCTGCCGGCCGGCATCCGCCAGATCCAGTCGTCCGAGTACCGCAACCCGCAGGCGCTGCCCGAAGGCGCGGTGCTGGTGGTGGGCTCCGGCCAGTCCGGCGCGCAGATCGCCGAAGACCTGCACCTGGCCGGGCGCAAGGTCTACCTGGCGGTGGGCGAGGCGCCGCGCTGCGCGCGCTTCTACCGCGGCCGCGACGTGGTGGACTGGCTGGCCGACATGCAGTACTACGACATGCCGGTGGAAGAACACCCGCTGCGCGAGGGCGTGCGCGACAACACCAACCACTACGTGACCGGGCGCGACGGCGGGCGCGACATCGACCTGCGCAAGTTCGCCAGCGAAGGCATGGAACTGTACGGCGTGCTGGACGACTACCGCGACGGCCACCTGCGCTTCGCGCCCAACCTGGCGGCCAACCTGCAGGACGCCGACGACACCTACAACCGCATCAACGCCGGCATCGACAAGTACATCGAGAAGCAAGGCATCGCGGCGCCGCCGGCCAGCGTCTACGAGCCGGTGTGGCGGCCCGCCGGCGAGCGCACCGCGCTGGACCTGGGCAGCGCCGGCATCGGCAGCATCATCTGGTGCATCGGCTTCCGCCCGGACTTCAGCTGGCTGGAAGTGCCGGTCTTCAACGGCCGCGGCTATCCCGGCCACGTGCGCGGCGTCACCGCGCAGGCCGGCCTGTACTTCCTCGGCCTGCCGTGGCTGCACACCTGGGGCTCGGGCCGCTTCTCCGGCATCGCGCGCGACGCCGAGTTCCTGGCCGCCAAGGTGATCGCCGCGCGCACCGGCGAAGAAGCGCTGGCGGCCTGACATGCACCGCGCTCGCACCGACTACGTGGCGGGCATGCCGCAGTTGTCGTACACGGGGCTGTCGGAGAACTGGCTGCTCAAGACCTGCGGCGACCTGCACTGGCAGGGCCTCGCCGCGCTGGCCGGGCAGGCCGTGCCGGAGTTCCGCGACGCCGGGGGACACAAATCCTACGCCGCCTTCCTGGCGATCCGCGTGCGCGAGGCCGCGCTGGAGACGATGGGCGAGCACGCGGCATTCGCCATCGACAGCGAGCTCCAGCGCGTGACCGGCGCGCGCCACCACAGCACGCACCGCGTGATGGCGGGCGAGGCGCGCCGCGCCGAGGTGACGATGATGTCCACCTTCATCCGCCGCGAGCGCGAGCGCGACAACCGCTCGGTGGTGCGCGCGGCCTTCGGCCCCGCGCCCGAGGCGCCGCTGCCCGCCGCCGCCGAGATGGCGACGCTGGCCAAGCGCTTCCGCGCGGGCGACTGGGGCGCGCACCTCGGGCTGGCGCAGACGCTGGCGCCCGCGCGCCACACCGCCGAATACCTGCCCTGCCCGTACACCGACTTCAACGGCGCCGACCTGCTCTACTTCGCCAGCTTCCAGGCCATCGTCGACCGCGCCGAGTGGCAGTGGCAGCGCTTCGAGGAACCGCCCGCGGTGTCGCAGCGCGACCTGTTCTTCCACGGCAACGTCAACCTGGGCGACGCGCTGGAATTATCGTTCAGCGCCGTGCACAGCGGCCCCGGCGGGCTGGCGCACTGGTGCGAGATCCGCCGCGCCAGCGACGGCGAGAAGATCGCCGACGTGGTCACGCGCAAGCACTGGAGAACGCGATGAGCAACGGCCACCACGGCGTGCCCCGGCGCGCCGTCTATACCGCCGCCGACCTCGACGGCATCGCCCATCTGGGCACCCTGCCCGGCGAGGCGCCGCTCGTGCGCGGCGTGCACCGCACCATGTACGCCGGCAAGCCGTGGACCATCCGCCAGTACGCCGGCTTCGCCGACGCCACCGCTTCCAACCTCGCCTACCGCACCGCGCTGGCGCAGGGCGCGCAGGGCCTGTCGGTGGCGTTCGACCTGCCCACCCACCGCGGCTACGACTCGGACCACCCGCTGGCGCAGGCGGACGTGGGCATGGCCGGCGTGGCGGTCGATTCGGTCGAGGACATGAAGCGCCTGTTCGCGGGCATCCCGCTGGAGCGCGTCTCGGTGTCGATGACCATGAGCGGCGCGGTGCTGCCGGTGCTGGCCGCGTTCCTGGTGGCCGGCGAGGAAAGTGGCGTGCCGCTGGCCCGGTTGAGCGGCACCATCCAGAACGACATCCTCAAGGAGTACATGGTCCGCAATGCGTGGATCTTCGCGCCGGCGCCGTCCATGCGCATCGCCGGCGACGTGGTGGCGTGGCTGGCGCGGCACGTGCCGCGCTTCAACGGCATGTCGATCTCCGGCTACCACTTCCAGGAAGCCGGCGCCGACCCGGTGCTGGAACTGGCGCTGGCATTGGCCAACGGCCAGGCCTACGTCGAGGCCATCCGCGCGCGCGGCATCGGCGTGGACGAATTCTGCGGCACGCTGAGCTTCTTCTTCGGCGTGGGCAAGGATTTCTACCTGGAGATCGCCAAGCTGCGCGCCGCGCGCCTGCTGTGGTGGGAGATCATCCAGGCCGCCGGCGGCACCAGCGCGCGCGCCGGCGCGCTGCGCACGCACTGCCAGACCTCGGGCTGGTCGCTGACCGCGCGCCAGCCGCTCAACAACGTGGTGCGCACCACGGTGGAGGCGATGGCGGCGGTGTTCGGCGGCACCCAGTCGCTGCACACCAACGCCTACGACGAAGCGCTGGCGCTGCCCGGCGCCGACGCCGCGCGCCTGGCGCGCGACACCCAGCTCATCCTGCAGCGCGAGATGGGCCTGTGCGAAGTGGCCGACCCGTGGGCCGGCTCCTACATGATGGAGTCGCTGACCGACGACGTGGCGCGCCGCGTGCGCGCGCTGATGGCCGAGATCGCGGCGCGCGGCGGCGTGCTCGCCGCGCTCGAATCGGGCTGGGTGCATGCCATGATCGCGCGCGGCGCCGCGCGCACGCAGGCCCGCATCGACTCGGGCGAGCAGGCCATCATCGGCGTCAACCAGTTCCGCGGGCCGGACGAGGAGCCGGCCTGCTTCATGGTGGACGGGCGCGCGGTGCAGGCCGCGCAGGCGCAGCGCCTGGCCGCGCTGAAGCAGGCGCGCGACCCGGCGGCGCTGCAACGCGCGCTGGCCGCGCTGACGGCGGCGGCGCGCGACGGCGGCGGCAACCTGCTCGCGCTCGCCATCGAGGCCATGCGCTGCCGCGCCACCGTGGGCGAATGCACGGCGGCGCTGGAACAGGTCTGGCCGCGCCATCAGGCCAGCCCGGTGTTCGCCGCCGGCGAATATGGCAGCGCGCGTGGCAACGCAGGCGACACGGACGCCGCCTGGGAACAGGCTTGCGCCCGCGTGCGCGCGCTGGCCGCCGGGCTGGGCCGCGCGCCGCGCGTGCTGATCGCCAAGCTCGGGCTGGACGGGCACGACCGCGGCGCCAAGGCGGTGGCCGCGGCGCTGTCCGACGCCGGCTTCGCCGTCACGCTCGGCCCGCTGTTCCAGCAGCCCGAGGACGTGGCCGCCGAGGCCGCGCGCGGCGGCTACGACGCGATCGGCATCTCCACGCTGGCCGGCGCGCACCTCGCGCTGCTGCCGCGCTTCCTGCGGGCGCTGGCGCAGCGGCAACCGGGCACGCCGGTCTTTGCCGGCGGCATCGTGCCGGACGCCGACGCGCGCCTGCTGCTCGGGCTGGGCGTGCGCGGACTGTTCGGGCCGGGCACGCCGATGGAGGCGATCGCCGTGCGGTTCGCCGACGCGGTGGCGGAGACTGCGGCGCCAGCGGCAGACACGAAACACGCGGCGCCGCCGCGCGTGCTGCACGAAAGCCTCTGAACCTGCGGTCCGGCTGACCGGGCGCGCCGCCTTCAGCGCTTGCCGCGCGCCTTGCCCGGCCGCCGCGGCGC
Organism: Cupriavidus sp. FW216-B1; assembly: GCF_058789195.1. Lineage (NCBI taxonomy): Bacteria > Pseudomonadati > Pseudomonadota > Betaproteobacteria > Burkholderiales > Burkholderiaceae > Cupriavidus > Cupriavidus sp. FW216-B1. The sequence goes on along the minus strand of NZ_JBYTEL010000001.1, from coordinate 677,674 downwards.
CGGCTGCGCGTCCTCGCGGATCATCTCGATCAGCGCGCGCAGCCCCGCCGGCACGTGGCGGCGGCCCGGGTAGTACAGGCTGAGCCCGTCGAACGGCGGCGTCCAGTCTTCCAGCACGCGCACCAGCGTGCCGGCGGCGAGGTCCGCCTCCACGCTCCACTCGGTGAGATAGGTCAGGCCCATGCCGTCGCGCGCCGCGTCGAGCATCAGGTAAGGATCGTCCAGCGTGAGCTCGCCCTGCACGTCCACGCTGAGCGCTTCGCCGTGGCGCGAGAATTCCCAGCGGTAGAGCGTGCCGCTCGGCAGGCGCGTGCGGATGCAGCGGTGCGCGAGCAGGTCGGCCGGCGCGCGCGGCGGCGGGTTGGCGGCGAAGTACGCCGGGCTGCCGACCACGGCGAAGCGCTGCGGCCGCCCCAGCGGCACCGCCACCATGTCCAGCGGCACGCTTTCGGCCAGCCGGATGCCGGCGTCGAAGCCGGCCACCACGATGTCGATCAGGCGCCCTTCGGTGACGATGTCCAGCCGCATCTCGGGATAGCGCCGCAGGAACGCCAGGAACAGCGGCATCGCCTGCCGCGCGGCGCCCGACGAGGTATTGATGCGCAGCGTGCCGGAGGGCGTGTCGCGGTGGCTGCCGGCCTGCTCCATCGCGCCGCGGATGGCCGACAGCGCGGGCGCGATGCCGGCCACGAACTGCGCGCCGGCCTCGGTCAGCGACACGCTGCGCGTGGTGCGGTGGAACAGCCGCACGCCGATGCGCGCCTCCAGCGCGGCGATGGCATGGCTGAGCGCCGAGGTGGAGACGCCCAGCTCGGTGGCCGCCGCGCGGAAGCTGCGCAGGCGCGCCACCGCGGCCACGCCTTCGAGCTCGCCGAGTCCGGAAGTCTGCATTGTCCTAAATTACTCAATAGTTCGTGCGGAATTATATGGCTAGACCGGCCAATGCCGCGGGCTTATCTTCTGCCCCATGTTCCTACGCATCCTGCGCATTCCCGGAGTTCCCATGCATCGCATCGAACAGATCTACATCGACGGCGCCTTCGTCACCCCGCACGGCGAGGAATGGTTCGACCTGTACAACCCCGCCACCGCCGCGCCCAGCGGCCAGGTCCGGCTGGCCGACGCGCACGACGCGCGGCGCGCCATCGCCGCAGCCAGCCGCGCGTTTCCCGCCTTCTCGCGCACCAGCAAGGCCGAGCGCATCGAGTGGCTGCGGCGCATGCACGCCGCGGTGCAGGCGCGCGAGGACGAGCTGTTCGAGGCCATCGTCGCGGAGTACGGCGCGCCGGTGTCGCGCGGGCGCTGGATGGCGCAGCATGCCGCCAGCGTGCTGCTGGAGGCGGCCCGCGTGCTGGAGGACTACGCCTTCACGCGCCGCATGGGCACGGCGGACGTCATCATGACGCCGCTCGGCGTGGCCGGGCTGATCACGCCGTGGAACAGCAACGGCAGCTTCATCTGCGGCAAGCTCGCGGCGGCCGTGGCGGCCGGCTGCACCGCCGTCATCAAGCCCAGCGAGATGAGCGCCGTGCAGACCCGCATCGTCACCGAGGCGCTGCACGAGGCGGGCCTGCCGCCCGGCGTGTTCAACATCGTGACCGGCCGCGGCGAGGTGGTCGGCGCCGAGATCAGCGCGCACCCGGACGTGGCCAAGGTGTCGTTCACGGGCTCCACCGCGGTCGGCAAGGCCATCCTGCGCGCCGGCGCCGACACGCTCAAGCGCGTCACGCTGGAGCTGGGCGGCAAGTCGCCGGTGCTGGTGCTCGACGACGCCGACTTCGCGCAGGCGGTGCCGCTGGCGCTGCAGGCCGGCTTCATGAACAGCGGCCAGGCCTGCATCGCCGGCACGCGCATCCTGGTGCCGCGGCAGCGCCTGGCCGAATTCGAGGCGGCCGTGGTGGCGGAGGTGGCGCGCATCCGCAGCGGCGACCCGCGCGACCCCGAGACCGCCATCGGCCCGATGGTCAGCCAGAAGCAGTGGGAGCGCGTGCAGCGCTACATCCGCATCGGCATCGGCGAAGGCGCGCGGCTGCTGGCCGGCGGCGAAGGCCGCCCGCAGGGCACGCGCGACGGCTGGTTCGTGCGCCCGACCGTGTTCAGCGGCGTGCGCAACGACATGACCATCGCGCGCGAGGAAATCTTCGGCCCGGTGCTGGCGATCCTGCCTTACGGCGACACCGAGGAAGGCATCGCCATCGCCAACGACACCAGCTACGGCCTGCAGGGCTACGTGCTGTCCACGGACGCGGCGCGCGCCCGCGCGGTGGCGCAGCGCATCGAGGCCGGCCGCGTGCTGGTCAACACGCTGGCGCACGAGCCGGCCGCGCCGTTCGGCGGCTTCAAGCAGTCCGGCATCGGCCGCGAGTACGGCACCTTCGGGCTGGAAGCGTTCATGGAGCCCAAGTCGCTGCTGGGCGTGGCCTGAGCGCGGCGGCGCGCGCGCCTCACGCGGGGTCGCGCGCGCCCTCGGCGCCGGCCTGCCGCAGCCCCAGCCGGGTCAGCCGCAGGGATGTGGATTTTTCAAGCGTGGCACCGTCGAATGCCAGCAATTGCGCATCGAGCAGGCGCTGGATCTGCCACCAGGCGATGTGCACGTCGTGCTCGAGCGACGGCGGGTGCTTCAGTATCGCCGCGGGAATCCGCCCGCCCCAGGGATTGACCGCCAGGGTCAGCGTGGCCCCCTGGCGCATTCGCAGAAGAATCTCGTCTTTTCGCATTGCAAAGCACTCCCCGCACCCCGGTGCTGCGAAAAAAACGATTCTCCTGCGTTGCCTCGACGTGTGTCCGTCGATGGCGTGCGCGTCACGTCTTGCGGCGTTGCGTATTGCATATTGCATATTGGCGGCGCCGGGAGCGGAATCCCTGCGCCACGCCGCGTCTGCCCATCCCCAAAGCCGGGGAAATCATTGCCGCGACGGCCCGCGGAAGTCAAGCAAGATGCGTTCCCTGCTCGCGGATGCCGCCGCGCCGCCGCGCCATCACGCGCCCGCGCCGATCACCGAGACGTTGACCGCCACGATGCCCAGCGGCTCGCGCCCGGCGTCGCCGGCGGCGTCCGCGCCGGTCCAGCCGCGCAGCGTGTCCCGCAGCGCGTGCAGCAAGGCGCCGTTGTCCTCCGTTTCCTCATCCAGCCCCAGCAGCACCTCGAACGCGGCATCGTGCTCGCCCGCGGCCTGCAGGCGCGCGTCGAGTTCGGCCAGCACCGCGTAGACCGCGCCGGCCATCTGCTGCACGAAGCCGCGCTGCACGCCCAGCGCGACGCAGGACGCGCGGATCCACGATTCCACCAGCGTGACGAAGATCACGCCGGTTTCGTCGGCATTGATCTCGAACGCGCAATAGCCCACGGGATCGAGGTCGCGCGCGAGGATCAGGCGGTAGAACAGCACCTGCCCGCAGATCTCGTCGCTGTCCATGTCCATCTCGAAGGCCTGGCCCGGCTCCCAGTCGTCGCTGTCGAGCGTCTCGCCGCTGGCCTGCGCGCCGCCCTGCGCGGCCAGTTGCGCGCGCAGCCCGGCCAGCACTTCCTCGCGGCCCGGCGCCTGCGGCGGTTCGGTGTAGATGGCGAAGCGGCCGGCCTCGGCGCCGTCCAGGAAGCCGGCGCCCATCAGCGGCGAGAGTTGCAGCGGCAGCGGCTCCTGCAGGGCCTGGCGCAGGGTGTCGGTGTTGGTGGAAGCGGTCATGGCGTGGATAGGAAAGGAAGGGAGAAGACGCGGAAGAGGCGGAAGACGGAGAAGATGACGACGATGTGGCATTCGGAAGGCAGCGGCGAGTTTGCCACAGATACGGCACGCCGAGCCACCGCGCGGGGCGCTGTGCCACAATCCTGCACGCGGGCCGCGCCGCCCTCCCCATGAAACACAATTCCCGCCAGCGGCCGCCGGCATCACCCACCCGCGATCCCGATTCCTCCAGCCAGAAAAAGGAAGCAGCATGCCCTCCCGCCGTGAGTTCCTGAAGACCGTGCCGATCGCCCTGGCCGCGGGCCTGGCGGCCACCGCCGCCGCGCCCGCCGCGGCGGCCCTGCTCGACGAGCAGGACCCGCAGGCCGTCGGCCTCGGCTACAAGGCGGACACCCGCAAGGTCGACCAGGCCAAGTACCCGAAGCACGCGGCCAGCCAGACCTGCGCCAATTGCCAGTTGTTCCAGGAAGGCAGCAGCCCGGCCACCGGCAGTTGCGTGCTGTTCGGCGACAAGCAGGTCGCGGCGGCGGGCTGGTGCAGCGCCTGGGAACAGGGCTAGCCCATCGCCGTGAACAGCAGGCCGGCGATGCCCAGCCCCACCGCGGCCAGCGCATCGCCGGCGATCAGCCCGCCGCCCACCAGCGAGGTGGTGCTCATGTCGGCGGGCAGCGGGTCCGCCGCCGCGCGCCGGCCCGGCAGCGCGTCGACCACGCTGGCCACCACGCCGCCGGCGGCAAACCAGGCCGAGGTCGGCAGGTTGACGAAGCCGCCGAACGAAGACGCATAAGGCGAAGGCAGCAGCACCGTATCGACCAGGAAATCGAGCACGCGGCCCTTGCCGCCGGCCGCGACAAGACGCTGGTAGCCCGCGCGCGACCTGACCAGCAGGCGCAGCAGCGCGGTGGCCAGGCCGAGGCCGATCCCCAGCGCCACCGCGGTGCGCTGGTGCGGCAGGTCCTGCGCCAGCCCGCGCAGCGCGCCGACGATCTTGTAGGTCATGGCCGAGGCCCAGCGGTGCGGCTGCGCGTCGGCGGCCAGCATGGTCTGGTCCAGCGCCAGTTCGGGATAAGCGCGCATGAACAGGCGCGCGAACAGCACCGCCAGCACCGCGCCGGCGGCGATGCCGGCCACCTGGAAGCGGAACTGCACGGTGCGGTCCGTGCCCAGGCGCCAGCCGGTGGAGCGGTCCTGCTGCATGTCGCAGGCCTGGCCGGTGGACACCAGCAGCACCGTCGCGGCGATCAGCCCCACCTGCGGGTCCTTCAGGCCGAGCGCCGCCATCAGGATCACCGACAGCACGAAGGCCGAGGAAATCGGGTTCTGGTCCACCATGCCGACCGAGATGCCGTTGACCATCGCGAACAGGAACACCAGCACCACGGCCAGCAGCAGGTAGCCCGGCGGCTGGCCCAGCAGGCCAGATCCCACCGCGACGATGGCCGCGCCCCAGAACACCACCCATGCCAGCAGCCGCCACGACGCGCCGCCCGGCGCGCGCGGCTGGGATGCGCGCGCCTCGCGGACCGCCCGGCCCTGCCGCCAGGCGCGCCGCAGCAGCAGCGACATGTCGACCAGCGCCGCGCCCATGATCATGCCCAGCGCGATCAGGAACGTGATCTTGCGGAACGGGTCGCCCGGCGCCAGCCAGCCGATCGAGATGAAATACGGCACCAGCGCCTGGCTCGCGAGCCCGGCCGCCAGCGCCGCCAGCCCGATGCGCGCGCCCACGATCATGCCCGCGCCGAAGGTCGAGGCCGACAGGTCCACCGCCGCCAGCAGCGCCACGCGCGCCGCGCCGACGCCGCAGGCCACGCCCAGCGCGGCGCCGCCGGCCAGCCGCGCGACCGAAAGCCGCAGCAGCACCGGATCGGTCAGCGCGCGCAGGATGTTGGCCACCGCCAGCCCGGACGGAAACGTCAGTTGCAGGCGGTCCACCAGCACCGGCGTGTACAGCATGCCCACGCCCACGCCGAACATGCCCACGCACAGCATGTACAGCATCAGCTGCCACAGCGGCGGCTCCGGCAGGCCCATCCACGTCATCGCCTGGATCACCACCGCCATCGCGCTCATGCCGGCCACCGAGGCGGCAATGGTCTGGATGTAGTTGGCGCCGTGGCGCCCCTGCGCGCCGTAGCCGTAGGTGATGGTCGAGCCCAGGATGCCGGCCAGCACCTGCCCGCCCACGAAGAAGCCGAGCGAGAAATTCATGTAGGCCGCCGCGACCCCGCCCAGCGGCCCCAGCACCAGCACCCCGACCGCGCCGAGCAGCGCGTAGTAGCCCCAACTGCCCTGCGCCGGCAGCCACTCCCAGCGGCGGCCGGCGGGCACGGCATCGCCGGGCGGTGGAACGGTGGCTTCCGTCATTGGCTTTCCCATGCGCCTTGGCGTCGGTCGGATCTGCGGAGGTGGAACGGCAACGGCGGCAACACGGTGGGCGCCGTCACGCGGGAGATGCTGGAAGCGATGCTACCGCAACGCCGCGCGGCGGGGATGGGCGGGCTGGCGGAAAGAAGGAAAGGATGGCGGGAAGGGAATGCGGCGCGGCCGCCACGCGGTATCCGCATGGCGAAAAAAATCCGGACACGTCGGTGTCCGGAAACCCATTTGCTGACTCAGATCGTGTCACAAACCTGAGACAACAAATAATAATGATTATCATTTGCCTGGTCAAGATATGTATACCAAGTCTGTCATGCGCCCGCGGCCGGTGATCGAAATGACTGGCGCCAAGCCCGAGGCGCAGTCTTTGTTTCCGTATCCACGCCGGCGCGGAACGCGACATGGCGCGCGCCATTGCCGCGCGGGTCCGGCGCCAGGCCGACGCCCTGCTGGCGATGGCGCCGGCGATCCCGCCGGTCGGCCAGGACCTGCCGTGGGCGCCCCGCTCAGGCGGTCTTGCGCTGCGCCGCCAGGTGCCGCCCCGCGTCCGGCGCCATGCGGACGTAGCCGATCAGCGAGACCAGCGTCAGCACCCCGGCGAACAGGAAGGCCCAGCGGAAATCGCCCAGCGTGAAATGCGGCAATCCGCCCGGCTGGGCCGACTCGCCGCGCAGCGCCGCGGCCACGCGCAGCGACAGCGAGCCGAACGCGATGCCCAGGCCGATGGTCATCTGCTGGGCGGCGTTCCACAGCGTGTTGGCGCCGCTCATCTGCGCCGGCGGAATGTCGGCATAGGCCAGCGAGGCGAGCGTGGAGAACTGCATCGAGCGCGTCACGCCGTACACGAACACCACGAACAGCACCAGCGCCAGCGGCATGTCCGAGGTGAGCAGCCCGCAGGCCACGATGAACACGCCGGCGAGCGCGGTGTTGACGATCGCCGTGGAGCGGAAGCCGTAGCGGTGCAGCACGGGCGTGGTGAGCGCCTTCATGCCGAGGTTGCCGACCGCGCTGGCCAGCAGCAGCAGCCCCGCGCGGAACGCGGACAGGCCGAAGCCGACCTGGAACAGCAGCGGCATCAGGTACGGCACCGCGCCGATGCCCACGCGCGTCAACGACCCGGTAATGACCGTGACGGAGAAGGTCGGCACGCGCAGCGTGGTGAAGTCGAGCAGCGGATGCGGGTGGCCCGCCGCGTGGCGCACGGTCAGCACGCCGGACAGCAGCCCCGCCGCCACGCAGCCGCCCGCCAGCGCCAGGCTGGCGCCGTCCTGGCTGGCCAGCTCGGTGCCGTACAGCACCAGCGTCAGGGTGGCGCCGCCGAGCAGGAAGCCGATCACGTCGAGCGGCTTGCGCTCGGCCGCGCGCGCGTTGCGGATCATCATGAAGGTGGCCACCAGCGCGGCGATGCCGAACGGCACGTTGAGCAGGAAGATCCAGCGCCAGGACGCATAGGTGGTGATGAAGCCGCCGATCGGCGGCCCCACCACGGGCGCGGCGATGGCCGGCCAGGTGATGGTGGAGATGGCCTTGATGAGATCGCGCTTGTCGGTGTTGCGCACCACGATCAGGCGCCCCACCGGCACCATCATCGCCCCGCCGATGCCTTGCAGCACGCGCGCCGCGGTGAACTCCGCCAGCCCGCTGGACGCGCCGCACAGCACCGAGGCCACCGTGAACACCACGATGGCGCCGCCGAACACGGTGCGCGAGCCGTAGCGGTCCGCGATCCAGCCGCTGATCGGGATGAACACCGCCAGCGCCAGCATGTAGGCGGTCATGCCCAGGCTGAGGTCGTTCGGCCCGACCCCGAACGACTGCGCCATCTGCGGCAGCGCCGTGGCGATGACGGTGGTGTCGAGGTACTCCATGAAAAAGGTGGCGGCGACGAGATAGGGCAGGAATCTCATCGAAGACTGGCTTTGCATGGTTGTCATGGACTGGCGCGCGCGGACCGGCGGGATGCCGTCCGGCGTCGGGGAGGGTTGATCTTGGCGGCGGCCCGGGCTGGCGCCGGGGCGAAAGCGCCATGATACCGGGCATCGGCGCCGGCCGTTGCCCGCCCCGGGCGGCTCAGCGCGGCAGGTGCACCGGGTCCATGTGCGTCATCACGTCGAGCACGTCGGTCACTTCCATCGCGCGCCGGCGCGCCTCGAGGGCGATGTGGTGGCCGGCCTCCACCGTGAGCGCGCCGTCGATCTCCAGGTGCACGTCGGCCAGGACGAAGTCGCCCATCTTGCGCGTGCGCAGCCCGTGCAGGCCGTGCACGCCGGGCGTGCCGAGCATGGCCTCGCGGATCGCCGCCACGGTCTGCGCGTCCACGGCGCCGTCCATCAGGTCGTGCATGGCCTCCCACGAGAACTTCCAGCCCATGCGGCTGACCATCAGGCCGACCACCAGCGCCGCGATCGGGTCGAGCATGTGCACGCCCAGCATGTTGCCGCCGATGCCGAGCGCCACCACCAGCGAGGACGCCGCGTCCGAGCGCGCGTGCCAGGCATTGGCCGCCAGCATGGCGGAGCGCACGCGCTGGGCCACCGCCAGCATGTAGCGGAACAGCAGTTCCTTGGCCGCCAGCGCGCCCAGCGCCACCCACAGCGCGATCTCCTTGACCGGCTGGATCAGCTCGGGATGCTCCAGCTTGCTCACCGCCGTCCACAGCATGCCCACGCCGACCGCCAGCAGCAGGATGCCGATGCCCAGCGAGGCGGCGGTCTCGAAGCGCTGGTGGCCGTACTGGTGGTCGGCGTCGGCGCCCTTGCGGCTGTGGTGGCTGGCGAACAGCACCACGAAATCGGAGATCAGGTCGGACAGCGAGTGCACGGCGTCGGCGATCAGCGCCTGCGAGCCGGCGAACAGCCCGGCCGCCATCTGCATGCCGGTCAGCAGCAGATTGACGCCGACGCTCACCAGCGTGCTGCGGCGCGCCTCCTCGGTCTTGGTCGGCGCGCCGGCGCCGTCGTGCTCGCCGGCCATGCGCGCCTCGGCCCTCGCGCGGCCCTCGCCGGGCCCCACGGCGCTCATCGCGCCGGCGCGGCGCAAGTCCGCCCGCGCCGCTCCAGCCATTCGAACAGCATCATGCCCGCCAGCATGGCCAGCACGAACACCGCGCCCTGCCACGCGCCGGCGCCGAGCAGCACCAGCGCCGGGCCCGGGCAGATGCCGGCCAGGCCCCAGCCCGCGCCGAACAGCAGGCTGCCGCCGACGAGGCGCGCATCGATGCCGCGCGCGCCTGGCAATCGCATCGGCAGCCCGAGCAGCGACACGCGGCGGCGCCGCGCCAGCGCGAACGCCACCAGACCGAGCGCGATGGCGCCGCCCATCACCAGCGCCAGGGACGGGTCCCAGGCGCCGGCGAGGTCGAGAAAGCCCAGCACCTTGGCGGGATTGGCCATGCCGGCCAGGATCAGCCCGAGGCCGAACACCAGCCCGGCCAGCAGCGCCGACAACAGGGAAGACAGCGGGGAAGACAGCGGGGAAGCCACGCGCGCGGCGCCGTGGGACGCGGTATCGGGAGTCGTCATGGGCGTGGCCATCTCAAGCCCCGACCAGATGGCGGACCACGTAGACCGTGGCAAAGCCGGTGGCCATGAAGGCCAGCGTGGCCACCAGCGAGCGCGGCGACAGCCGCGACAGCCCGCACACGCCATGCCCGCTGGTGCAGCCCGAGCCGTAGCGCGTGCCCAGCCCGACCAGCAGCCCGGCCACGGCCAGCACGCCGGTGCCGGCCTCGATGCGGATCTCCGGCAGCGCCGCGAACAGGCGCCAGCACAACGGCGCCGCGACCAGCCCGGCCACGAAGGCCAGCCGCCAGGCCACGTCCCCGCGCGCCGGGCGCAACAGGCCGCCGACGATGCCGCTGATGCCGGCGATGCGCCCGTTGAGGAGGATGAACAGCGCCGCGGCCAGCCCGATCAGCAGGCCGCCGGCCAGTGCCGGCAGCGGCGTGAAATGCGTCCAGTCGATTGTCATGATGGTCTTGTGGGGTTCCCGGCCCGCCGTGCCGCGGATGGCGCCGGTGCCGCCGGCCGCGCGCCGCCCGGCGCCGACGCGACGGTCGATGCCGCGGTCGACGGGATAGTCGATGCGGTAGTCAATGCGGTAGTCGATGGGATAGTCAATGCGACATCAGCACAGGAATCTCTGCTTGCCGCATCAGCGTGCGCGTGGTGCCGCCCGTGACCAGCTCGCGCAGGCGCGCGTGTCCGTAGCCGCCCGCGATCAGCAGGTCGGCCCGCAGCTCGCGCACCGCGCCCAGCAGCAGCGGCCCGGGCCGCTGGCCGCCCGGCGCGGCATGGATGGCGGCCACGATGCCGTGGCGCGCGAGGTGCTCGCACAGCGCGGCCGGCGCGGCATGCGGCTCGGGCGCGCCGCCGTCGGCGCCCGGCGCGCTGATCACGCTCACGCGCGCGGCCCGGCGCAGCAGCGGCATGGCGTCGGCCACCGCGCGGGCGGCCTCGCGGCCGCCGTCCCAGGCGATGGCGACGTGCCCGCAGTCCAGCCGGCGCACGCCCGGCGGCACCAGCAGCACCGGCCGGCCCGCCTCCAGCATCACGTATTCGGGGGTCTGCGCCACCAGCACCGGCAGCGACTCCAGCCCCGGCAGCCGGGCCAGCACGATCAGGTCGGCCAGCCGCCCTTCCCGGGCCAGCGCCCAGCCCGGCTCTTCCTCGATCAGGCGATGGTTGCAGCCCAGCTCCGGCGCGGTTTCCTGCATGACGCGGTGGAAATCGGCGCTGGCCGCCGCGGCCTGGGCCAGCAACTGGCGCCGGGCCAGCTCGGCGTAGCGGCCGGCGTCGTCGCCGGCACCGCGGAACGGCTCCAGGCGCGTGCCGGTCGCGGTCACGCCGGTGACGTGGGCGGCACTGTGCCGCGCCAGCTCCGCCGCCAGGCGGACCCGGTCGGCGCAGCCCGGGTCCGGGCCAAGTTCGACCAGCAGGGTCTTGAATTCCATGATGTCTCGGGCTCCGGGCAGAGGACGGTGTAAGAACGGTGGAAGAACAGTCAGCAAAGGCGGCGAATGGCCGCGCCGCAATTATGCCAAGCCCGGGCGTGCCTTGGCAGCCCCGCCGGCGCGCGCCCGGTGAGCGCCGAAAAAATAACTTCAGGATCGGGGCCGCCATGCCGATAGCAATGCCAGAGCCGAGTCATTGTCACGCAGGGCCCCGTCGGGGCGGGCAGGCATTATCGGTCGTTAGCGACGTTTACCTCACCCATGCCAGACAGAGACAAAGCGCTCGGCATAGCCGACCCCCATCTGCTATTCCGCAATTCGCTCGAACAGGCCACCGATGCCGTCTTCGTGGTGGACGCGGATGGCCAGGTGATCTTCCTGAACGCGGCGGCCGAGACGCTCTGCGGCGCCTGCCGCACGCAGGTGCTCGGCCGGCACGTCGACACGCTGGTGCAGCCGCTGCCCGGCGCCGGCCCGCAGCCCGCCGGCGAGCATGGCGAGCTGCTGCCGGCGGTGCAGGTGCTGCGCCCGGACGGCGGACGGCGCTTCGGCTTCCTGGCCGAAGCCGTCGCCACGCCGGGCAGCGCCGCGCTGCGCACCCTGCTGGTCAAGGTGCCGGACGGCGCCGGCGTCGGCCGCGACGACCATCCGCTGCTGTCGGTGATCGCCGACGAGATCGACAGCGCGGTGCTGGTGGTGGATACCGACTGGCGCATCGTCTATGTCAACGCCGGCCTGACGCGCCTGCTCGGCTACGCGCCGAGCGACATGTTCGGCCGCACGCCCGCCGACGTGCTGGCCGGCGAGTTCACCGACCCCGCCGCCATGCGGCGCCCGCAGGCACAGCGCGCCGCGCCCGCGGTGGAGCGCCACGAGGCGCTGATCTACGCGCGCGGCAACAGCCCGCTGTGGGTGTCGGTCACGGTGCGCCACCTGGTCAGCACGGTGGGTGGGCACCACCACGGCATCGTCATCCTGTCCGACATCACGCAGAAGAAAACCTACGAGCTGCTCCAGCGCAAGGTGCTGCACGCGATGGTGATGGATCAGCCGCTGCCGGCGGTGATGGAGCTGATCTGCCAGGAAGTGCAGCGCGTGGCGCCCTCGGTGGTCGCCTCCGTGCTGCGCGTGGACAGCGAGCGGCGCTTGCGCCCGCTGGCCGCGCCGGCGCTGCCGCCCGAGTACTCGGCGGCGCTCGACGGCGTGCCGGTCGGGGCCGCGGTGGGCTCCTGCGGCACCGCCGCCTGGCTGGGCGAGCCGGTGGTGGTCAGCGACATCGCCACCGACCCGCGCTGGGCGGACTTCCGCCACCTGGCCCTGCCGCTGGGCCTGGCGGCCTGCTGGTCGTACCCGATCAAGGCCGGCGACGGCCGCGTGCTGGCCACGCTGGCCTTCTATTTCCGCAGCGTGCGCGAGCCCGACGCCTTCCACCAGCAGGTGGTGGAAGTCTGCGCCTGGCTGTGCAAGCTGGCCTTCGAACGCGACGACGCCGCCGAGCGCATCCAGCAGCTCGACCACTACGACTCCCTCACCGGCCTGCCCAACCGCAGCCAGCTGCAGCGCCAGGCCGGCAAGCTGCTGCTGGCGGCGCGCCAGGCCGGCGCCGCGCTGAGCGTGCTGTTCGTCGACCTGGACCGCTTCAAGTACATCAACGACTCGCTCGGCCACAGCGGCGGCGACAAGATGCTGCGCGAGGTGGCCAAGCGCCTGGTCGCCCACGCCGGCGAGAGCGCGCTGGTGGCGCGCCTGTCGGGCGACGAGTTCGCGCTGGTGCTGCCCGGCGCCGACCGCACCCGCACCATCGCCACCGGCCAGCGCCTGCTGGTGGCGATGCGCCAGCCGCTGCGCATCGACCACGCCAGCATCGCGCCCTCGGCCAGCATCGGCATCAGCCTGTTCCCGTCGGACGGCGACACGCTGGACTACCTGCTGCACTGCGCCGAGATGGCCATGTACGACGCCAAGGCGGCCGGGCGCAACCTGTTCCGCCTCTTCAGCATCGAGATGAACTGGGCCGCGCAGGAGCGCCTGGCGCTGGAATCGGCGCTGCGCGACGCGCTGCTCAACGAGGAACTCCACCTCAACTTCCAGCCGCAGGTGTTCCTGCGCGACGGGCGCCTGTACGGGCTGGAAGTGCTGGTGCGCTGGCACCACCCGCATTTCGGCAAGGTGCCGCCCGACCGCTTCGTGCCGCTGGCCGAGGACGCCGGCCTGATCGGCACGCTGGACCGCTGGGTGCTCGAGCGCGCGTGCGCGCAGCTGGCCGCCTGGCGCCACGAGGGCATCCCGGTGCCGACCATCTCCGTCAACATCTCGCCGGGCAGCTTCCGCGACCCGGCGCTGGCCACCGACGTGGCCGAGACGCTCTCGCGCCACGGCCTGCCCGCCCATGCGCTGGTGCTGGAGATGACCGAGGGCCTGCTGATGGAGGACGATGCCGGCATCGCCGCCACCGTCGCCGCGATCCACGCGCAGGGCGTGCGCCTGTCGATGGACGATTTCGGCACCGGCTATTCGAGCCTGGGCTACCTGCGCCAGTTGCCGGTGCATCAGCTCAAGCTCGACAAGAGTTTCGTGATTGACCTGGAGAGCGACGCCGCCGCGCGCGAACTGGCCAGCGCCGTGATCCGCATCGGCGACAGCCTGAAGCTCGCGGTGGTGGCCGAAGGCGTGGAGAACGACGCCCAGCGCCAGTTCCTGCTCTCGCAGGGCTGCCACATGGGCCAGGGCTACCTGTTCTCGCGCCCGCTCGATGCCGACGCCGCGGCGCAGTGGATGAAGTCGCAGCACCCGGCCGAGCGCGCGGCCCCGCAGCCCAACCACTCGCTGCGCTAGGCCGGCGCGGCGGCCCGCGTCACGATGCGCGCAACACCTCCGCCAGCGTGCCGAACAGCGTGTCGATCTGCGCCGGCGCGATGACCAGCGGCGGCGACAGCACCATCGTGTCGCCCGCCGCGCGGATCAGGCAGCCGCGCGCCAGGCAGGCCAGGTGCGCCGCATGACCGCGCTGGCCGGGCTGGCCCGGCAGCGGCTCCAGCTCGATGGCCGCCAGCAGGCCGATATTGCGCACGTCCGCCACGTGCGGCAGGCCGCGCAGGCCGTGCGCCGCGTCGGCCCATTGCCGCGCCAGGTCGTTGGCGCGCGTAAACAGCCCCTCGCGGCGGTAGATGTCCAGCGCCGCCAGCCCGGCCGCGCAGGCCAGCGGATGACCCGAATAGGTGTATCCGTGCGGCAGCTCGATGCTGCCCGGCGCGCCCTGCATGAGGGCCTCGTACACATGGCCGCCCACCAGCGTCGCGCCCATCGGCACCGCGCCGTTGGTCAGGCCCTTGGCGCTGGTCATCAGGTCCGGCGCCACGCCGAAGGCCTGCGCGGCGAACGGCGCGCCCACGCGGCCGAAGCCGGTGATGACCTCGTCGAAGATCAGCAGGATGCCGTGCCTGTCGCAGATCTCGCGCAGGCGCTGCAGGTAGCCCACGGGCGGCACCAGCACGCCGGTGGAGCCGGACACCGGCTCGACGATCACGGCGGCGATGGTGGATGCGTCGTGCAGCGCGACCAGGCGCTCCAGCTCGTCCGCGAGGTGCGCGCCCCACGCCGGCTGCCCGCGCGAGAACGCCATCGCCGCGCGGTCGTAGGTGTGCGGCAGGTGGTCCACCCACGGCAGCAGGTTGCCGAACGGCTTGCGGTGGCCGGCAATGCCCGACACCGACAGCCCGCCGAAACCCACGCCGTGATAGGCGCGCTCGCGCCCGATCAGGCGCACCCGCTGCGGCTCGCCGCGCGCGCGGTGATAGGCCAGCGCGATCTTGAGCGCCGAATCCACCGCCTCCGACCCGGAATTGGAAAAGAACACGTTGGACAGGCCGGCCGGCGCCTCGGCCACCAGCGCCTCGGCGAACGCGAAGGCCAGCGGGTGGCTCATCTGGAACGACGGCGCGTAGTCCAGCTCATGGGCCGTGCGCGCGATGGCCTCGACGATCTCCGGGCGGCGGTGCCCGGCGTTGACGCACCACAGCCCGGCCATGCCGTCGAGCACGCGGCTGCCGTCCGGGCGCAGGTAGTACATGCCGTCGGCGCCCGAGAACATCTGCGGTTGCGGCTGCTGCTTGAAGCGGCGGTTGGACGTGAACGGCATCCAGTACGCGGCCATCGCGGCGGCGGGATCGGCGTCGGAGACAGAAATGGAAGCGGAAGCGGAGTCAGAAGCGGGCAATACGCTGTGGGCGGTCATGGCGGGGCTCGTCGAAGTGGCGTTGCGGTAAGGTACGGTCCCAGCCATTTTGTACTAAATATTAACAAAGTACAATGTTGCGCGAATACGGCCCATGCCCGCGGGACAGGCGCGCGCATAGCCGCACCGCGCCCGGCACGGCCGCGCATTGCGATGCGTTCGGAGGAAGGGAGGCGGCGTGAAAGGCGGAGTGACAAGCCGCGTGACAAGCGGCGGCGCGGCCGCTCAGTTGCTGTGGGCGCGCGCGTTCAGCAGGTGCCGGCGCATCAGCGCGGCCGCCCATTCGCGGTCGCCCAGTTCCAGCGCGTCGAGGATCTGCAGGTGCTCGCGGCAGGCTTCGACGAGGTCGATCTCGCGGTAGAACGCGGCATGCTCCTCCAGCCGGCGCAACTGGGTCTGCTGCTGCACCGCCTGCACGATGAAGCGGTTGCCGGAAAAGCGCGCCAGCATCTCGTGGAACGACGTGTTCAGCGCGAAGAACCCGGCCGGCGACAGGCTCGCGCCGCCGTCCGCGATGACCTGCTCGTAGGCCTTGCGGCAGCGCGCGACCTGCGCCTTGTCGGCCTCGAAGGCCGGCTCCAGCAAGGCGCCGCATTCCACGATCATGCGGAAGCGGTAGCTCTCGGCCAGCGCCTCCGGCGTTTCCAGCGACGGCAGGAAGCGCCAGCCGTGGCCGGCGCGCTTCTCGATCAGGCCGTCCGCCGCCATGCGCGTCAGGGTCTTGGCCAGCAGGCTGCGCGACACCGGATAGGCGCGCAGCAGCTCCTTCTCGGTCAGCGTGTCGGGCAGCTGCTTGCCGGCGCGGCCGTCCACCAGCTGGCGGTACAGCTCGTCGCCGCCCATGCCGGACTCGCCGAAGTCCGGCACCGCGGCGCCGTGCGCCGGCGCCTCGACGAAATAGCCGCTGTTGGCGCGGTAGCGGATCAGGCCATGCCCGGCCAGCAGCCGCAGCGCCGCCCGCACCGGCGTGCGCGACACCGCGAAATGGCTCGCCAGGGTTTCCTCGGCGAGGTGCGCGCCGGGCGCCAGCTCGCCCTCGGCCACCTGCCGCGCGATGCGGCGCGCGAGGTCGATCTGCAGCGGCGAGGCCGGTTTGCTGGAAGCGGGCATGGGCAGTGGGATCGGGTGGCGCCGGTGGCGCAAGCCGTGCCGGCGCGCAAGCGGCGCGGCCGGACGAGAGCCGCGATGGTAGCCCCGAAGCCGGGCGCGCGCAAATATTGCCGGCAGCCTTATTGTATTTTAAAACAATCTAGTACATATCCATCTCGCCGCATGCCGGCCCAGGAAAGCGCCGGTCCGGCGCCCCGCGCGGGCCTCGCCGCGCGTCATGCAAGCGTGCCGGGCGGGCCGCCGGCCGCGGGCACGGCGCCGCGTGGATTACCATTCCATCCATTGCACCTTGCTCCACCCACGGCCGCTCACGGAATCCGTCGCCATGCCCATCCCCTACCTGCGCAGCCTCGCCGGGCGCCAGCGCAGTCCGCAAGCCAACCGGCAGCTCGCCTGCTACCTCAGTTTCGTCGCCGGCGCCGCCAACGCCGGCGGTTATCTCGCGGTCCAGCAATACACCTCGCACATGAGCGGCATCGTCTCCGCGATGGCCGACCATCTCGCGCTCGGCGAGGCCGGGCTGTTCCTGGAGGGGCTGGGCGCGCTGCTGTCCTTCCTGGCCGGCGCCGCCACCTCGGCCGTGCTGATCAACTGGGCGCGGCGCGAGGACCTGCACAGCGAATACGCGCTGCCGCTGCTGCTGGAAGCCGTGCTGCTGCTGTGCTTCGGCCTGATGGGCGGCAACCTGGAGATGCACCGCTGGGCGCTCGGCACCGCCACCGTGATCGTGCTGTGCTTCATCATGGGCCTGCAGAACGCCATGATCACCAAGATCTCCAATGCCGAGATCCGCACCACCCACGTCACCGGCATGGTGACCGACATCGGCATCGAGCTCGGCAAGCTGTTCTACTGGAACGCCACCGGCGCCGTCGCCGGCAAGCCGGTGGTGCTGGCCAACCGCTCCCGGCTGCGCATGCTGGCCACGCTGGTGGGGCTGTTCTTCGGCGGCGGCGTGATCGGCGCGCTGGGGTTCAAGCACCTGGGCTTCAGCGCCACGCTGGCGCTGGCGGCGCTGCTGCTGGCGCTGGCGGTGGTGCCGGTGGCCGACGACGTGCGCGGCCACCTGCGGCGCGCGGTGGTGCGCTGCCGCGTCTGGGCGCGCGAAGTGCTGCGCGACGTACATGCGCTGTGGCTGGCCGCGCGCGACCCGCGCACGCCCTGGTATGCCAAGGTGGTGGCGCTGCTGGTGGCGGGCTACGCGCTGTCGCCGCTCGACCTGATCCCGGATTTCATCCCCGTGCTGGGCTATCTCGACGACGTGGTGCTGGTGCCGCTGGGCGTGCTGCTGGCGGTGCGGATGGTGCCGCCCGAGCTGATGCGCGAATACCGCGCGGCCGCCGTGGCCGCCGCGCAACGCCCGCGCAGCCGGATCGCCGCGGTGGTGATCGTGCTGTTGTGGATCTGCGTCACCGTGCTGACCGGCGCGCTGCTTGCCCGCCACTTCGGCCGGCCATGATGTGACGGCTCGCCGGCCCCGCCCCGAAAAGGCCGGCAAAAGGTTGGCGCGGACACATTGCCTTGCATTCGGGCGCCCGGCGGCTCACTACACTCGAATCATCGAGCGGCACGAGCCGCCTGTCCCGAGCCAGCAACGCATCATGCAGCAAGACGCCGACATTCCCACCGTGACCTGCCTGCAGGGCCTGCGCGATCTGGCGGCCCTGCTGACCGCCGGGTCCCTGCTCCAGCGCGCCACCTTGCAGGTCATCGCCGAATACGAGCGCGAAGCGCGCGACTCCGAAGACCGCTACAGCGCCCTGCGCCACTGCTGGGACTGAGCCCGGCCCGGCGGGTTCAGTGCTGGCAGGCCAGCGGCACGCGCGCACCGCCGTCGCGCGCCAGCGGCAGCAGCGCCGGCGCCAGCGACTTGAGCAACTGCACCGACAAGGCGCTGGTGAAGGCGTAGCGCGCCGCGTAGGGCTCCTGCACGTAGGCGGTGACGTTGCCGAAATAGCGCTCGCCGAGGAAGAACACGAAGGTCGCCGAGCGGCTGACCACGCGCGACGAAATCAGCCGGCCGCCCGGCCCGTAGACCTCGTAGCGGTGGTCGCCGGTGCCGGTCTTGCCGCCGGCGACGATGCCGCTGCCCGCCAGCGCCGAACGCAGCGACCCGGCCGTGCCCGAGTTCACCACCCCCACCAGCGCGGCGCGCACCACCTGCGCCAGGTCCTCGCTCAGCAGGCGCTTGCCGTGCATGTCCAGCCCGAACACCGTGGCATACGGCGTGCCCTCGGCAAAGTCCAGGCGGCGCAGCGCGGTGGCCTGCTCGCGCACGCCGCCGTTCTGGATGATGCCGACCAGTTCCGCCAGCGCCGCCGGGCGGTCGCCCGCCGCGCCGATGGCCGAAGCGTAGGACGGCGTGATCGCGCCGAACGGATAGCCCAGCCGCTGCCAGCGCCGCGCGATCTCGCCGAAGGCCTGGCGCTCGAGCTGGCCGCGGATGCGCCGGGTCTGCCCGCCCGGGTTGCGGGTCTTGAACAGCCATGCGTAGACCTCCTGGCGCTGCGCGGTGCTGTCGCGCAGGACCTCGTCCAGGCTGGCGTCGGGGTGCTGGCGCAGGTAGTCCAGCAGCCACAGTTCCAGCGGATGCACGCGCGCGAGGTAGCCGCGGTCGTTCAGGTTGAAGCTGCGCGGGCCGTACTTGCCGTACATCCTGGCCAGCGCTTCGTCGGTCAGCGGCGCCTTGGCGATCTTCGGCAGCGTGGCGCGCATGATCCTGGCGAACTGTTCCAGGTCCATGTCCGGCTCGATGCTGCGCAGCGTGACCGCCAGCCCGACCTGGCTGAAGCGCCGGTTCTCCAGCGCGCGCCGGAACCGCTCCGGCCAGGTCTTGCCGCGGTACTTGCCGTAGAACGCGCGCAGGTAGTCGCTGCCCTCCTGGTCGGCGAAGCGCACCAGGTAGGCGCGGCGCTGGGGCGCGGCCGGGTTGTTGAGCCATGCGTCGGCGTCCGGGTGCAGCCGGTAGGTTTCGTAGCGCACGATGTCGCGCATCAGGCGCACGAACACCAGGTTGACTGAATGCTCGAAGGCCTCGCGCACCGGCATGATCTTCAGGTTTTCCCAGCGCTCGAAGTTGGAGAAGGTCTGCAGGCCGCCGCCGGTGAAGAAGGCCTCGCCCGCGCCGCCGGAGTACTTGCGCAGCATGGCCGCCTCCAGCATCGCGCGCAGGCTCTTGTCGGGCTGCGTCAGCAGGTAGTTCTGCGCCCACAGGCTGAGCGCGTCGAGCCTGGCCGGCGTGACCGCCTTGAGCTGCGCGGGCGTCATGGCGGAGAACGCCTCGTGCAGCTCGGAGAGGATTTCCAGGTAAGTCACCAGCGTGCGCAGCTTGGCGGTGGAGCCCAGGTTGAGGCGCGCGCCGCGGTTGAGGTCGAACGGCAGGTCGAGGTTGTCGGCCTGCACGCGCAGCAGGTTGGCGCCGCCGGCGCGCTCGTACAGCGTGAAGCTGATCGCCAGCCGGCCGGGGTCGTCGCCGTCGCGCAGCAGGTTGCGGCCGTACAGCCCGGTGGCGCGGGCGCCGTCGCGCGTACCGGCCTTGAGCAGCGCATCGGTGACGACGCGCTGCAGCCCGGTGTCGATGGTGCTGTGGGCGGTCAGGTCGAGGCGGTCGAGCTCGTAGCTGCTGCCCAGGCCGAGATAGCGCAGCAGGTCGGTGCGCACGCCGCTGATGGCCTTGCGCGAGACGAAGGAGATCTCCGGGCGGTCCTGCGCGCCGGCGTCCTCGCCGCGCAGCCTGAGCGGCTGGGCCAGCGCGGCGTCGCGCAGCCACGGCGGGATGGCGCCGGCGGCGGCCAGCAGGCGGAGGTAGCTGTCGGTCAGCGCCGCCAGCGCGGCGGTGTCGCGCCGCAGGAAATGCGACGGCCCGCGCTGCGCGATGATCAGCGACAGCGCCTCCTTGAACACGCGCGCCTGGGTGGCGCCCTGCTCGCCCGGCAGCGGGCCGCTGCCCGGCCCCGGCCCCATGCCGGCCGCGCCCAGCAGGCGGTTGGCCTCGCCGAAGTCCTGGCCGTACCAGGCCCACAGCCCGTCGCCCAGGCCGTTGATCTCGCCCACGCCGGCGCGCGCCGACAGCGGCACCGTGTTCAGGTAGTCGAGCAGGATGCGCTGGCGCGCGCCGATGGTGTCCGGCCCGTCGAGATAGGCCCGCATGGACGCGCTCGCCATCTGCCGAAGCTTCTCGTGCGGCGAGCCGGTGCGCCCGGCGCGCGAATGGCGGTACTTCTCGATCTGCGTGGCCAGCGTGCTGCCGCCGGGCGCCTCGTGGCGGTCGTTGAACAGGCGCACGCCCTGGTCCATCGCCGCGCGCGTGAAGCGGCGCACGTCGAGCGCGGGGTTGCGGGTGGGGAACTCGGGATCGAGCAGGTCGCGGTTCTCGATGTAGAGCAAGGCATTCACCAGCACCGCCGGGATGTCCCGGAAGCCGGCGTAGGCGCGGTCCGGCGCCGGCGCCGCGCCGAAGGGCTGGTCGTTGCAGTCGAGCAGCGCCAGGCCGGCCCGGGTCTTCTCGCGGTAGGGCGCGAACAGGCCGGAATCGGTGATCTCCAGCAGGCGGGCGGACCAGCGCGCCTGGCGCTCGCGCCTGTAGCCGCGCGCCTCCAGCAGCTCGGTGAACTGCGGCAGGCGGCTGTAGCCGAAGCGCAGGTCGTAGGGGCCGTCGTCGGGGAAGCGGATGCGGTCGCTGGGCCCGGCCGCGTCGGCGTAGCCCGCGTCCCTGACGCGCGCCGAGAAGTAGCGGGCCTGCAGGCGCGAGGTGGACAGCTCCTCGGCCACGACCGCGTACAGGACATAGCCGCCCCCCACCAGCAGGGCCAGCATCACGAGCCTGGGCCAGAGACGTCGTCGCACGATTCAGGTCCGCTTTCAGGTCCGTCCCGCAAGGAAACCGGGGCATGCCCGGCGCGTCGGCCAGCACTGGCCGCCTGCTGGCAACGATGGCACCAATCGGGCGCCTCCGTCACAACGTATACCCTAGACTAATGCGGCCTGACGCACAAAGTGCGCGTGCAGCATCATGGCCGCCGGCCGCGCGCCGGGCGCCTGGACGCGGAACGCGGCGATGGCCCGGGCCGGGATTTGATCTTGCTCAATATCCGGCGCCGCGCGCGTCAAGTCCGGGCCCGACAGTCCGTTAGCGTAGACATCCCAATTTCATAACTGCCGCGAAGATGAAAAACCTGAGCGTACGCATTGCCCTGCTGGCCATTCTGGTGACGTTTGCATTGATGATCGTATTCGGCGCGGTAGTCGGCGTGTTCGCGCTCGGCGCCGCCAACCAGGCCACGGTGCGCGTACAGCAACTCTCGGCCAGCACCCTGCTGCTCAACGACGCCTACAAGGACATGACGCGCGCCCGCGCCGCGCTTTCGCGCGCCTACGCCTCCGCGCGCGAAGGCGGCGGCGGCGTCAATGCCGACGCGCTGGCGGCGGCGGCCAAGTCGCTGGGCAGCGCGGCGCAGCGGATGCAGCGCTTCGCCGCCGCGCCCGCGCAGGACGGCGAGGCCGACGGCCAGCGCCGCCAGCTCGCGCAGGCCGCCCAGCAGCACGCCGGCGCCATCGAGCGCGCCGCGGCCGCGCTGCGCGCCGGCGACCCGGCCGCCTACGCGGCCATCAACGACCAGGACATCACGCGCTCGGGCGCGGACTTCTCCACCGCGCTGGAACAATTCCAGCAGCAGGCCAGCGCGCTCTCGCTGCACGAGACCGAGACCAGCGGCACGCGCTACCGCCTGGTGGTGAAGCTGGTGGCGGTGGGCATCAGTGCCTCGCTGGCGCTGATCGTGGCCGTGCACCTGGGCCTGCGCACCTTCGTGGTGGCGCCGCTGGCCGCCGCCGCCGAGCATCTCGACCGCGTGGCCGAGGGCGACCTCACGCAGCGCGCCGAAACCGCCAGCGGCAACGAAGTCGGCCGCGTGCTGGGCGCCGTGGCGCGCATGCAGGCGGCGCTCACGCGCACCGTCAGCCAAGTGCGCGCCAGCTCGGACTCGGTCAACATCGGCGCGCGCGAGATCGCCGCCGGCAACGCCGACCTGTCCGGCCGCACCGAGCAGCAGTCCGCCTCGCTCGAGCAGACCGCGGCCAGCATGGAGCAGTTGACCTCCACCGTGGGCAACAACACCGAAAGCGCGCGCCAGGCCAGCGCGCTGGCCGCCGAGGCGGCCCGGCTGGCCACGCGCGGTGGCGACGACGTGCGCGGCGTGGTGCAGACGATGGGCGACATCAGCAGCAGTTCGCAGCGTATCGCCGACATCATCGGCGTGATCGACGGCATTGCCTTCCAGACCAACATCCTGGCGCTCAACGCCGCCGTGGAAGCGGCGCGCGCCGGCGAGACCGGGCGCGGCTTCGCGGTGGTGGCGGGCGAGGTGCGCGCGCTGGCGCAGCGCAGCGCGCAGGCCGCGCGCGAGATCAAGAACCTGATCGACGACTCGGCCAACAAGGTCGCCGCCGGCAACGCGCTGGTGGCGCAGGCCGGCCACACCATGAACGAGGCGGTCGAGGCCGTGCAGCGCGTGGCCCGCATCGTGGAGGACATCTCGGCCGCCTCGCTGGAGCAGAGCGCGGGCATCGTGCAGGTCAGCCGCGCGGTGACGCAGATGGAGGAAGTCACCCAGCAGAACGCCGCGCTGGTCGAGCAGGCCGCGGCGGCGGCCGGTTCGCTGGAGACGCAGGCGCGCCAGCTGGCCGAGGCGGTGGGCGCGTTCCGGCTGGCGCCGGCCGCGTGAGCCCCCTGCCCGGCTACGCCGCCAGCCCGCGCTGCAAGGTGGTCTTGAGCATCGAGAACACCTGGCGCGCCACCGGGTTGGCGGCGTTGGGCCGCGCCCACAGGTAGTAGGTCACGTCCGGCAGGCGCGGCAGGCCGTCCTTGTCGCCCAGCACGCGCATGTCCGCGCCGAGCAGGTCGATGCTGCGCGCGGTGATGCCCAGCCCGGCGCGGATCGCCGCCTTGATGCCGATCAGGCTCGGCGCCAGGTAGGCCGAGCGCCACGGCACGCCGGCTTCCTTGAGCGCTTCCAGCGCCAGCCGGCGGAACAGGCTGGGCTCGTCGGCCAGGATCAGCGGCACCGGGCTGCCCGCCTCGTAGGCGAAATCCGCCGCGCACACCCAGATCGTGGGCGAGGTGCGCAGCACCAGCCCGTCCAGGCTGGCGTCCTCGCGCGTGGAGACCGTCAGGTCGATCTCGCCGCGCCGCAGCGACTCCATCAGGAACGGGCTGCGCCCCACGTGGATCTCCAGCCGCAGCGCCGGCGACGCCCGCGCGATGTGCGACAGCAGCGGCGGCAGGATGGTGTCGGCCACGTCGTGCGGCGCGCCGATGCGCAGCGAGCCGGTCAGGTCGCCTTCGCGCAGCACGCGCAGCGCCTCGTCGTTCAGGCCCAGCAACTGGCGCGCGTATTCCACCAGCTTGTTGCCGTGCCGCGTGAGCTGCTTGCCGCGCCCCTGCCGCTCGAACAGCGGCAGCGCCACCTGCTCCTCGAGGCGTTGCATCTGCTGGGTCACGGCGGACTGCGTGCGGTGCAGGTGCTCGGCGGCGGCGCCGAAGGTGCCGCGGTCGGCAATGGCCACCAGCGTGCGCAGCAGGTCGAGGTCGAGATTACGCATTCATCAGACTTGCTTAAGTGTTTTTATCGGTGATTAAGTGGTTTTGGCCGGCAAGGTTCATTAAAGTGAGGCCAGACAACGCCTCCGAGCGCCCCGCAAACCCGAGAACCATAAGACTGAGCAAGGATTCTAGAGATATGTCGATCGCACAACAACGCCAGCAAGCCGTTGGGGACGCCATCCGTTCCATCAAGGACATCGTCGCCGCCGGCGGCGTCACCCGCGCTTCGCTGGACGCCGTGCTGGGCCAGGTCAAGCAACTGGCGGCCCAGCCGCAACTGTGGGCGCAGGACGAGTTCGCGCCGCCCGAGGACGGCGAGCGCCAGGCCCGCTACCTGATCGCCGAAGACGCCGACCAGACCTTCGCGCTGTACCTGAACGTGATGCGGCCCGGCAAGCGCATCCCGCCGCACAACCACACCACCTGGGCCTGCGTGGCCGGCGTGGTCGGCACCGAGTTCAACGACGTCTACCTGCGCACCGACGACGGCAGCCAGCCGGGCGTGGGCACGCTGGCGCACGCGCGCACGGTGGAGGTCGGGCCGGGCAGCGGCATCGCGCTGCTGCCCGACGACATCCATTCGGTGGAGATCCGCGGCGACAGCGTGATCCGCCACCTGCACATGTACGGCCGCGCGTTGGAGACCCTGACCGAGCGCCTGTCCTTCGACCTCGAAACCGGCCGCTGCCAGATCATGAACGTGGGCGTCAAGACGCGCCGCTGACCGCCGCCGGGCGGCACCGGGCCGGGTCGTCGCGCCGGCCCGCGCCCGCCCCGGGGCTTCCCGCTTTCCCCGCTTTTCCCGTTACGACGCATTTCCCCTTGCCTCCCGCGCTCGCGCGGCCACGAGGCAGGCCCCCTTCTTGCCTGGACCAACCGCATGCCCCAGCCACTTTCCGCTCATCCCGCCCTGGTCGATCCCGCCACGCTCAAGGCCTGGCTGCACGGCCCCGGCGAAATCGCCCTGCTCGACGTCCGCGAGCACGGCCAGTATGGCGAAGGCCATCCCTTCCACGCCGTGCCGCTGCCATACAGCCGGCTCGAGCTCGAGATCGGCCGCCTGGCGCCCAACGCGGCCGCGCGCATCGTGCTGGCCGACGACGGCGACGGCGTGGCGGCGCGCGCCGCGCGGGCGCTGGCCGGGCTGGGCTATGCGGCCGTGTTCGTGCTCGACGGCGGGGTGCCGGCCTGGCAGGCCGCCGGACATGCGCTGTTCGCGGGTGTCAACGTGCCCTCCAAGACCTTCGGCGAACTGGCCGAGCATCACTACGGCACGCCGCGCGTGTCGGCGCCGGAGCTGGCCGCGATGCTGGCCGGCGAGCGCCCGCCGGTGGTGCTGGACGGGCGGCCCGCGAGCGAATTCCGCAAGATGAACATCCCCGGCGCCGTCTGCTGCCCCAACGGCGAGCTGGCCTACCGGCTGCGCGACCTCGTGCCCGACCCCGCCACGCCGGTCGTCATCAACTGCGCCGGGCGCACGCGCAGCATCATCGGCGCCCAGACGCTGATCAACCTCGGCGTGCCCAACCCGGTGTTCGCGCTGGAAAACGGCACGCAGGGCTGGTACCTGAACGACTTCGCGCTGGAGCACGGCGGCACGCGGCGCTATCCGGACAATGCCGCGCCGGCGGGGCTGGCAGAGGCGCGCGCCGCGGCCCGCGCGCTGGCCACGCGCTTCGCGGTGCCGCACGCCGGCGCCGGCGAGGTCGATGGCTGGCTGCGCGACCCCGCGCGCACCACCTACCTGTGCGACGTGCGCACGCCCGAGGAATTCGCCGCCGGCTCGGTGCCGGGCGCGCAGAACACGCCGGGCGGCCAGCTGGTCCAGGCCACCGACCAGTACGTCGGCGTGCGCCGCGCGCGGCTGGTGCTGATCGACGCCGACGGCGTGCGCGCCCCGGTGGCGGCAAGCTGGCTGCGCCAGATGGGACACGACGCGGTGGTGCTCGAAGGCGGGCTCGGCGCCGCGCTGGCGGCGGGGCTTGCCGCGTCCGCCGGCCCGCGCGCGCCGGCCTGCGCGCTGCCGCGCGTCGGCGCGCGCGACCTCGCCGCGGGGCTGGCGGCGGGCCGGCTGCTGGCGCTCGACGTGCGCCCCAGCATGGCCTACCGCGCCGGCCACGTGCCCGGCAGCCGCTGGTCGATCCGCCCGGTGCTGGCGCGCGACCTGGCCGGCGTGCCGCGCGACATGCCGCTGGCGCTGATCGGCGACGAAGACGGCGTGGCCCTGCTCGCCGCGGCCGAGCTGGCCGCGCTCGGCTTCGGCGGCGTCAGCCTGCTCGACGGCGGCATGCGGGCGTGGCAGGCCGCCGGCCTGGCGCTTGCCGACGATGCCGGTGCGGCGGTGCTGCCCGACGCGCGCTGCATCGATTTCCTGTTCTTCGTGCACGACCGCCACGACGGCAACAAGGAGGCCGCCCGCCGCTACCTGGCGTGGGAGACCAACCTGATCGGCCAGCTCGACGAGCAGGAGCTGGCCACTTTCCGCTTCGCCTGATTCGCCGCGCCGGGTCGCGTTTTTGCTTGTCCGCTCGTCCACTTGTCCGCTTCAGACATCGCTCCACGCCCAAAGCCAGAAAAGGAGGTCCCCATGTCTCGCCCCACGCAAGTCCTCGCCGGCGCCCTCGCCGCCACCGCCGTGCTGTGCGCCGGCCTCGCGGCGGCCCAGCCGCTCGCGCCCGTCGGCGGCTTTCCGGCCCAGCCGCTGCGCATCGTCTCGCCGTTCCCGGCCGGCGGCGGCAACGATGCCGTCACGCGCATCGTCGCCACCCACCTGGGCGAGGTGCTGGGGCAGACCGCCGTGACCGACAACCGCGGCGGCGCCGGCGGCAATATCGGCACGCGTTTCGTGGCCGAGTCCAAGCCGGACGGCTATACCCTGCTGACCTCGCAGGTCTCCGTGATGGCGGTCAACCCCTCGCTCTACAGCGCGCCCGGCTTCGACCCGGTGAAGCAGTTCGCGCCGGTCACGCAGATCAACGCCGCGCCGCTGGCCATCGTGGTGGCCGCCAACGCGCCGTGGCAGAGCTTTGCCGAACTGGCCGCGCAGGCCAGGGCCCAGCCGCACAAGATCACCTTCGCCACGCCCGGCAACGGCACGCTCTCGCACCTGGTCGGCGTGGTGCTGGACAAGGACAGCGGCGTCGCCCTGCAGCACGTGCCCTACAAAGGCGCGGGCCCGGCCATCAACGACCTGCTGGGCCACCAGGTGGACGTGCTGATCACCTCCACCTCGTCGGTGGCGGGCTTCATCCAGGGCGGGCGCATGCGCGCGCTGGCCGTCACCAGCCCGCGCCGGCTGGGCGTGTTCGCCAAGGTGCCGACGCTGGAAGAGCTCGGCTACCGCAATGCCCGCTTCGAGGACTGGTACGGCGTGTTCGTGCCGGCCGGCACCTCGCCCGAGCGCATCGCCCTGCTCAACCGCGCCATCGTGCAGGTGCTGCAGATGCCGGAGGTGGTCAAGCTCATCAACGACGGCGGCAGCGACGTGGTGGCCAGCAAGCCCGATGCGTTCGCGGCCCAGCTCAAGGGCGACATCGCGCGCTGGTCGCAGATCGTCAAGCTGTCCGGCGCGCACGTGGACTGAGGCCCGACGATGACACACCGCCCCCTGACCCGCCTCGTCCACGGCGGCCGCGCCACCGCCGTGGACGGCGGCCGGCCCGTCAATCCGCCGCTGGTGCGCGCCAGCACGGTGCTGTTCGATTCCACCGCGCAGATGCGCGAGATGCGCGGCCGGCGCGGCAGCGAGCGCCTGTTTACCTACGGCGCGCGCGGCACCCCGACCGCCTTCGCGCTCGAAGACATGGTCACGGAACTCGAGGGCGGCTACCGCACGCGCCTGTTTCCGACCGGCCTGTCCGCCGCGGCCATGACCCTGCTGGCCTGCCTGCGCCCGGGCCAGCACGTGCTGCTGCCCGACTGCGTCTACGAGCCGGTGCGCAGGCTGGCCACGGGTTTTCTCGCCCAGCACGGCATCGCGGCCGGTTTCTACGCCGGCGACGGGCACGACCTGCAAGCCCGGCTGCGGCCCGAGACGCGGCTGGTCTACGTGGAAACGCCCGGCTCGCTGGCCTACGAGATGTGCGACCTGCCCGCCATCGCCGGCATCGCCCACCGCCACGGCGCGCTGGTCGCCGCCGACAACACCTGGGGCTCGGGCCTGCTCTACCGCCCGCTGGCGCTCGGCGCCGACATCTCGCTGATGGCCGCCACCAAATACCTGTCCGGCCATTCCGACGTGATGATGGGCACGGTCTGCGCCACCGAGGCCGCGTGGCCCGCGCTGGCCGGCGTGGCCGACGCCTTCGGCATCGCCGTCAGTCCGGACGACGCCTACCTGGTCCAGCGCGGCATGCGCACGCTCGGCGCGCGCATGGCCCAGCACGAGCGCGGCGCGCTCGCGGTGGCGCGCTGGCTGCAGGCGCGCGCCGAGGTGGCCGAGGTGTTCTGCCCCGCCCTGCCCGGCGACCCTGGCCACGCGCTGTGGCGGCGCGACTGCCACGGCACCAACGGGCTGCTGTCGTTCGCGCTGCGCGAGGCCGCGCCGGGCGCCGCCGGGCACTTCATCGACCACCTCGCGCTGTTCGGCATCGGCGCCTCGTGGGGCGGCTTCGAAAGCCTGGCGGTGCTCGCCGACATGCGCGGCGCGCGCAGCGTGACCGACTGGTCGGCGCGCGGGCAGGTGGTGCGGCTGCATATCGGGCTGGAAGACAGCGACGACCTGATCGCGGACCTCGCGCGGGGCTTCGAGGCGATGGCGCGGATGGCCGCATACGGCATCGACAGCGACGGCGGCGGCGAACAGCACCAGTGACACGCGCCGCCCATGTGCTAGCATTGCATGCAACGCAAGCACGGGAGCCGGCATGGCAACGCTGACAATCCGCAATATCGACGAGGCGCTCAAGGCGCGCCTGCGCCTCGAAGCCGCCCAGCACGGGCGCTCGATGGAAGAAGAGGTGCGCGCCATCCTGCGGCAGGCGCTGAGCAAGCCGTCTCGCACGGAGGGGCTGGGCAGCCGGATCCGGACGCATTTCGCGCACCTGTCCGACCCGGGCGTGCCGCTGCCTCCCCGCGACGAGCCGCCGCGCGCGGCGGACCTGCCGGAATGATCGTCCTCGACACCAACGTGCTGTCGGAGCTCATGCGCGCGGCGCCGGACGCGGCGGTCGTCGCGTGGCTGGACCGCGCTTCCGAGCAGGCCTTCGCGGTGACGGCCGTCACCGTCGCCGAATTGCTCACCGGCATCGCCCTGCTCGCGGATGGCCGGCGCAAGGCCGGGCTCTACGCGGCGGCGACCGGCATGCTCGACGCGGAATTCACCGGCGCCGTGCTGCCGTTCGACGCCGAAGCCGCGGGCTGCCATGCGGAGATCGTCGCCATGCGCACCCGGGCCGGCCGCCCGATCAGCATGGCCGACGCGCAGATCGCGGCGATCTGCCTGCGGCACGGCGCCGTGCTCGCCACCCGCAACGGCAAGGACTTCGGCGGCATCGGCCTGACCGTGGTCAACCCGTGGCACGACTGAGCGGGACCTTCCTGCCCACCTGCATCCGCCCATGACCGACCACGCCGACGCCGTCTTCACGCCCCACGACCAGCAGCGCTTCTACGACCTCGTGGCGGCGCGCCGCGACATGCGCCATTTCATCGCCGGCGCGACCGTGGACGAAGCCGTGCTGCTGCGCCTGCTGCGGGCCGCGCACGCGGCGCCTTCGGTCGGCCTGATGCAGCCCTGGCGCTTCATCCGCATCGCCGATCCGGCCATGCGGGAGGACATCGCCGCGCTGGTCGAGGCCGAGCGGCAGCGGACCGCGCTGGCGCTGGGCGAGCGCGATGCCGAATTCCTGCGGCTGAAGGTGGAAGGCGTGCGTGAATGCGCGGAGCTGCTGGTGGTGGCGCTGGCGCCGGACGACGGCACGGTGTTCGGCCGGCGCACCATGCCGCGCGAGATGGCGCTGTGCTCGGCGGCCTGCGCGATCCAGAACCTGTGGCTGGCCGCGCGCGCGGAAAACCTCGGCATGGGCTGGGTCTCGATGTTCGCGCCCGAGGCGCTGGCCGCGCGGCTGTGCATGCCGCCGGGCGCGCAGCCCATCGCCATCCTGTGCCTGGGGCCGGTGCGCGCGTTCTATCCGGCGCCGATGCTGGAAATCGAGAACTGGCGCCACGGCCGGCCGCTGGCGGCGTTCGTGGCGACGGACGGCTGGGACACGCCGGCGTCCTGAGCCGCGCCTCAAGGCGCCACGGAGGGCTCGCGCTTCATGGTGCGCAGCACGAAGGTGGAATGGCTGTGCCGCAGGCCGGGCAGCTTGTACAGCTTGTGGCGCAGGAACTGCTCGTAGCCTTCGGTGCCGGCGACCGCCACCTTGATGAGGTAGTCGTACTCGCCGGTCAGCAGGTAGGCCTCCATCACCTCGGGCAATTCGGCCAGCGCCTCGCCGAAACGGTCGAGCATGTCGTCGTCGTGCCGGTCGAGCGTGACCTCGATCAGCACGGTGTCGGGCAGGCCGAGCGCTTTCTGGTTCAGCAAGGCCGCATAGCCCTCGATCACCCCGCTGTCTTCCAGCGCGCGCACGCGGTTCCAGCACGGCGTGGGCGACAGGCCGACCTGCTCCGCGAGCTTGAGGTTGGAGAGCCGGCCGTCGCGCCGCAGCGCGCGCAGGATGCGGCGGTCGGTTTCGTCGAGTTTGGGAGAGCTTGCCATGACTTTGCGTGACCGAAAGAAGGATTCACCCACGATCCTATCATTCACGGATAATTCATCTCCATATTTGTGGGAATGGCAGGGAATAAAGAAGCCCATTCCGCACCGCCGCTGGTAAATTTGTCGCATGAATCCGACGCCGCTTTCCAGCCCTGCCATGCCCCCCATGCCCACCCTGAATCTCGCGCTGCGCCTCGACCGCGGCGATGTCTTCGGCGCCATCGAATGGACGCTCGCCAATGCCCGCCGCACCGGCCTGACCCTGGCCGGCATGGATTTCGATGCCGCCGCGCCGTGGGCGCTGACGCTGTCGGTCGCCGCCGCGGACGCGGACCTGCTGGACCTGTTCGTCAGGCGGCTCGGGAACGGCGTGGACGTGCTGGAAGTGCGCGAGGTCGCCGCGGCTGCGCCCGCCACCGCGCTTGCCGCCGCCGCGCCGGCTCGGTATCCTCAGGCCGCCAACAGGCTGCCCTCGGGAACGTCTCATGCCGCTTCGTCTTCCACCCCTCTCGGCGCTGCGCTTCTTTGAAGCCGCCGGCAGGCACCAGAGCTTCAAGCTCGCCGCCGCCGAGCTGAACGTGACGCCGAGCGCGGTCAGCCACGGCATCACCGGCCTGGAACAGGCGCTCGGCGTGGCGCTGTTCGTGCGCGAGCCGCGCGGGCTGGCGCTGACCCCGGCCGGGGCGGACTACCTGGCCTACATCTCCGAGGCCTTCGCGCTGATCGCCACCGGCACGCAGCGCCTGCCGGACCGCCGCGCCGGGCGCACCATCGCCGTGAGCTGCGCGCCGACGCTGGCGTCGCGCTGGCTGCTGCCGCGCCTGCACGATTTCCGCCGCCGCTGGCCGGACGTCAACGTGACCGTGAATACCTCGCGCCGGCTGGTGGGATTCCCCGCCGACGGCTTCGACTTCGCCATCCGCATGAGCCGCGCGCCGGTGCCCGGCACGGCGTGGGACCGCCTGTTCGGCGAGCAGTTGCTGCCGGTATGCAGCCCGGCCTGCCGCGCCGGCACGCTCGACGCGCAAGGCCATTTCGATCCGCGCCTGGCCACGCTGATCCACGTGGACACCGCCGGCGAGGACTGGCCCGCGTGGCTGGCCGCCACCGGCATGCCGGACGCGGCGCCGGCCGGCAACCTGCGCTTCGACACCATCCAGCTCGCGCTGGAAGCCGCCGCCGCGGGCCTGGGCGTGGCGCTGGGGCGGCGGCCGCTGGTGGACCGCGAACTGGCCGCCGGCACGCTGGTCACGCTCGGCGCGCCGCCGCTGGCCGCGCGCACGGCCTACTGGCTGGTCAGCGCCGAGGGCGCCGCCGAGACCCGGGGCCGGCCCGATCTCGCCGGCTTCCGGCAATGGCTGCTGGCCGAGGCGCGGGCCTGCGCGGAGCCCGTCGCGCCACCAGTAGCGCCGGCGCCGGCCCTGCGCTGAGCGCGGGCACAGGTGAGCCCGCCTCACGCGCAGCCGAATTCTTTTCCTTTGTCGCGCGTGCCGCCCGCTGCCAGTATTGGCGCAGGAGGAACACCACCATGCCGACGGCGCCAGCCCAAGACCACCACGACCCGCGCAGGGGTTCCCTGCGCAACCCCGCGCTGCCGGTAGTGATCGCGGCCGCGCTGATCCTCAGCGCGGCGATGGGCGTGCGGCAGACCTTCGGGCTGTTCCTCGGTCCCCTGTCGTTCGACCGCGGCATGCCGGTCACGCTGATCGCGTTCGCCATCGCGCTGCATAACCTCGTATGGGGCCTGGCCCAGCCGTTCGCCGGCGCCGCGGCCGACCGCCACGGCTGCGCGCCGGTAGTGGCGTTCGGCGGCGCGGCCTTCGCGGCGGGCCTCGGGCTGGCGGCGGTGGCGCCGTCGGGCGCCATGCTGGTCATCGGCATGGGCGTGCTGGTCGGCATCGGCATCAGTTGCACCAGCTTCGGCGTGGTGCTGAGCGCGGTGGGCCGCGTGGCCACGCCCGCGCAGCGCAGCATGGCGATGGGCATCGCCAGCGCGGGCGGCTCGCTCGGGCAGGTGCTGGTGGTGCCGCTGGCGCAGTCGGTGCGCGCGGGCGCGGGTGTCGGCGCCTCGCTGTTCGTGCTCGCCGCGGTGATGCTGCTGGCCGCGCCGCTCGGCCTCATGCTCGAAAAGCGCCACGCCGGCGGCGCGCCCGCGCGGCAGGCGCCGGCGGAGCCGCTGCGCCCGGTGCTGGCGCTGGCAAGCCGCCACCGCGGCTACCGGCTGCTCACGCTCGGTTTCTTCACCTGCGGCTTCCAGCTAGCGTTCATCGGCACCCACTTGCCGGGCTACCTGACGCTGTGCCACCTGCCCGCGGGGCTGGGCGCGACCGCGCTGGCGCTGATCGGGCTGTTCAACATGGCGGGAAGCTGGACCTGCGGCTGGCTGGGCGGGCGCTTCCGCCAGCAATACGTGCTGGGCTGGCTCTACCTCGTGCGCGGCGTGGCCATCGCCGCCTTCCTGCTGCTGCCCAAGAGCGCCACCTCGGTGATGGTGTTCGCGGCCGTGATGGGCCTGACGTGGCTTGGCACGGTGCCGCTCACCAGCGGGCTGGTGGCCAAGGTGTTCGGCACGCGCCATCTCGGCACGCTGTTCGGCGTGGTCTTCCTCAGCCACCAGATCGGCTCCTTCCTCGGCGCGTGGCTGGGCGGCTTCATGTTCGACCTGACCGGCTCCTACTCGCTCGTGTGGGCCGCCACGGCGCTGGCCGGGCTGGTGGCGGCGCTGCTGCATTTCCCGATCGACGACAGCGTGGCCGGCACGCCCGCGCCGCCGCCAGCGCCGCGCGGCGCGGCTCCGCGCTCCGCCTGACCCGCCACCGGGACGCTACCGGTTGTCCGGCAGCAGTTCGATGCCGTCCAGTTCGGCGGCGCAGGTGTCGCGCACGATGGAAACGAAGTCGCGCACATAGGGCCGCTGCGCCAGCGCCGCCGGCGTGGTCGCGTACAACTCGCTCCACAGCCCCCGCGCGCCGATGCGCTTGGCCAGCACGTAGTCGTGGTCGACATAGTTCTTCACGCCCCAGTTCGGCAGCGCGGCCACGCCGCGGCGGCTGGCCACCAGTTGCAGCACCGCCACCGTAAGCTCGGCCGTGCGCCGCTGCAGCTTGATGCCGGCGGGCTCCAGCACCTCGCGGATCAGGTCGATGCGCTGCTCGGGCACCGGGTAGGTGATGAGCGTCTCGCCGGCGAGGTCCTGCGCCTCGATGCGGCGCTTGTTGCGCAGCCGGTGCTCGTTGGCGATCACCGCCAGGATCTCGAAGCGGAACAGCGGCGCCACCGCCAGTCCGCGCTTGGCCGGCGGCAGCGAGCCGATCACCATATCGGTCCGGCCTTCGGCCAGCAGCGCCAGCGGGTCGGCATGGAAGCCCGCCACCAGGTCCACCTCCACTTCCGGCCAGCGGCGGCGGAACTCGTCCATCACCGGCATCAGCCAGTCGAAGCAGGTATGGCATTCGAGCACGATGCGCAGCTCGCCGCGCGTGTCGCCCTTGAGCCGCGCGAGGTCGCGCTCGGCCGTGCTGATGGCGGCCAGCGTCTCGCGCGCCAGCGCCAGCAGGCGCTCGCCGGCGGGCGTGAAGCGCAGCCCCTGGCGGGTGCGGTCGAACAGCGGCAGGCCGTAGTGCGACTCGATGCCCTTGATCTGGTGCGACAGCGCCGACTGGCTCACGTGCACGCGCTCGGCCGCGGTGGCGAGCTTGCCCGATTCGGCGATCGCCACGAGGGAACGCAGGTGCCTGACTTCGATCATGACTGGCCGCTCCGCCTGATATGAAACTGATTCATACGTTGATTAAATCTTATCGCTTGATTCATTCTACGCCGGATCCGACACTGGGCGCCATCGTCACACACCACATACGGAGTACCAGATGGCACGGACACATATCGCGGGCTTTCCCCGCATCGGCGCCCAGCGCGAACTGAAATTCGCCCAGGAAGCCTTCTGGCGCGGCGAGACCGCCGAATCCGACCTGCGCGAAGTGGCCGCCGGCCTGCGCCGGCAACACTGGCAGGCCCAGGCCGAGGCGGGCCTGGACAGCGTGGCGGTGGGCGACTTCGCCTACTACGACCAGGTGCTCGGCACGAGCGCGCTGCTCGGCGCCCTGCCCGCGCGCTTCGGCTTCGACGCGAAGCAACTGAGCCTGGCGCAGTATTTCGAGCTGGCGCGCGGCAACAAGGCGCAGCCCGCGCTGGAAATGACCAAGTGGTTCGATACCAACTATCACTACCTGGTGCCCGAGCTTGGACCCGACACCCGCTTCGACGGCGGCGTGGACTGGTTCTTCGACGAGGTGGACGAGGCGCTGGCGCTGGGCCTGTCCGCCAAGCCGGTGCTGATCGGGCCGGTCACTTACCTGTGGCTGTCCAAGAGCCACGTCGAGGGCTTCGACCGCCTGAGCCTGCTGCCGGCGCTGGCGGCCGCCTATGCCCGCATCCTGGCGCGCCTGCGCGAGCGCGGCATCGAGTGGGTGCAGATCGACGAGCCGGCGCTGTGCCTGGACCTGGAGCCGGCCTGGCTCGACGCCTATGACAGCGCCTACGCGGCGCTGGCAGGCAGCGGCGTCAAGCTGCTGCTGGCCACCTACTTCGACACCGCCGCCGACCACGCCGCGCGCGCCGCCGCGCTGCCGGTGCAGGGCTTCCACGTCGACCTGGTGCGCGCGCCGCAGCAGCTCGACGCATGGCGCCGCGTGCTGCCGGCCGGCGCGGTGCTCTCGGCCGGCGTGATCGACGGCCGCAACATCTGGCGCGCCGACCTGCGCCGCGCGCTGGCCGTGCTGGCGCCGCTGCGGGCCGAGCTGGGCGAGCGCCTGTGGGTGGCGCCGTCCTGCTCGCTGCTGCACGTGCCGGTGTCGCTCGCGGCCGAGCACAAGCTCGATGCCGAGATCAAGAGCTGGCTGGCCTTCGCCACCGAGAAGCTCGCCGAGGTGAACGTGCTGGCGCGCGCGCTCGACGAAGGCGAAGCCGCCGTCGCCGCGCAGCTTGCCGCCAACGACGCCGCGCTGGCCTCGCGCCGCAACTCGCGCCGCGTGGTCAACCAGCAGGTGCAGGCGCGCATGGCCGCCATCACCGCCGACATGGCCGAGCGCGACAGCGCGTTCGACGTGCGCATCGCCCGCCAGCGCGACGCGCTGCAACTGCCGGCGCTGCCCACTACCACCATCGGCTCGTTCCCGCAGACCGCGGCGATCCGCCAGACGCGCGCGGCCTACAAGCGCGGCGACATCGGCGCGCTGGAATACCTGCAGCGCATCCGCGCCGAGATCGAGACCGCCGTGCGCAAGCAGGAAGCGCTGGGTCTGGACGTGCTGGTGCACGGCGAGGCCGAGCGCAACGACATGGTGGAATATTTCGGCGAGCAGTTGTGCGGCTATGCGTTCACCGCCAACGGCTGGGTGCAGAGCTACGGCTCGCGCTGCGTCAAGCCGCCGGTGATCTACGGCGACGTGTACCGCCCCGAGCCGATGACGGTGGAGACCACGCGCTACGCGCAGTCGCTCACCGAGCGGCCGATGAAGGGCATGCTCACGGGCCCGGTGACGATGCTGCAATGGTCGTTCGTGCGCGACGACCAGCCGCGCTCGGCCACCGCGCTGCAACTCGCGCTGGCGATCCGCGACGAGGTGAGCGACCTCGAGCAGGCCGGCATCCGCGTGATCCAGATCGACGAGCCCGCGCTGCGCGAGGGCCTGCCGCTGCGCAAGGGCGACTGGGCCGCCTATCTCGCCTGGGCCGTGCATGCCTTCAAGATCTCGGCCGCCTCGGTGGCGGACCAGACGCAGATCCACACCCATATGTGCTATGCGGAGTTCAACGACATCCTGCCGGCCATCGCCGCGCTCGACGCGGACGTGATCACCATCGAGACCTCGCGCTCGGCGATGGAGCTGCTCGAAGGCTTCGGCGAGTTCGACTATCCCAACGAGATCGGGCCGGGCGTGTACGACATCCACTCGCCGCGCGTGCCCAGCGTGGAGGCCATCACGCATCTGCTCGAGCGCGCCTGCGAGGTGATCCCGCCTCAGCGGCTGTGGGTCAACCCGGACTGCGGCCTCAAGACGCGCGCATGGCCGGAGACCGAGGCCGCGCTGGCCAACATGGTGGCGGCCGCGCGCGCGCTGCGCGAGCGCGTCGGCAACGACGGCGCCGCGCGCTGGCAGCGTGCCGGCGCCGCGGGCCAGGCGGCGCATCACGCCACGCAAGCCTGCGACTGCGCCGGCCACGCGCGCTGAACCGGCGCGCCGGCCCGTCGCGCGGGCGGGTTGGCGCCGCCGTTTTCCCGCCGGCTTTCTTCCCTTGCGTCGCTGTGTCACATAGCGTGCGGCAAGCCTTGTTTCGTATCGTACGCGGCTTGTCCAGCACGATACGAGGCGCGTGTCCCACGCAGGACCGCCGCCACAAGGGAAGAAGATGAAACGAAGCAGATACTGGAGGCGGCGCGCGGCCGCGCTGCCCGCCGCGGCATTCACCACGGCCGCGCTGGCGCAGGCCGGCGCCGATGTCACGGTGACGCTGCCGGCCGCCACCGTGACCGCCCGCGCCGAAGGCTCGCTCACGGTGCCCGCCGTGAGCCAGCAGAAGGAAACGCTGTTCGGCACCGCCGGCTCGGTCGGCTTCGTCGACGCCGCCGCGTATGGCGACAGCTACGCCAGCAACCTGCGCGACGTGCTCAAGGACGCGCCGGGCGTGTACGTGCAGGAGCGCTACGGGCAGGAGCTGCGCCTGTCGGTGCGCGGCTCGGGCATCGCGCGCGGCTATCACGTGCGCGGGCTGGAAATCCTGCAGGACGGCGTGCCCACCAACTTCGCCGACGGCAGCGGCGACTACTACCAGATCGACCCGCTCGCGCTGAGCGCGGCCGAAGTCTACAAGGGCGGCAACGGGCTGGCCTACGGCAGCACCACGCTCGGCGGCGCGCTCAACTTCACCACGCCCACGGCGTTTACCGCCGAGGCGCGCAACGAGGTGCGCGTGGACGGCGGCAGCTTCGGCACGGCGCGCGCCAGCGGCCAGGTCTCGCGCCAGATCGGCGCATTCGATTTCCTGGCCAGCCTGAGCGTCAACCACGCGGACGGCTTCCGCGCCCACGAGCGCGGCCAGTACGAGCAGTTCAACGCCAACTTCGGCTACCGCTTCAGCCCCGCGGTGGAGACACGCTTCTATCTCGGCGCCTACGTCGTCGACCAGCAGCTGCCGGGCTCGCTCTCGCTCGGCGACGCGCTCGGCAGCCCGCGCAAGGCTTCCGCCAGCGCGCTCTCGGGCGACCAGGCGCGCGACACACGCACCGAGCGCGTGGCCAACGTCACCACGGTGAAGCTCGACAGCGGCCAGCTCGACTTCAGCACCTGGGTCATCCACAAGAGCCTGTACCACCCGATCTTCCAGGTCGTCGACCAGGACTACTGGACCTACGGCTTCGCGCCGCGCTACACCGGCACGCACACCATCGGCGGCCTGCGCAACCAGGTCATCGCCGGCGCGCGCTTCTTCGGCGGCAACAACGATGCGCGCCAGTTCGTCAACAACGCCGGCAACCGCGGCGCGCAGACCCTCAACGCGGCGCAGGACGCCTACAACTACGAGGCCTATCTCGAAGACCGCCTGTGGATCACGCCCACGTTCGCGCTGATGGCCGGCGCCAAGGCCTACCGCAGCGTGCGCGACTACCACGACTACGGCGGCCTGCCCGCCAACCCGGCGGCCAGGTCGGACCGCGCCACCTTCAGCGGCGTCAATCCCAAGTTCGGCGTGCTGTGGGAACCCGCGCGCGACGTGCAGGCTTTCGCCGACATCACGCGCAGCACCGACGTGCCGGACTTCACCGACCTGAGCCAGACCATCGCCGCGACCACGCGCTTCGTGCCGCTGGCCGCGCAGCATGGCTGGACGATGGAGATCGGCACGCGCGGCAAGCGCGAGCGCTTTGCCTGGGACGTGACGGCCTACCGCTCGCTGGTGCGCGACCAGTTGCTGCAGTACACCACCAACCCGGACGTGCCCGCCTCCACCTTCAACGCCGGGCGCACCACGCTGCAGGGCGTGGAGCTGGGCGTGTCCGGCGACGTGCTGCGCAATGTGTTCGGCGCCGGCGACGCGCTCACGCTGTCGCAGCTGTGGAACTACAGCGATTTCCGCTTCGACAACGATGCGCAGTACGGCAACAACCGCATCGCGGGCGTGCCCGAGCACGTGCTGCGCACCACCGTCGCGTACAGCCGCGCGGGCGGACTGCGCGTGGCCGGCACCATCGACTGGGTGCCGGGCGGCGCCTACGTGGACTATGCGAATACCTTGCGCACGCCGGGCTACGCGCTGTTCGGCCTGCAGGCCAGCTACGCGTTCCGGGGCGGGATGACGGTCTTCCTGGATGCCAGGAACCTGGGGAACAAGCGCTACGTGAGCGACTTCAGCACCGTGACGGACGCGCGCACGGCGAACACCGCGGTGTTCTATCCCGGCACGGGGCGCGCGTTCTATGCCGGGGTGAGGTACCGCTTCTGACAGACCGCGGCCGGGGCGGCGAGACCCGCCGCCCCGGCGCGTCCGGTCAGTCGATCCGCTCCACCGGCGGCGCCACCCAGGTGCCGTCGAGCACGGACTGCCCGGGCCAGTAGACGCGCAGCATCAGGTTGAAGCCG
The DNA here is from genome assembly GCF_058789195.1 of Cupriavidus sp. FW216-B1. NCBI lineage: Bacteria > Pseudomonadati > Pseudomonadota > Betaproteobacteria > Burkholderiales > Burkholderiaceae > Cupriavidus > Cupriavidus sp. FW216-B1. Next base: position 638,369 of record NZ_JBYTEL010000001.1, on the reverse strand, counting down.
TCCGGCGGCGCCGGCAGCCAGTTGGATACCTGGCTGCCGGGCGGGCGCGCGTTCTGGATGGCGATGTCGAGCGAGCCGTCGCGGTTGTACCTGAGGCGGTCGCGGTCGCCGATGGCGTAGCGGTTCAGCGGGTTCGCCACGAACGCCTGCTTGTCGTTGTAGAGCGTGAGCGACCAGAACGCATTGGTCGGCGGCAGCTGGTTCTTGTCGAAATGCATGACGTAGCGCTTCGACCCGTCCAGCGGCTTGCCGGCCGAATCGACGCGCGTGGCGGGATAGACCGCATCGGCAGGCAGGTTGGCGCCCAGCCCCACCCACGCGACCAGCGCGCGCTTGCCATAGGCGGTGCCGTAGTTGCCGAGGTCTCGGCGGACCGTCCATTCCGCCCCGGTATCGGCGGCGCGCTTGGCCGCGCCCGCGATGCCGGCCAGCGCGGTGGTGGCGCCTTCCTGCACGGCGCGGGCCGTGGCGGGCTCCAGCGCCGTTACCGAGAACGGCGCGCCGGGCACGATGCCGAGCTTCCTGATCGACTCGACCATCGCCGCGTCGGCCGGCGCCGGCGGATTGGCCGGCAGCAGCGCGGCGAAGCGCGTGAAGAAGGCCTGCGCGTCCATCGCCGCGACCTGCTCGGCCGGCGGCGTTTCCGTGTCCACGGCATTGCCCGCCGGCGCCGCCTGCGACCGCGCCTTGCCGCCGCCCTGCCACGCCGACAGCGGCATCAGGCGGTACTGGTTCTGCAGGCGGCGCACCGCCGCGTAGTCCTTCTTGCCGTTGGTCTGGGTGCGGCCGATCAGCCAGACCATCTCGGTCGGGGCGCGGATTTCCTTCACGCCGGGCGGCAGCGTGCCGGTCCAGCGCGGGCCGGTGATGGCGAACACGGCTTTCCTGGTGCCCGTGGTGCGCTTGCCCGGCGAGGCGAACACATTGGTCCACGCATCCATCATCGGCATCAGGTAGTAGCGGCCGCGGGTATCGGGCAGCGACAGGATCTGCGGCTCCTCGCTCAGGTCCAGCCATGCCGTGGAATAGAGCGTGTCGGCGTTGGGGCTGACCACGTCGGTAAACGTGGCATCGGGAAAGCCGCGCATGTGCGCGAAGGTATTGGCCGGCGTGCGCGCGGTCATGACCTCGCGCGTGACGTCCATCAGCACCAGCGGATAAGCGTAGGTGAATACCTGGGCCGACAAGGCCTTGACCGTCGCATCCGGCTGGCTGGAGGCGCCCTGCGGCGCCTGCGCCTTCTGCGGTCCCGCGGCGCAACCTGCCAGCAGCAGGCCGAGGGCCGCCGCGCCCGCGATCTGGCGAATCGAAAAACTCATGACCCCGATCCCTTTTTTGGTTTGACTACCCGTCGTGCCGGTCACCGCTGAAGCGGAGATATTTTCCCGCACGAACGTGTGATTTTATTCGAACGATGATGGGCTGGCGAGTCCGGGCTTGTCAATTCGCGTGTCTGAATTAATGCGGTGCAGCGCACCAACGGCCGGCCTTATGGCCGGTGCGCCGGCGGGCCGGACGAAACCCCGCGCCGGCCGGCGCCGCCTGTGTCCGCATGGTTCTTGCGGGAGCGCGCCCGCGCGGCCCGGCCGGCTCGCGCCCCGACTCGCCGCGCGGCCACCGGGCCGCCCGGCCATTGATGCATTGACGCGCCGGGGCCGGCGCGCCATCCAGTTCTGCCTTTCCGCCAGGATTAGAGGGTAAACCACCCTCTGATCAGCCATTAAATACCGCCAAAAATAAGAGCATTCTTATATTAATTTCCAAAAACCGTAATTAGAATTCTCTCATCGCTGGCAGAGAAATTTCCTACGCCAGCCACGGAACCATCTCAACAGGGGGAGAGAAAAACAAGACGGGAAAATCATCCAACGGGGAAACACCAGACTATCCGGATCGAGACAGCAGGACCATTGAATAATCAATGGCCCCTGCCCGGCTACTGTCCGATATTACTGCCCGCGAAAATCGCGGGATAACCAGATTCATTCGATCAGAAAAATGGCACCCGCGGCCGGCCCGCGGGCGCGGGGCCGCCTTTTGTCCGGCGGATCCATAACACCTGTATTGCACCCGCACCGGAGGCGCCCTCATGTCCAGCTGGAAACGATCCTTTCTTTATCGTCTTGGCCCGGGCATCGCCCTGTCCCTGTCCCTATTCCTGTTCCTGCCCGGCTGCGGCGGTGGCGGCGATGGCCCGGCCAGCGACAACATGCCATCCGCGGTGCCGGGCGCGCCCACCTGCACGGCGCCGGCCGAAGTCACCGCCGATACCGTGCTCGACAGCGCCTGCGTCTACAGGCAGGCCTTCACCATCACCCGCTCCGGCGTCACGCTGGATTGCAACGGCGCGCTCATCGACGGCCGCGGCACCGACGCCAAGGGCATCTACGTGAACTCGCGCGGCAACCCGCTAAGCAACGTCACCATCCGCAACTGCCGCCTCAAGGACCAGGCCTCGGCGGGCATCGCGGTCGGCTGGAGCGGCTCGCTCGCGGCCAGGCTGCAAACCTACTCCCGCGACGACATCTACGCGCGCACGCCGCAGCAGGTGCTGATCGAGAATGTCAGCGTGGCGGGCGCGGGCGACACCGGCATCTATATCGAGACCTACGCCTCCGGCATCACGCTGAGCCATGTCACCGTGACCGGCTCGCGCGGCCCGGGCGTGTACCTGGACGCCTCGACGCGCGACAACCGGATCGTGGACTCCACGTTCACCGACAACGGCGTGCCGCGCACCCGCGAAGCCATCGCCATCGACTCCTCGGCCGGCAACGTGATCGCCGGCAACCAGTTCAGCGGCAACGCCCTGGCCGCCATCGCGCTCTACAAGAACTGCGGCGAGAACCAGGGCCCGACGCGCTGGCAGCACTCGGACCGCAACCTGATCCAGGACAACGATTTCGCCGCGCAGAGCGTGGGCGTGTGGATCGCGTCGCGGCAGAGCCGGGACCTGAGCAACTGGAATTGCGGCGATCCCTCCTACTATGCCGGCCGCTATTTCCTCGATTATGCGCAAGACAACCGGGTGATAAGCAACCGCTTCAGCAATGTCCGGCAGGGCGTGATCGTGGAGGACGACAATAATACGGTGAGCGGAAATACCTTTTCCGGCAGCAGAAGCGCCGACATCGTGACGGGCGCCCAATATCGCGCCATGTATCTCGGACGCCCCGTTTCGGGGCTGGTCGCGGAAAACAATACCTACCTGCCGTAGACGACGGGAAATGGCGGCAAGCTAACAGGAACCTTCCGATCAATAGGAATCCCCCGAAGGGGCGGGATTGTACCTGCGCGGTTGCGCACTACAATCCCGCTGCACAACACCGACGCCACACCGGAAACGCTGCCCGATGCCATACGGCAACACCAGCAGGGACCTTCAGAGTCTCTCAGAGGCGCGATACGGAGCAGGAATTACACAGGAAGCACCGCAATGACGTTTTATCTTCTGGGGTTCCTGGCTTTCGAAGCCATGTGGTTCTTTCCATTCAGGAAGGTCTTCCGCGCCGCGCACTTCGGCGCACCCTATGCCTACCTGTCGCTGATCCCGCTGATGGGTCCGCTGTTGTGCATCTGGATCCTGGCGGCGCGGCCGTGGCCGCTCAAGACCAAGCTCGTGCGCACCTTCTCCGTGTCCTGAGGGCCGCGCCCTGCGGCGCGCCGGCCACGGCACCATGCACGGAACACCGTGGCGAGGACATCGCGCGGTTCCGCCGGATGCCGAACGTCCATGACCATGCAGCGGCGGTCGCACCGCCCATGCGTGGCTTGAGCGGGAGGCATTGGCGTGGATCGGCGCCGGGGCCGGTCACGCGGCGGCGATGCTGCCCGGATGCAATCCGAATGCGGGCGGCGGTCAGGCCGGCGCGCCGGCCAGCCGCGCGCGCTCGGCCGCCGCCGCGAGCCAGGCCGCGGCCTGGTCCGGGATCGTGACCGGCAGCATGTGCCCGCCGGGCACCAGTTCCAGTTCCAGCGCCGGCAGCTTGTCCTTCATGGCCTGCCCGTGCGCGCGCCAGTCGAGGATGGCGTCGGCCGTGCCGTACAGGATGCTGACCGGCAGCGCCAGCGACGCATAGCGCCCGGCCATCGCGGGCAGGTCTTCCTCCAGGCTGGTCATGTCGGACGACGCGGCATAGAACGCGCCCGGCCGCAGGCCGAGCAGGCCGCCGCCGGCGGTGCCGAAATCCGCCGGCGGGCGCTCCGGGCTGAAGACGAATTCCAGCATGTCGCGCCCGCGCAGGATCGAGCGCGGGATGGCCAGCGTCCACGCAACCACGCGCCGCAGCGCGGCCGGCGACACCGCCAGCGCGCGGAACACGGCGGGCGGGCCCGCCACCGGATGCGTGAGCGGCGCGATCAGCGCCAGGCCGGCGGCCGTGCCCGGATGATCGAGCGCCACGCCGAGCGCGACCGCGCCGCCCAGCGAATGCCCCACCAGCAGCGGGTCTTTCAGGTCTAGCGCCCGCATGAACCGGGCGATGACCTCGCTCTGCTTGCGCAGGCGCGCCGACATGCCCGCCGGACGGGTCGAATACCCCGAGCCGGGCCGGTCGACCAGGATCACGCGGAAGCGCGGCGTCAGCCGCTCCAGCAGCGCGTAGGAGAAATTGCCGGTCTGGCCGCCCAGCCCGTGCACCATCACGATCACCGGCCCCTGGCCCTGGTCGATGTAGTGCAGGCGGGCGCCGTCGATCTCGATGAACTTGCCGCGCGGCGGCAGCGCCTTCTCGACCTTGCGCGCGATGAACGCAGTGAATGCCACCAGGCCGGCGATGACGGCGGCGACGATGGCGATGCAGGCAATCAGTATGGTCATGGCGTCCTTTCCTCAACCGTGCGCCGATTCCGCCGCCCGGGCGGGCGCCGGCGCGCGCGGCGCGGCCGGGCCGGCCCGGCCGAATTCCATCGCATCATCCTCCACTTTGCCGAACTTGAGCGCCATCAGGTCGAACAGGTAGTTCTGGTGGACCCGCCACGGACGCTTGCTGCCCTGCCGGGGCAGAATGCCGCTGGCGCGCTGCACGTAGCCCGAGGTCAGCGACAGCGAAGGCTCGTCGTCGCCGGCGGCGTGGCCGCGCCGCGGCGCGCACCAGTCATGGCCGTTGGCCTCCATGTGGTTGACGAGCCGGCAGACGTACATCGACGACAACTCCGCCTTCAGCGTCCACGACGCATTGACGTAGCCCATCGCCACCGCCAGGTTGGGCACGTCGCTGTACATCATGCCCTTGTACATGAAGGCCTGCGCCGGATCGGCGGGCACGCCGTCCACCTCGATCCGCATGCCGCCCGCCACCTTCAACTGCAGGCCGGTGGCGGTGACGATCACGTCCGCGTCGAGCTTCTGCCCGGAGCGCAGCTGCAGGCCGGTCTCGGTGAAGGATTCGATATGGTCGGTCACCACCGACGCCCTGCCCGCCCGGATCGACTTGAACAGGTCCGAGTCCGGCACCAGGCACAGGCGCTGGTCCCACGGCTTGTAGGCTGGCGAGAAATGCTTGTCGACGTCGTAGTCCGGGCCGAGCTGCGCGCGCGCGGCCTCGAGGATCTTGCGCTTGACCAGTTCCGGCTTCCTGCGCGCGAGATGGTAGAAGTACATGCCGAACAGCACGTTCTTCCAGCGCGTGACCCGGTGCGCCATGCCGGCCGGCAGCCTGCGCCGCAGCCAGGCGGACACCGCGTCGCTGGACGGGCGCGCGACGATGTAGGTCGGCGAGCGCTGCAGCATGGTCACGTGCGCGGCGCGCTTGGCCATCTCCGGGAGCAGCGTCACGGCGGTGGCGCCGCTGCCGATCACCACCACGCGCTGGTCGTCGTAGACGAGGTCCTCGGGCCAGTGCTGGGGATGCACCACGCGGCCGCCGAAGCGCTCCATGCCCGGCCAGCCCGGCATGTAGCCGTCCGCGTAGTCGTAGTAGCCGCTGCACAGGTAGAGGAAATTGCAGGTGAAGCGCGCCGGCTCGCCCTGCGGACCCACGGCGGCGTCCACCGTCCAGCGCGCCGTCTCGGACGACCACGACGCGCGCGTGGCGCGGTGGCCGAAGCGGATGTGGCGCTCGATGTCGAAGGTCCTGGCCGTGTCGCGGATGTATTCGAGGATGGCGTCGCCGGCGGCGATCGACTTGTCGCTGCGCCACGGCCGGAAGCTGAAGCCGAGCGTGTACATGTCCGAGTCGGAGCGCACGCCGGGATAGCGGAACAGGTCCCAGGTGCCGCCGATGGCGTCGCGGCCCTCCAGGATGGCGTAGCGCTTGCCCGGGCAACTGGTCTGCAGGTGGTAGGCCGCGCAGATGCCGGACAGCCCGGCGCCCACGACCAGCACATCGAAATGGTGGACCTGCTCTTGCGGCGCCTGCCGCGCCGGGGGATGCGCCTTGTCTGCGTTGCCTGCTAGCATCGGTTGTCTCCTATTCCTGTTGGCCGGTCGTGGCCGGGCACCTCGGCATCGCATTTCCTGCGTCTTGCACGTTTGCTCGTTTGCGCGTTTGCGCATTGCCGTGGTGCCCGCGTGCCGACTTCCGACTAGACTAGGGTGTTCACCCTAATTAATCAACCGGGATCGCCCGAACCAGGGCTTTCCCTTAAGCCCTGGCCTCGCGCGCCACGCAAGACATGCTGCATACCAAACACCGCCGACCCGATCCGGCCACCCGCGCGGAGCGCCGCCCATGAGCGCGGACAGCGCCGCGGCGCGGCGGCCCAAGACCCGCGAGCGCATCCTCGCGGCCTGCCTGAGCCTGTTCAACGAGCGCGGGCCGATGACCGTGACCACGGCGGAGATCGCCGCGGCGGTCGGCATCAAGGAAGGCAATCTCCATTACCACTTCAACCGCAAGGAGCAGATCCTCGAAGCGCTGTTCGACGCGTTCGAGCACGCGCTGCGCGACACCGCCGTGGCCGACCTCGCGCAAGGCGACGCGCCGCAGCGCTTTGCCGGCTATCTGAGCGGCTGGTTCAGCCTGATGTGGGAATGGCGTTTCTTCTACCGCGACGCGGCCGCGATCCGCGCGCTCGCCCCCGCCCTGCGCGCGCGCACCGAGGCGCTCGCCGACGACGGCCAGCGCCACGTGCGGCGCGTGTTCGCCAGCATGGAAGCGGCGGGCCTGCTGCGCGCCACGCCGGCGCAGCTCGACCACCTCGTGGTCAATAGCTGGATCGTGTCGACGTACTGGATCGATTACCTGCGCTCTCGCCACGGCATCGACGCGCTGCGGCGCGAGCACATCAGTTGGGGCGCGTCGCAGGTGATGAGCCTGTTCTCGCCCTATCTCACCGAAACGGGACAGGCGCTGCTGAATATCGATACGGCGCGCTAGCCGGCCATTGCGTTGCCAGCCACGACAGGCAAAGCCGTTTCACTGCGAGGGATGCGGCCGGCAAGGCCAGTGACTGGATCGAGGAGCGCTTCGCCGGCCAGCCTGCGCCCGCGGCTACCGCGGCGCCCTGCTTCGGCGAGTGACCGACGACCGCACCGCCGATTGGCCTGACGCGAAGCTGGCGTATCGGGGCGGGTGTCGATGTAGGGAATATGGTTGCGGGGGCAGGACTTGAACCTGCGACCTTCGGGTTATGAGCCCGACGAGCTGCCAACTGCTCCACCCCGCGGGCCGAAATATACGCGGATCGGTGGCATCTGGATACCCCTGGGCGGGAAAAAACCGGAAAAGCGCCTGGCCCGGCGGCCCGGCGACCCGTTTGCGGCGCGGCGTGCCCGGCAGCGCGGTGACGTGGTGGCGTGATGGCGAAGCAGTGCGGCGTTCGCTTTCAGCTATTGCCGTCGATCCACTTCCTTGCCCAGGCATAGGCCGCCGCCTTCGCCTCGTCGGGCGTGGCGTGCTGGCTGCCGATCGCCCTCGCGTCCTGGACGATGGCGCCATCCTCCCAGATCGCGCACGACGCCATGTGCAGGCCGGCCTTGATGGTTCTGCAGAACACGTGGATGACGTACCCCTTGTATTCCGCCTTGTACTCCGTGGTGCCGCTGTCCATTTGGCGTGCCCGTCCGTTCTCGCCGCGGGGCGAATCCTGCGCCGCATCCTAGCATGCGCCCCCGCGGCAAGGCCCTGGCATTCCCCTCTTGCCGGCGGCCTGCAATCTGCAAAAAGCACGCTATACTGTATATCCATACAGTACTACATGAGGCCAAGAAATCATGTTCAGCTGCAATCCCGGCACCCTCTACCTGTACAGCCAGCGCCCCGCCGCGGCCCGGCTGTCGATCCGCTGCCCGCTCCTGACGGTGGACGACCCGCTGCTCACGGCCGACACCTGGAATCCCGAAGCCGAGGCGGCCGCGCAGGCCGCCGGCGCCACGCTGTACCTCTCGGGCATCGACACGGCGGCCCTGAAGGCGCTGCCGTGGACCATCGACGCGCTGGCGTTCGAGCGCGACGGCGCGCGCATCAGCTTCAGCATCGCCGAAGGCATGGAATTCCTCAGCCCCGTCACGCTGTGCCTGCGCACGCGCGGCGAGCGCCGCTACGCCACGCTGCAGGAAACGGCCTGCGAGCCTTGAGCGGAACCGCGCAAGGCCGCGCGCAGCCGCATCGCGCAGCCCGGCCGCCAAGCGCCGCCGCTGTTCCGCTGCTTGAGGTTCAGGCCGCGGCAGCGCTCGCCGCGCGGACGCCGGCGCTCTGCTCGAGGCGCGCGAGCAGGCGCTTGCCGTGCTCCACCACGGCCGGATCAGCGGTCATCTGGTAGCGGACGATCATGCCTTCGAGGCACAGCATGGCTTCCTCGGCCACCTCGCCGGGTTCCGCCAGCCCCAGCCGCCCGGCGATGTCGGCAAGGTACGCGCTGAGCGACGCCTTGTGCGCGACGGCCTGCTGCAGATGCTCCGGCACCCCGGTGCTGCCCGCCTCGGCCACCACATTGATGAAGGCGCAGCCGCGGAAGGTGTCCTGCGCGAACCACGCGCCCAGGGCTTCGGCGATCACGCCGAGGCCCGGCGAGACGGCAAAGCGCGCCTCCACCTCCTCAGTGAACCAGTGCATCCAGAAGTCATGGCGCCAGTCGAGAAAGGCGGAAATCAGTTCGTTCTTGGAGGCGAAATGCCGGTACAGCGACATCTTCGCCACATCGGATTCGGCAATGATCTTGTCGATGCCGGTCGCCCGGAAGCCGTCCTGGTAGAACAGGCGTGCCGCCGTGTCGAGAATCCGGTCCCGGGCCGAGGGCTGTGCCATGGCGCCCTTCCTTGAAATGAGATAGACAACTCAGTATTGCAGACAGACCTGTCTCTGTAAAGCCGGGGCATGGCGCCGGTACCGCGCCGGCTCTGCGATGCCCCCATTCGGCCCGGCAAACGGAACCCCCGCCGCGCATCCGTCACCTGGTATGACCGAATTCGCCGGAACTGATCCTGTTCGGCCGGCGGCCCACCGGCTAGCCTTGTGCCCTCTCCTCACTCAAGCCGCCCGCGCCCGCCCCCGGGTAGCGGCTGCCGCGATCTTTGCCATGTATTCGTATGACACCGTCGACCAGCAGGTGGTCGACCAGCGCGTCGCCCAGTTCTCCGACCAGACCACGCGCTTCCTGGACGGCCGGCTGACGGAAGATGAATTCCGCGTGCTGCGCCTGCAGAACGGCCTCTACATCCAGCGCCACGCGCCGATGCTGCGCGTGGCGATTCCCTACGGCATGCTCGCCAGCCGGCAGCTGCGCAAGCTCGCCCATATCGCGCGCCGCTGGGACCGCGGCTACGGCCATTTCAGCACCCGCCAGAACATGCAGTTCAACTGGCCACGCCTGGAAGACGCGCCCGCCATCCTCGCCGAGCTGGCCACGGTGCAGATGCACGCGATCCAGACCAGCGGCAACTGCATCCGCAACACCACCACCGACCACCTCGCCGGCATCGCGCCGGACGAGATCGTCAACCCGCTGGTCTGGTGCGAGATCATCCGGCAATGGTCGATGCTGCATCCCGAGTTCGCCTTCCTGCCGCGCAAGTTCAAGATCGCCGTGAGCGGCGCGCGCACGGACCGGGCCGCGGTGGGCGTGCACGACATCGGCCTGCAGGCCGTCAGCCGCGACGGCGAGACCGGCTTTCGCGTGTGGGTGGGCGGCGGCATGGGCCGCACGCCGATCGTGGGCAAGCTGATCAGCGAATACGTGCACTGGTCGGACCTGCTGACCTACCTGCAGGCCACGCTGCGCGTCTACAACCTGCACGGCCGCCGCGACAACAAGTACAAGGCGCGCATCAAGATCCTCGTCAAGGACCTCACCCCGGCCGTGTTCGCGCAGCAGGTCGACGAGCAATGGCAACGCATCCGCGGCGGCCCCGACACGGTCAGCGCCGAGTTCGTGCAGGACATCGCCGGCCGCTTCACCACGCCGGCCTACGATCCCGCCGCGGCCGGCGACGACGACCCCGCGGCCGCGCTAGCGGAACAGGACCCGCGCTTCCGGCGCTGGCTGCGCAGCAACGTCCATGCCCACCGCGTGGCCGGCTATTGCTCGGTCACGGTATCGCTCAAGGCCACCGGCAGCCCGCCGGGCGACATCACCGCCGACCAGATGGATGCCGTCGCCGACCTCGCCGACACCTACGGCTTCGGCGAACTGCGCGTCTCGCACGAGCAGAACCTCATCCTCGCCGACATCCGCCGCGTCCACCTGCATCAGGTCTGGCAACGGCTGGACCCGTTGCGGCTGGCCACGCCGAACATCGGCCTGCTGACCAACATCATCGCCTGCCCGGGCGGCGACTTCTGCTCGCTCGCCAATGCCGTCTCCATCCCGCTGGCCGAGGCCATCCAGCAGCGCTTCGACGACCTCGACTTCCTCCACGACATCGGCGAGCTGGACCTGAACATCTCCGGCTGCATCAACTCGTGCGGGCACCACCACGTGGGCCACATCGGCATCCTCGGCGTCGACAAGGCCGGCGAGGAGTGGTACCAGGTCACCATCGGCGGCCGCCAGAACGGCGCGCTGTCCGGCGAGCGGCGCGACATGGAAGACGGCGCCGGCGGCGCGGCCATCGGCAAGATCATCGGCCCGTCGTTCGCGCGCGAGGAAATCCCCGACGTGGTGGAACTGCTGGTGCAGACCTACCTCTCGCTGCGCGAGGACGACGAGGAACGGTTCATCGACGTGGTCGAGCGCACCGGCATCGAGCCGTTCAAGACCGCGGTCTACACCGACGCGCGGATCGTCCAGCGCAAGCTGCAGGCGGAGAGCGCACGTGTCTGAGGCCCGCATGACAAACCCGGTCGCCAACGTCATCCGCAACGGCGCGCTCGAGCCGGACAAGTGGCGCGCCTTCGTGGCCAATGACGGCGAAGGCGATGAAGGTGGTGAAGTTGGAAAAGGCGACGGCGCCGATGCGCCCGCCGCGCTGCCGCCCGACGAGGACGGCTGGCTCGTCACCGCCGCCACCTGGCTGGCGATGAAAGCCCGGCTGCGGCAGCGCGAGCATCCGGTCGCCGTGTATCTCGCGCCGGACGCCGACCCCGAGCTGCTGCTCGAGCCCGGCGCGAACGTCATCGACCCGGCCGGCATCGCCCACCTGGCGATCGACTTCCCCGTCTACACCGATGGCCGCGGCTACTCGCTGGCGCAGTTGCTGCGCACGCAATACGGCTGGACCGGCGAGCTGCGCGCGGTGGGCGACGTGATGATCGACACGGTGCACTACATGGCGCGCTGCGGCTTCGACAGCTTCGCCATCAAGCCCAGCCACGATCCGCGCGCGGCCCTAGAAGCGCTCGGCACGTTCACGGTCCATTACCAGAAAGGCTACCGGCGCCCGGCCACGCCGGCCTGAGCGTCCGGCGCGGGCGTCCAGGCCGGCAGCACCTCCTGGGCGAACGCGACGAAGGCCCGCACGGCCGCGCTGCGGTAGGCGCCCCTGCGCTGGAGCAGCGCGGCCTCGCGCGGCGGCAACGGCGGCTCCAGCCTGACCTTGCGCAGGTCGCCGCTGTCCTGCGCGATGGCGGCCGGCAGCACCGTCATCAGGCGGCCGCGCCGCACCGCCTCGACCACCGCGCTGACCGAGTTCGCCTCCAGCGCGACCTGCGGCACGATGCCCTGGCGGCCAAGATAGTTGTCGATGTAGTGGCGCGTGGCGAACTCCTGCGTCAGCAAGGCGAACGGCTCGTCCTGCATCTCCTTGCGCGTGAGCGGCGTGCGCCGCCTGGCATAGCGGTGCCCCGCGCCCACCACCAGCGCCAGCGGCTCCAGCAGCAGCGGCTGCGTGTCGATGTCCGCCAGCCGCACGTCCTTGAACGCGATGCCCATGTCGAGGCTGTCCTGCAGCAGCATCTGCTCGATCTGCGCCTGCGGCATCTCCAGCACGCTCAAGACGATGCCGGGATAGCGCTCATTGAAATCCATCACGAGCGGCCCGACCAGATAAGGCGTGAACGTCGGCGTCATCGCCAGCCGCAAGCTGCCGCGCGTCAGTTCCTGGACGTCGTGAACCGCCCGCTTGCCCGCCTCCAGATCCTGCAGCGCGCGCCGCGCATAGAGCAGGTAAGCCTGCCCGGCATCGGTGGTGCGGACGCTGCGGCCCGAGCGGTCGAACAACTGCACGCCGAGCGTGTCCTCCAGTTGCCGGATCTGCTGCGAAAGCGTCGGCTGCGAAACATGCAGCGCCTCGGCCGCGCGGGTGAAATTGCCGCATTCGGCAACGGCGAGAAAGTAGCGGACATGGCGGAGCAGCATCGGGATCAACGATTGGGATTGGCTATGGGAGGGATGGTAAGCCAGTCCCTGGACCAATAGCGGATCGCACCCGGACTTTCGTGCGCCGCCGCCGGAACCGCTTCGCGGCGCACCGCGCCCGGCCATTTATCGCAGCGACAAATAAACCGTTGCGTCACAAATATATCGTAGCTACAATTATTGGATGCGCATCAGCTTCGATCCCGCCAAGGAAACCGCCAATCAAGCCAAGCACGGCGTGTCATTGGCACTCGCCGCGCAACTGGACTGGTCCGAAGTGATGGCATGCGCCGACGACCGCCGCGACTACAGCGAAGTGCGCGAGATCGGTTTTGGCGTCATCGCCCGGCGCCTCTACTGCGTGGTGTTCACCCAGCGCGGCAGCACGATGCACATCATCAGCATGCGCAAAGCAAACAAGCGCGAGGTAAAACTCTATGTCGACCAAATCTAGGATCATCATGCCGACGGACGAAGAAGACGCGGCAATCAACCGCGGCATCGCCGCCGACCCCGATACCCGCGAGTTGACTGCGGAGGACGTCAAGAACATGAAGCCGGTCGGCAAGCGTGGACGTCCGAAGCTCGCAAATCCGAAGGAGCTTGTCAGCATCCGCTACGACGCGGATGTCCTGGAGACGTTCCGGGCAAGTGGCGATGGCTGGCAGACCCGCATGAATGACGCCCTGCGGGACTGGTTGCTCACGCATCGCCCGTAAGCCGTGTAAGGCGAGCATCGGCGCGAAGACCAGGCAACTCTCCGGCACGCATCGCCCGCACAGGGTTCTGTTGCCCTCAAATGGCGAAGGGCTTCCATTGCTGGAAGCCCTTCAAATAAGGTGGTGCGGCTGGCAGGATTCGAACCCACGACCCCTTGGTTCGTAGCCAAGTACTCTATCCAACTGAGCTACAGCCGCACGCGAGGTCGCAATTGTAGCGCAGCCATGCCTGAATGCAAGCGTTTTTTACAGCCATGTGTCAGGCCGTTTCCCCGCCACGGCGGGGCTTACCAGCGATAGCGCGCGCCCAGCGTGCCGCCCGGGTTGCGTCCGGCCTTGAGCTTGATCCACAGTTTGACGCCGCCGTTCGTGCTGCCGTGCGCGCCGACGTTGACCGACAGCAGCCCGCGCAGCATGTCGGGGTCGATGCGTGTGCCGTTGATGTTGATGGCCTGCTTGTGGTCTTGCCAGAGATCGGCCTCGACGAACGGGTAGACCCCGTTGGCGCCGTTGAGCCGGGTCGGCTGGGTACGGTAGAGCCGCACCAGCACTTCGGCCGCGCTCGCGTCCGCGGGCTGGCTGCCGAGGAAACCCGTGCCGCTGCGGTCGAGCGCCGGCTGGTAGGCGAGCTGCACGCGCGGCTGGATCGTCAGGCCGCCGCTGCGCGGCAGCACGGTGTCGAGCGACAGCGCCATGCTCTGCACGCGGTTGCCGACATGGCCCGTGGCCGAGGTGGCGTCGTCGAGGTGCACCGACACGGCGGGCCACGCGGCGCGCGGCGCCGGGTCCGCGTAGGCGGGCAGCGGGCTTGGCGCGTCGTTGTAGGCCGTGGCGGGCGTGCCGGACGAATGCGTGGTGGCGGGCCGGCCCCAGCCGCCGAGCGAGGCAACCAGGACAGGCTGGCCGCCGCGCGCCGCGCCGGCCGGCATGGCCGGCGCCGCGGCAACCGTATCGGCGGCCATGCCGGCCGGCGCGGCGCCGAGCGTATTGGCGGCGACGATGACCGCATCGCTGCCGGAGACCTGCGCGGGCGGTTCGCCTTCGAGCTGGTCCCAGCCGAAGGCGGCGGCGCCGCCGGCTGGCCGTTCCTCGCCCTGGGCGAGGCTGGCCACGATCATGGCGAGTATCGAGCAACAACACTGGCGGCACGGATGGGGATGGAGATGGCGATCGTGAATACCCGGGCAATGCCCGCTGGCACCGACCTGCGCCCTGCTCGGAGACCACGCGCCCCTGGCCATGACCGCACCTCTGGCTTGAAAATCCGCTACGGCTTTGCTTGAGCATAGGTCAAAGCCCTCGCGACCGTAAGGGCGCTCCGTGGGCGCCCCCGCGCATCTGCGTGTGCCACCGCACGGCGGCAATGCGAGGGGGTTCCGCGTTTGCCGGCGCGCGAAGAGGAAACGAGGAAACGAGGACTGGCGCAGAGAGATGCGCGATGGCGGGTCCGCATGGACCGGCGTGCGGACGATGCAAACCTGAAACAGAACGGCGCTGAAGGCGCGAAGCCGGCGCGTACCCGCGGGCCAGGACCGCGCCGCCGGAAGCTCGCCTCGCGCCACCAGAGTCTCATCGCAAAACGAGCGCCGCAAAAAGAAAAAGGCCGCTGCATCTGCAACGGCCTTTCTCATCGAGTCTTGGTGCCCAGAAGAGGACTCGAACCTCCACAGTGTTGCCACCGCTAGGACCTGAACCTAGTGCGTCTACCAATTTCGCCATCTGGGCTTCGTTTTGCTGCGTGAACTGCTGCAGCGCTGCGAAGAAAAACATTATGGCAAGTTCGGATTCGGCTGTCAATACCCCCCGCACGCATTTTCTGGCGCCGGCGGCGCTCATGGCTGGAAGCACACCTGCCCCGGCCGGCCCGGCAGATGCAGCGTGGCGGTGGCCGGACGCGTGCTGGCGACCACCTTGCCCGCGCGCAGCACCATCAGCCGCGTGGCGCGCAGCCGGATCGCCTCCACCGGATCGCGCGCCTGCAGCAGCACGAGGTCGGCGCGGCATCCCGGCGCGATGCCGTAGCCTTCCAGCCCGAGGATGCGGGCCGGGGTCTCGGTGACGGCGGCGAAGCACGCGCGCATGGCGTCCTGCCCGGTCATCTGCGCCACGTGCAGGCCCATGTGGGCAACCTCCAGCATGTCGCCCGAGCCGAGCCCGTACCAGGGGTCCATCACGCAGTCGTGGCCGAACGCCACCGGCACGCCCGCGGCCATCAGTTCCGGCACGCGCGTCATGCCGCGCCGCTTCGGATAGGTGTCGTGCCGGCCCTGCAGCGTGATGTTGATGAGCGGGTTGGCGACGGCGGCCACGCCGGACTGATGCATGAGCGGGATCAGCTTGGATACGTAGTAGTTGTCCATCGAGTGCATCGAGGTCAGGTGCGAGCCGGCCACCCTGCCCTCCAGGCCCAGCCGCACGGTCTGCGCGGCCAGCGTCTCGACATGGCGCGACAGCGGGTCGTCGGTCTCGTCGCAATGCATGTCCACGCGCAGCCCGCGCTCGCAGGCCAGCTCGCACAGGATGCGCACGGAGTCGACGCCATCGCTCATGGTGCGCTCGAAATGTGGAATGCCACCGACCACATCCACGCCCATGCCGAGCGCGCGCTTGAGGTTGTCGAGCGCGCCGGGCGCGCGCAGCAGCCCGTCCTGCGGGAACGCCACCAGTTGCAGGTCGAGGTAGGGTTTGACCTTCTCGCGCACGTGCAGCAGCGCTTCGGTGGCGAGCAGGCGCGGGTCGCATACGTCCACGTGCGAGCGGATCGCCAGCAGGCCCTTGGCCACGGCCCAGTCGCAATAGGTCAGCGCGCGCTCGACGATGGCGTCCTGCGTCAGCAGCGGCTTGAGTTCGCCCCACAGGGCAATGCCCTCGAGCAGCGTGCCGGACTGGTTGATGCGCGGCTGGCCGTAGGACAGCGTGGAGTCCATGTGGAAATGCGCGTCGACGAACGGCGGCGTCACCAGTTGGCCGGCGGCGTCGACCTCGGTGGCGGCGTGCGCCTTGAGCGCCGGCTCCACCGCCTTGATGTGGTCGCCGGCGATGCCGACGTCGATGCCGGTGCGGCCATCGGGAAGCGTGCAGTTGCGCAGGATCAGGTCGAGCATGGCGGGTTCTTTTTCTGGGAGACGGGATGGATCAGCGTTCGCCCTTGCGATAGGGCTTCATCAGCGCCTGCGGATAGGTGGCGCGCCGCGCCACCAGCACCAGCGCGAGGATCGACAGCACGTAGGGCAGCATCAGGTAGAGCTGGTATGGCAGCGCCGGCAGGCCCGGCAGGCTGGCGCCGCTTTGCTGCAGGCGCAGTTGCAGCGCGTCGAAGGCGGCGAACAGCAGCGCGCCGGCCAGCGCGCGGCCCGGGCGCCACGAGGCGAACACCACCAGCGCCACGCAGATCCAGCCGCGGCCGTTGATCATGTTGAAGAAGAAGGCGTTGAAGGCCGACAGCGTGAGAAAGGCGCCGCCCACCGCCATCAGCGCCGAGCCCGCCATCACCGCGCCGATGCGCATGGCGCCCACGCGGATGCCCTGCCCCTCGGCCGCGGCCGGGTTCTCGCCGACCATGCGCACCGCGAGGCCGAGCGGCGTGCGGTACAGCAGCCAGGCCACCAGTGGCACCAGCGCCAGCGCGAGCAGGGTCAGCGCGGTCTCTTCCCCGAACACCGGGCCCAATACCGGACCGAGCAGCGGCACCTCCGCCATCCAGCGCATCGGCGCGAACGGCACGATGGTGGGCGGCGTGGACACCGAGGCAAAGCCGAGCCGGTAGGCGTAGTAGGACAAGCTGGTGGCCAGCATGGTCACGCCCAGCCCGGCGACGTGCTGCGACAGCGCCAGGCTCACCGTCAGCCAGCCGTGCAGCAGGCCGAACGCCAGCCCCACGGCCGCGGCCACCGCCACGCCGCCCCACAGCGGCAGGCCGTGATAGACCGCCAGCCAGCCGCCGAAGGCGCCGGCCACCATGATTCCCTCGATGCCGAGGTTGAGCACGCCGGCGCGCTCGCACAGCAGCACGCCGAGCGTGCCGAACACCAGCGGCGTGGCCACGCGCAGCACCGCGATCCAGAACGGCGCCGAGGCCAGGATGTCGAGCAGTTCCATCAGGCCACCTTGCGCAGGGCGTCGAAGCGGATGCGGTAGCGTGCCAGCATGGTCGCCACCAGCATGGACAG
This sequence comes from Cupriavidus sp. FW216-B1, assembly GCF_058789195.1. NCBI lineage: Bacteria > Pseudomonadati > Pseudomonadota > Betaproteobacteria > Burkholderiales > Burkholderiaceae > Cupriavidus > Cupriavidus sp. FW216-B1. The sequence continues at coordinate 620,806 of NZ_JBYTEL010000001.1, read as the reverse complement.
CAGCGCCACCGCCACGATCACGTCGGCGATGGCGTTGGGCACGCCCACCGCGCGGCTCATGCCGTCGGCGCCGACCAGCACGCCGGCCACGAACACCGAGGCCGCCACCACGCCCAGCGGATGCAGCCCGGCCAGCATGGCGATCACCACGCCCGCGTAGCCGTAGCCCGGCGAGATGTCCAGCGTCAGGTAGCTGGTGCGGCCCGCCACCTCCACCACGCCGGCCAGCCCCGCCAGCGCGCCCGACAGCAGCGCGGTCCACATCGTCACGCGCCGCACCGGCACGCCGACGAAGGCCGCGGCGCGCGCGTTGGCGCCGACCGCGCGCATGTGCAGGCCGAACACCGTGAAGCGGTTGACCGCCCACAGGATCAGCGCCAGCGCGCACGCCAGCAGCAGGCCGCTGTGCACGCGCGAGCGCGCCATCAGCTTCGACAGTTCCAGCTCGGGCACCAGCGGCACCGACTGCGGCCAGCCCATCGCGGTGGCGTCCTTCATCGGTCCGTCCAGCATCATCGAGACGAACAGCAGCACGATGAAGTTGCCGAGCAAGGTGGTCACCACCTCGTCCACGCCGAGCCGCGTCTTGAGCCACGCCGCGCCCAGCAGCAGCAAGGCGCCGGCCAGCATGCCGGCCGCCACCATCAGCGCGAAATGCACGGCCACCGGCAGGTGCTCCGCCCACGGCGCCACCGCGCCGTCGACCTGCCCGCCCACGGCCACCGCCGCCAGCGCGCCGAGGTACAGCTGCCCCTCCGCGCCGATGTTGAACAACCGCGCGCGGAACGCCACCGCCACCGACAGCCCGGTCAGGATCAGCGGCGTGGCGCGCGTCAGCGTCTCCGACCACGCGAAGCGCGAGCCGAAGCCGCCTTCGAGCAGCAGCGCATAGGCGCGCCCCACCGGCGCGCCGGCCCAGCGCACCAGCACCGCGCAGATCAGCAAGGTGGCCGCGATGGCCAGCACGGGCGCGGCCAGCATGGCCACGCGCGACACGCCGCTCCGGGGTTCAAGCCGCATGCAGCACCTCCGCGTCGCTGGCGCCGCCCGGCGCGCCGCCGCCGGCGCCGGCCATCGCCAGGCCGAGCGCCGCGAGCGTCCAGTCCGCCGTCGGGCGCGCCTCGGTCAGGCGGCCGGCGTGCATGACCGCGATGCGGTCGGCCAGCGCGTGCAGTTCGTCGAGGTCTTCCGAGATCAGCAGCACGGCCGCGCCCTCGCGCGCCGCCTCCAGCAGGCGCGCGCGCACGTAGGCCACCGCGCCGATGTCCAGTCCCCAGGTCGGCTGGCTGGCCACCACCAACAGCGGCGCGCGGCCCTCGCCGCGCACCGACAGCGCCCGGCCCAGGATCAGCTTCTGCATGTTGCCGCCGGACATGGTGCGCGCCGGCACCTCGATGCCGGCGGTGCGCACGTCGAAGCGCGCCACCAGTTCGCGCGCGAAGCGCTGCGCCGCCGCGCGGCGGATCACGCCGGCGCGCGAGAAGCGCGGCTGGCCAAGCTGCTCGCTGGCGGCGTTCTCCCACACGGCAAGGTCGCCCACCACGCCGACCGCATGGCGGTCCTCCGGCACGCGCGCGACACCCGCGCCGATCCACGCGCGCGGGCGCGCCGGCATCGGCTGGCCGGCCAGCGTGACGCGGCCTTCGGTGGCCGCCAGCGTGCCGCTGAGCAGTTCCGCCAGCGCCGCCTGCCCGTTGCCGGACACGCCCGCGATGCCGACGATCTCGCCGGCGCGCACCCGCAGGCTGAGCCGGTCGAGCCGCATGCGCCCGTCCGTGCCGCGCGCGCCGGCCTGCTCCAGCGCCAGCACCACCGGCGCGGCATCGCCCGCGGCACCGGCGGCCCGCTCCGGCATGGCGACCGCGCGCCCCACCATCAGTTCGGCCAGTTCCGCCTTGCTGGTCTGCGCCGCCTCGCGCTGCGCCACCAGCTTGCCGCCGCGCAGCACGGCGATGCGGCTGGACACGCGCAGCACTTCATCGAGCTTGTGGCTGATGAAGATCACCGACAAGCCCTCCGCGATCAGTTGCGCCAGCGTGGCGAACAGCGTCTCGGCCTCGTGCGGCGTCAGCACCGCGGTGGGCTCGTCGAGAATCAGCACGCGCGCGCCGCGGTACAGCGCCTTGACGATCTCCACGCGCTGGCGCTCGCCGACCGACAGCTCGCCCACGCGCGCGCCCGGCCGCACCGCGAGGCCGAAGCGATGCGCCAGCGCCAGCACCTTCGCGCGCGCGGCGCGGCGCTCCAGCCGCCATTGCCACAGCGGCTGCGTGCCGAGCAGGATGTTGTCGAGCACGGAAAGATTGTCGGCCAGCGTGAAATGCTGGTGCACCATGCCGATGCCGGCGGCCAGCGCCGCGCGCGGCTGGCCCGGCGGCAGCGGCCGGCCGTCGACCTCCACGGTGCCGGCGTCGGCCACGTAATGGCCGAACAGGATGCTGACCAGCGTGCTCTTGCCCGCGCCGTTCTCGCCCAGCAGGGCCAGCACCTCGCCGCGCCGGAGTTCCAGCGAGATGGCGTCGTTGGCCAGCAGCGTGCCGAAGCGCTTGGTGATGCCGTTCAGGCGGAGGATGGGAGTTGGCATGGAAACGAAATGCGGAGCATCAGGAATACCAATGGTTCGCTCCCCTCTCCCACAAAGTGGGGAGGGGAGAAAGACGGGACCGGCGCTACCAACGCCAGCCTCACTGCGTCGACTTCGGCTCCGTCTCCACCACCTTCACCACGAACTTGCCGTCGAGAATGGCCTTCTCCTTCGCCTTGACCTTGGCCATCACGTCGGCCGGCACCTTGCCTTCGAAGGTGCCCAGCGGCGCCAGCTCGGCGCCCTTGTACTTCATCAGCGAATACGAGCCGTAGTCCTCGTTCTTGAACTGGCCCGACTTGACCTTGGCCAGCGCCGCGGCCACCGTGGGCTCCATGTTCCACAGCGCCGAGGCCACCACCGTGGCCGGATACTGCGGCTGGGTGTTGATGACGTTGCCGATGGCCAGCCGGCCCTTCTCCTTGGCCGCGTCGGAGACGCCGAAGCGCTCGGCGTAGAGCACGTCCGCGCCCTTGTCGATCATGGCGAAGGCGGCTTCCTTGGCCTTGGGCGGATCGAACCACGAGCCGATGAAGCTGACCGTGAACTTCACCTTGGGATTGACCTCGCGCGCGCCTTCCATGAAAGCGTGCATCAGCCGGTTGACCTCGGGGATGGCATAACCGCCGACCATGCCGATATGGTTGGTCTTGGTGATGCCGCCGGCGATCATGCCGGTCAGGTAGGAAGGCTCCTGGATGTAGTTGTCGAACACCGAGAAGTTGGGCGCCTGGGGCTTGCCGGACGAGCCCATCAGGAAGGCGGTCTTGGGATAGTCCCTGGCCACCTTGCGCGCGGCCGCCTCGACCGCGAAGGATTCGCCCAGGATCAGCGCCGAGCCCTGCTCGGCATACTGGCGCAGCACGCGCTCGTAGTCGGCATTGGACACGCTTTCCGAGAACACGTAGTCGATCTCGCCGCGCGCCTTGGCCTCGTTGAGCGCCTTGTGGATGCGCGACACCCACTGCTGCTCGACCGGCACCGTGTACACGGCCGCGACCTTCACCCTGGCCTGCGCCCATGCCGGCTGCACGCCGGCCAGCGCGCTTGCGCCGGCGGCGGCGGCCGCCAGTTTCAACCAGGTCCTGCGCTTGCCCTCAAACCTCATGGTTTTCTCCCCTTGTTGACGATAACTCCACGGCCAGGCCGGCCGGTTCCAGCCCGCAACCGCGCAGCAGCAGCCGCACCAGGTGGTCGGTGGCCTGTTCGAAATCGCGCTGGCCCAGGTGGCTCACCCCGAGCACGGCGCATACCTGCGACTCAAAATCGGCATAGGTCTGGGTGGCGGCCCAGATCGTGAAGAACAGGTGCCGCGGATCCACGCTGGCCATCTCGCCGCGCGCGATCCATTCCTTGATGACGCCGGCCTTGCGCAGCACCAGCGCGCGCAGCGCGCCGCTGAGCACGTCGCGGATCTCCGGCGCGCCGTGCAGCAGCTCGTTGGCGAACACGCGCGAGGCGTCCGGGTGGCTGGCCGACAGCCGCATCTTGGCGCGGATGTACTGCTCCAGCGCCACCTGCGGGCGCTGCCCGGCGTCGATGATGTCGGTCTCGGACAGCCACAGCGCCAGCGTGTGCGCCAGCACCGCGCGGTACAGCGCCTGCTTGGTGCGGAAGTAGTAATGCAGGTTGGACTTGGGCACGCCCGCGCGCGTGGCGATCTCCGCCATCGTGGCGCCGGCGAACCCGGCGCGCGCGAACACGTATTCGGCCGCGCGCAGGATCAGCGCCTCGTTCTCCTGGCGGATGCGCCCGCCAGCCGCCTCCCGCTGCGGCGGGAAGCATGGCGGCTGCGCCGTGGCCGGCGCGCCCATCACTTGGTGCCGTAGAGCCTGTCGCCCGCGTCGCCCAGGCCGGGCACGATGTAGCCGTGCTCGTTGAGCTCCTCGTCGATGGCCGCGGTGACGATGGCCACGTCCGGATGCGCCGCCTGCAGCGCGCGCAAGCCCTGGCGCGAGGCGATCAGACACACGTACTTGAGCGTGCTCACGCCGGCTTCCTTGAGGCGGTTGAGCGCGGCGATGGCGGAATTGCCGGTGGCCAGCATCGGGTCCACCACGATCACCAGCCGCTCGTGGATGTCCTCCGGCATCTTGAAGTAGTACTCGATCGGCTCCAGCGTCTCCGGGTCGCGGTACAGGCCGATGTGGCCCACGCGCGCGGCTGGCAGCAGGTCCAGCATGCCGTCCAGGAAGCCGTTGCCGGCGCGCAGGATCGACACCAGGCACAGCTTCTTGCCGGACAGCACCGGCGACTCCATCGGCGCGATCGGCGTCTTGATGGCGATGGTCTCCATCGCCAGGTCGCGCGTGGCCTCGTAGGTCAGCAACTGGCTGATCTCGCGCACCAGCCGCCGGAAATTGTCGGTGGTGGTGTCCTCGCTGCGGACCAGCGTGACCTTGTGCTGCACGAGCGGATGGTCCACCACCATCACCGAAGGCGTGACGGGCGGTACGGCGGAAAGGTCGGTCATGTTGCGCTCCTCGGGAGGCGAATCGCGAAAAGGTCGTGCCGCGCGCGGCGGGAAAGCGCGCGGCGCGGCGGCTAGAACACCGTGCCGTCGCTGTCGATGGCGAAGGGCGGCGCGCCGCCCGGCCTGCGCTTGGCGGCAATGCGCCGTCCCGCCGCCCAGGTGCCGCCCTCCAGCACGCGCGCCAGCGGAAAGGCCTCGGCCGACAGCCCGAGCGCCTCGCGCACCGACGCCGCCACCAGGTCCAGCCCGGTGACGGTGAGCGCGCGCCACTCCACGATGACCGGCTCGTCCACCGTATGCGTGACGCTGGCGAAGGCGGGATCGCGCGGCACCATCAGCTCGAAGTCGAACAGCAGGCCGCCGTTGCGGTATTCGGGCAGGCCGGTGAGGACTTCCAGTCCCGTCACGGTCAGGCCGGCGTCCTCGAGCGGCTCCAGCAGCGAGTACGTCAGCCATTGCGTGAGCTTGTGGAACGGCACCAGGCCGTCGGCGCAGGCCGGGTGATGCCAGCAGTCGCCCAGCGAGACGCCCTCCAGCTTGACGCGGCCGGGCCACACCGGCCCCAGCGCCACCAGCAGCGTGGTCAGCACGAAGCCGGCTTCGATGCGGCCGTCGACGGCGTGCGCCTTGAGGTAGTCGTACAGGTTGCCCAGCCGCGCCGGCGTGCCGAACACGGCGGGCGTGGCCTGCGCCACCTCGCCCAGCCGGCGCAGCAGCCCGGCGCGGCCTTCCAGGCCGACCAGCGGGTTGTGCTGCGCCACCTGGAACGCGGTGGCGATGGACGACGCATCGATGCGCATCAGCCGCTCGGCATCGGCGCGCAGCGGCTGGCCGAGCTGCGCGGAAAAGCCGCCGCGCGCGAACAGGTCGAAGCTGGCCACGCCGAGCCCTTCCGAGCGCGTGAGCAGCAGGTCGCTGGCCGGGTCGCGGTAGCGCCAGTCGGGGCCGGCGCCGGCGTCGAGCAGCACGCTGGGGATCACCAGGTCGATGCCGATGCGGGCCCGTTCCTCGCGGTCCGCCTCGCCGGACAAGCCGCCGCGCTCGCACAGGATCTGCCAGCGGTCCAGCCGCTCGCCGCCCTGGCCGCTCTCGAAATGGCGCCAGCGGCTGTGATACGGCACGTTCAGGTCCGGATAGCGCTGGCGGATGGTGGCCGCCACGTAGTCGGCCACCGCCGGGATGCGGTCCGGGTGCCAGGTAAACAGCTCGGACGCGCCCGCCGCCACGTGCCCGGTCACGGCCGCGCAGCGCGTGCGCACGGCCTGGCCGGTCAGCAGCGCCGCGGCCGGATGCCCCGGCGGCACCGGGCTGGCCCAGCCGGGCGCATCGGTGAAGCCGCCGGACGCGCCGCCCGGCGCGCCCGCTTCAGGTGTCTCGTTCATTCGTCCAGTCCTCTACCCTTTGCCAGCGCCAGTTCTTCCGCGTCGGGCGGGGTATAGCTCGTGAAGTAGCCAGCCGCTACCTTGGCGTCGATTTCCACGCGGGCGTCGGCCGGGATCAGCGCATCGGGAATCGCCACCTGCTCGACCACTTCGATGCCCTGCGCGGTCAGCGCCCCATGCTTCATGTTGCTCATCGAGGCCCAGCGGTCGATGCGCTTGATGCCGAGCCAGTGGAAGACGTCGGGCATGAGTTCCTGGAAGCGCATGTCCTGCACGCCGGCCACGCATTCGGTGCGCGCGAAATAGGTCTCGGCACGGTCGCCGCCGACCTGGCGCTTGCGCGCGTTGTAGACCAGGAACTTGGTGACTTCGCCCAGCGCCCGGCCTTCCTTGCGGTTGTAGACCACCAGGCCCACGCCGCCCTGCTGCGCCATCTCGATGCAGACTTCGATGCCATGCGCGAGATAGGGCCGGCAGGTGCAGATGTCGGAGCCGAACACGTCGGAGCCGTTGCATTCGTCATGCACGCGGCATGCCACGCGGGTCTCGGGCTTGCCGAGCTTGCCGACGTCGCCGAAGAAATACAGCGTCATGCCGCCGATGGGCGGCAGGAACACCTTCAGGTCGGGCCGCGTCACCAGTTCCGGGAACATGCCGCTGGTCTGCTCGAACAGCGCGCGGCGCAGCACGCTTTCCTTGATGTCGAAGCGCCGCGCCAGCCCCGGCAGGTACCACACCGGGTCGATCGCGGCCTTGGTGACGCGCACGTCGCCGTTGGCGTGCAGGATCTGGCCGTCCGGCACCAGCCGCCCGGCGGCGATGGCGCCGGCCAGCTCCGGCATGTTGATGTGGGCGCGCGTGATGGCGATCGACGGGCGGATGTCGATGCCCGCCGCGATGCGGTCGGCAAACGCGGTGGAGACCAGGTGGCCCCACGGGTCCAGCGAGACGATCTTGTCCGGGTCGGCCCACTGCGGATGCGGGCCGATCACCTCGGCCGGCGCGGTGTCGGTCAGGTCGGCGCGGTGGTCGCGCTGCAGCTTGCCCGAGGCCACCGCCAGCGCGCGATAGACCGCGTAGGCGCCCGAGTGGGTGCCGATCACGTTGCGCTGCGCGGGATTGGTGAGGCTGGCGATCACGGGACCGCGCTCCGCGGCGGTGGCCGCACCCCAGTGGATGGGCTCCGCCGGCTTGTCGCGGCGCGCGTGCGAGGTCAGGACGATATGATCGGACATGGCAGCCTCGGAACAGGAATCCTGACCAAACGGTCAGGTTTACGATTCCATAGTAGGCAACCTTCATGCCATATCCCAATGCTCGTTTTTACCGTATGTTGCGCGGCCAACCCTGCCGCGCAGCGCCCGGGCGCACCGTGCGCGTGCGGCCCGCCGCCGGCTTGTGGTGCAGCGGCACCATGTGAAAGCGGCGCCCGGCCTGGGTGGGCCGGGCGCCGCCTGGAACGCGCCGCGCAGGAAGCCGGGCCTGCCGGCCGGCAGCTCAGGTGGAGCGCTCGCGCCCCACCGGCTGGCGCCGCGCCGCGGACCCGGCGCGGGCCGGCCACAGCGCCTGGCGCATCGCGCTCAGCGGCGCCCCGCTTTCCACATAACGATGGAACAGCGTGCCGGCCACGTTGCTCAGCAGCCATGCCGCGACCATGCCGAGCGCATTGAGCACCGGCTGCTGTGGCGCAAGATGGAACACCACCGCGTTGACCACCAGGCAGACCGGGAAGTGGACCAGGAACACCGAGTAGGAAATGCGCCCGAAAAATGCCAGCGCGCTGGCGCGCGGCCAGTGCTCCAGCCAGCCGCCGCGGCGCGCCATGCCCAGCAGCAGCGCCACCGCCAGCGCCACCGCGATGCGCAGGCGGAAATCCACGATCAGCGCGGCCGCCACCGCCGCGCCCAGCACCAGCAGCGCCACCGGCGAGCGCTCGGGCGCGGAGGCCCAGTACGCCAGCGTGCCCATGCCGTAGGCACCGAAGAAATAGATCGCCCACATGTCCCAGGCGGCATCGCGGTTGAACCAGAACAGCGACGCCAGCGCCAGCGCCGACACCGCCAGCATGCCCAGCGCCGCGCCGCCCGCTTCCAGCCGGCGCGCGCACAGGCGCGCCGCCCACAGCGCCACGATCAGCAGCGCGAACAGCTGCAGGTCGATGGCCACGTACCAGACGCCCGCCGAGAGCGCGTCGAAATCGAGCACGTTGTGCAGCAGCAGCACGTGCGCCAGGAACTGGTGCAGGCCCGGCGCGCCGGGAATGGAATCGTGATGCATCCAGGTGCGCGCGATCGCGGCGCCGGCGATGGCGATCAGGATGGCCACGGTGTAGGGCACCACCAGCTTCTGGTAGCGCCGCCAGATCGCCAGCAGCGGATGCGGCACCATCAGGTGGCCGCCGGGCGCGAGGCTGCGCGCCGCCAGGAAGCCGCTGATGACGAGGAAGGCCTGCACCGCGATGCGCGCGTACTGCGAGAACCAGTCGAGCAGGTCGGGGGCCAGCACGTGGGCCACATCCGACATCGGGCCGTAGAAAGCAAGGTGATGCAGCACGATCAGCTGCGAGCTGATCGCCTTGAGTGCGTCAATGCACGCCATGCGCGAAGGACGGGGGCTCATCGTTATTTGTTATAAGAATGCGACAAAGTGCAGGAGGCGTGATTCTACTCCTATGTGTGCATGGCGCACCGCCGCGGTGCGGTACCCGCCCGCCGCGTCACTTTCCCGCCACTGCCCGATTCCCCGTTCTCGTGCGCTCCCCCGGTTCAGCCCGGTTCAGCCCGCCCGCCGGCACGAAAACCACAGCAGCGCCGCCGCCGCGCCGAGGCCGACCCAGTAGTCGGTCGGCGCGCCGCCCAGCCAGTGGACATGCCACGGCACGAACGCCGGCGCGAAGCGCGCCACGCCGTAGGCCGGGTTGAGCACGAACCAGAGAAAGTCCTCCGTGATCCAGAACAGCATGATGCAGGCGAGCACCCGGGCCTCGGCGCGCCAGTTCCAGCGCCCGGCGAACAGCAGCGGGAAATGGAAGAACAGAGCCACGCACGGAAACACCCAGGCGTGATAGCCGGTCATGGGGCGCCCGCCCCAGAAGATGTCCAGCAGCCAGTGGCGCTCGATGCGCCAGGTCGGCAGGTTGGCGGCCCAGCCGGCGGCGCCTTCGATCTGGATCTCGACGTTGGCGAAGAAGTACGCCATCAACAGGGTCCAGCCGACCGTCAGCACCAGCGCCAGCGGATGGCGCGGGGGCCAGGCCTGCGCCTGCCGCGGCAGGGCCGAGAGGTTCAGGGAGCGCATCAGTGCGCCCCCGCCAGCACCGGCGCCGGCTGCGGCCGGCCGGGCAGTTGCGCCAGCACGGTCTGCAGCACGCGCCGCGCCGCCGCCGGCCGGCCCAGCGCGCGGGCGCGCTCGCGCATCTGCGCCAGCCGCGCCGGCTCGGCCAGCAGCAGGCGCACGCGGTATTCGAGCGAGACCAGGTCCACCGACTTGAGCGCCGCGCCCTGCTCCAGCAGGTAGTCGGCATTGCGCTCTTCCTGCCCGGGGATCGGCGCGTTGACGATCATCGGCACGCCCATCGCCAGGCACTCGGAGGTGGTGAGGCCGCCCGGCTTGGTGATGACGAGGTCGGAGCAGGCCATCAGCCGCGCCACCTCGTCGGTGAAGCCGAACGGGAACAGCCGGCCCGGCCGGGCGGCGGCGAGCGCCCCGAGGCGCGCCAGCGCGGCCTCGTTGCGCCCGGCCATGACGATCAGCTGGAAGTCGTGGTCCAGCCCAAGCAGCGCGCCGGCCACCTCGTCCAGGCCGCCGAGGCCGGCGCCGCCGCCCATCAGCATGATGGTGCGCCGCGCCGGGTCCAGCCCGAAGTGCGCGGCGCAGGCCTGCCGGTCCTGCGGCGCGGTGAAGGCCGGCACCACGGGGATGCCGGTGGCATGGACGCGGTCCGGCTCGATGCGGCTCGCGCGCATGCGGAAGGCGATCTCCTCGCTGGCGGCGAAGTAGCCGGTCATATGCGGGATCACCCACATGCCGTGCAGGTCGAAGTCAGTCACCTGCACCCACACCGGCACCGCCAGGCGCTGGCGGCGCACCTCGTGCATCAGGATCTCGGCCGGCAGGAAATGCGTGCAGACGATGGCGTCCGGCGCGAACTCGTCGATCGCGCGGCGCAGCGCGCGCGTGCTCAGGCGCTCGGCGGCGCGCCGCAGCTTCTGCATGGGCGCGGCCGGGTCGGCCTCGGAAGTGTGAGCGTAAAGCATGCCCCACAGGGCCGGATAGCTGTTGACCAGCTTGATGTAGAAATCCGTGTAGAGCTTGCGGAAGGTGGCGGGCACGTAGCCCATCACGTCGAGATGCAGGGTCCGCACCTCGGGGAATTCGGCCTGCGCGGTCAGGCGCAGCGCCTCGGCCGCGCGCATGTGGCCGGCGCCGGCGGAAACGCTGAGAAACAGGATCTTGTGCGGCGGCGGGGGCGGCATCGGGGGCATCGGTTCCGGGTCACTTCATGACAAAGGACTTGATCAGGGTCAGCTCGCCGGGCTTGCGCATCGGCACGCGGAAGACCTGCTGCTTTTCGTTGGGCGTGTTCTCGTCCGTGATCACCGCCACCTGCGCCACGGTGATCGCCTCGGGCCCCGCGCCGCTGCCGTAGTAGTTCACGTAGACGAGGTAAGTGCCGGGCGGCGGCGCGGCGATCGAGTAGATCTCCGGCCCGTAGCCGGTGGTCACGTCCACGTCGAGCGCGCCGCCGTTGCCGGCCACGCGGTTGGCGTAGAAGGTGTGCTGGCCGTCGGGCGCCACCACGTGCAGGTCCAGGTCGGTCGCGTCGCTGTCCCAGGACAGTACCACGCGCAGGCGCGGGCGGGTCCGGCCCTGGTAGCCGTCGTAGAACTGCACGCGCTTGCCGGCGCCCTGCGCGGTGCGCATCTCCACGCTGTTGCTGCCGCCGGAGAAGGCGTAGGGCCGCGAGAAGCTGCCGTCTTCTTCCACCCGCTGCGGCATGGCAACGCCGTTGACCACCAGCGTGGCGACCTGGCCGGCGCCGCGCCGCCCGCGGGCTGCCGGCGCGGCGGCGCTGGCCGCATCGCCAGCATCGCCCGCGTCGGCCTTGGGCGAGGCACGGATGCGCCCGGCGATCATCGCGCTGGCGGGCTGCCCCGCCGGCGTGGACACCGACACCGCCGGATAGTGGACCTCCTGCGTGTAGGCAGCCGTGTCGCCGGCGGCGTTGCGCCAGCCGTTGCGCGGCGTGGTGAACTCGATGGCGTCGCCGGCGTGCGCGGCGGTGGCCAGCAGCGGCAGGATCAGGCTGGCTAGAACGAGGTTCGGCTTGCGATGCATATCCACGGTCCCATCGCCCTTGCGGGCATTGTCTTTCCCGGCGGCGGGCTTCAGAAGCGCACCGACTTCATCAGCGCCAGTTCGCCCAGCTTGCGCAGCGGCATCACCAGCGTCTCGCGCTTTTCGTTGAGGGTGTTTTCGTTGTAGATCAGCGTGAGCTTGGCGGTGATCAGGTCGCGCGCGTTCGCCCCGGACTGGAAGTTGTAGCCGCTCGCGTCGAAGTTGCCCCAGTAGTTCACGTAGAACAGCCACACGCCGGGGCGCGGCGCGGCGCTGGAGAAAATTTCGGGACCGGCGCCGTCCACGCTGTCCACGTCGAGCCCGCCGCCCTCGGCCAGCAGCGGACTGGCCCAGAAAGCGTGCCCGCCTTCGGGCGAGATCACATGGAGGTCGACTTCCGCCTTGGGATCGTCCCACGTCAGCACCGCGCGCAGCTTGGCCTGGACCTTGGTGGCGTCGGCCTCGTAGAACTGCAGGCGCTGGCGCGCGGCGCCGTCGGCGGAGATGATCTCCACGCTGTTGGAGCCGCGCCCGAACGCCCACGGCCGCGCAAAGCGGCCCTGCTCGTCGGCATAGAGCGGCATGGCGTTGCCGTTGACCACCAGCGTGGGCGGCTTGCGGCCTGCGCTGCCGGCCTGGCGCAGGCGGCCTTCGATCAGCGTGCGGTATTTCTGCGCGCCGCGGTCCACCGGCGGCTTGGGATAGGCCGCCGTGTAGCGCTCCAGCTCGCTGGACAGGCCGCTGTGGCGCCAGCCGCCGGCGGGGCCGTCGAGGTCGGCCACCGGACCGGCCGTGGCGGCCAGCGGCGCCAGCGCGCAAGCCAGCGCCACGCGGCGCCAGCAACGCGAAAAAAGAGAGTGGCGGGTCATGAGGGATCTTCCGTGCGCACCAGCCGGCGCGCGAGGCTTTCGACGAACGACTCGTCCTGGCCGCGCGGATGGCGCGCGAATGCGAGATGCAGGTATTCGTGCGCCAGCGCGATGCGGTCGTCCTCGCTGGCGAGCCGGTGGATGTAGAGCCGGTTGCGGCGCGCGTCGGCATAGGGCCGGCCTTCGCGCACCTCGCACACCGCGGGCAGCGGCGGCGCCTCGAAGCCGGGCTCGGCGCCGAGCCGGCGCTGCCATTGCGGCGCGCGCTGCGCCAGCCATTGGCGCGCGCCGGCCACCGCCAGGCAGTCGCCGGCCACCGGGCTCTGGAACGAGGTCAGCGTGGCCTGCGGCCACCAGCGCGCGAGGATGGCGTCGAACGCCTGCCCCTGCGCGGCCGCGCGCCGGGCCTCGGTCCACGCCATGCGGCCCTGGCCGCCGGCATCGTGGTGGTAGCGCACGGCCACGCCGGACAGCACCAGCGTGTCGGTCTGGTCGGCCGCGCGCCGCGCCGCCGCGCCGGCGGGACGCGGCAGCACGCGCTGGGTGCGGCTGCTGTCGGCGATGCGGAAGCAGCCCTGCTCGCGCGCGGCCTGCTGGACCAGGTAGCTGCGCGCGGCCACGGCCAGCGCGCGGGCCGCCTCGGGCTCGGCGGTGTCGCCTTCGCGCTCCACCACGCGCGCCACGTAGTCGTTGAGGCCGAAGCGCCCGACCACGCGCGGCGCGGCGCCGGCCGGGCGCAGCAGGCTGAGCTCGCCGCGGCTTGCCACGCGCGCGCTGTTGCCGTTGGCGAACTCGGCGCGGAAGCTGCCGTCGAGCGGGCCGGCCGGCGCGGCCTTGCCATCGGCGCCGCGCACATCGCGCAGCGGGTAGCGCTCGAACAGGTCGACCAGCACGCAGGCGCCGTCGTCGGGCACCGGCACCGCGGCCAGCAGCGGCCGCAGCAGCGGCGCCGCGCGCCGCAGCACACTGGCGCTGGCGCCCTGCCCGCCCAGCCACGCCGGGCTGCCGTCGGCCAGCCAGCCGGCCGCGCCGCCGATGGACGCGCCCGGCCGCGCCGGATCGGGCATGGTCCAGGTCTTGGCGCGCAGCAGGCTGCCGTAGTCGGCCAGCGTGCCTTCGCCGCGCCCCACGGTCAGCACCGACACCAGCGTGGCCGAGGCGGCCTGCTGCGCGGCGGGCGGCACCGCGTGCAGCGCCGCCAGCAGCTCGGCCACCGGCACCGCATGCTCCGGGCGCATCGCCTGCATGTCCTGCAGCCAGGCGGGCGCGCCAGCGTCCTGCCAGAAGCGGCGCCAGTCGGCGCCCGACAGACCCAGCCGGCGCGGCTCGAAATAGCGCCCGCACGACCGCACCAGCGCATGCTCGCGGTCGATGCCCTGGCCGGCCGTGCAGCAATAGACTTCCTCGGGGTCGCCGCCGCGGCAGGTGTAGTCCTCGGTGCGCTGGTCACGGCCCACGAGGTAGCTGTAGACGAACAGCTTCCACACGCTGCCCAGCGGCGTGCGCAGGCCGGCGGGCAACGGCGCGGGCGCGCTCTCGCCGCCGCCGCCGAGGCGGTAGAGCCGCGCCTCGCCGCCGGCCAGCCGCGCGAAGCGCAGCGGCTCGCCGCCCTGCGCCTGCGCCGCGGCGAACGCGGGCGCGACGCAGGACAAGGAAATCAGCAGCGCAAGACAATGCACCAAGCGGCGCGCCCCGCGGCGCCCCGCCCTGCCTGCCGTCACGGCCGCGCGCATGCCGGCCTCACTCCACCGTCAGCGGGAAGGCCGCGGTCTTGCCGTCGCCCTGCAGGGCCTTGGCCTCCGGCTGGTACATGCGGAAGTAGCGCACCGGCGGCAGGCTGAACTTGCCCGGCAGCGAGAACCGCACCAGTTGGCGCAGCACCACGGGCCGCTCCAGCGCGACCACCGGCTGGTGGTACGACAGCATGCCCATCTCGTAGGTCACGGCACGCTGGAACGGCTGCAGGCCGGTGGCCTTGTTGTCGGGGTCGGGCAGGCCTTCGATGCGCAGGCCCCAGGTGGTGCCCTCGACTTCGCCGCCCGGCGGCAGCGGCGCCTCGACCAGTCCGTAGCGGTAGGTGCCCTGGCGCGGGCTCAGCACGATCTCGTCGACGTAGAGCGTATTGCTGTCGAGCTTGTCGCCCGGCTTGACCGGCCTGGCCGAGAACGCCAGGCCCGCGGTGCCGGCGGCGGCGGGATCGGCCGGCCTGCCGCCCTTGTCGGCCTTGTCGGCCTTGCCCTCCTCCCCGGCCGGCACCAGCCGGTAGAGCTTGCGCTCGATGCCGACCGGCAGGCCCGGCGCCTCCTGCGCGCGGCTGCGGTACGACACCACCGCATTGGTGTTGTACGACTGCGATGCCGCGTCCATGTTCGGCGCAGCCGCCAGCGTCAGCGCCTCCGGCAACTGCGCGCCGGTCCAGCGCCATTCGGGCAGGCCGAGCGGGCCGCGCGCGGCCTGCCAGTTGCCTTGCGGCGCGCGCGGCGCGGCGCCGGCCTCGCCGGACAGGCCGCGGCCAAGGCCGCCGCCGAGCGCCTTGTCGAGCCACACCAGGGTCACGGCGCGGTCGATGGTCGGGCTGGCGGCGCCGGCGCGCGACAGCAGCGCCTGCACGTCCGAGGCGGCGGCGCCCTTGCCGGCCATCAGCAGCAGGCTCTGCACCAGCGGCGAAGGATCGGCGGCCAGCGCCTGGCGCGCGGCGTCGGCCGCGCTTGCCAGCCCTTCGGGCATGGGCTGGCCGATCTGCTTGTAGAGCTGCGCGGCCAGCACGGTGGCCACGCGGCGACCCTGCGGCGAATCGGGCGCGGCGAAGACCAGGCTGTCGCCGGCCCCCACGGCGGCGCTTGCATCGCCGCCGGGCCGGCCCAGCTCGGCGGACACGCCGCCCAGCTGCGTCGCCACCGGCAGGCCCATTTCGTTGATGAACCACAGCGCCAGCACGCGGTGCAGCGGCGGCTCCTTCATGCTCTGCTTGTAGGCATCCAGCGTGCGCTTCCAGTGGTCGGGCGGCAGGCTGACGCCGACCGCGCGCGCGGCCAGCCAGTCGGCGTAGTAAGCGTAGGCGGTCAGCAGCGCGCTGTTGCCGAGCGTGTCGCCCCACCAGCCGAACTGGCCGTTGACGCCGGCCAGCAGCGCCAGACGCTGGCGCTGGGTGCGCACCAGCGCATCCAGGCCCTGCGTGTCGCCGCCGGTATTGGCGCCGGTATTGGCGCCGATACTGGCACCGCTCGCGGCCAGGCTGCGCTGGGCCAGCGCCAGCGGAATCAGGCGGCTGGCGGTCTGCTCGGTGCAGCCGTAGGGATAGGCCAGCAGGTCGTCGGCCACGCGGGCGAACTGGCTGGCGGCGCTGTCGACGAAACGCAGGCGCACGTCCTGCGCGTCGGCCGGCAGCTTGAACGCGGCGTTGGCGCCCGACAGCGGCAGCGTCAGTTCGCGCTGCGACAGCCAGCCGGTGGGCTCCACCGTCAGCGTGGTCTGCAGGCGGTCCACCGCCTTGCCCTGCTGCCGGATCTCGGCGCTGACCGTGCCGCTGCGCAGCGCGCCCGGCGCCACCGGCAGGCGCACGTAGTTGGCGCCGCGCTTGAGCGTGACGCTCTGGCTGACGTTCAGGCCCGCGCCCGTGGCCACGAGGTCGGCGGCAACGTCCTGCTCGCCCTGGTTGAAGGCGACCATGTCGATGCGCGGCGCATCCTCGGCGCGGTAGCGCTGCGGGCCGGTCCACTTGAGGTACAGCGCCTTGTCCGAGCGGATGTTGGCGGTGCGCTGGCCGACCGTGCCGTCCGCGGCGATGGCGCGCACGGTGATGCGCCAGCGGGTGAGCGAGTCCGGCATGACGAAGGTCATGCGCGCGCGCCCGTCGGCGCCGGTGCGCAGGCTGGCTTCCCACGCGGCGGTGTCCTTCTCGTCGCGGCGCGGGCGCTCCAGCACCTTGACGCCGCGCTCGTTGTAGCGGCCGCGCTCGGGGCCGGCGCCGCCCTGCTGGCCGGAGACGGCCAGGTCGTAGCCGATGAAGTTCAGGCTGGAGGTGGTGCGCACGCTGTTGCGGCGCGGATGGTAGAAGAAGTCGACGATGCTCGGCGCGATCTCGGGCTGCAGCACGTAGACCATTTCGTCGACCACGCTGACCGTGAGGTTGGCCGGCACCGGCTTGCCGCCGAAGGCGCTGCTCAGGTCCAGCGTGACGGTCTCGCCGGGCGCGTAGACCGGCTTGTCGCTCTTGACGGCCAGGTCGATGGTCGGCTGCACCACGGCGATGCCGGCGTTCTGGAACACGTAGTCGCCGTCCTTCACGTACAGCACCGAGAACGTCATGTTGGGGCTGAAGCCGTTGCCGACCTTGATGCGCGCGCGCCACTGCCGGTCCGTGACCTTTTCCAGCGAGAGCCAGTCGCCGCCCCTGGACAGCAGGCCGCGGCGCTCGACGCGGTCGCGCTCCAGCGTGAGCAGCGCGTCCTCCACCGCCAGCGGGAACGTCACCAGCGCCTCGGCGGTGTCGCCGATGCGGTAGCGGTCGCGGTCGAACACGATCTCGATGTTGCCGGGCACGGTCTGCAGGCCTTCGCCCGCGACCCAGTGGCTGGCCGCCGCCAGCAGGTTGCCCGCGGCGTCCTTGACCGACAGCGTGTACGAGCCCGGCTGGTCGAACTTCACCGGGAACGACAGCGCGCCATTGGCGGCCGCGCCCAGCTTGCCCTCGGTGCGCGCGCGCGATTCGAGCCGCACCAGTTCCCAGCTGGCGGGCGCCTGCGCCGGCGCCTGGGCGGCCAGCGCCTGCAGCGTGAAGGTCACGCTCTGCCCGGCGTTGGTGAAGTTGGCCGGGCCGGTCAGCTTGTACGGCGTGGCGCCGCGCGCGATCAGCAGTTCGCGCGTGACCTTGACGCGGTAGGCCGCGCCGTCGTTGGCGAATACCGTGACCACGTAGCGGCTCGGCTCCCTGGCCGCCGGCAGCGCGAGCGTGGCGTTGCCGCTGCCGTCGGTGGTCAGTTCCTGCTGCTCCAGCTTGACCGGGAACAGGCCGGCGTAGCGCAGTTCGCCCTCGACCATCGTCACCTGCTGCGCGCGCAGGCTGACCGACAGCCTGGCGTCCTTGACCGGCTTGCCGTCGGGATAGCGCAGCTGGATCTTGCCCTTGACGGCCTCGCCGGTGGCGTAGTCGGCCTTGTCGAGCGCGAGGTTGACGTCGAAATGCGGCTTGATGTACTCGGCCACGCGGAAGGCGCCGCCGTAGGTGTTGCCGCCGTAGTCGAAGCGCAGCGTGTAGCCGCCGGCCAGCGCGTTGGCCGGCAGTGTGAAGCGCGCGTCGGCGCCGTTGTCGGCGTTGAGCACGGTGCCGAGCGAGGCCAGCGGCGCGCCGTTGGGGTCGAGCACCTCGAGCTTGATGTCGCCGGCGGCGGCGGGCGCCGACTCGGTGGCGCTGCGGAAATTGCGGCCGATGAACTTGACGCGCACCTCGTCGCCAGGGCGGTACAGCGGCCGGTCGGTGAAGGCGAACAGCTTGGTGTTGTAGATCTCGCTGTCGTAGTAGAAGTTTTCCGAGATGAAGGCGCCGCCCGCCGGGTCCACGCCGAGCAGGTAGCTGCGCTCGGGGCTGGCGTGCGCGAGTTCCGCCGCGCCGTCGGCGCCGGTGGCGGCGCTTTGCAGCACGCCGAGGCCGTCGGTCCACGCCAGGCTGGCGCCGCTCACGGGGCGGCCGCTCTTGCGCTGCGCGGCCCACACCAGCATGCCGTCGGCGGTGCTCTTGGTGATGGCCACGGTGTCCGAGACGAACAGCAGCGTATGCGCGCGGTAGGTGCCGATGATGCCTTCGACGATGTACAGGCCCGGCTTGAGCTTGCCCAGCGGCACCATCACGTTGCCGGCGTCGCGCGGCAGGAATTCGCTGCTGCTGCCTTCGAGCTTGACGTCCTTGGGCGGCGCGATCTCCTTGGCGTCCCAGATCGGGTAGCGGAAGCGCGCCACCACGTCGTAGCCCTTGAGCGGCTCGTATTGCGGGTTGTTCTCGAAGCGCGTGGGCTGGGCGATCTGGTCGCCCATGCTGAACTGCGGCGCGTCCTCCACCGCCTTGCTGCGCGTGGCGAACGACAGCACGCGCTGCCAAGCGCGGCGCGCCTGCTTGTACCAGCTGTCCCACAGGTAGGACAGCGTGTTGGCCAGCCCTTCGCCGCGGTAATTGGCCTTGACGTCGATGCGGTGCAGGTTCTTCTGCGCGCGCAGGAAAGCGAGCGGATCGGCCACGCGGTAGACCAGGATGTCGGCGCCGCCGTAGCGCTGCAGTTCCGCCTTGTACTCGCGGCCCGGCGCTTCGAGCCGCACCTGCGCGGTCTGGTCGCTGCCGAAGCTGGCGTCCGAGAGCAGGAAGAACGGCTGGCCCTGGAACGCGGCGTAGCCGCTGGGCGGCACCGTGTCGAGCGTGGCGCCCGGCTGCCCTTCGGCGCTGGCGGCGTGGGCCGCGCCCAGCAGGGCAAGCGCCAGCAGCAGGCGGGCGGTCACGGAACGCAGGAGCGCGCGGGCGCGCGTCATGACGACAGGCATCGTCTTTACCTCGACAAAAAAGCGAAACGGAATACGCCGATGAAATTGGGATTGCCGTCCTGCGGCTGCCAGCGCGAATCGTTCCATTGCATCAAGCGGGAAAGGGTGACGGCACGCAGACCGTTGTCGGTGCGGGTCACGGTGCCGGTGTGGTAGGCCAGGGACTGGCCCATCCAGATCATCAGGTGCTGCTCGTCGCCCTGGTCGTAGAACAGCAGGTCGCCGGGCAGCGCCAGATTGACGTTGCGCGCGACGAAGCGGCTGTTGCCCTGCACCAGCGCGAGCGCCGAGGCATAGGCGCCGGTGCTGCCGTCGGCGCGCGTCCAGCGCTGGCCGAGCGTGCGCTGGGCCGCGGTGAGATTCAGCTCGGGCGGAAGCTGGCGCGCGGAGGCCGCGCCCTGCATGCCGTTGGCGCGCAGCCAGCGTGCGTCGTGCACGCGCAGCGCCTCGCCCACGGCGAAGCGGACCAGGCCGGCGCAGTCGCGCTGGTACCAGCGCGGGGTCGGGCCCTGCCGCAACTGCTCGCCGACGATGCGCACGAACCACGCGCGGAACACCGCCGACTGCGCGGGGTCGAGCAGATCGGCCGCGGGCACGTCGGGCGCCAGGCCCGACAGCGCCAGCGCGCGGCCGATGCCGGCCAGCGGCAGGCCGGCGGCGGCCAGCACCGCCAGCGCGGCGCGCCGGCCGCGCAACGCTGCCGTCACTGCGCGGCCTCCGCCGCCCGCGGCTGCGCCGCGCTGGCCAGCACGCCGCGCGGCGCGCCGGACTGCCGCCACGTCACCGGCACCCAGGCGCGGCCCGAGGGCAGGCTGTCGGCCAGCACCAGCGACATCGCCGGATAGGCGCCGAGCGCCTTGAGCTTGGGGAACAGATGGGCGCGCGCCGCGTTCAGGAACAGCGCTTCCTGCTCGGCCGGCAGCGCCTTGGTGGCCTCGCGCCGCACCAGCGGCGCCAGCGTGGACGGGGTGAAGCTCAGCACCGTGCGGGCCTGCTGCTCGCGCGGCATGGTGTCGGCCGCCGCCGGGAAGCGCTTGCCGCGCACCGCCAGCGCGTCGTCGACCAGCGTGGCGTCCGGCGAGAACAGCACGGTATCGCCGGCCAGCGCCAGCGTGACGGGGAAATAGGCGCCCGCGGACAACTGCTCGGCGAACGGCGCGCCCTTGGCTTCGCGCGTGCCGTAGGGCGAGCTGACCGGGCGCGACCACAGATCCGCGCCGCCGGCGCCCTTGCTGGCCTGCACGGGCAGCCGCGCGTAGCCGCCCTGCTCCGCGGCGGCCTTGGGCTCGTAGGCGCCGATGACCTGCGCGAACAGGCTGGCCAGCAGCGGCCGCAGCGCGGCCGCCGCCGACGCCGACTTGAGCCGCGCCATGAACAGCGGCGCGACCAGCGCGGACTTGCTGTACCAGCACACCGCGGCCGGTCCTTCGAACGCCTGGCCGACCTGCGCGGCCAGTTCGTCCTGGGCGCCGCTGACCTTCTGCAGCATCTTGCCGGCGGCCTGCCAGTCGACCGGCAAGGTGGCGCAGGCGGCCGGATCGGCCGGCAGGGCCTGCCAGAGCGCGGCGGCATTCCACTGGTCCGGCAGGCGGGCGCCGTCGACCAGCACCGCGCTGCTCCAGTCGGCGCCGCCGCCGGCGGCCTTGGTATCGGCGCTGGCGAAATCGAAGCGCAGCGCTTCGATGCCGGGGAAGAAAGCCTGGTAGCCGAACGAGAGATAGTTCACCCCGACCACCGCGCGGTGCCCCTTCGGCGCGCCCTTGGCGGGCTCGAGCGCGAACGACCGCAGCGGCGCCTCGCGCGCGGCGGCATCGTCGGACAGCCACGCCGCCACCGCCTTGGCGCGCGCGCCGATGGGCTTGCTCTCGGCATCGAGCAGCATGCCCGCCTCCGACAGCACCACCAGGCGGTCGCCCTTGCCGGCGATCAGCAGGCTGCGCGCGGCTCCGATGCGCAGCGCGTAGAGCGGCGTGCCGTCGATCTCGCCGGCGCGCGTGAGCTGGGCATCGGCCGGCGCCACGGTGGCCAGTGCCTGCAGCACCTTGGCCAGCCCGTTGCGCTCCATCGCCAGCGCCCAGTAGCGCAGCGTGCCGTCGGCGCCGCGCCACGCCATCAGGCGGCCGGGCTCGTCGAACACGCGCTTGAGCAGGCTGTCGGACCAGTCGAGGTCATGCTCGAAGGCGATGCGGCGCAGCGCGCCGGCCACCGACAAGCGGCCCTCGTTGTCCTCGTAATAGTTGACGAAGTCCTCGGTGAGGACATCGCGCAGCAGCGGCACGCGCAGCATGTCGCGCGGCAGGCTGGACAGGCTCTCGCTGTCGACCAGCGCGTCCGGCCGGCCGAAATCGAGCTCGACCTGCCGCGGCTGGCCCTTCCACGGCCTGCCGAAAGGATGCCAGACAAGCTGCACCGCCACGCCCGCAGCAACCGCCAGCGCGGCCACGCCAAGCGCGATTTTCCTGCGCGACATCTTCATGGTCCCCTTCCCGTTTTCTTGGTCGCCCTACTCTTGGTCGCCCTACGTCACGAACGCGGCGCGCCCGGTAGCGTACCGTGCACATCGATCCCCTCGCAAGCGGGGCGCTGTGAAAATTTGTGATAGATCCGGCTCTGTCTGTCACACAGTCGGCACGATGATGCCGCCCGCGGGCAAGAAAATGCCCGCGCGGCAGAGCCGGGCGGGCATTGGCGATTCGCACCTTGGTGTCGAATCGTCCAAATGAGATCGTCCAAATGAAAAGGGGCCGCGCTGTGGCGCGGCCCCTTCGATTCTTGCTGGCGTTTACGCTGCCTTGCCTTTCCTGACGACCACGACGGTCTTGTCCTTCCCGGCTGCTTTGCGGGCAAGCACCGCGCCCTTTCGCAAGGATTCGACCTCCCCCGCCAATCCGGCCTCTTCAAAGCTAAGGTCCGAACGCCTTCCCGTGCCCTTTGCGGCACGTTCAATCTCCTGGCGCGTCGAAGGGCGCAATTTCTTGGCTAGCATGCTGGCAAGCGCCGTCATAACCGAATTCCGTTTTCCTGCATGTATCGGTTGAGTATAGCCCACGACCGGCTGTCAGGCTTCAGGTCGAACTCCATCAATCTGCCGGCCCCGTTCTCATACCACCAGGCGCGTCCCTCCTCGGAGTCCATCAGATCGAGGACCGTCGTGGCGTATTGCAGAGGCTCGGGCAACCTTGCCCGCTCGCCAGGTTCCAGTTCGGCATCGTAGCCGAGCCGCGGCCACGTGTAGTAGCCATTGAAGTGGGCGCTGTCGCGGCTGCCGACAGCTTCGGTGACGATCTTCGAGAAGTCTTGCGCCGACGCCTCGGTGGCCTCGATTGCGAAACTCCTGACCCCAAGCCCCTGGTTCTGATATTCCGTCTTCAACAAGAAGGACTCATTGACGATCAATACCAGCCCGTCTTCTCCCGTTCGGATCTCGCGAATCATCTCGGTGAGCATCTTGTGCCTGACCGTGAGGAAGATGGCCTTTGCGGATTCGGCAACCTGGATGCGGGAATCGTCCATGGCACCCGCGAGCCGGGCTATCTGGGCAGGCTGCATGGCGGCACGGGTATCTTCAGAGACGGACGGGTCATATGAAACATCGACCTTCCCGTTGAAATGTGCCTTGGTAATATCATCTCTGGCATCCACGGCGGCGATCTTAGCAGCCTCGGCACAGTCCTCTCAAGATCGGCAGGCCGCCGGGCGCCCGGCAGTTCCGGCAACGTGATCGCCCGGAACACCCATGACTGCCACCTACCGTGATACGCGTGGCGCGGAGCGGGCCGAAATCGAGCCGACCGGCTCATTCCTGCCAGACAGCCCAAGCCCGGCCTGGCCTTCACGGTGGCGAATTTACTTATGACCAAGATGTACTTTGTGCACCGCGGCAACGCGCGTAGCCTTCGTTTTTTTGAGAATTTCGCCACGATGCTGCCGTTTGCCACCCTCCGCCGCGCCGGCGCGGCGCGCGCTTCCCGCCTGCTGGCCGGGCTCGCGCTTGCCGCCAGCGCCATCGCCGCCGCTCCCCACGCCGCCCTGGCCCAGGGCGCGAGCCCGGTGCTCGACAAGATCCGCAGCACCGGCACCATCGTGCTCGGCTACCGCGAATCGGCGCTGCCGTTTTCCTTCGCCGACGACAAGGGCCAGCCCGCCGGTTATGCCGTGGACCTGTGCCTGCGCGCCGCCGAGGCCGCGCGCGTCAAGCTGGGCCTGAACGCCATCAAGGTGCGCTGGATGCCGCTCACGCCGCAGAACCGCATCCCGGCCGTGGTCAACGGCCTGGTCGACCTGGACTGCGCGCCCAACACGAATTCGCTGGAGCGCCAGAAGCAGGTGGCGTTCAGCGTGTCGCACTACATCTCGACGGTGCGCATGCTGGTGCGCGCGGATTCGGGCATCCAGTCGTTCGACGACCTGCGCGGCAAGACCGTGGTGACCAGCGCCGGCTCCACCGGCGACCGCCACGTGCGCCGCCTCAAGGGCCAGTACGGCTTCCACGACGTCTACGCCAAGGACCACGGCGAGTCCTTCCTGCTGCTCGAATCCGGCCGCGCCCAGGCCTTCGTGATGGACGACGTGCTGCTGGCCGGCCTGCGCGCCCGCGCCAAGGATCCGTCGCAGTACGTGATCGTCGGCCCGGCGCTGTCGACCGAGCAGAACGCGCTGATGATGTCGCGCGCCGACCCGGAATGGAAACAGCTGGTGGACCAGACCCTGGCCTCGGTGTTTGCCGGCCCGCAGGTGGTGGCGCTGCAGAAGCAGTGGTTCCAGCAGCCGATCGGGGCGCGCGGCATCAATCTCGCGCTGGCGCCGAGCGCGCAGGTGCGCGAAGCGTGGAAGCACCCTTCCGACGTCGCCACCGAATAAGCGCGGCCGTCCCGCCCCCGAGGAATCCCGCAGCCGGCAGGCTCGCGGGATTTTTTTGCGCCTGGCGACGCACAATTCCGCAATGCCGCGCCCTCCGCATGGAGCACGACGCACATTCGCGGCGGCTGGCAAGCAAGAGCCGGCGACTACGGCAATAGCGGCTTTCCATAGGCCGGCATCAACCGTGTTCCCGGCAATACAACGCCGACCGCCGCAAGTTGACAAGCCGGCGAAATGTTGGCGACACTGGGCCCGAGCGGACAAACCGGCAGGGGCGGCCAGGCTCAGGCAAGGCGCATCTCCCCACGGCGATTTTTCCGCGCACTCGAACCGCCGCGAGGCGGCATTTTCCAGGAGAAACCATGAACAAGTTCGTCGCGACAGCCATCGCGCTTTGCATCGGCGCCGTTTCCGTGGCTGCCCAGGCCCAGACCGGCGGGAAGAAGTTCGACCCGTACAGCCAGGGAGCCAAGTCGGGCGAGAAGTTCGACCCGTATACCCAGGGCGCCAAGTCCGGCGACAAGTTCGACCCGTACACCCAGGGCGCGAACAAGAGCACGCGCGCCGACCTGACCGGCGATGCCTCGGCACCGGCCGCCAAGAAATCGCACAAGAAGAGCAAGAAGACCAAGAAAGCCGCTTCGGCAGCCGCCGCAAGCTGACCGGCGGCAGCCGGCCGCACCGCATGAAGCCCGCCAGCCGGCGGGCTTCATGCTTTCAGGCATCCGTGCGCGGGGTCACGGCGGACCGCGCGGCAGCGCTCAGGGCGCGCCCAGCTCCAGCGCGGTCACGTCGATGCGCTCGACCTTGCTTTCCTTGTTGTCCTGCTTGTCCCGCTGCCGGACCTCGGTGCGCAAGACGAAGGCCTCCGCCGGGCAGTACCAGTCGGTGACGTTCAGCACCGCTGGCTCCACCTGCACCACTTCCTCGTCCACCATCAGCGGCCCCAGCGAGGTCCGCTTCTCGTAGGTGATGGGCATGCATTCCTTGCGGCCCAGCACGGTGTCGATCATCTGGCGCTTGCCGACGTGGCGCGTGCCGACGTTGATCGACGCATAGAGCGCGCGCATGTTGCCAATGGCTTCGTCCCGGCCCAGCGGATAGATCTGCAGCGAGACGCTGGACTCGAAGGTCTCGCCGTCGAGCGTGCCGCCTTCCCGGATGTCCTGCCCGGCGTAGTTGAACACGCCCTGCCCGCGGAACGCCGCCTCGCCGTACATGCGGGCATAGCGCCCCTGCGCGTTGATCACGGCATGCTCGCTTTCGATGCTGGTCCGGGCCGTGCTGGCGCGGCGCTCGATGTTGACCATGTGGATCTGGTCCATGATGACCGGCGGCCCCATCAGCGCGGAGAGCGCCGACTTGGAGCGCACTTCGAGCTGCGCCCGGCAGCCGTCGGCGCTCTTGGTGGCGTGGCGCAGCGTCATGGTGATGGAAGTGGGCATGTCGCCGTCGCCTTCCATCTGCACGCGCGCGCCGGAGCGGAACCACGGCGCGTCGCACAGGAACGCCGCGGAGCGCGCCACGGCTTCCATCGGCATCTGCGCCGCGGCCTGGCCCTGCGGCGCGGCCTGGGCGAGCGCGGAGCCGCCGTGCGCCAGCAGTCCCGCCGCCAGGGCGGCCACCCCGGCCAGTTGCGCCTTTGTCCTCACATGATTCCTGTCTAGAATGATTTCACGCCCCCGCTGGTCCCGGCAAGGCACCGCGCGCCAGGGCGGGCAGGCGTGTGCGCCCGCGCTGGACCAATGTACTGGCAAGTGCCCTGAAAAGTGCCCTGGATCCCGCGTCCGCCGGTTCGGCGGGCTCCGGCATCGGGACACTAGAAAGTAGCGCTTTTTCGCTGGCTTGTCTTGTCGGTCTTCGTCGATGCAGGCCACATGCCCGCCGCGGCAGCCTGCCGTTCGTCAGGGAGTTTCCATGCTTCACTACTACGCCAAGCTCTGGTGGGTCGTCGGCCTGCGCGGCGCGTTCGCGCTGCTGTTCGGCATCTGCGCGCTGTTCGCGCCCATTGCCACGCTGGCCGCGCTGGTGCTGGTGTTCGGCGCCTTTGCCGCGGCCGACGGCGTGACCGCGCTGGCAATGGCCATCTCGGGCAGCCAGCGCGAGGCCAGCGACCGCGGCATCCTGGCGCTGCAGGGCCTGCTCGGCCTCGGCGTGGGGCTGCTGACGTGGTTCAGCCCGGTGGTCACGGCATTTTCGCTGCTGTTGTATATCGCGGCCTGGACGCTGGCCACCGGCGTGCTGCAGATCGTGGCCGCCATCCGCCTGCGCAAGGACATGCCGAACGAATGGTGGCTGGTGCTGGCCTGCGTGGCCAGCATCGTCTTTGCGTTCCTGCTGCTGTGGCAGCCGCTGGCCGGCGCGCTCGCGCTGCTGTGGCTGATCGGGGCCTGGGCGCTGGTCTGGGGCGTGCTCCTGATCGGCGTGGCGCTGCGCCTGCGCGGCGCCCGCAACGGGCCGGCGGCGCCACTTCCGGGCTGACGGGCCGCGCGCGACAGGCCTCGCGGGCACCGCCCGCCCCCGCCGCAGGCGGGGAACCCCGGCGGTCGTGCTAACATTGCGCGCCGCGCCACAAGAGGGCGCGGTTTGCCGTTGGCGAGTACCGCCCGGGCGGCCTGCGCCGGCATGGCTTCGGCTTGTTGTCCACCGAAGCGGCCGCTGCAGCGTTGTGATGTGTTTCCTGCACGCGAGCCGCCCCCGAATCCGCCCGATCCGGGCTGGCCACCGGCACGCGATGCACTGGCACACCCACGGCCGATCCGGCGCACCCGGCGGCACGGCGCCATGCCGTGCCCCGCCGGGGATCGCCCGTCATCATTGCCATGACGCCCATCCGACCGTTTCCAGGAGATGTATGCGTAGTTCCGTGACCTCGCGAGATGCTTCGCGAAACACCGCGCAGGGTGTTTCGCAATCCGCCGGCCTGCCGCTGGGCGCGATTATCCTGGTCAGCCTGCTTATTCTCCTGGTCTGGTTCGGCACGCTCGAGGCGCGCCACCTGCTGCGCTCGGACGAAGGCCGCTACGCGGAAATCGCCCGCGAGATGTTCGCCAGCGGCGACTGGGTCACGATCCGCTACAACGCGCTCAAGTATTTCGAGAAACCGCCCTTCCACATGTGGGTGACGGCGCTGTCGTACACCCTGTTCGGCGTGGGCGACTGGCAGGCGCGGCTGTGCGTGGCGCTGTCCGGCATGCTCGGCCTGGTGGTGTCGATGAAGGCCGCGGCGCGCTGGTACGGCACCCGCGCCGCCCTGCTGACCGGCCTGGTCCTGGTGGCCGCGCCGATGTGGAGCGTGGCCTCGCACTTCAACTCGCTCGACATGACGCTGTCCGGCGCGATGGCCTGCGTGCTGGCGTTCATGCTGCTGGCCCAGCACCCGGCCGCCACTCCGGCCGCGCGCCGCTACTGGATGTGGGCGTGCTGGGTGGCGATGGGCGTGGCGATCCTGACCAAGGGCCTGGTGGGCATCGCCCTGCCGGGGCTGGTGCTGGTGATCTACACGCTGATCGCACGCGACTTCGGCCTGTGGAAGCGGCTGCATCTGGCCAGCGGCATCGCGCTGATGCTGATCGTCACGGTGCCGTGGTTCTGGCTGGTGTCGGAGCGCAACCCCGAATTCCTCCATTTCTTCTTCATCCACGAGCACTGGCAGCGCTACACCTCCACGGTGCACTCGCGCAAGGGCCCGCTCTGGTATTTCGTGCCGCTGCTGGTGGCCGGCTTCCTGCCGTGGCTGGGACTGGCGCCGCGCATGTGGCAGGTGGTGCGCGGCGGCGCCGCGGCGGCGCACGCCACCGGCACCCGGCCGTTCCAGCCGGCGCTGCTGCTGGCGGTGTGGGCCATCGCCATCTTCGTGTTCTTCAGCCTGTCGGGCTCCAAGCTGCCGGGCTACATCGTGCCGATCTTCCCCGCGCTGGGCATGCTCGCCGGCGTGGCGCTGCAGCATATCGACGACCGCAGCTGGCGCCGCCAG
Source organism: Cupriavidus sp. FW216-B1 (assembly GCF_058789195.1). Classification (NCBI taxonomy): domain Bacteria; kingdom Pseudomonadati; phylum Pseudomonadota; class Betaproteobacteria; order Burkholderiales; family Burkholderiaceae; genus Cupriavidus; species Cupriavidus sp. FW216-B1. Next base: position 592,797 of record NZ_JBYTEL010000001.1, on the reverse strand, counting down.
ATGAACGGCATGCTGGCGATCGCGGTGGCCGGCCTGCTGGCCAGCCCCTACGTGGCCACGCTGAATTCCGACAACACCCCCAACGAGCTGTACCGCCTGTTCGCGGTGTGGGTCGGCGCGGCCTTCGCGCTGATGATCGTCACCATCTTCGCCGCGCGCTGGCTGCTGGCCCGCAAGGGCCTGATGGTCAGCATCACGGTCTACGCGGTGGGCCTGTTCGGCAGCTTCACGGTGGCGCTGCTCGGCCACGAGGTGATGGGCCGGCCGACCTCTGGCGTGGACATGGTGCCCGCCATCGAGGCGGTGCTGACCGACGACATGCCGATCTACGGCGTGCGCATGCTGGACCACACCCTGCCGTACTACCTGCGCCGCACCACCATCATGGTGGAATGGCCCGACGAGCTGGAGTTCGGCACCCAGCAGGAGCCGCAGAAATGGCTGCCCACGCTGGATGCCTTTATTGCAAAATGGCAGGATGGCCAGCGCGCCGTGGGGATCATGTCCGCCGCGACCTACCGCCTGCTGCAGGAGCGCAACGTGCCGATGTACAAGATCGCGCAGGACAAGCGCCGCGTGGCGGTGGCCAATTTCCCGCTGCCGGGCCAGACCCCGGCGGCCGCACAGCCCTCCGCACAGCCAGAACCGAACCGCGCCCCATGACGCTTTCCACCTTCGCATTCATCTTCACCGGCGTGCTGCTCAATGCCTGCGCGCAACTGCTGCTCAAGGCCGGCACCAACGCCATCGGCGCCATCACGCTGGAGCGCGCCACGCTGCTTGCCACCGCGCTGCGCGTGCTGACGCAGTGGCCGGTGCTGGCCGGGCTGACGCTCTACGTGGTGAGCGTGGGCGTGTGGATCGTCGGCCTGTCGCGCGTGGACGTCTCGATCGCCTACCCGATGCTGTCGCTCGGCTACGTGGTGAACGCGCTGGCGGCCTGGTGGCTGTTCGGCGAGATGATCGGCCCGCTGCGCGTGGCCGGCATCCTGCTCATCCTCGCCGGCGTGTTCCTGATCGCCCGCTCGTGAGCGCCATCCCAACGTACCGCAAGGCCCGACCGTCATGACCGCACCCGCTGCCCAAGCCTTCCTGCCCTTCGTCAAGCCGTCGATCGACGCCGACGCCATCGCCGAGGTCGGCAAGGTGCTGGCCTCGGGCTGGATCACGTCCGGCCCCAGGATGCACGCGTTCGAGGACGCGCTGTCCGCGCTGTTCGGCGGCCGCCCGGTGCGCACCTTCGCCAACGGCTCGGCGACGATGGAAATCGCCCTGCGCATCGCCGACATCGGCCCCGGCGACGAGGTCATCACCACGCCGATCACCTGGGTGGCCACCGCCAACGTGGTCGTCACCGTGGGCGCCAAGCCGGTCTTCGTCGACGTCGACCCGCGCACGCGCAACCTCGACCTCGACGCCGTGGAAGCCGCCATCACGCCGCGCACGCGCGCCATCATGCCGGTCTACCTGTCGGGCCTGCCGGTCGACATGGACCGCCTCTACGCCATCGCGCGCAAGCACGGCCTGCGCGTGATCGAGGACGCCGCCCAGGCCATCGACTCGCGCTGGCACGGCCAGCGCATCGGTGCCTTCGGCGACCTGGTGAGCTTCAGCTTCCAGGCCAACAAGAACATCACCAGCGTCGAAGGCGGCTGCCTGGTGATGAACTCGCCGGAAGAAGCGCTGCGCGCCGAGCGCCTGCGCCTGCAGGGCGTGATCCGCAGCGGCCCGGACGGCATGGACGTGGAGGAACCCGGCGGCAAGTTCAACCTGACCGACGTCAACGCCGCCATCGGCCTGTCGCAACTGGCGCACCTGGATCACGTCACCGCGCGCCGCGCCGAGCTGGCCGAGGCGTATTTCCGCAGCGCCGCCGACCACGGCCTGGCCGGACTCGGCATCGAGCTGCCGCTGCCGCGCGACGGCGAGCTGGCCACCACCAACTGGCACATGTTCCAGGTGGTGCTGCCGGCCGCGCGCATCGCGGGCGGGCGCACCGCCGTGATGGACGCCATGCGCGAGCGCGGCATCGGCACCGGCGTGCACTATCCCGCCCTGCACCTGTTTACCTACTACCGCTCCCTTGGCTGGCGCGAAGGCATGCTGCCCCATGCCGAGCGCATCGGACAGGGCATCCTCACCCTGCCGATGTTCCCTGCGATGCAGGCCGCCGACGTGGAGCGGGTCTGCGCAACCCTCAGCGAAACATGCAAACGCCTCCTCAAATGAGCCCCGTCGAGGTCTCCGTCGTCATTCCCGTCTATAACGAGGAAGACGGCCTGCAGGCCCTGTTCGACCGCCTCTACCCGGCGCTCGACGCCCTCGCCTGCAGCTACGAGATCATCTTCGTCAACGACGGCAGCCGCGACCGCTCCGCGCAGATCCTGGCCAGCCAGTACCGGCTGCGCCCGGACGTCACGCGCGTGGTGCTGTTCAACGGCAACTTCGGCCAGCACATGGCCATCCTGGCCGGCTTCGAGCAGACCCGCGGCCAGATCGTCATCACGCTGGACGCCGACCTGCAGAATCCGCCGGAAGAAATCCCGCGCCTGGTGGCGACCATGCGCGAAGGGCACGACTACGTCGGCACCATCCGCCGCGAGCGCAACGACACGGCCTTCCGCCGCGTGGCGTCGCGCGCCATGAACCGGCTGCGCGAGCGCATCACGCGCATCAAGATGACCGACCAGGGCTGCATGCTGCGTGCCTACGACCGCAACGTGATCGACACCATCAACGCGTGCCGCGAGGTCAACACCTTCATTCCCGCGCTGGCCTACACCTTCTCCTCCAACCCGGTCGAGATCGTGGTCGAGCACGAGCAGCGCCACGCCGGCGAATCCAAGTACTCGCTGTTCCAGCTCATCCGGCTGAACTTCGACCTGGTGACGGGCTTCTCGATCGTGCCCCTGCAATGGTTCTCGGCCATCGGCACGCTGCTGTCGCTGGCCTCGGGCGGGCTGGTGGCGGTGCTGCTGGTGCGCCGCTTCCTGCTCGGCGCGGAAGTGCAGGGCGTGTTCACCCTGCTGGCCTTCAACTTCTTCCTGGTCGGCATCATGCTGTTCGGCATCGGCCTGCTGGGCGAGTACATCGGCCGCATCTACCAGGAAGTGCGCAACCGCCCGCGCTACCGCATCCAGGCGGTGCTAGAGGGCAACCCCGAAACACAGAAAGGCCAGCCGGCCACGGAGCCATCGTGCGCGCAGTAGTCTTCGCCTACCACAACGTCGGCGACCGCTGCCTGCGCGTGCTGCACGCGCGTGGCATCGAGGTGGCGCTGGTCGTCACCCACCGCGACCGCCCGGACGAGAACATCTGGTTCCGCCGCGTCGCCGATACCGCCGCCGAACTCGGCGTGCCCTTCATCTACGGTGAAGACCCCGCCGACCCGGCGCTGGCCGAGGCGGTGGCCGCGGCGCGCCCGGACATGATCTTCTCGTTCTACTACCGCGCGATGATCCCCGCCGCCGTGCTGGCGCTGGCGCCGCGCGGCGCGTTCAACATGCACGGCTCGCTGCTGCCGAAGTACCGCGGCCGCGTGCCGGTGAACTGGGCCGTGCTGCGCGGCGAGACCGAGACCGGCGCCACGCTGCACGCGATGGAAGCCAAACCGGACGCCGGCTACATCGTCGACCAGACCGCCGTGCCGATCCTGCCGGACGACACCGCGGGCGAGGTCTTCGAGAAGGTCACGGTGGCCGCCGAGCAGACGCTGTGGCGCGCGCTGCCGGCCATGATGGCCGGCAACATCGTCCCGCTGCCCAACCGCCTTGCCGAAGGCAGCTACTTCTCCGGCCGCAAGCCGGAGGACGGCCGCATCGACTGGCAGCAAGATGCCGCCCGGGTCTACGACCTGGTGCGCGCGGTGGCGCCGCCCTACCCCGGCGCCTTCACCGACATCGGCGCGCGCCGCTTCGTGGTGGCGCAGGCGCGCCGCCCGCACGGCGCCGCGCCCGCCCTGCCGGCGGGCGCCCGGCCCGGCCTGCACGTGGCCGGCGGGCAGATCGTCGGCCTGTGCGGCGACGGTGAAGTGATCCTGATCCGCGAATTATTCGACGCGGGCGCACCGGCACAGGCCGTTTCGCCCGACGCACTCTCTACATTTCTTACCGCATCGTCCAAAGAGGAACACCGATGAAAAAGGTCCTGATTCTTGGCGTCAACGGCTTCATCGGCCACCACCTGACGCGCCGCATTCTCGAAACCACGCCGTGGGAGGTCTACGGCATGGACATGGCCAGCGACCGCCTCGGCGACCTGATCGACCACCCCCACATGCACTTTTTCGAGGGCGACATCACCATCAACAAGGAGTGGATCGAGTACAACATCCGCAAATGCGATGTCGTCCTCCCCCTCGTCGCCATCGCCACCCCGGCCACCTACGTGCGCCAGCCCCTGCGCGTGTTCGAGCTCGACTTCGAGGCCAACCTCCCCATCGTCCGCGCCGCCGTCAAGTACGGCAAGCACCTCGTCTTCCCCTCGACCTCCGAGGTCTACGGCATGTGCCACGACGACGAGTTCGACCCCGATACCTCCGAACTCATCTGCGGCCCCATCAACAAGCCCCGCTGGATCTACGCCTGCTCCAAGCAGCTGATGGACCGCGTCATCCACGCCTACGGCATGGAGCAGGGCCTCAACTACACCCTGTTCCGCCCGTTCAACTGGATCGGCGCCGGCCTCGACTCCATCTTCGAATCGAAGGAAGGCTCCTCCCGCGTCGTCACCCAGTTCCTCGGCCACATCGTGCGCGGCGAGCCGATCAAGCTGGTCGACGGCGGCGCCCAGAAGCGCGCCTTCGCCGACATCACCGACGGCATCAGCGCCCTCATGCGCATCATCGAGAACCCCAGCGGCATCGCCACCGGCAAGATCTACAACATCGGCAACCCCGCCAACATCCACTCGGTGCGCGAACTCGCCGAGATGATGCTCAAGATGGCCGCCGACTACCCGGAATACGCCGAACTCGCCCGCCAGACCCAGATCGTCGAGACGTCCTCGGGCGACTTCTACGGCAAGGGCTACCAGGACGTGCAGAACCGCGTGCCCAAGATCGACAACACCGTCGAAGAGCTCGGCTGGAAGCCCGCCGTCAGCATGGAAGACGCGCTGCGCGCCATCTTCGAGGCCTACCGCGGCAAGGTCGTCGAGGCCCGCACCCTGGTCGACTCGGCCAACTGAGGCCCGCGCCGATGGCACGCATCGCCCTCAAGGTCGACGTCGACACGCTGCGCGGCACCCGCGAAGGCGTGCCGGCGCTGCTCGCCATGCTGGCCCGCGTGCGGGCCGAGGCCACCTTCCTGTTCAGCCTCGGCCCGGACCACACCGGCTGGGCGCTGCGGCGCGTGTTCCGGCCCGGCTTCCTGCAGAAAGTCTCGCGCACCTCGGTGGTGTCCAACTACGGCCTGCGCACGCTGATGTACGGCGTGCTGCTGCCCGGCCCCGACATCGGCCGCAAGGCCGCTGCCGAGATGCGCGCCGCGCGCGCGGCCGGCCACGAGTGCGGCATCCATACCTGGGACCACGTGTACTGGCAGGACAACGTGCGCGCGCGCGACGCGGCCTGGACCCGGCGCCAGATGCAGAGCGCGTTCGACCGCTACGTCGACATCTTCGGCGAAGCCCCGCCCACGCACGGCGCGGCCGGCTGGCAGATGAACGACGAAGCGTTCCGCCAGATCGACGACTGGGGCATGGCCTACGCCTCCGACGGGCGCGGCAGCGCGCCGTATATCCCCACCGTGGACGGCGTGGCGCTGCGCCACGTGCAGATGCCCACCACGCTGCCCACGCTCGATGAACTCATCGGCGTGGACGGCCTGACCGAGGACAACGTCCACGAAGCCGTGCTGCGCCTGAGCGGCGACGGGCGCGACCACGTCTTCACGCTCCATACCGAACTCGAAGGCGGCAAGCTGGCGCCGGTGTTCAACCGGCTGCTGGACGGCTGGCGCGCGCAAGGCCACGAACTGGTGTCGATGGCCACGCTCTACCGGCATCTCGACCGGACCGCCTTGCCGCTGGCGCCGGTCACGTGGGGCGCCATCGAAGGCCGCAGCGGCGAATTGATCGTGCAGCCCTGAATACCGGCAACGCATCCGCATTGCCATCGGTTTGCTCCCCTCTCCCGTTTCATGGGAGAGGGGAAACTCCGTGCGGCAAAGCGAATTCCCCGGCTGGCTAATCCCTCACCCCCGCCCCGCCTTCGCCAGCCGCAGCCCGTTGAACACCACCAGCAGGCTCGCGCCCATGTCGGCGAACACGGCCATCCACATGGTGCCCAGGCCCGCCGCGGTCAGCGCGAGGAAGATCACCTTGATGCCGAGCGCCAGCGCGATGTTCTGCTTCAGGATGGCCGAGGTGCGCCGCGACAGCCGGATGAACGTGGGGATCTTGCGCAGGTCGTCGTCCATCAGCGCCACGTCGGCGGTCTCGATAGCGGTGTCGGTGCCGGCCGCGCCCATCGCGAAGCCGATGTCGGCGCGCGCCAGCGCGGGCGCGTCGTTGACGCCGTCGCCGACCATGCCCACCACCACGCGCCCGGCGCCGCCCGCGGCGCCTTCGCCGCCCTTCACGCTCAGCGCGGCGATGGCATCGGCCTTGTCCTGCGGCAACTGATTGCCGCGCGCCTCGTCGATCTGCACCTGCGCGGCGATGGCCTGCGCCGTGTGCGGGTTGTCGCCCGACAGCATCAGCGTGCGCACGCCCAGCGCGTGCAGCTCGGCCACGGCCTGGCGGCTGTGGTCCTTGACCGTGTCGGCCACGCCGAACAGGGCCTCGACACCGTGGTCGGCGCCCAGCACCACCACCGTCTTGCCTTGCCGCTCCAGCGCTTCCAGCGTGGCCTCCAACTCGGGCGAGCACAGCCCGCGGTCATGGATCAGGCGGTGGTTGCCGAGGTAATACGCGCGGCCGTTGACGGTGCCGCTCACGCCGTAGCCGGGCAGCGCCGCGAAGTCCCGCACGTCCAGCGGCGCGATGCCTTCGGCGCGCGCCGCGCTGGCCACCGCCATCGACACCGGATGGTCCGAGCGGCCGGCCAGGCTGGCCGCCACCGCGCGCGCCGCCGCGCTTGCCGCGGCGCCGCCCGCGGCGATCTCGCCGAGCGGCTGGAAGTCGGTCTGCGCGGGCTTGCCGTGCGTGATGGTGCCGGTCTTGTCCAGCGCCAGCCAGGCCAGGTCCTTGCCCTGCTCGAGATAGATCCCGCCCTTGATCAGGATGCCGCGCCGCGCCGCCGCGGCCAGGCCGCTGACGATCGTCACCGGCGTGGAGATCACCAGCGCGCACGGGCAGGCGATCACCAGCAGCACCAGCGCCTTGTAGATCCACGCGCTCCAGTCGCCGTCCAGCGCCAGCGGCGGCACCACCGCCACCAGCACCGCGCCGAGGAAGACCAGCGGCGTGTACACGCGCGCGAAGCGGTCGACGAAGCGCTGCGTGGGCGCGCGGCTGCCCTGCGCGGCCTCGACCGCGTGGATGATGCGCGCGAGCGTGGAGCCGCTGGCGGCGGCGGTCACTGCGTATTCCAGTTCGCCGGCCTGGTTGATGGTGCCGGCGAACAGCGCGTCGCCCACGCCCTTGTCCACCGGCACGCTCTCGCCGGTGATGGGCGCCTGGTCCAGCGTGGACTGGCCGCGCAGCACGCGGCCGTCGAGCGCCACGCGCTCGCCCGGGCGCAGCCGCACCAGCGCGCCGACGGCCACCGCGCGCGCGTCGACCGCCTGCCAGCTGCCGTCGGCCTGCCGCACCGTGGCCTGCTCGGGCGCCATCGCCATCAGGCCGCGCACGGCGTTGCGCGCACGGTCCAGCGAGGCGGCCTCGATGCGCTCGGCCAGCGCGAACAGCACCATCACCATCGCCGCTTCCGGCCACTGGCGGATCAGCATCGCGCCGGTCACGGCGATGCTCATCAGCGCGTTGATGTTCAGGTTGCCGTTGGACAGCGCGATCCAGCCCTTCTTGTACACGCCGAGGCCGGCGATGGCGACCGCCGCCAGCGCCAGCACCGGCGCCAACCAGTCCTGCCCCGGCACCTGCAGCCAGCCCACCGCTTCCGCGCCGAGCGCCGCCGCGCCGGCCAGCGCCAGCGGCCACCACGGCCTGGCGGCCTGCGGGGCGAGCTCGGCGGCCTGCTCCGAGAGCGGCTCGGCCTTCATGCCGAGGCTTTCGATGGCGCGCACCACCGGGTCCAGCGAATCCAGCGTGTGGTGCACCGTCAGCACGCGCTGCATCAGGTTGAACTGCAGCCCCGCCACGCCCGCCATGCTGCCGAGCTTGTTGCGGATCAGGGTTTCCTCGGTCGGGCAGTCCATCGCGTCGATGCGGTAGGTGGCCATCGCGGCGCCGGCCGGCACGTTGGCGGCGGGCGCGGGCGCCATGCCGGCCGAGGCGCATCCGCCGCCGCAGCAGGCGGACGCGCTGGCATGGCCGTGCGGCTGGCCTTGCGCGTGATCATGTGCGTGATCGTGCGCGTGCTGATGGTCCTGGCCGTGGTTGCTGTCGTGGTCGTGGTCGCAGCAATGCGCATGGCCATGCGCACGGTTTTCCGTCTGATCGTGCGCATGGTCATGGCGGTCGCCCTCCCGCTCGCGGACGGCGGTGTGGTCTGGCGTGGCGTCGGACATGGCGGTGCTCCCTGCTTTGTTGTGCTTGCCGTCCATTTAAGACCCTGGAGCGGCTACAGGGTCAAGCGCCGGAAGTGAATTGCCTGCCGCATGGCCTGTCGGGGAACCCTCGCCACGTTTCCCGCTCAAACCCGCCATTCCCGCCAGCCAGGGGACAAGACCCCGGCCGCATCTTGGTCATATCCTGGCCGTATCGCGGTCAAAGCCGCTGCCTATATAATCCGCCGCATGCGCCGTTTCCTGATCCTGCTGTTCGTGCTCCTGCTGCCGCTCCAGTTCGCCTGGGCGGGCGCCGCGGCCTATTGCAGCCATGACGGCCAGCAGGACCGCGCCGACGCGATCGGCGCGAAGTGGCATTTCGGCCATCACAGCCATGCCCACCACGGCGAAGCCGCCGACCACCGCGCCGCCGGCGACAAGGACAGCCAGGACGGCAGCGGCAAGACCAAGCTGCCCGACCTCGACTGCGCGGTCTGCCATTTCGCCGGCGCGCAGCTCGTGCTGCCCGACTTCTCCGGCGCCGGCGCGCACTTCGGGGTAGCGATCAGCTACCACGCGCTGGCCCCGTCCTTCCTCTCCGCGCCGGGCACCACGCCCGACCGCCCCCAGTGGCCGTCCGCCTGACCGGCGAGACGACCCCACTCCTTTCCAGACTCCCGTCTCGCCGAGCTTCCCTGGTCTTTTTCCGGTGAAATTCGATGAGAACACTTGTAATGCCGCTCGGGCTGGCGGCAGCTTTGCTCAGTCCCGCCGTGCCCGCCCAGGGCGCGGCGCCCGCCGCCATGCCCGCCATGCTGCCGGCGCCGCAGGCCGAGGAAGCCGCCGGCCCGCTGACGCTGGACGACGCCCTCGCGCTGGCAAGCGCGCGCAGCTTCACGCTATCGGCCGCCGGCCATGAGCTCGATGCCGCCGAGGGCGGCATCATGCAGGCCCGCGTCCTGCCCAACCCCGAAGTCGCCGTCCTGCTCGAGGACAACCGCCGCGACACCCGCACCACCACCGCGCAGATCAACCTGCCCATCGAGCTCGGCGGCAAGCGCGCGGCGCGCATCGGCGCTGCGCAGAAGGCGCGCGAGCTGGCGCAGTCCCGGCTCGGCGCGGCGCATGCCGGCCTGCGCGCGGCCGTGGTCGGCGGCTTTTTCGGCGTGGTCGTCGCGCAGGAGCGCCTCAAGCTGGCGCGCGGCGCGGCCGAGATCGCCGCCAAGGGCGCGCAGGCCGCGGCGCGCCGCGTGGCGGCCGGCAAGATCGCCCCGCTCGAGGAAAGCAAGGCGCGCGTCGAGCAGGCCAACGCCGAACTGGAGGTGGCCGACGCCGAGGCCGGGCTGGCCGCCGCGCGCCTGTCGCTGGCCAACCTGTGGGGCAGCGGCGAGGCCCGCTTCAGCGAGGCCGCCGGCAACCTCGACGCGCTGCCCGCGCGCCCCGACACCACCAGCCTGATGCAGGCGCTCGACAGCGCCCCCGAACTGCTCAGCAGCCGGCTCGAACTCGAGCGGCGCCAGGCCGTGATCGGCGTGGAGCGCAGCCGCCAGTACCCCGACCTGACCCTGAGCCTGGGCAGCAAGCGCGACAACGGCGCGCAGCGCGGCACCATGCCGGTGGTCGGCGTGGCCCTGCCGCTGCCGCTGTTCGACCGCAACCAGGGCAATCTCTACGCCGCCACGCGCCAGGCCGACAAGGCCGCCGACGAATACCGCGCCACCCAGGTGCGCCTGTCCGGCGAACTGCAGCAGGCCGCGCAGCAGCTGACGGTGTCGCGCGCCTCGGCGCAGGCGCTGCGCGGCACCGTGCTGCCCGCCGCACAGCAGGCCTACGAGGCCGCCACGCGCGGCTTCGAGGCCGGCAAGTTCAATTTCCTCGACGTGCTCGATGCGCAGCGCACCTGGTTCCAGGCGCGCGTGCGCTATCTCGGCGTGGTCGCCAGCGCCTACCAGGCCGCCACCACCATCGACCGCATTCTCGGCCGCTAGCGCCAAAGGAACCCCATCATGGCAATCAACACAAAGCAGAAAACCGCCGTCGCCGTCATCCTCGCCGGCGGCGCGCTGGCCGGCGCGGCGCTGATCTTCGCCGGGCGCGGCAGCGATACCGGCGCGCACGGCGGCGACACCCACGCGGAAGCCGCCGCCCACGGCAACAGCGACGGCAACGGCGAAAACCACGACAGCACCGCCGGCCCCAACGGCGGCCAACTGTTCCGGCAGGGCGACGCCGCCGTCGAAGTGCTGGTGGCCGAAGCCGGCCCCGGCGAAGGCGGCTCGCGCCTGCGGCTCTGGGCCTCGCGCGCGGGCCAGCCGCTCGCGCCCGCCGGCATCAAGGCCGCCGGCGAATTGCGGCGGCTGACCGGCGAGCGCGAGCGCCTCGCCTTCGCGCCGGCCCAGGCCTACCTGCAAAGCGCGGCGGCCATCGGCGAGCCGCACGCCTTCGAAGCCAGCCTCGACGTGACCCTGCCCGGCGCGAGCGCTCCGCTTGCCATCAAGCTGCGCAAGGAGGAAGGCCTGGTCGAGATGACGCCCGCGCAGATCCAGGGCGCGGGCCTGACGCTGCAAGGCGCCGGCCCGGCCCGCATCGAAGGCACCGTGTCCTTCCCCGGCGAGATCCGCTTCAACGAAGACCGCACCGCGCACGTGGTGCCGCGCGTGGCCGGCGTGGTCGAGGGCGTGTCCGCCAACCTGGGCCAGCAGGTGCGCAAGGGCGACCTGCTGGCGGTGCTGGCCAGCACCACGCTGTCGGACCAGCGCAGCGAGCTGCTGGCCGCGCAGAAGCGCCTGGAACTGGCCGAGACGACCTTCCGGCGCGAGAAGAAGCTGTGGGAGGACAAGATCTCCGCCGAGCAGGACTACCTGGCCGCGCGCACCGCGCTGCAGGAAGCCCGCATCGCCACGCAGAATGCCGCGCAAAAACTCACCGCCATCGGCGCGTCCGGCAGCGCGGGCGGCGGCACGGACAACGCGCGCGCGCTCAACCGCTTCGAGCTGCGCGCGCCGTTCGACGGCACCGTGGTGGAAAAGCATCTCGCGCTCGGCGAAGCCGTGGCCGCCGACGCCAACGTCTTCACCATCTCCGACCTGAGCACCGTGTGGGCCGAGTTCGTGATCGCGCCCAAGGACCTCGACCGCGTGCGCGTGGGCGAGAAGGTGCGCATCGCCTCGACCGCGTTCGACGGCAAGGCCGAAGGCACGGTCTCCTACGTCGGCTCGCTGCTGGGCCAGCAGACCCGCACGGCCACCGCGCGCGTGACCCTGGCCAACCCCAAGATGGCCTGGCGCCCGGGGCTGTTCGTCACCGTGGGCGTGACGGATTCCAGCGCCGAGGTGCCGGTCGCCATCGACGCGCAGGCGCTGCAGAGCCACGGCGACCAGCAGGTGGTGTTCGTCGCCGTGCCGGGCGGCTTCCTGGCGCAGCCGGTCAAGACCGGGCGCGGCGACGGCAGGCTGGTCGAGATCACCGAGGGCATGCGGGCCGGCTGGCAGTACGTGGCCGGCAACAGCTTCATGGTCAAGGCGGAACTCGGCAAGGCCGGCGCCGAGCACAGCCACTAAGCGGAGACCGACATGTTCGAACGACTGATCCGCTTCGCCATCGCGCAGCGCTGGCTGGTGCTGCTGGCCGTGCTGGCCATCGCCGCGCTCGGCGCGTACAACTACAGCCGGCTGCCGATCGACGCCGTGCCCGACATCACCAATGTGCAGGTGCAGATCAACACCGCCGCGCCCGGCTATTCGCCGCTGGAGGCCGAGCAGCGCGTGACCTACCCGATCGAGACCGCCATGTCCGGCCTGCCCGGGCTGGAGCAGACCCGCTCGCTGTCGCGCTACGGGCTGTCGCAGGTCACGGTGATCTTCAAGGACGGCACCGACATCTACTTCGCGCGCCAGCTGGTCAACCAGCGCATCCAGGAGGCCGCGCGCAACCTGCCGCCGGGCGTGGCGCCGCAGATGGGCCCGATCTCCACCGGCCTCGGCGAGATCTACCTGTGGACCGTGGAAGCCGAGGACGGCGCCAGGAAGCCCGACGGCGGCGCCTACACGCCGACCGACCTGCGCGAGATCCAGGACTGGGTCATCAAGCCGCAGCTGCGCACCGTGCCCGGCGTGACCGAGATCAACTCCATCGGCGGCTTCGCCAAGGAATACCTGGTGGCGCCCAGCCCCGAGCGCCTGGCCTCCTACGGCCTGAGCCTGCAGGACGTGGTGGCCGCGCTGGAGAAGAACAACGCCAACGTGGGCGCCGGCTACATCGAGCGGCGCGGCGAGCAGTACCTGGTGCGCGCGCCGGGACAGGTCAGGTCGGTCGACGACATCCGCGAGATCATCGTCGGCAGCGCGCAGGGCCAGCCGATCCGCATCCGCGACCTGGCCGAGGTCGGCATCGGCCGCGAGCTACGCACGGGCGCGGCCACCGACAACGGGCGCGAGGTGGTGCTGGGCACCGTCTTCATGCTGATCGGCGAGAACAGCCGGGCCGTGTCGCAGGCGGTGGACAAGCGCATGGCGGCCATCAACCGCTCGCTGCCGGCGGGCGTCAAGGCCGTCACCGTATATGACCGCACCCTGCTGGTGGACCGCGCCATCGCCACCGTCAAGAAGAACCTGATCGAGGGCGCGGCGCTGGTCGTGGTGATCCTGTTCCTGTTCCTCGGCAACCTGCGCGCGGCGGTGATCACCGCGCTGGTGATCCCGCTGTCGATGCTGTTTACCTTCACCGGCATGGTGACGTACAAGATCAGCGCCAACCTGATGAGCCTGGGCGCGCTGGACTTCGGCATCATCATCGACGGCGCGGTGGTCATCGTCGAGAACTGCGTGCGCCGCCTCGCCCACGCGCGCCAGCGCCACGGCAGGCCGCTCACGCGCGGCGAGCGCTTCCACGAAGTGTTCGCGGCCTCGCAGGAGGCGCGTCGGGCGCTGGTGTTCGGCCAGTTCATCATCATGATCGTCTACATCCCGATCTTCGCGCTCACCGGCGTGGAGGGCAAGATGTTCCACCCGATGGCCATGACCGTGGTGCTGGCGCTGGCCGGCGCGATGATCCTGTCGGTGACGTTCGTGCCGGCGGCAGTGGCGCTGTTCATCGGCGACAAGGTGGCCGAGAAGGAAAACCGCCTGATGCTGTGGGCCCGGCGCGCCTACGCGCCGCTGCTCGGCAAGACCCTGGCCAACACGCCGGTGGTGCTGGCCTTCGCCGCGGTGGCCGTGCTGCTCAGCGGGCTGGTGGCCACGCGCCTGGGCAGCGAGTTCATCCCCAACCTCAACGAAGGCGACTTCGCCGTGCAGGCGCTGCGCATCCCGGGCACCAGCCTGACGCAGTCGCTCGCCATGCAGCAGCAGATCGAGACCCGGCTCAAGGAGAAATTCCCCGAGATCGAGCGCGTCTTCGCCCGCACCGGCACCGCCGAGATCGCCTCGGACCCGATGCCGCCCAATGCGTCCGACGGCTACATCATGCTCAGGCCGCGCGCGCAGTGGCCCGATCCGGGCAAGACGCGCGAGCAGCTGCTGGCGCAGATGGAGGCCGAACTGGAAACCATCCCCGGCAACAAGTACGAGTTCTCGCAGCCGATCCAGTTGCGCTTCAACGAACTGATCTCCGGCGTGCGCAGCGACGTCGCCGTCAAGATCTTCGGCGACGACAACCAGGTGCTGGAGGACACCGCGCAGAAGGTCGCCGGCGTGCTGCGCGGCATCCCCGGCGCGGCCGAGGTCAAGGTCGAGCAGACCAGCGGCCTGCCGGTGCTCACGGTGGACGTGGACCGCGCCCGCGCGGCGCGCTACGGCCTCAACATGACCGACGTGCAGGACACCGTGGCCATCGCCGTGGGCGGGCGCGACGCGGGCATCTTCTTCCAGGGCGACCGCCGCTTCAACATCGGCGTGCGCCTGCCCGAAGGCATCCGCGCCGACGTCGAGGCGCTGCGCCGCCTGCCCATCCCGCTGCCGCGCGGCGGCGCCGCGCGCAACGGCGAGGCCGCGCCGGCGAGCTACATCCCGCTCGGCGAGATCGCCACGCTCACGCTCGCGCCCGGCCCCAACCAGGTCTCGCGCGAGAACGGCAAGCGCCGCATCGTGGTCAGCGCCAACGTGCGCGGCAGCGACGTGGGCAGCTTCGTCCCCGCGGCCATGAGCGCGCTCGACCGCCAGGTCAAGGTCCCGGCCGGCTACTGGATCACCTGGGGCGGCACCTTCGAGCAGCTGCAGTCCGCCACCACGCGCCTGCAGATCGTGGTGCCGGTGGCGCTGCTGATGGTGTTCGTGCTGCTGTTCGCCATGTTCGGCAACGTGCGCGACGGCCTGCTGGTCTTCACCGGCATCCCGTTCGCGCTGACCGGCGGCATCCTCGCGCTGTGGCTGCGCGGCATCCCGCTGTCGATCTCGGCCGCGGTCGGCTTCATCGCCCTGTCCGGCGTGGCCGTGCTCAACGGGCTGGTGATGCTGTCGTTCATCCGCAGCCTGCGCGAGGAAGGCAAGCCGCTCGACGAAGCCATCCACACCGGCGCCCTCACGCGGCTGCGCCCGGTGCTGATGACCGCGCTGGTGGCCTCGCTCGGCTTTATCCCGATGGCCATCGCCACCGGCACCGGCGCGGAAGTGCAGCGGCCGCTGGCCACGGTGGTGATCGGCGGCATCCTGTCGTCCACCGCGCTCACGCTGCTGGTGCTGCCGGTGCTGTACCGGCTGGCGCACCGGCGCGAGGCGGAGCAGGAGGGAGAACAGGATGTGGGACAGCAGGACGGCGGCGGCGAGGCGGAAACCGGCGCGGCGCGGTCGCCGGCGTGACGGCGTGACGGCGTGGGGGGCCGCACAAGGCGGCTCCCGACTGCCAGCAGCGCTCCGCATGCCGAAGGTTTGCTCCCCTCTCCCATGCAATGGGAGAGGGGAGAACTCAGCCGGTGGGCTGGTCTTGTCGACAGCGCCGAGCCAAAGCGACGCCTCGCCTTCGTTTCAACCCCGCCCTACCCGCCCACGCGCTGCGCCAGCACGTTCACGACCGGGAACGACAGTTCCAGCACCGTTTCGCCGGGCAGGCTGCGCACGCTGACGCTGCCGCCGTGCAGGCGCATGATGGTGTCGACGATCGCCAGCCCCAGGCCGGCGGAGGACGAGGAATTGCTGCGCGCGGGATCGCCGCGGTAGAAGCGGCCGAACACGTGCGGCAGCGCTTCGGGCGGGATGCCGGCGCCGCCGTTGCCCACACGGATGGTGGTGGCGGCGCTGCCGGCCGCCACGCGGATGTCGACGGCGCTGCCGGCCGGCGCGTGGCGCAGCGCGTTGTCGACGAGGTTGGTCACGGCGCGGCGCAGCAGGGTCTGGTCGGCGCGCACCGTGCCCTGCCCGCTCAGCCGCAGCTTGATGTCGCGGTCGGCGGCCACGGCCTCGAAGTATTCGGCGACCTTGTCGAGCTCGGCGCGCGCGTCGAGCTCGCGCACGTTCATGGCGACCTGGGCATGGTCGGCGCGCGCCAGGAACAGCATGTTCTCGATCATGCGGGCCAGGCGCTCGTATTCCTCGAGGTTGGATTCGAGCAGGCTCTCGTACTCCTGCACCGTGCGGTTCTGCCCGAGCGTGACCTGGGTCTGGCCGATGAGGTTGCTGATGGGCGTGCGGAAATCGTGCGCGAGGTCGGCGGAGAAGTCGGACAGGCGCTGGAAGCCGTCCTCCAGGCGGGCCAGCATGTCGTTGAGCGCGTCCACCAGCACGCGCAGCTCGGACGGCGCCTGGCCGGCGTCGAGCCGGGTGGCGAGCCGGCTCACGGTCACGGCCGAGGCGTCCTCGGCCATGCGCCGCAGCGGGCGCAGGCCGCGCCGCGCCAGCACGCAGCCGAGGCCGGCGGCGGCCGCGGCGCCGCACAGCGTGGCCCACAGCATCTGCGACTGGTAGGCCTTCATCAGGGCGGCGCGGTAGCCGGCGTCGCGCAGCACCACGATCTCGACGGTGCGCTCGCTGTCGCCCAGCTGGCCGAGCGCGGCGATGCCGCGCGAGGCCACGCCGTTGCGGGGATACCAGGTATGCAGCCGCGACTTGTCCGGCGTGGTGGCCGCGGGCAGCACCGGCAGCGCCGGCACCGGCTCGTGGCGCGGGTTGAGCGTGACCAGCGGCTCGCCCAGGCCGTCGCGCACCAGCAGGATCAGGCCTTCGTGCCCGAGCGCGAGGTCGGCGAAGCGATGGGTGTCGGCGCGGATCTCGGCCTCCGACCTGACCTCGCGCAGCAGGTGGCGCACCAGCAGCACCTCGCTGACCAGTTCGCCCTCGTCGCGGTCCTGCAGCTGGGTGGCCAGCGCGCCGGCCAGGTAGGTGCTGACCGCCACCAGGATCGCCACGGTGGCCGCGCCGTAGGCCAGCGCCATGCGCGCTGTCAGCGAGGCCGGCAGGCGCATCACGGCGCGCGCCAGGCCGCCGTCCTGCGCGGGCGCCCCGTTCATCGGGCGTCCTCTTCGTCGAGCACGTAGCCCATGCCGCGGCGGGTATGGATCAGCTTGGCCGGAAACGGGTCGTCGACCTTCGCGCGCAGGCGGCGGATGGAGACGTCGACCACGTTGGTGTTGCTGTCGAAGTTCATGTCCCAGACCTGCGAGGCGATCAGCGAGCGCGACAGCACCTCGCCACGGCGGCGCGCCAGCAGTTGCAGCAGCGCGAATTCCTTGGAGGTCAGCTCGAGCTTCTGCCCGCCGCGCGTCACGCGGCGCTTGACGGTGTCGATCTGCAGGTCCGCCACCTCCATCAGTTCGCTCTCGCGCAGCGGCCCGCGCCGCAGGATGGTGCGGATGCGCATGACCAGCTCGGCGAAGGCGAAGGGCTTGACCATGTAGTCGTCGGCGCCGAGCCCGAGGCCTTTCAGGCGGTCGGACAGTTCGTCGCGCGCGGTCAGGAACAGCACCGGCGTGTCGCGCTCGCGGCGCAGTTCCTGCAGCACGGTCCAGCCGTCCATGCCGGGCAGCATGACGTCGAGCACGATCAGGTCGTACTCCTGCCCGCGCGCGTGGGCGAGACCGTCCACGCCGTCGCGCGCCAGATCCGCCACGAAACCGGATTCACTCAGGCCCTTGCGCAGGTAGTCCCCCGCCTTGGGCTCGTCTTCCACGATCAGTATGCGCATTTCCGTTCACTCCGGGCCGGCGTGCGGCCGTTTGCCGCCATCGGCCCGGCCCCGCCAAGCCGACAAGCTATACGAGGAAGCGCGGCCGCGGCCGAACATGTCAACATTGTCATGTTCGCGTCACGCTCAGGCGGCTTTCAATGCGGGTACAATACCGCATCCATTTTTGCCCGGTTTCGATGAAACGCGCCCTCCGCTGCTTCCTGTTGTGCCTTGCCATGATCGCGCTGCCCGCACAGAGCATCGCGGCGGCGGTCATGATGGTATGCAGCACCGCGCAGTCGATCCGGGCGCCGCACCACCACGCCATGCCGGCGGCGGCGATGGCCGCGATCTCGGTCGATTCGCCGGCCATCGAGTCGATGATGCTGCGCCACGCCGCCATGAAGTCGGCGGCGGAAGCGGCGCTCGCCGGCGAGCATTGCCATGATGACGCGGCGGCGCACGAGATGCCCGCCGCTGCCGACGACGATATGGCCGCCGCCGGGCCGCTCGCGCTGCATCCCGCCGACCCGCACGCCGGCCACCACCACGCCGGTCACGGCGCCGGCGGCACGTGCAGCGCCTGCGCGGCCTGCGCCGCCGGCGCGGTGATCCCCACCATCCTCCCCGAACTCGCGCTGGCCAGCCACGGCCATGCCGCGCCGCAGGCGGCGCTCGCCGCCTTCGCGGGTTTCCTCCCCGCCCCCTCCGACCGTCCGCCCGCCGCACGCTGCTGACACCCGAGGTGCGTCCATCGCACGCTCGCCGAAGTCCGTTCCAGGGTTGATCTTCCGGGTCGGCCCTTCCCGCGCCGACCGCGGCGCACCCCACGAACACTGAGGTTGTCATGCAATACGTCCGCATCCTGGCGGCGGCCTGCCTGTTGCTCGGGCCGGCCCTGGCGTTGGCGCAGTCCGGCGGCGCGCCCGCCGCAACGCCTGCCGGTCCGTCCGCCGGTCAATCCGCCAACAAGCCGGTCGATAGGTCCGCCAGTCCCGCCGCCACGCCCGGCGATCCGCTCGATCCCGGCGCCGCGGTGC
Source organism: Cupriavidus sp. FW216-B1 (assembly GCF_058789195.1). Lineage (NCBI taxonomy): Bacteria > Pseudomonadati > Pseudomonadota > Betaproteobacteria > Burkholderiales > Burkholderiaceae > Cupriavidus > Cupriavidus sp. FW216-B1. The sequence continues at coordinate 574,055 of NZ_JBYTEL010000001.1, read as the reverse complement.
CGCCGCTGCCGTCATCGGACGTGCTGGCCGGCTACCTGCCGTTCCAGGCGCAGCCGGTCGCGCCGTGGCGCCAGACCAATGCGCAGGTCACGCCCGGCGCGGCCGGGAACGCGGCGCCCGACACCGGCGCCATGCCGATGCCGGCCGCGCCGGGCAATGCCGGCGCGGCTGCCCCGGCGCCCGGCGGGCACACCCACCATCACTGAGGAAGCCGCATGTCTTTTCCATTTCCCGGGCGCCCGGCAGCATCCAGGGCGGGGCTGGCCGCGGCCGCCTGCGCGCTGCTGCTGGCCGGCTGCGCCAGCTTCACCGATGACGGCGGCTTCGGCACCGCCGCCGAGGCCGCGCGCCAGCGGCTCGGCCAGGACGCGCTCTGGGTGCGCTCCGACCAGGACCGCGCCGAGGCCTACCGCCGCACCCAGGCGCTGCTGGCCGAGCCGCTCGATGCCGACAGCGCGGTGAAGATCGCGCTGCTCAACAACGCCGGCCTGCAGGCCGCCTTCGCCGAGCTCGGCATCTCGGAAGCCGAATACGTGCAGGCCACGCGCCTGCCCAACCCCGGCTTCTCCTTCAGCCGCACGCGCCAGGGCGACGACCTCAAGATCGACCGCGCCATCGCCGTGGGCCTGGTCAACCTGCTGACGCTGCCGCTGGTGGCGCGCATCGAGCAGGACCGCTTCGCGCAGGCCCGGCTGGCGGTGGCCGATACGCTGCTGCGGCAGGCGTTCGCCACCCGCCGCGCTTTCGTCAACGCGGTCGCGGCGGAACAGGCGGCGCGCTACGCCGAGCAGGTCAGGCACGCCGCCGAGACCGGCGCGCTGTTCGCGCGCGACCTCGCGCGCGCCGGCAACGTCAGCGCGCTGGACCACGCGCGCGAGCAGGCCTTCTATGCCGATGCCGCCGCGCAGCTGGCACGCGCGCGCCAGCAGGCGCTGGCCGCGCGCGAGCAGCTCACGCGCCGCCTCGGCCTGTGGGGCACCGGCGCGCAATACCGCCTGCCCGAACGCCTGCCGGACCTGCCCAAGGCCCGCCCCGCGCTCACCGACCTGGAGGGTTATGCCATCGGCAACCGGCTCGATCTGCAGGCCGGACGCGTGCAGCTGGAAAGCCTGGCGCGCTCGCTCGGCCTCACGCGCGCCACGCGCTTCGTCAGCGTGATCGACGTGGCCTACCTGCGCAACTCGGAGACGGCCAAGCCCACCGAGAGCGGCTACGGCATCAATATCGAGATCCCGCTGTTCGACTGGGGCGGCGCGCGCGTGGCGCGGGCCGAGGCGGTCTACATGCAGGCCGCCGCGCGCCTGGCGGAAAGCGCGGTCGACGCGCGCTCGGAAGTGCGCGAGAACTATGCCGGCTACCAGGCGCGCTACGACATCGCGCGGCACTACCGCGACGAGGTGGTGCCGCTGCGCAAGCGCATCACCGACGAAGACCTGCTGCGCTACAACGGCATGCTGGTCAGCGTGTTCGAACTGCTGGCCGACGCGCGCGAGCAGGTCAACGCGGTCAACGGCTATCTCGACGCGCTGCGCGAATACTGGCTGGCCGAGACCGACCTGCAGGCCACGCTGGGCGGACGCCTGCCCGGCGCCGATGCGCCCCCGCCCTCCCCGCCGCCCGCCGGGTCCGCCCCGGCCGCCGCCCAGCCCAAAGGAAACTGAACATGGTCACCCGAAGACAATTCCTGCATGGCTCCGGCGCCGCCATGCTCGGCGCGGCGCTGGTGTCGCGCGCCGGCGCCGCCGCGCTGCCCGAAGCCGCGCTGCAATCGAGTCCCGCCACGCAGGCGCCGCTCCAGCCCGCCTCCGGCCGGCCCTACAACCCCGTGGTCACGCTCAACGGCTGGAGCCTGCCGTGGCGCATGCGGCAAGGCTGGAAGGAATTCCACTTGGTGGCCGAGCCGGTCGAGCGCGAGTTCGCGCCCGGCATGAAGGCGCACCTGTGGGGCTACAACGGCCAGAGCCCGGGCCCCACCATCGAATGCGTGGAAGGCGACAAGGTCCGCATCTTCGTCACCAACAAGCTGCCCGAGCACACCACCGTGCACTGGCACGGCGTCATCCTGCCGGCCGGCATGGACGGCGTGGGCGGCCTGTCGCAGCCGCATATCCCGCCGGGCAAAACCTTCGTCTACGAGTTCGAGATGAAGCACGCCGGCACCTTCATGTACCACCCGCATTCCGACGAGATGGTGCAGATGGCGATGGGCATGATGGGTTTCATCGTGGTGCATCCGAAAGACCCGGCGCAGATGCAGGTCGACCGCGACTTCGTCTTCCTGATCGCCGCCTACGACATCGATCCGGGCTCCTACACGCCGCGCGTGGCCGAGATGACCAACTTCAACATGTGGACCTGGAACAGCCGCGTGTTCCCCGGCATCGACAGCCTGCCCGCGCGGCTCGGCGACCGCGTGCGCATCCGCTTCGGCAACCTGACCATGACCAACCACCCGATCCACCTGCACGGCCACCGCTTCGAGGTGGCCGGCACCGACGGCGGCTGGGTGCCGCCGTCGGCGCGCTGGCCCGAAGTCACCGCCGACGTGGCCGTGGGCCAGATGCGCGCCATCGAGTTCGTGGCCGACAACCCGGGCGACTGGGCCTTCCACTGCCACAAGTCGCACCACACCATGAACGCGATGGGCCACCAGGTTCCCACCATGATCGGCGTCCGGCAAAAAGAGCTCACCAAACGCATGAGCGCGCTGGTGCCGGACTACATGTCGATGGGCGAGGCCGGCATGGCGGACATGGGCAGCATGGAGATGCCGCTGCCCGACAACACCCTGCCGATGATGAGCGGGCAAGGCCCGTTCGGGCCGATCGAGATGGGCGGCATGTTCAGCGTGCTCAAGGTGCGCGCCGGCCTGGGCCGCAACGATTACCGCGACCCAGGCTGGTACCGCCATCCCAAGGGCACGGTTGCCTTCGAATACACCGAGTCCGCCGGCAAGCCGGCGCGACGCCCCTGACCAGGAGACCCGACATGAACCGACCGAAATCCCGCGCGGCCCGCGCACTGCTGGCGCTGGCCGGCGCGCTCGCGCTGTCTTCTACGCTGTCTTCCGCGCTGGCCGCCGGCAACCATGCCGGCCACCATGACGATGCCGGCACCGCCGGCCAGCCCGGCGACGCCGCCCGGGTCACGCGCACCATCGCCATCGACATGGGCGACGACATGCGTTTCTCGCCGCCGCACGTCGAGGTCCGCGCCGGCGAAACGATCCGTTTCGTGGTGCGCAATGCCGGCCGGCTGCGCCATGAGATGGTGATCGCCGACGAGGCCGACCTCAAGGCCCATTACGCCGCCATGCTGAAGATGCCGGAGATGGAGCACGCCGATCCCGGCGCCGTCACGCTCGATGCCGGCCAGAGCGGCGAGCTGGTCTGGCGCTTCCCGCGGGGCGGCCGCGTGCCGTTCGCGTGCCTGCAGCCCGGCCACTACGACGCCGGCATGCGCGGCGAAGTGCGCGTGCGCTGAATCGGGCCGCGCCTGCTGAATATCAACACACAAGGAAAACACGACATGAAGACCAGTCGATACCTGATCGCCCTGCTGGCGCTGCTCGGCGCCGCCGCCGCGCTGCCCGCCGTCGCAGCCGGCAACACCGGCGCTGACGCCACCGCCGCCGCGCAGGCGCAAACCCCGCTGACCGAAGGCGAAATCCGCAAGGTGGATGCCGCGGCGGGCAAGCTGACCATCAGGCATGGCCCCATCGTCAACCTGGACATGCCGGCCATGACCATGATCTTCCGCGTGCGGGACCCCGCCATGATCGGGCGGGTCAAGGAAGGCGACCGCGTGAGATTCACCGTGGAGCGCGTCGACGGCGCGCTGACGGTCACGGCGCTGGAGGTGGCGCCGGCGCAATAGGCGCGCCTTGCCGCGCGCGAACCGGCGGCTGTCCGGCGATTGTCCGCCGATTATCTGGCGGCGCGTGGCTGCCGGCGGCTATTCGACCCGGAAGAACTCCACCGACTGGCCGGCGTTTACCGCGCGCTGCAGCCATTCCGGGCGCTCGCCGGTGCCATCCCAGCTCTGCCCGAGGGCGTTGCGGTAGAGGGGCTTGGCCGGCTTCGGCGCTGCCGGGAGCGTGGCCGCTTCCGCCGCGCCGGACGCCGGCGCACTCGGCGCATCGGGCTCGTCGCCCTCGTCCGGCTGCGCTTCGGCAAAACAGCCGGCTTCAACCAAATCGTCGAACGTGAGGCCGTGGCGATCCATCTGCTCACGGACCCACGCCGCCGCGGCTATTCTGGCTTCATCAGACTCTGACATGGACTTTCGTAATTGACCTTGCCGGCAAGGATGGGCCGGCAAAGCGAAGGAAGGGGGGTAATCCGGCGGGTCGTGCCGCCTGTCGCCCGAGATTTTACAGGGTCTTGCGCCAATGCTGGCAGAGACAATTCCTACGGATTATTTCACGACAGGTTCCGCGCCCGCATGGCCGGGCCGAAGCCGCGCCGGCGGCTGCACCACAATGGCGCCAGTTGCCCTTGATCCCCCTGATGCGGGCAGGGAATTTCTGCCCGAGACATCAGGCCGGCAAAATCCCGGCGGCGCCTCAGGGCACCCACCAGTAGCGCGTGATATGGAAGAACACCGGCGCGGCGAACACCACCGAGTCGAGCCGGTCGAGCATGCCGCCGTGGCCCTGGATCATGTGGCCCCAGTCCTTGATGCCGCGGTCGCGCTTGATGGCCGACATCACCAGCCCGCCGAGAAAACCCATCAGCGCGATCACCAGCGCGATCAGGCCAGCCTTCCACGGCGAGCCGTAGGGCGTGATCCACCACAGCGAGGCGCCCAGCGCGGTGGCGCTGGCCACGCCACCGACAAACCCTTCCACGGTCTTGGACGGCGACAGCAGCGGCGCGATCTTGCGCCGGCCGCACAGCTTGCCCCACACGTACTGGAGCACGTCGCTGCCCTGCACCACGATCACCAGGAAGGCGATCAGCAGCAGGTTGCGGTCCTCGAAGCCGGGAATCGGCAGCGTCAGCAGCGCGGGCACGTGCGAGACGCAGAACACGCACACCATCACCGCCCACTGCACGCCCGCGCAGCGCTCCAGGAAGCGCGTGGTTTCCTCGGAGAGCGCCGACAGGATCGGCAGGATCAGGAAGGCGTAGACCGGGATCAGGATCGAGAACAGCCCGTACCAGCCGATGTAGACCAGCACGTATTGCAGCGGCAGGAACACGAAGAACGCCGCCACGATGGCGCGGTGGTCGCCGCGCCGCGTGGTGGTGATGGTGACGAACTCGCGCAGCGCGAAGAACGACAGCAGGTAGAACAGCACGATGATGGCGGTGCGCCCCAGCACGAAGGCCACGCCCAGCACGCCGATCATCCACCACCACGCCGACACGCGCGCGCCGAGGTTGTCGATCACCGCGTGCGGGCGGCCGCCGGCGACGCGCCAGCGCAGCAGCGCCGTCACCGCGGAGGCCAGCACCAGCACGCCGAACACCGCCGCGAACAGCAGCCAGGTCTCGCGCAGCACAGCCGGATACGAATGCATCATGGTCCTTACTCCAGCGCCGGCGCCAGCGCCAGCAGGCCCGCGCGGCAACGCGCCAGGAAATCGTCCTTGGCTTCTTCCGCGCCGAGGGTCAGCGGCTTGCCGAACGTCACCGTGCACAGCAGCGGCACCGGCACCACCTCGCCCTTGGGCATCACGCGGTTGAGGTTGTCGATCCACACCGGCACGAACTCCACGTTGCCGCACACGCGCGCCAGGTGATAGATGCCGCTCTTGAACGGCAGCAGCCGCGCGTCGGTGGTGTTGCGCGTGCCCTCGGGAAACAGGATCAGCGAATCGCCCCGCAGCACCGCCGCCTTCATCAGCGCCACCGGGTCGGTGGCGCCGCCCTCGTGGCCGCCGCCGCTGCGGTCGATCAGCAGGGCGTTGAACACGTCCCCCCCGATGAAGCGGCGCACGGCCGACCGGTTCCAGTAGTCCGCGCCCGCCACCGGCCGCGTCAGCCGGCGCAGGTCCGGCGGCAGGCAGCCCCAGATCAGCACGAAGTCGCCGTGGCTGCTGTGGTTGGCAAAATAGACGCGCTGCACGGCCGCCGGCAGGCAGCCGTTCCAGCGGGCCTGCATGCCCGTGAGCAGGCGCGCGAACAGGATGATGGCGCGCGCCACCAGCTTGGAAAACCACATGGCTCGTTATCTCAGCAGAAGCAACAGCAGGGCCGCCAGCAATTGCAGCGCGGCGAGCGCCGCGGCCCACGGAAGGAAGCGCAGCGCGCCGCGGGCGCGCTGCGCGAGACTGCGGCCGGGCTCGCCCGGCGCGGCGCGCCGCAGCCAGCCCAGCTGCCGCAGCGCATGGTCCAGCGCCGCCAGCGGCGCGCCGGGCGCGGGGTCCGCCGCCAGCGCCGCGAACAAGGGCCGGTCGATGGTGACGCGCACCAGCAGCCACAGTTGCAGCGCGCCGGCCAGCGCGGCGACGATGCCCAGCGCCAGGTAGACCGTGCCCGCCGGCGACAGCGTGCCGGCCAGCAGCACGTTGATCAGCGCCAGCACCAGCCCGGCCCAGGTCAGCCGGGCCGCAGCGTCGAGGCCGCCCACCGCGGCCAGCGCGACCCAGCGCGCGGCCTCGGCGTCGCGCCGGCTGTCGTCGTCCTCGTCATCCAATGCGTCCGGCATCGCTTGCCTCTCCCGAAAACTGCGCGGCCTGCCTGCGGCCGATGAATGCCGCCAGCGCCGCCACGCTGTCCGCTCCCAGCACCACCTGCGGGCGGCGCTCGCGCAGCAGCGCCAGCGGCTCGCCCGTGGCGCGCGCGGCCAGCCACGCGGCGGCCACCAGCGCGCTGCGCGAATAACCGAGCGCGCAGCAGACCAGCACCTTGCGGCCCTGGCCGTGCCATGCCTCCAGTATGGCCACCGCTTCGTCCAGTTGCGCGGGCGGCGGCACGGTCAGGTCCAGCACCGGCACGCAGCGGTAGGCCACGGCGGCGGGCGCCAGCCGCGGCAGCTCCGCGGTCAGGTCGAGCACGGCGTCGGCGCCGAGCCGGCGCAGTTCCGCCGCGCCCGGAAAACGGCCCACCCACACGCCCGGCGCGATCTCGCTGGCCTGCGGCCGGCGGCGCGTCCACCAGCGCGAATTGGCGAAGGCGCCGAACTGGTACGGCGCCAGCACCCAGCGCGCGGCCATCGGCATGCTGCCGTCCGCCTGCTTCTGGAACAGCGCCGGCAGGCCCTGCCGGTAGATCGCCGCGACGCAGCCGAGCGCCAGCGCCAGCCAGCCCAGCAGCAGCGCCGCCGGCACCGAGCCCGGGACCGAGCCCGGCAGCGCCAGCCAGGCCAGCGCGGCGGCCGCCAGCGCGCCGGCGGCGTAGCGCAGCGCAAGCCGGCGCGTGCGCGCCGCAGGTTCGGCCGCGGCGCGGCGCGCGCCGAATGGAAACAGGAAGACACACAGCCAGCCCACCAGCCAGCCGGTCGGCACGTCGATGGCGTGATGCTGGTAGGTGGTCAGCACCGAGACGCCGATCAGCGCGAACCAGCCATGCAGCAGCCAGCGCCAGGCGCCGCGCGCGTGCATGGCATAGGCCACCCACAGGATCACCAGCAGGCTGATGTGCAGCGACGGCGCCTGGTTGAACGGCTTGTCGAAGCCGCCCAGCAGCGTGAACAGCTGCCCCGGCAGGCCGTCGGCGGCCGGGCGCTCGAAGGCGAAGCGCAGCGGGAACGCGATGAAGCACGCCACCGAGATCAACTGCGCCGCCAGCAGCCGCTTCGCGTGCGTGAGGAGCGCCGCGCGCGTGCGCCACAGGAAGAAGGACAGCCCGTAGAGCAGGTCGATGGACCAGTACGGCACGATGCTCCACGGCACGAACGGAATATGGCGCTCCCACGCGAAATGGAAGTACGGCACCGCCGCGCGCTGGCTCGCCAGCCAGTTGGCCAGCCCGTAGGACGAGAAGAACAGCGCGCCCATGCCGGCGAGCAGTACCAGCGCCAGCGCCCAGGGACGGCCCTCGGCGGCATCGGCCGGAGCGACGGCGCCAGCCGATGCCGCACTCGCTCCGCGCGCGCGGCCGCCTTCGGCTGCCTGCCGCATCACGCGACCCGGCGCGCCAGGCTGACCGTGAAGATGCCCCACGGATCGATGCGCTGCGCGATCTTCTCGAAGCCGGCCTGGCGCACCAGTTCGTCCATTTCCGCCTGCGGGCGCCGCCGCATGACCCAGGCCAAGCCCGCGCGGTGGCTGGTCAGCGCGCGCGCGATGAACTCCAGTTGCGGATGCCAGGGCTGCCCGGTATAGACCAGGTAGCCGCCCGGCGCCACCGCGCGCGCCAGCCCGCCCAGCGAGCGCGCCACCAGCGCGTTGTCGCCGAACAGCTCGTACAGGCCGGAGACGATGGCCAGCGTGGGCGCGGGGTCCAGCGCGGCGAGGCCGTCGCCGTCGAAGGCGTCGCCCTTCTCGAAGCGGGCGATGTCCGCCAGCCCCTTGGCGCGGATCAGCGCACGGCCCTGCGCGACGTTGATGTCGCTGTAGTCGCGCAGCAGGATGCTCTGCACGTGCTGCGCGGCCGAGCCGTTGAACGTCCGGGCGGCGAGTGCCTCCAGCACGTAGCGGCCGTGGCCCGCGGCGATGTCGACGATGCGCACCGGCACGCCCGCGCCATGCAGCGCGCCGATGGCCTGGCCGAGCAGTTCCTCGACATGCACCTTGCGCTGGCGGATGCCGCGCCAGCCAATGGCGTCCAGGTAGCCGCGGTCGACCAGCGCGCCGATGCCGAAGCGGCCCCGCGCCTGGTTGCAGTACACATAGTCCAGCGTGGAGCCGGAATCGAAGCCGGTCCGGTGGCCGAGCCGCACGCCCTCGGACAGCAGGCCGCCGAACTTCAGGCCGGCCCGCGTCAGCGCCCAGTACAGACCGGCGGGGCTGGCCACCGCCAGCGGCCGGGCCAGGCGCTCGGACTCCTCCTTGAACGCGCCGCGGCGGTCCGCGTCGAGCAGCGAGACCGGCGCCGTCGGCGAGGCGAACTCGCGCGCGATGAAGCGCCGCGCCGCCGCCACCGCCTGCGCGCGGTCGCGCTCGCCGAGGGTGTCGTGGTAGAAGCCGTCCAGCACGATGCGTTCCTTCACGGCCGAGCCGAGCCGCTCGAAGAAGGCGTCCTGCGGCGCGCGGTGCACCACCCAGTCGGCGCCCGAGATCAGCAGCTGCGTGGGCACCGTGATGGCGGCGGCATCGGCCACGATGCGCTCGGCGGTCTCGTACAGGTCCAGCAGCACGTTGACGGCGATCGGGCGCGTGATCAGCGGGTCCTGCTCGAAGCTGGCGATGCGCGCGGGATCGTGCGTGAGGAATTTCGCCTTGACGTAGCTGTTGACGAAGAACTTGCCGCGCAGCTTGTGCAGCAGCGTCAAACCCGGGCGCGCCAGCGGCACGTAGAGCTTGACCTTGAACGCCGGCGAGGCCAGCACCAGCGCGCGGATCGGCGGCGCGTAGTCATGCACCCAGGTGGCCGCGAGCACCGCGCCCACGCTCTGCGCCACCACCGCGATGCGGCTGGCCGGGATGCCGTGCACGGCGGCGATGTGGTCGACGAAGGTCTGGATGTCGCGCACCGAGGTGGCCAGTCCCGGGCTGTAGCCGCGCTCGCCCGGTGAGCGGCCGTGGCCGCGCGCGTCCCACGCGAAGAAGGCGTGGCCGGGCAGGTCGAGCTCGTCGACCAGATGGGCGATGCGGCCCGAATGCTCGTGTCCGCGGTGGAACAGCACCACGGCGCCCTGCGCCGCGCCGCCGCTGGCCGGCCAGTGGCGGTAGAACAGCGACTGGCCATCATGCGTCTCGAACTGCGCCTCGACGGCGGTGCGCCCGGTTTGACTATCCAGACTGTCCACGTAGCTTTACTCCACGGGTTGCGAAGACGGTTCCGCGGGCGGCGGCGTGGCGGCGCGGCGGGCCTGCCCGGCCTCCTCCACGCCGTGGCGCACCCGGTTGACGATGGTCGCGACGGACAGCAGCGAAAGCAGCCCCCACAGCCAGTGGGCCGCCGGCGCCACGCCCAGGCCCAGCCCGATCCACAGGCCGAGCGCGCCGAGCACCAGCGCGCGGTCGCTCTTGCCGAGAGGGCCGTCGTAGCGGCGGCTGGCGCCGGCCAGCGGCCCGATCAGCCCCGCGCATTCGACCACCACCGCCAGCAGCGCGAAGCCGACCACCTCGCCGGCGCCGAAGGGCGCCACGGCAGCGAACGGCAGGATCAGCGCCAGATCGGAAACGATGTCGCCGAGTTCGTTGAGATAGGCGCCGAGCACGCTTTGCTGGCCATGCTCGCGCGCCAGCATGCCGTCGATGGCATTGAGGCCCATGCGCAGGAACAGCCACAGCGGCATCAGCAGGAACACCGCCGGCAGCCACGCCAGCGCCGCCGTCAGCGCGCCCACCACCAGCGAGCCGCCGGCGGCCGCGAGCGTGACCTGGTTGGCGGTCACGCCGCGCGCGGCAAGGCGCTTCACCAGCGGCCGCAGCAGCGCCTGGAATTTAGGTTTGATCTGATAAAGCGTCATGTTCGGGGCCTTTCCGGCGTCCGCCGGGGCCTTATGGTTTTTGGTCTGTCCGTCACGATCACGGTCATGGTCCGGCTGCCGCCATGCCGGCGCCCTGCCTCCCGGGGCGCCTTGCGGGGGTGCGCAAAGCCCGACAATCGGCCAAGCATAGCCGGATTGTGCGTTTCCGCCAATCATTAAGAACTTACGAGATTTTTGGCACATTTTCGACACAGTTGCGCGGAAGGCCGGTCGCCTTGCCGCGCCCTTGAGCGAAGATGCCGGCCAGTACGCGAATCCGGAATGCCGGAAGACGGGCGTTGCGCGAAGCTGCGGGAAAAACGCGATGCGTATCGCGGGCGGCCATTGATGCATGACAGCATTGTCATGCCGGAGTCATGTTGTCGTGGGCGCGCCGTTCCTAGACTCGCTTCCGTGGTCGATCGATGGCGATCGGCAAATCCCAAGGAGAACAACGATGCGTACTCTCAAGCTCAGGCAAGCCCTTCTGCTCACCGCCACCGCCGCCACGCTGGCCGGCGCCGCCGGCCTCGCCAGCGCCGCGCCGCGCAGCGTGGACCCTTACCTCGACGGCGCCGCCACCGCGCAGCGTGCCGACATGGTCTCGCAGAGCGCCAACCCGCACGGCCCGCGCGACCCGTACACCGACGGCGGCGGCAACATCAGCCCGCGCGACGTCTACGTCGACGCTTCCCGCAACGGCCCGCGCGATCCGTTCACCGACGGCGCCTGAAGCCGGCGCCCACGCGGGGCGAGCGGCCCGGCTCAGCGGATCGCGCCGTAGAGGCCGCGCGCCTCGGCGGCCGAGGCCAGCGGGCGACCCAGCGCCCGCGCCCCTTCCGCGGCCTGCCGGACCAGCGCCGCGTTGCCCGACGCGATGCTGCCGTCGCGCAATTTCAGGTTGTTCTCGAAACCCACGCGCACATGCCCGCCGAACGCCGCCGCGGTAGTCACGCAGGCATGCTCCTCCTGCCCGAAGGCGCAGATCGCCCACGGCAGCGAGCCATCGAACACCTGCAGGAACGGCAGCAGGTCGCGCGGCGACGAGACCTGCCCGGCCGCGTACCGGCCCAGCACGAACAGCACCGACCACGCGCCCGGCGGCACCAGCCCCCGGGCGCGCAGCGCTTGCCAGCGCGCCACGTCAGCGGCGTCGTACAGGATGATCTGCGTCATCACGCGCTCGCGCGCGAGCCACGCCAGGAAGGCGGCCAGCTCGGCCTCGGGGATGTCCGGCACGGCGATCTCGCGCAGGCCGATGGACACCGCCTCGGGCCGCAGTTCGCGCACCATCGCGATCTGCTCGGCGGCGCGGTAGATGCCGGCGGCCTCGCTCGTCACCTGCACCAGCAACCGGTCTCCCACCGCCTGCTTCACCGCGGCGAGCGCCTCGCGGTAAAGCTGAGCGTCGAGCGAGTGGCGGCCATCGGGCTGGCGCACGTGCATGTGCATCATGGCGGCGCCCGCATCCAGGCAGGCGCGCGCCTCGGCCGCCAGGGCCGCGGCGGTCAGCGGCACGGCCGGGTGGTCGGCGGCGGTCTTGTAGGCGCCGTTGGGCGCGACGGTGATGATCAGCGGCGAATCCGCCAGCAGGGCTTGTCCGGTCATGTGGCTTCGGTAGGGATGGTGTGGGGAGCGTGGGGAACGTGGCTGCGGCTCAGGGTTCGATCTTCGGCAGTTCGGGCGCGATCAGGTCCAGCCCCGCGCGCAGCAGCCGGTCATAGCGCTGCCGCTCGGCCGCGATCGACTGCGGCGTCCACGGGTAGAAACCTTCGCCGGCCTTCATGCCGTGGCGGCCGTCCGCGGCGCGCTCGCTCAGGCAGCGCGCCGGCTCGGCGGCGTTGCAGAACGTGGGGTACATGGTGGCGCCCGCGGCGGCGTGCACGTCGATGCCGGCATGGTCGCGCTGCAGGACCGGGCCCGCGGCCAGGAAGCGGAAGCCGAAACCGAAGCGCACCGCCGCGTCCACGTCCTCGGGCGAGGCAATGCCGCGGTCGATCAGGTCGAAGGCCTCGCGCGACAGCGCGTGCTGGAGCCGGTTGGCCAGGAAGCCGGGCAGGTCCTTCCTGACCTTGACCGGCACCATGCCGCAGCGGCGCATGAAGGCGATCAACGCGTCGGCGCCGGCTTCGTCGCTGTCGTCGCCCATCACCACTTCCACCAGCGGCACCAGGTGCGCCGGCATGAAGAAATGCAGGCCGAACATGCGCTCGCGCGTGGCCAGTCCCTCACCGATGGCGCTGATCGGAAAGCTGGAGCTGTTGCTGGCCAGCACGGCGTCCGGGCGCGCCCGCCGCACGAGGTCGGCGAACAGCGCGCGCTTGAGGTCGAGGCGCTCGGGAATGCACTCGATCACCAGGTCCACCGCGCGCCAGTCGATGGCCTCGGGCGACGCCGCCACGGCCAGCCCGGCCATGCCGGCCTCGGCATGCGGCCCGATCGCGGCCAGGTTGGCGCCGACCCGGGCCGACACCGCCGCGGCGCGCCCGGCGTCGGGCTCCACCACGGTGACGCGGCAATGCGCGCGCGCCAGCACCACGGCCACGTCGGCACCCATCGTGCCGCCGCCGGCCACCACGGCGTGGGCCTTGCCGGGCGCGGCGAGCGGGGAAGTTGCGGGGGTGTCCGGCATGGGAGGGAATCCTTGTCTGTCGTGGCTGGCGTTTTGTGGCTGGCGGTATCCGCTGGGGTTGTCCGCCAGCGTTCCGAATCGGACCGCCAAGTGTAGACAAGGCGCTTTGATTGATGAATCAGTATTTACGGATAAACTGATCTACAAACGAGATCAATCGCATGAAAATCAACCTGTCGATGCGCGACATCGAGACCACGCTGGTGCTCGGCCGCACCCTCAACTTCCGCCAGGCCGCGGCCCAGTTGTACCTGTCGCAGTCGGCGCTGTCCACGCAGATCCTGCGCATCGAGGAAGCGCTCGGCGTGCGCCTGTTCGACCGCACCACCCGCACGGTGCGGCTCACCGCCGCGGGCGAGGTCTTCCAGCAGCAGGCCGCCGTGCTGCAGGCCGCTTTCCGCGATGCCATCGACGCGGTCGGCGGCATCGCCAGCGCCGAGCGCGGCCAGGTTGCCGTGGCGGCCCTGCCCTCGCTCGCGGCGCGCCTGCTGCCGCGCGTGCTGATGGCCTTCCGGCGCGGCCACCCGGCGGTGGCGCTCAAGGTCTGCGACACGCTGTCCGGCCCCGCCTTCGACCTGGTGCGCGCGGGCGAGGTGGACTTCGCGCTGACCGCCGCCGACCCGCAGCAGGCCGACCTGCACTACGAGCCGATGATGTCGGACCGCTTCGTGCTGCTGATCCCGGCCGGCCACGCGCTGGCGCAAGGCGCCGGGCCGCTGCGCTGGGCCGACACGCTCGACGCCGAGCATGTCTCGATGACCCATCCCAGCAGCGTGCGCCAGTACGCCGAGTGGGCCTTCCTGCAGAACCGCATCCGCTTCCAGCCCGGCTTCGAGGCCGAGCACCTGGCCACCATCGCGGCGATGGTCGAGTGCGGCTTCGGCGTGGCCGCGCTGCCGGAGATCGCCGCGGGCACGGTGCGCCAGCCCGGCATCGTCGAGCGGCTGCTGACCGAGCCCGTCACCGAGCGCTCGATCGGCCTGGTGACGCCGCGCAACCGCAGCCTGTCGCCGGCCGCGGCCGCGCTGGTGGCCGTGCTGCGCGAGCACCTGGCGCAGGCCGGCGGCGGCGTGCGCGAGGCGAACTGACGCGCGCCGGGGCCGCGCGGCGCTTGAATGTGCGCGGCAATTCGCGGTATGGTCTGAACCGGCAGCCGCCCGAGGAACCCGCAGTGACATCTCCAGCCACAATCCCCGCCGTACCCCTTGCCCGTGCCGCCGGCGCGGCCATGTCCGCCTCCATTGGCGCCGCGACACCCGCGCCGCGGGCGCGCTCGGCCGCCGCCGCGGTACGGAGGCGCGCTTGAACATCGTCGTCGACGTGCTGATCCTGGCCGGCGCGCTGCTGGCCATCGTGGCCGTGGTGCAGGTCGCCGCGGCCAGGCTGACGCTGCCGGAGTCCACGCTGCTCTCGGCCATCGGCATCGCCATCGGCGCGGGCTACGTGGCCATCGACGCCGCCGCGCCGCAGTTCGCCCAGCATTTCCTCCATCCGCTGATCGACCCGGCGCTGCCGCCCGAGGCCTACCTGTGGATCTTCCTGCCGCCGCTGCTGTTCCACGCCGCGCTGACGGCCGACGTGCGCAACATGCTGCCGGACGCCGCGCCCGTGCTGCTGCTGGCCATCGTCGCGGTGATCGTGGCCACCGGCGTGATCGGGCTGGTCACTTCGCTGGCCAGCGGCACCAGCCTGGTGGTGTGCCTGCTGCTCGGCGCGGTGGTCGCCACCACCGACCCGGCCGCGGTGATCGCCATCTTCCGCGACGTGGGCGCGCCGGCCCGGCTGATCCGGCTGGTCGAGGGCGAGAGCCTGCTCAACGACGCGGCCGCCATCGCCATCGCCGGCGTGCTGGTGGCCATGCTGACCGGCCACGGCACCGAGGCCACGCTCGCCGCCGGCCTGCGCCAGCTCGGCTGGTCCTTCGCCGGCGGCGTGCTGTGCGGCGCCGTGGCCGGGCGGCTGGTGGCCGACCTGCTGCCGCGCCTGGCCGGGCTGGCGATGGCCGAGGGCGCGCTCACGCTGGCGCTGCCCTACCCGCTCTACCTGCTGGCCGAGCAGATGCTGGGCGTGTCCGGCGTGGTGGCGGTGGTGTGCGCCGGCCTGATGGTCAGCGCGCTCGGGCCGACCCGCCTGAGCCCGCGCAACTGGGGCCACCTGCGCATGATCTGGGAGCAGTTCGCCGGCATCGCCGGGGCCATCGTCTTCCTGCTGGCGGCGGTGCGGGTGCCGTCGCTGCTGGCCGGCGTGACGCCGCACCACGGCCTGATGCTGGCCGTGCTGGTGCTGGCGGCGCTGGCCGCGCGCCTGCTGACGCTGTTCGGCCTGCTGCCGCTGCTGTCCTGGCTCAATCTCAGCACGCCCATCAACGGCGCCTACAAGCTGGCCATCGCCTGGGGCGGGCTGCGCGGCGCCGTCACGCTGGTGCTGGCGCTGGACATCGCCGAGAACGCGTCGCTGCCCTACGCATCGCGCCATTTCATCGCCATCCTGGCCACCGGCTTCGTGCTGGTCAGCCTGCTGCTCAACGGCACCACGCTGCGCTGGCTGATCCACCAGCTCGGCCTCGACCGGCTCTCGCCGCAGGACCTGGCGCTGCAGCGCCAGGCCATCCAGCTCTCCACCGAGGAGGTGGAGACCACGCTCAACCATATCGCCGAGACCTTCGTGCTGCCGCCCGCGGCGGCGCGCGAGGTGGCGCTGCACTACCGGCGCGAGATCGAGCTCGGCTCGGTGGAGTTCGACTTCGACACCGCGCTGTCCGAGCGCGACCGCCTCAGCATCGGCCTGGTCACGCTGGCCACGCGCGAGCGCGAGCTGATCCCCGAATACGGCGACGGCGTGATCTCGGTCGCCAACCTCGACGCGATGGTGCGCAACACCACGCGCATGATCGACGCCGCGCGCGAGCAGGGCCGCCTCGGCTACAACCGCGCCGCCCGCCATATCCTCGACTACCAGCTGGGCTACCGCATCGCGTTGTTCCTGCACCGCCGCCTGTCGGTCGACCGCCCGCTGGCGCGCGCGCTGGCCGACCGCTTCGAGCTGCTGGTATGCCGCCAGACCGTGCTCGAGCGCCTGCGCCAGTACAACCGCTCGTTGCTCACGCCGGTGTTCGGCGTGCGCCTGGCGACGGTGCTGGACGGCGTGCTGGCCGAACGGAACAAGGCGGTGCTGGCCGGCCTGGACGAGATGCGCACGCAGTTCGGCGGCTACACGCTGGCGCTGGAAAAACGCCTGCTGATGCTGTTCGCGCTGCGCAAGGGCGAGCGCTCGCTGGAAGCCATGCGCGAGGAGAACGTGATTTCCAAGGAGGCCTACAACCAGATCGCGCAGGTCATCCGGCGCGCCTGGCAGGCCAACCTGGCGCGCCCGCCGCTGCGCAGCGCGTGGGACGCCGCGCCCGCGGCGGCGCCGGCGGGCACCAGCGCGCCGCAGGCGCCGTCGCCGCGGCCCCAGCCGCAGCCCGTGCCGGAAACGCGCGAGCCTTACTAGCGCTGGCGCCGGCAACCTCCGCGGCACCGCCAGCCGTCCCGCCGGCGCCACCCCGTGTGACGGCCGCTGCGCGCGCGCCGGCGCGTTTCACGTCTTGACTCCGGGTCGAATCCGCCTATGCTGACTAGCAACGATGCTGCGGCGCAGCAGGCCACCATGCCGCCCCGGGAATCCTTCCGGGCGCCGCTTGTCGCATTCCCGGAGACATTCATGGCGCAACCCTCTCGCTCCGCTGCCGTCGAGGCGGAACTGTCGTACCGCGGCCCGCTGCTGGGCCTCTCGGACATGTGGGCGCAGGCGGCGGAGAAGATCGGCGCGCTGAACGCGCAGACGGCGGCGGCGCTGTTCGCCGAAGGCGCGGAGTACGCGGCCGAAACCGCGGCGCGGCCATTCTCGTTCGGTATGTTCCGGCCGGAGATGACCGACGTGATCGGGCAGCGCATTGCCGCCTATGTCACCAGCCTCAACGAGATCCTCCATGCGGCCCACCAGCAATGGGCGCAAGGCGTGCAGCAGCAGTTCGCCTTCATGACCGGCGGCGACCCCTTCCAGTTCTGCGTGATGGGCCGCGACTTCCTGCCCGAAGGCACCTCGCTGCCGGCCGTGGGCGAGGCGATGACGCAATGGGTCACCGCCTGCCTGCCCGGCGCCGCGCCGCTGCTGCCGGCCCCTGCCGGCGACGGCGCGGCGCCGGCCTGAGCGGCGCTGCCGAGAGGACGAGGCCGGTGTCGCTGCGCGGCGGGTGCCACCTGACTTGTACCGCCGGCGGTCGCGCGAAGCATGCTTCGTTCCCGATGGCGCTCAATGGCAGGCGGTCCCCGGCACCGGCTTGCCCGAGTTGGTCGCGCCCTGGCAGGCGCCGCCCACGGCGGTGTCGGCGGGCAGGCTGCCGTATGGCCGGAGCTTGCCGGCCACGGTGCAGCAGAACAGCGGATCGTCGGCGGCCGGCGGCGCGCTCCGGCTAGCGCGGGCCGAGGCGGGGGTCGCGGTGGCGGGTGGCACCTGGGCGGATCGGGACGCTGGCGGACGGGCCTGGTCCCCGTCCGTGTCGTCGTCGGGCGCGACGCACTGTCCCTGCTGACAGATCCGCTCGCCCTTGCACTGCATGTCATATTGACAACCCGCCGCGCCCGCGCGCAGCGGCAACGCCATCGCCACCGAGGTGGCCAACAGCAAGCCCAGCGTTCTCATACACCCTCCTGCACAACCGCCAGCGCGCAATGCCCGCGCCAGGCATCGGCATGCCGCCGCCGCGTCGGTGCGGGCGCGGCTTGCCGTACTACGCCTTAAGCATAGGCACCGGCGCCGCGCGCGGGAAACCTCGCCGCGCGGGCTTGTGAGCGCCGTCCCACCATCGGCATCGGCGCCGCGGCGGCATGCGCGCGCGCACGTTCATCGAGGCCGGCGCGGCGCCCCGCGAAGCCGGGCGGACCGTCAGCAGCACGCCTGCGCCGGCGCGGTTGACGTTGCAGTGCAAGAATGGCAGCATTCGCTGCTTCGGCGGGCTTGCCGCCCGGTTCTTCATGCGCGTGCCGGCCGCCACGGCCGCACCGCACCACGCGCAGGCGCGCAACGTCGGCCTGCCGGTCTCGGAGCTTTCCAGTCATGCGTGTTGCATTTATCGGCCTCGGCGTCATGGGCTATCACATGGCGGGCCATCTCGCCGCCAAGGGCCACCAGGTCACGGTCTACAACCGCACGGCCAGCAAGGCCGAGCGCTGGGTCGCCGAGTTCGGCGGAAAGTCGGCCGCGACCCCGGCGCTGGCCGCGCGCGATGCCGAAGTGGTCTGCGCCTGCGTGGGCAATGACGACGACCTGCGCGCGGTGATGACCGGCGCCGACGGCGCCTTCGCCGAAGCGCCGGCCGGCTGCGTGTTCGTCGACCACACCACCGCCAGCGCCAACGTGGCGCGCGAACTCGCCGCCGCCGCCGCGCAGCGCGGCCTGCATTTCGTCGACGCGCCGGTCTCCGGCGGCGAAGTGGGCGCGCAGAAGGGCATCCTCACCATCATGTGCGGCGCCGACCCGGCCGTGTACGAGCGCGTCGAACCCGTGCTGGGCGCCTACGCGCGCGCCGTCACCCGCATCGGCGACAGCGGCGCCGGCCAGTTGGCCAAGATGGTCAACCAGATCTGCATCGCCGGCCTGCTGCAGGGGCTGTCCGAAGCCATCGCCTTCGGCGAGCGCGCCGGGCTGGACATGAAGGTGGTGCTGGACGTCATCAGCAAGGGCGCCGCCGGCTCGTGGCAACTGGAAAACCGCGGCCCGACCATGATCGAGAACAAGTTCGATTTCGGCTTCGCGGTGGACTGGATGCGCAAGGACCTCGGCCTGTGCCTGGACGAGGCGCGCCGCAACGGCGCCAGCCTGCCGGTCACGGCCGTGATCGACCAGTTCTACGCCGACCTGCAGCAGGACGGCTGCGGCCGCGCCGACACCTCGTCGCTGATCAAGCGGCTGCGCTAAGCCCCCTCAGTCCCCTCCCTCCTTCGCGCGCCTCCCGCGCCGGCGGCGCCGCACCCGCGGCGTCGTCCGATTCCTACAGCCATATCAGCGCCCGCCCCGCAGGGCGCGGCGCCCTGCGGGGCTATCCTCGAAGCATGGCGGGTGCGTCCTGCGCGCCGCGCCCATCACCAGGAAGGCACCAACCAGGCATGTAGGAGACCACCATGTTGAGACTCGCAAGCGCGCTCGCCGCGGGCGCGGCCCTGCTGATCGGCCTGAACGGCTGCACCGCCACGGGCGCGGTGGCCGGCGGCGTGGCGGGGCACGAACTCTCCCACGGCAATACGGCGGCCACCATCGGCGGTGCCGTGGGCGGCGCCGTCATCGGCCACGAGCTGGGCAAGTAAGCCCGCCCGGCGCAGACATCCAACCGGAAAGGAGCCCATCATGGCCATCGGCACGATCCTGCTCATCATTCTCATCCTGCTGCTGATCGGCGCGCTGCCGGCGTGGCCGTACAGCACCGGCTGGGGCTATTACCCCAGCGGCGGTCTCGGCCTGGTCGTGCTGATCGTGGTGATCCTCGTGCTGATGGGCCGCCTGTAGCTTGCGGGACCTGGAACCCGACGCAGGGCACGACACGCAACGCGCCGCCGGCGACGGCGGCGCGTTTTTCATTATTTTCATCGCTGAAAGAATGGCGGCCCCGGAGACGGGATTGTGAGGCAACCGCTAAAGAGTCGCCCTGCCCGGCGCGGTCAGTACGACTTGGGCAGCCCCAGCACGCGCTCGGCGATATGGCACATGATCAGTTGGGCGCTGACCGGCGCGATGCGCGGAATATACGACTCGCGCAGGTAGCGCTCCACCTGATACTCGCGCGCGTAGCCCATGCCGCCCAGCGTGAGCACCGCGGTCTGGCAGGCCTGGTGCGCGGCTTCGGCGGCGAGGTACTTGGCGGTATTGGCCTCGGCGCCGCACGGCTTGCCCTGGTCGTATAGCCACGCGGCCTTCCACACCATCATGTCCGCCGCTTCCAGCGCCATCCACGCCTGCGCGAGCGGATGCTGGATGCCCTGGTTCTGCCCGATCGGGCGGCCGAACACGGTGCGCTCCTTCGCGTAGCGCGTGGCCGCCTCCAGCGCCGCGCGGCCCAGCCCGACGGCCTCGGCCGCGATCAGGATGCGCTCGGGATTGAGGCCGTGCAGGATGTACTCGAAGCCGCGCCCTTCCTCGCCGATGCGGTCTTCGACCGGCACCCGCAGCCCGTCGATGAACAGCATGTTGGAGTCCACCGCGGCGCGGCCCATCTTGTGGATCTCGCGCACTTCGACGTGCCGGCGGTCCAGCGCCGTGTAGAACAGGCTCAGGCCCTGCGTGGGCTTGGCCACCTGGTCCAGCGGCGTGGTGCGCGCCAGCAGCAGCATGCGGTCGGCCACCTGCGCGGTGGAGATCCAGATCTTGCGGCCGTCGACGCGGTAGTGCGTGCCGTCGGCCGACAGCACGGCCTGGGTCTTGAGGTGCGTGGTGTCGAGCCCGGCGTCCGGCTCGGTCACGGCGAAGCACGCCTTCTCGGCGCCGGCGATCAGCGGCGGCAAGGCGGCCTGCTGCTGGCGCGCGCTGCCGAACACCACCACCGGGTTGAGCCCGAACACGTTCATGTGGATGGCCGAGGCGCCCGAGAAACCGGCGCCCGACCGCGACACCGCCTGCATGATCAGCGCCGCCTCGGTGATGCCGAGTCCGGCGCCGCCATAGGCCTCCGGCATGGCGATGCCGAGCCAGCCGGCCCTGGCCATTGCCTGGTGGAAGGCCTCGGGAAACCGGCCCTGCTCGTCCAGCGCCGACCAGTAGTCGGCGCCGAAGTCGCCGCACAATTGCGTCACCGCCTCGACGATGGCGCGCTGCTCCGGGGTTCTTTCAAAGTTCATGCCTGCCTCATTCCGGCTGGATGCCGGCGTCCTTGACCAGCTTGGTCCACTTGACCAGCTCTCCCGCGACGAAGCCGGAGAACTGCTTGGGCGACTGCCCGAATGCCTCGAAGCCCAGCGCCTCGAAGCGCGGCGCCACCTCCTTGCTCGCGGCGATGCGCGACAGCGCCTGGTTGAGCTTGTCCACCACCTCGGCCGGCGCGTGCGCGGGCGCGAACACGCCGTTCCACGAGGTGATGTCGAATCCCTTGAGTTCTGGCGCGTCCGCCAGCGGCGGCAGGTCCGGCAACAGGCGGCTGCGCTGCGCGGTGGTCACCGCCAGCGCGCGCAGCTTGCCGGCCTTGACGTTGGCGATGCCGGCGGCCACGTCGACGAACATCATCGGCACCTGCCCGGCGATCACGTCGGTCATGGCCGGCGGCGTGCTCTTGTACGGCACGTGCAGCAGGTCCAGCCCGGTCAGCCGCGCGAAGGTGGCGCCCGAGACGATGCCGGTGCTGTTGCCGCTGGCGTAGGACATGCCCGGGTGCGTGCGCGCATAGGCGATCAGCTCCGGCACCGTCTTCACCGGCAGCTTCGGGTTGATGACCAGCATGAACGGCAGGTTGCCCATGCGCGCCACCGGCGTGAAGTCGCGGATCGGGTCGTACGGCAACTTCTTCATCAACGACGGATTGGCCGAATGCGTGGTGTTGGTGGTCATGAACAGCGTGTAGCCGTCCGGCGCCGCCTGCGCCACGATCTCGGCGGCGATCGCGCCGTTGGCGCCCGGGCGGTTGTCCACCACCACGTTCTGCCGGAGCGCGTCGCCGAGCTCCTTGGCGGTGATGCGCGCCACCGCGTCGGTGCCGCTGCCGGCCGCGAACGGCACCACCATCCGGATCGGCTTGCTGGGATAGGCATCCGCGGCGGTGGCGAGCGGCGCGGCCAGCGCCAGCGACGCCAGCACCAGCGATGGGAAGGAAAGCGCCGCGCGCCGCAGCGTGGTAAGCATTGCCATGTGTCTTGTCTCCTGTTGCCGCCGGCTGTCCTGGTCGCGCCGGCTGTTGATGATGGGCCGCCGCGCTCACGGCGCGGTCTTGTCCTTGTCGTTGGTGTCCTTGACCAAGCCGGCCTAGGTGCACCCTTGCGGCCATCAAGGCCGCGAGGGCGCGCCGGGGCTCACGCCGGACGGATCACGCGCTGCGGCGATTCCTCGTACGGCGGGGCATAGATCACCAGCAGCTTGACCGGCTCGTCGCTGATCACGGTGAACACGTGCATGGCGTCGGCCGGGAAGAAGCAGCAGTCGCCCGGGCCCAGCTCGCGCGACTGGCCGTTGACCTCGGCGCGCGCCCGCCCCTCCAGCACGTAGCAGACCTGCTCGATGCCCGGGTGCGCGTGCGGCAAGGCGCCCTTGCCGCGCTCGATGGTGCCGTGGATGACCTCCAGCTGCGTGGCGCCCACGTTCTCGCGGCCGATGATGCGGCGGTTCAGGGTGCCGACGTGGTTGGCGGGGTGATAGCCCGCGACCTCCTCGGTGCGGACGAAATAGGCGGGCGCCGGTGCTGCGGCCATCGATGGTCTCCTTGCCAGCCGGGCCGCTGCCGCGCGCTTGGCGGGCGGGCCGGGTCCGGCATGCTGTTTTTCATGTTTGTGAATTAAATTTTATCCCTATGAAAAATCTAGTCAACTACTAAAAACACCGATACCGCCGCCGGCACGCCCGAACCCAGTGCCGCCGCCGCGCCGGCGCCTCTTAATTCTTCCTTAAGCCGCCATGCCCTATCCTTGCGGCGTTGCCCGCCACCATCCTGGCCGCCCGCCGGCGGCGCGACCGCGCGCCACCCGCGCGCGGATGGCCCTACCGATGACAGACACCGACGCCGCTCCCACGCTGACGCCCATGCCCGCCCGCGCCCCGCTCGCCGGCCTCTCCGACCTCGCCGGCCCGGCCAGCCTGCGCGTGCGCGCCGTGAGCGGCGCGGGCCGCGGCCCGTTCAGCCTGTGCGTGGCGCCGGGCACGTGCGCGATCGTCTCCGGCGCCTCCGGCACGGGCAAGAGCCTGTTGTTGCGCATGATCGCCGACCTCGACCCCAGCCAGGGCCAGGTGAGCCTCGGCGACATGCCGCGCGAGCGCTTCGGCGGCCCGGCCTGGCGCCGCCAGGTCATGTACGTGGCGGCCGAGTCCGGCTGGTGGAGCGACCACGTGCTGGAACACATGGAGGACGTGCCCGCCGCCACGGCGATGCTGGCCCCGCTGCGGCTGCCGGCCGACATCCTGCGCGCGCCGGTCGGCCAGTTGTCCACCGGCGAGCGCCAGCGCCTGGCGCTGGTGCGCGCGCTGGTGCGCCGCCCGCGCTTCCTGCTGCTCGACGAGCCGACCTCGGCGCTGGACCGCGACAGCACGCTGGCGGTGGAGGCGCTGCTGCGCACGCGCCAGCAGCTGGGGCTCGGCCTGCTGGTGGTCTCGCACAACCCGGAGCAGGCCGCGCGCCTGGGCAACCGCCACTACCGCCTGGGCGCCGCCGGCCTGGAGGCGCTGCCCGCATGACGCCGATTCCGCTGTCGCTCTACGACCTCGCCATCGCCAGCCTGCTGGTGCTGGCCGGCGCCGGCGCCTCGCTGGCGCTCTCGCTCGGCGTGCACCGCGCGCTGCTGTGGACGGCCGCGCGCATGATCGTGCAACTGCTGCTGGTCGGCCTGGTGCTGCGCGCGGTGTTCGCATGGTCGTCGCCGCTCGTCACCGCGCTGGTGGTGGCCGCCATGATCGCGGCCGCCGCGCGCGAGGCCGGCAGCCGCCAGGAGCGGCGCCTGGCCGGCCCGTGGCAGGCGCTGATCGGCACCGCGGCGGTGAGCGTGCCCACCCTGGCGGTGACGGTGCTGGCGCTGACCACCGCGCTGCGCCCGTCGCCCTGGTACGATGCCCGCCACGCCATCCCGCTGGCCGGCATCGTGCTCGGCAACGCGATGAACGCGGCCAGCCTGGCGCTCGACGGCGCCTTCACCGCGGCCTGGCACCAGCGCGCCGCCATCGACGCGCGCCTGGCGCTGGGCGACGACCGCCGCGCCGCGCTGGGACCCATCGTGCGCCAGGCGGTGAAAAGCGGCCTGCTGCCCACCTTGAATACGATGGCCGCGGCCGGCATCATCACCATGCCCGGCATCATGACCGGGCAGATACTCGCCGGCATGGACCCGCTCGCCGCCGCGCGCTACCAGATCCTGCTGATGTTCCTGCTCGCCGGCGGCAGCATGCTGGGCGCGGTCCTGGCCGCCACGCTGGCGGCGCGGCGCCTGACCGACGAGCGGCACCGCCTGCGCCTGGACCGGCTGCGGCGGCGCTGATGCCCCAACCCGAGGAACCCGGACCATGCGCCTGCTGCTGGTGGAAGACGACCCGATGATCGGGGAAAGCGTGGAAGAAGGCCTGCGCGGCGAAGGCTACGCCGTCGACTGGGTCAACGACGGCCGCCTCGCCGCGGCCGCGCTCACGGCCAACGTGCCCGACACCTATGACGCCGTGCTGCTCGACCTGGGCCTGCCCGGCCGCTCGGGCGAGGACGTGCTGCGCCTGCTGCGCGGGCGCGGCATGGCGATGCCGGTGCTGATCCTGACCGCGCGCGACGCCACCGCCGACCGCGTGCGCGGCCTCGACGCCGGCGCCGACGACTATCTCGTCAAGCCGTTCGACCTCGACGAACTGTTCGCCCGCATCCGCGCGCTGATCCGGCGCAGCGCGGGCCGGGTCGGCACGGAACTGGCGCATGGCCGCGTGCGGCTCGATCCCGCCACGCGCGAAGTGCGCTGCGGCGGCGACATCGTGGCGCTGTCGATGCGCGAGTTCATGGTGCTGCAGGCGCTCATGGAGCAGCCCGGCCACGTGGTCACGCACGAGCGCCTGCGCGAGGCGGTCTACAACATGAACGAGGAAATCAGCAGCAACACCGTGGAAGTGCACATCCACGCG
The DNA here is from genome assembly GCF_058789195.1 of Cupriavidus sp. FW216-B1. NCBI lineage: Bacteria > Pseudomonadati > Pseudomonadota > Betaproteobacteria > Burkholderiales > Burkholderiaceae > Cupriavidus > Cupriavidus sp. FW216-B1. The sequence goes on along the minus strand of NZ_JBYTEL010000001.1, from coordinate 549,082 downwards.
CTGCGCAAGAAGCTCGGCGCCGAGTTCATCCGCAATGTGCGCGGCATCGGCTACAAGCTCGGGAATGTAGCCGGGAACGCCGCATGAGGACCATCCGCGCCAAGCTGCTCGCCGGCCTGCTCGTCACCATGCTGGCGTGCGCGCTGGTCGCCGGCGCCGCGGCTTACTTCAAGGTGCGCCACGAAGCCAGCGAGGTCTTCGACGGCCAGCTGCAGCAGGCCGCGCGCATGCTGCCGCGCGAGATCGCGCCGCAGGCCACGCCGCCGCTGGGCAGCCACGAGCTCGACGAGGAGATCGTGGTGCAGTCCTGGGACGACAACGGCCGGCTGACCTTCGCCTCCCATCCGCTCACGCTGCCGCGCGCCAGGCTGGCCGGCTTTCACGACATGCGCGTGGCCGGGCACGAATGGCGCGTGTACGGGCTGCTGGAAGACGGGCGCTACGTGCAGGCGGCGCAGTCGGCGGCGTTCCGCAGCAAGCTGGCGGCTTCGCTGGCGCTGGGCGCGCTGCTGCCCGTGCTGGCGCTGGTGCCGGTGCTGGGGCTGCTGATCCACCTGGTGGTCAGGCGCTCGCTGCGCCCGGTCGACGACATCGCGCGCGCCATGAGCCAGCGCTCGGCCGAGGCCCTGGTGCCGCTGCCCGCGCACGGCTGGCCGCCCGAGCTGGTGCCGGTGGTGGCGGCGCTCAACGACCTGCTGGCGCGCCTGCGCCAGGCGATGGACACGCAGCGCGCCTTCGTCGCCGACGCCGCCCACGAACTGCGCACGCCGCTGGCCGCGCTCAAGCTGCAACTGCAGCTGGCGCTGCGCGCCGACAGCGAGGACAAGCAGCGCCAGGCGCTGGTCAAGCTCGGCGAGCGCCTCGACCGCACCACCCACCTGGTGGCCCAGTTGCTGACGCTGGCGCGCAGCGAGGACGGCACCCCGGCCGCCACCGCCGCCCTTGCCGACGTATCGCTGCGCGAGGTGGCGGTGCAGGTGGTGCGCGAACTGCTGCCGATGGCCGAGGCCAAGGGCGTGGACCTGGGCCTGGACGCGCGCGAGGCGGACTGCCGCGTGCGCGCGGTGGCGGCCGACCTGTTCATCCTGCTGCGCAACCTGGCCGACAACGCGGTGCGCTACACCGGCCCGGGCGGGCGCGTGGACCTGCGCATCGAGCGGCGCGACGGCGTGCCCACGCTGGGCGTGAGCGACACCGGCCCGGGCATCCCCCCGGCCGAGCGCGAGAACGTGTTCCGGCGCTTTCACCGCGGCGAGTCCGGCGACGCGCACGGCAGCGGGCTGGGCCTGGCCATCGTGCGCAACATCGCCGTGCGCCACGGCGCCACGGTGGTGCTGGAGGACGGCCCCGGCGGCCGCGGGCTGACCGTGTCGGTGCTGTTCGCGGGGCCGGCGGCCCAGGCTTCCGGCCCGGCATCCGGCCCGGGACTTCCCGCTTAAGACTTCCTGCTTAAGACTTCCTTAAGGCAGCGGCCCCTACACTGGCCGCCTTTGCCCGCCCACCGCGCGGCTCGCGCCGCCCAGCATCCGAATCATCACATGAAGCGAGTCCTGATTCTTGGCGTCAACGGCTTCATCGGCCACCACCTGACGCGCCGCATTCTCGAAACCACGCCGTGGGAGGTCTACGGCATGGACATGGCCAGCGACCGCCTCGGCGACCTGATCGACCACCCCCGCATGCACTTCTTCGAGGGTGACATCACCATCAACAAGGAGTGGATCGAGTACAACATCCGCAAGTGCGATGTCGTCCTCCCCCTCGTCGCCATCGCCACCCCGGCCACCTACGTGCGCCAGCCCCTGCGCGTGTTCGAGCTCGACTTCGAGGCCAACCTCCCCATCGTCCGCGCCGCCGTCAAGTACGGCAAGCACCTCGTCTTCCCCTCGACCTCCGAGGTCTACGGCATGTGCCACGACGACGAGTTCGACCCCGAGACCTCCGAACTGATCTGCGGCCCCATCAACAAGCCCCGCTGGATCTACGCCTGCTCCAAGCAGCTGATGGACCGCGTCATCCACGCCTACGGCATGGAGCAGGGCCTCAACTACACCCTGTTCCGCCCGTTCAACTGGATCGGCGCCGGCCTCGACTCCATCTTCGAGTCGAAGGAAGGCTCCTCCCGCGTCGTCACCCAGTTCCTCGGCCACATCGTGCGCGGCGAGCCGATCAAGCTGGTCGACGGCGGTGCCCAGAAGCGCGCCTTCGCCGACATCACCGACGGCATCAGCGCCCTCATGCGCATCATCGAGAACCCGCAAGGCATCGCCACCGGCAAGATCTACAACATCGGCAACCCCGCCAACATCCACTCGGTGCGCGAACTCGCCGAGATGATGCTCAAGATGGCCGCCGACTACCCGGAATACGCCGAACTCGCCCGCCAGACCCAGATCGTCGAGACGTCCTCCGGCGACTTCTACGGCAAGGGCTACCAGGACGTGCAGAACCGCGTGCCCAAGATCGACAACACCATCGAAGAGCTCGGCTGGAAGCCCGCCGTCAGCATGGAAGACGCGCTGCGCGCCATCTTCGAGGCCTACCGCGGCAAGGTCGTCGAGGCCCGCACCCTGGTCGACTCGGCCAACTGAGGCCCGCGCCGATGGCACGCAGGAGCACACCGTGAACGCATCCCCGACGCAGCCGGACGCGGCGGCCAGCAAGGTGCCGGCCGTCACGCTGGCCTTCTGGATCACCAAGATCGCCGCCACCACGCTGGGCGAGACCGGCGGCGACGCGCTGTCGATGTCGCTCGGCCTGGGCTACCTGCTGAGCACGGCGATCTTCGCCGGGCTGTTCCTGCTGGCCGTCTCGGCGCAGGTCTCGGCGCGGCGCTTCCATCCACTGCTGTACTGGACCACCATCATCGCCACCACCACGGTCGGCACCACGCTGGCGGATTTCGCCGACCGCTCGCTCGGCGTCGGCTACGCCGGCGGCACCACCATGCTGGCGCTGCTGCTGGCCACCTCGCTGGCGCTGTGGCACTGGCGGCTGGGCTCGGTCTCCGTGCACGCCGTGCAATCGCCGCATGCCGAGATGTACTACTGGGTGACCATCATGTTCTCGCAGACGCTGGGCACGGCGCTGGGCGACTGGACCGCGGACAGCGCCGGGCTGGGCTACCTGGGCGGCATGGCGGTGTTCGGCGCGCTGCTGGCGGCGCTGGCGGCGGCGTACTACCGGACCTCGGTCTCGCGCACCGCGCTGTTCTGGGCCGCCTTCATCCTGACCCGCCCGCTCGGCGCCGTGGTGGGCGATTTTCTCGACAAGCCGCTGCACGCGGGCGGCCTCGCGCTGAGCCGCTTCTCCGCCTCGGCCGCGCTGCTGGCCTTCATGGCCGCCTGCCTACTGCTGTTCCCGCAGCGCGCCGCCACGCGCCCGCACTAGCCGCCGGCCGGCCTAGCGCCCGCCCGGCCCGAAGCGCTCGCGGTAGTCGCGCGGCGTGATGCCCATCTGCCGCAGGAACGCGCGCCGCAGCCCCTCGTCCGAGCCGAAGCCGGTGCGCGCGGCGATCGCCTTGAGCGGCAGGTCGCCCTGCTCCAGCAGGCGGCGCGCGCCTTCGATGCGGGCCGACTCGATGAACGCCATCGGGCTCGCGCCCGTCTCCTTCGCGAATACGCGCCGGAAATTGCGCTCGCTCATGGCCACGCGCGCCGCCATCTCGGCCAGCGTGAAATCGCGCGCGAGGTCGGACAGGATCCAGTCCTGCAGCCCGCGGATGCCGGCGTGGCTGGTGGCCTGGCTGGCCAGGTGCAGGCTGTATTGCGACTGCCCGCCCGGGCGCTTGAGATAGACCACCAGCTCGCGCGCCAGGTCCAGCGCCAGCTCGCGGCCCAGGTCTTCCTCCACCACCGCCAGCGCCAGGTCGATGCCCGCCGTCACGCCGGCCGAGGTCCACAGGTTGCCCTGGCGGATGAAGATGGCGTCGGCGTCGACCTCCACCGCCGGGAAGCGCTGGCGCAGCAGCGCCGCCACGCTCCAGTGCGTGGTGGCGCGGCGCCCGTCGAGCAGGCCCGCCGCGGCCAGGAAGAAAGTGCCCGAGCACAGCGCGATCAGCCGGCCGATGCGCGGCGCCACCGCGCGCGCCCACGGCACGATGCCGTGCGCCTCGCCCATCGCGCGCTCGATGTCGCGCGCGCCCACGATCAGCGCGATGTCCGGCAGCAGCACGGTGTCGAGCCGGGCGGTGGCCTCCAGCGTCATCAGCGTGTCCGAGCGCACCGGGCCGGTCTCCAGCGCCACCACGCGCGTGGCGTAGGCCGGCGGCTGGCCGCGCTGGGCCAGCCGCACGTTGGCGTAGTCGAACACGGTCATCGGGCCGACCGCCTCCATCGCCTTGAATCCCGGGTACACCACGATGTCCACCCGCCGCGGGGCGGTGTTCGGCTGCGCTTGCATCGGCCTCGTCCGCAATCAAAGCGCCGATCTTAACCCGGCGCGCACCCGCCTTCGAAGGTTATGCGCCCACCGCCTAAAGCGCTGCGCGTGCAAGCTTGCGCCAACAAATTCGTTCTGTTGCGCTGAACCATTTCTTAGCATGGTGCATGCCGTCGCGGTCCGGCCACCGGTTTGACCACCGATCTGGCCACCCGACTTCCGCCATCCGTCCCCATTCCGCCGCCCGCGCGACCACGCCAGCGGGCAGCCCAACCGAGGAGCGCCATGCATCACCAGCCCGAGCAGCCGTCCGCCATCAACCGTCCCGCCGCGACATCACCGGGCGGCGGCACCCTGAGCCGCCGCGGCTGGCTGAAAGCCGCCGGCACGCTGGCCGTGGCCGGCGGCGTGGCGCCCTTCGTCTGGGCGCCGCGCGCCCGCGCTGCCGGGCCGCTCAAGCCGATCAAGCTGGCCTGGAACGCCAGCTCGGTGTGCTTCGCGCCGGTGGCCGCGGCGATCAAGGAAGACATCTTCCGCAACCACGGCCTCGACGTGGAGCTGATCAACTTCGGCGGCTCCACCGACCAGTTGCTCGAAGCCATCGCCACGCGCAAGGCCGATGCCGGCGTGGGCATGGCGCTGCGCTGGCTCAAGCCGCTCGAGCAGGGCTTCGACGTCAAGCTCACGGCCGCCACGCACGGCGGCTGCATGCGCCTGCTGACCACGCGCAACTCCGGCGTGACCGACCTCAAGAGCCTCAAGGGCAAGACCGTGGCGGTCAGCGACATGGCCAGCCCGGCCAAGAACTTCTTCTCCATCCTGCTGGCCAAGCGCGGCATCGACCCGGTGCGCGACGTGGAATGGCGCCAGTACCCGGCCGACCTGCTCGGTATCGCGCTGGAGAAAGGCGAGGCCCAGGCCGCCGCCGACGGCGACCCGCGCACCTACCTGCTGCGCAAGGAGCGCAGCCTGATCGAGGTGGCCACCAACCTGTCCGACGAATACGCCAACCGCGCCTGCTGCGTGCTGGGCATCCGCGGCAGCCTGATCCGCGAGGACAAGGCCACCGCGGCCGCGCTCACGCATTCGGTGCTGCAGGCGCAGGAATGGACCGTGGCGCACCCCGAGGAAACCGCGCGCCACTTCGCCGAGTTCGCCAAGGTGCCGCAGGCCGACGTGGTGGCCATGCTCAAGAGCCACACCCACGGCCACCACCCCACCGGCGGCGACCTTAAAAAGGAACTGGCGCAATACACGGACGAGCTCAAGCTGGTGTCGGTGATCCGCCCCGGCACCGATTCCACCAAGTTCGCGGACCGCATCTATGCCAACGTACTCAGCTGACGGGCAGCAAGGCACGCCGGAGGCGTTCGACGCCCACGACGACTTCCTCGCCCTGCCCGCGCCGGCGGTGCCACGCGTGTGGCTGGGCGGCGCGCTGGCCGCGGCCGGCTGGCTGGCGGTGGCCGCCACCGTCAGGTTCTGGCCCGAGGCCGAGGACTGGCCGCTCACGCAGGAGACCGCGCAACTGTTCGCCGCGTTCGCCGGGCTGCTGCTGGTGCTGGCCTTCGTGCAGCACCGCCTGGGCCGCGCCGGCGCCGCGCTGCGCCGCGCCGGGCCGTGGCTGGTGGTGCTGGCGCTGCTGACCTTCGTGTGGGAGGTGGTGACCGCCAAGCTCGGCCTGCTGCCAAGGCCTTTCTTCGCGCCGCCGCAGGCGCTGCTCGAAGTGTTCCTGGACGACTACGCCAAGCTGGCCGACGCCGTGGCGCACTCGCTGCGCCTGCTGGCCACCGGCTACCTGCTCGGCGCGCTGGCGGGCTTTCTCACCGGCGTGGCGATCGGCTGGTCCAGCCGCGCCGGCTACTGGGTCCACCCGGTGCTGCGCCTGCTCGGGCCGCTGCCGGCCACGGCCTGGCTGCCGATCGTGTTCTTCGCCTTTCCCAGCAGCGCCAGCGCGGCCACCTTCCTGGTGGCGCTGGCCACGTGGTTCCCGGTCACGGTGCTGACGTGGTCCGGCGTGGCCGCGGTGGACCCGGCCTACTACGACGTGGCGCGCACGCTCGGCGCCCGCGAGCGCTTCCTGGTGCTCAAGGTGGCCGTGCCGGCCGCGCTGCCGAGCGTGTTCGTGGGCCTGTTCATGGGCCTGGGCGCCTCGTTCTCGGTGCTGGTGGTGGCCGAGATGCTGGGCGTCAAGTCGGGCCTGGGCTGGTATCTGCAATGGGCGCAGGGCTGGGCCGCCTACGCCAGCATGTACGGTGCGCTGCTGGTCATGGCGATCCTGTTCTCGGGCCTCATCACGCTGCTGTTCCGCTCGCGCGACCGCCTGCTGGCGTGGCAGAAAGGAGTCGTCAAATGGTAAGCGCCGCCGCTCCCGCCATCGTCACCGAACCGGCCGCCGCCAGCAATGGCGTGCGCCTGACCATCGATCAGGTCAGCCATCATTTCAGCCTGCGCGACCAGGTCCTGCCGGTGCTCAACCGCGTCAGCCTGACCGCCGAGCCGGGCGAGTTCGTGGCCCTGCTCGGCCCCAGCGGCTGCGGCAAGTCCACGCTGCTGCGGCTGGTGGCCGGGCTGGAGCCGCCGCGGCGCGGCACGCTGGCCGTGGACGGCGTGCCGATCACCGGCCCCGACCCGAGCCGCGTGGTGGTGTTCCAGGACCCCACGCTGTACCCGTGGCGCACCGTGTGGGACAACGCCGCGCTCGGGCTGGAAGCGCGCGGCCTGCTCTCCACCCAGCGCCAGCGCGTGGACGACGCGCTCGCGCGCGTGGGCCTGAGCGATTTCGCGCGCGCCTATCCGCGCCAGCTCTCCGGCGGCATGGCGCAGCGCGCCGCGCTGGCGCGCGCGCTGGTCAACGAGCCGCGCCTGCTGATCCTGGACGAGCCGCTCGGCAAGCTCGATTCGCTCACGCGCCTGAGCATGCAGGGCGAGCTGGTCTCGCTGTGGCAGCGTTCGGGCTTCACCGCGCTGCTGGTCACGCACGACGTGGAAGAAGCGCTGCTGCTGGCCACGCGCGTGATCGTGTTCAGCGAGCGCCCCGCGCGCATCACCGCCGAACTCAAGATCGACCGCGCCTACCCGCGCCACCGCGACGACCCCGAACTGATCCGCCTGCGCCGCGAGATCCTCGGCCTGCTCGGGCTGGGCGAAGGATGGTAGGCGCGCCCACGCGACTGCTGCCGGCAAGCGCGCGGAGCCGCCATGCCGGATGAGCTCTGGCACCTGCACGGCGCCTGGTGGCTGGGCGCGGACGTGCTGCCGGGGCGCGCCGCGGCGGCACGTCCGGCAAGCGCCGCGCTCCGGCTTGCCGGCTTCGCCCTCCTCTTCCTCGTGCCGCTGTGGTGGCTGCTGGCCGGCCTGCCGTGGCGCGGCCAGCCGGCGCCCGGCCCGCTGCTGCAACAGGCGCAGGCCCGCGGCGAGCTGGTGGTCGGCGTGCACGCTTATCCGCGCGCCACGCCGCCGGGCCGGCCGCTGGTGCCCGAACCCGATCCCGCCGAGGCCGCGCTCGCCGCCGGACTCGGCCGCGCGCTGGGCGTGCCGGTCAGGCTGCGCCACCTGCCAGCCGACGGCAACGGCGCGCCGCCGGCTGGCCTCGACCTCGCCTTCGGCAACGGCGGTTTTACGCAACCACGCACGCATCCGCACACGCAACCGCGCGCGGCCCAGGTCCGCGCGCCCGCCATCGCGCCCGGCACGCTGCTGACGCTGCGCTTCACGCCGGTGGACCGGCTCGGCGCGCTGGCCGGCAAGACCGCCTGCGTCAGCCAGGACAGCCCCTACCAGGCCGCGCTGGCCCGCGCCGGCGCCACGCTGCGGCGCTATCCGTCGCCATTGCAGACGCTGCTGGCCTTCCGCCGCGGCGATTGCGCGGCGGTGGCGGAAGACGCCGCGCTGGCCGCGCGCGTCATGCGCCTGCCCGAATGGCGCTTCTTCGTCGCCGCGCCGCTGCTGGTGGACGGCGCCGGGGCGCTGCTCGCGCTGCCCCGCGCCGACGCGCAGTCCGCGCGCTGGCTCGAACAATGGCTGGCCGGCCGGCGGCGCGACGGCCTGCTGGCGCGCTGGCGCGACGCCGCCGCCGGCGACGCGGCCTTCAACATGATGCTGGTCGAAAGCGGGCTGATCTGCCACTGAACCGCGCCGGCGCACACACGACACACATGCAGCACCACACCATCCAGGAGCAACAATGAGTTTGTCATCGAGCGGCGCCAGCAGCCGCCAGCGGATCTCCGAGTGGCATCGCGCCAGCGGCTTCGCCGCCGCCGGCCCCGAAGCGGATGCCGCCGCCACGCCGCGCCCCCTGCCCACCGACGACACCCTGCGCCCCCTGCCCACCGACGACACCCTGCGCGCGCTGTCCGCCCGCTTCGCCGCGCGCGCCGCCGCGCACGACCGCGACGCCAGCTTCGCCCACGAGAACATCGCCGAGCTGCACGCGCTCGGCCTGCTCGCGCTCACCGTGCCGCGCGCGCTGGGCGGCGCCGGCGCCGGGCTGGCCGAGGCGCGCCGCGTGATCCACCACGTGGCCATCGGCGATCCGTCCACCGCGCTGGTGCTGGTCATGCAGACGCTCACCCACCGCAGCCTGGCCAACGACACGCAATGGCCGCAGGCCGTGCGCGAGGCCGTGCAGCACAGCGCCGTGGCGCAAGGCGCGCTGATCAACTCGCTGCGCGTGGAGCCGGAGCTGGGCTCGCCCGCGCGCGGCGGCCTGCCGGGCACGGTGGCGCGCCGCCACGGCGACGGCTGGGCGCTGTCCGGCCACAAGATCTACGCCACCGGCATCCCCGCGCTGGGCTGGCTGGCGGTGTGGGGCCGCACCGACGAGCCCAGCCCGCGCACCGGCGTGTTCCTGGTGCCGCGCGACGCGCCCGGCATCACCGTGCTGCCCACCTGGGACCATCTCGGCATGCGCGCCACCAGCAGCCACGAGGTGATCTTCGACAACACCCCGCTGCCGGCCGACCACGCCGTGGACCTGCGCCTGCCCGCCGCCTGGGCCGACCGCGTCGACCCGGCCTGGGCCGCGTGGTCCTCGACGCTGCTCGGCACGCTCTACGACGCCGTGGCGCGCGCCGCGCGCGACTGGTTCGCCGGCTGGCTCAACCTGCGCGCGCCGGGCAGCCTGGGCGCGCCGCTGGCCACGCTGCCGCGCTTCCAGGAAGCGGTAGGCCGCATCGACGCCTGGCTGCTGGCCAACCGCGTGCTGCTCGACCGCTTCAGCGCCGACGCCGACGCGGGCACGCCGGCCAGCGTCACCGACAGCAACCTGCTCAAGCTCAACGTCACCGACAACGCCATCGCCGCGGTGGAACTGGCGCTCAAGCTGGCCGGCAACCCGGCGCTGTCGCGCGGCAACCCGCTCGAGCGCCACTACCGCAACGTGCTGTGCAGCCGCATCCACACCCCGCAGAACGACGCCATCCTGGCGGGCGCGGGCGCGCAGGCCCTGCGGGCCGCCGCCGAGACGCCCGCCGCAGCCTGAGACCACCATGACCCGATTCCGCCCCGCCACCGAACCCGGGCCGCGCCGCATCGCCATCGTCGGCGGCGGCATGGCCGGCACCCTGACCGCCATCCGCCTGCTGCGCGACACCAGCGCGCCGCTGGCCATCCAGCTTTTCGAGCCGCGCGCCGAGGTCGGCCGCGGGCTGGCCTACAGCACGCCCGACCCGGCCCACTACCTGAACGGCCCCGCGCTCAACTTCAGCCTGTTCCCGGAAGCGCTGGACGACTTCACGCACTGGCTGGCGCGCCACGGCCTCGCCGCCGATGCCGGCAATACCTTCGCGCCGCGCCGCGTCTACGGCGACTACCTGCAGGACACGCTGGCGCGCGCGCTGGCCGGCGCCGCCGGGCGCGCCACGCTGGAACACATCCGCACCGAGATCACCGACCTGACCATCGGCGTGCCGCACCGCGTGCGCGGCGCCGACGGCCGCGCGTGGGAGGCCGACCACATCGTGCTGGCCACCGGCGTGCAGTCGGCCCGCCCGGCGCTGGCGCAGGACCCGGCACTGGAAGCCGAGGGCCGCTACGTACCCGATCCGTGGCAGCCCGAGGCGCTGGCCGCGCTGGCCGGCGCGCGCGCCGTCGCGCTGGCCGGCACCAGCCTGACCATGCTCGACGTGGTGGCCACGCTGGAGCGGCTCGGCTTCACCGGCACCTACCATGCGTTCTCGCGGCGCGCGCTGCTGCCGTGGCTGCGCCACGGCGTGGGCCCGTGCGACGACTTCCTCGGCGCCGCCGGGCCGGCGCTGGCCAGCCCCACCGCGCGCGGCGTGGTGCGCCGCGTGCGCGACCAGTGCCGCGCGCTGAGCGCGCAGGGGCTGGACTGGCAGAGCGTGCCGCCCGCGCTACGCGAGCACATCGGCCCGCTGTGGGCCGCCGCCAGCGTGCCGGAGCGCCAGCGCTTCCTGCGCCACGCGCGCCCGTTCTGGGACAACCTGCTGCACCGCGCGGCGCCGCCCACCCATGCCGTGCTCGCCGCGGTGCGTGCGCAGGGCCGGCTGCAGGTCCATGCGGCGCGGGTGACGGGGGTGGAGGACACGGGCGTGGAAAACGCCGGCGGCCGGCTGGCGCTGCGCCTGTCGCGCGCGCTGCCGGCGGTGCCCGCGGTCGACGCGCTGGTCAACTGCACCGGCGCGGAATACGGCTGGCACGCCGGCAACGCGCGGCCGCTGGTGCGCAACCTGCTCGCGCGCGGCATCGTGCGCCCCGCCGCGGCCGGCTCCGGCCTCGATGGCGACGCGCGCGGCACGGTGTTCGACCGCGGCGGGCGCGCCGTGCCCGGCCTGAGCGCCCTGGGCGCGCCGCTGCGCGGCGCGCTGTGGGAGTCCGGCACCATCATCGACGTGCGCAACCAGGCCGCGGCGGTGTCGGCGCGGCTGGCGCAGGAACTCGGGCTGGCGGCCCGGCCCGAGGCCCAGGCCGCCTAGCCGGCGGTGGTGGCGGGGCCATGCGCCGACCCGCCATCGCCCCTATCCGGCGCCCGCGTCCGGGCCGCATCCCATCCAATATCCCGCCTCCACGCGCCACCGGCGACCCCACACCCCACCTGCGTGGGTGAAATGGGGTGCCCGGCATGCGGTATTCTCCGTGGCTTCGCCTGCCCGCCGCGCCCGCGGCCGGCGCGCCCACGCCACCCCGGAGGAACCCGGCCGATGTCCGACCCGATCGCCCTGCTGGCCGTCACGACGCTGCTCAGCGTCATGATGCTGGGCATCGTCTGGTCGCTGCGCCGCTGCGGCCAGCCGGGAGTGACGCTGTGGCTGTACAGCAACCTGACCGCGATGGGCGCGCTGATGCTGTTTACGCTGCGCGGCACCATCCCCGACGTGCTCGGGATCGTGGTGGCCAACGGCGCCCTCGCCTGGGCGCTGGCGCTGTTCTACGCCGGCACGCTGCGCTTTTGCGGGCGCGCGCCGCCGTGGCGGCTGCTGGCGGCCTGCACGCTGGCCGTGGTGGCCGGCATCGTGACGTGGCGCTACGTGTTCCCCGACTTCAACACGCGCGTGGTGATCGTGTCGGCCTTCCATGCGTGGTTCTGCGCCGCCACCGGCGTGGCGCTGGTGCGCGGGCGCCCGCGCGCGCATGCCGCCAGCCACCACCTGGCCACCGCCGGCTTCGCCTTCTTCCTGGCGGCGGCGCACGTGCTGCGCGGCATCCTGTCCGCGCTGTCGGTGATGGACGATCCCGCCACGCTGGTGTCGCCGGGGCTCAACGCGATCTTCCTGGTGCTGGGCGCGATCGCCTGCCCGGCGCTCACGATGGGCGCGGTGCTGATGATCCACGACGCGATGGTGCGCCGGCTGGAAGCCATCGCCAACACCGACTTCCTGACCGGCGTGCTGTCGCGCAAGGCCTTCGAGGACGAAGCCGCGCGCGAACTGGCGCGCGCCGCGCGCGGGGACGGCCCGCCGGTGCTGCTGATCGTCGACATCGACCACTTCAAGCTGGTCAACGACACCTTCGGCCACGCCACCGGCGACGCCGTGCTGGCCGGCTTCGCGCGGCTGGCGGCGGCATCGCTGCGCGCCACCGACCGCATCGGCCGCATCGGCGGCGAGGAGTTCGTGGTGCTGCTGCCGGGCAGCTCGCTGGACGAGGCCGGCCACGCCGCCGAGCGCATCCGCGCGCAGGCCGAGGCCAGCCGCGTGGGCCACGCCGGCGGGCAGGCCGGCGTGGTGCGCTATACCGTGAGCGGCGGCTACGCGGCGTGGCAGCCCGGCGAAACGCTGGCGCAGCTGACCGCGCGCGCCGACACCGCGCTCTACATGGCCAAGCTGTCCGGGCGCAACCGCATGCTGCCGTACACGGCCGGCCACCGCGCGCAGATGGCCGCGGGCGGGCGCAACGGGCGCGACGGGCGCAGCCGCGCGGCGGCGGGCTAGCGCCGCCCGCCGGCTACTCGTCGAAGTCCCACATGCGGTGCAGGTCCAGCCGCAGCCGGCTGTCGGCCTCGAGCGCGTCGACCAGCGCCGTGCGCTCGGCCAGCGTGGTGTCGGCCAGCGTGCGCCGGACCATCAGCAGCTCGCCCAGGCCCGACTCGCCCGCCTTGTACGCGCGCCCGGTGCGCTCGGCAGCGCTGCGCTGCAGCGCCAGCGCCTGCGCCAGCGCCACGGCGGCGGCGCGCTTGCCGGCCAGACCCTGGTACAGCGCATCGAACTCGGCGCCGATGCGGCGCTCCGCCACCAGCCGGCGCTGCGCCGCGGCCTGCGCGTCCGCCGCCGCGGCCAGCGCCGCCGAGCGCCGGTGCGCGGAGCCCAGCGGCATGCTCACGCTCACCCCGGCGATGCGCTCGGCGCCGCCGCGCTCGACCGCGACGAACACGCCCACGGTCGGATCGGGCTTGCGCTCCAGGTCGGCGCGGTACGCCTGCCGCTGGGCCTGCGCTTCCTCGGACAGGGCCAGCCGGAACTCATGGCTGTCCTCCACGTAGTGCGTGCGCAGCGCCTCGGCCGGTTCATCCGGCAAGCCTTGCGGGCCGATGCCGGCCGGCAGGCCGCCGGGCACGCCCAGCCCCGGAAAGCGCGCGCGCAGCGCCGCCTGCGCCACCGCTTCCGCCGCGCGGGCGCTGGCCAGCATGGCGGCAGTGCGGGCGCGCTCGGCCAGCGAGAGCTCGTGGTCCATGCGCGCGGCGTCGCCGGCCTGCACGCGCCGCGCGGTCACGGCGGCCAGTTCCGCGGCGAGGTCGTCGTTGCCCTGGGCCACCAGCCTGGCCTGCTGCGCACGCAGCGCGCCGAACCACAGCGCCAGGATCTGCCGCGAGACCTCGTGGCGCGCATCCATGAGCGCGAGCTGGCCGCTCTGCACGGTGGCGTCCGCCAGCGCGCCGTCGGCCTCGGACTTGCCCCACAGCCGCAGCGGCCGCTCCAGCGTCAGTTGCCCCTCGGCATGCCGCTCGGACGGCGCGCGCGCCTGCCGGCCCTGCCCGGTGGCGCGCACCACGGCCTCGGCGGTGCCGGCGCGGATGCCGGCGGCGCGCGCCTGCGCCGCATCGCGGCCGGCCTCGGCCATGCGCACCTCGGGCGACTGGCCCACCGTGTCGCGCACCGCCGCCTCGGCGGGCAGCACGCCCGCCTCCGCCTGCGGCACGGCCTGCGCCCTCGCGGCGCCGATCATGCCGGCCACGGCGGCGGCCAGCGCCGCGCTCATGGCCCTCTTGCCTGCGCGGTTCATTGCGCCTCTCCTTGTGTCATGGGGTCATGCCGCCCGCGGCGCTGGCGCGTCACGCCAAAGCGCTTGAACAGCAGCGGCAGCAACAGCAGCGTCAATGCCGTGGAACTGACCAGCCCGCCCGAGACCACGATGGCCAGCGGGCGCTGGATCTCCGAGCCGGGGCCGCTGGCCAGCAGCAGCGGGATCATCCCCAGCGCGGTGATGCAGGCGGTCATCAGCACCGGCCGCAGGCGGTCGCGCACGCCGGTGCGCACGGCCTCGTCCACGGGATGCCCGGCTTCGAGCAGCGTGTTGAAATGCGAGACCAGCACCACGCCGTTGAGCACGGCGATGCCGAGCAGCGCGATGAAGCCGACCGAGGCCGGCACCGAGAGGTACTCGCCCGCCGCCCGCAGCGCGGCGATGCCGCCCACCAGCGCGAACGGGATGTTGACGATCACCAGCGCCGCCTGGCGCACCGAGCGGAAGGTCAGCATCAGCAGCAGGAAGATCGCGCCGAGCGCGAGCGGCACCACCACCGCGAGCCGCGCGGCGGCGCGCTGCTGGTTCTCGAACTGCCCGCCCCACACCACCCGCAGCCCTTTGGACATGCCTTGCAGAGCGGGCAGGCCGGCCACCGCGGCGCGCGCCTCCTGCACGAAGCCGGTCAGGTCGCGCCCTTCCACGCTGACCTGGATCACGGCGAAGCGGCCGCCGTCCTCGTGGTTGATGCGCACCGGCCCGTCCACCCGCCGCACCCGCGCCAGCGAGGTGAGCGGCCAGGGCTTGCCGTCCGGCGCCGTCACCTGCAGGGCGGTGAAGCGCTCGGGCGTCTGCCGCAGGCTCTCGCCGCCGCGCAGGATCAGCGGCGTGCGGATGGTGCCCTCGGGCACGATGCCGACGCGCTCGCCCTCCACCTGCGCGCGCAGCAGCGCCTGCAGCGCATCGCCCGAGAACCCGGCGCGGCCCACGGCGGCGCGGTCCAGCGCCAGCGTGAGGTACTGCACGCCCTCGTTGCCCGGCGCGATCACCTCGGCGGCGCCGGGGATCTTGCGCACGCGCGCGGCGATCGCCTGCGCGGCGGCGTCGATCGCGCCGAGCTCGTTGCCGAAGACCTTGATCGCCACATCGCCGCGCGTGCCGGTCAGCATCTCCGAGACGCGCATCTCGATGGGCTGGGTGAAGCCATAGACCACGCCCGGAAAGCGCGCCATCACGGCGCGGATGGCGGCGGCGATGTCGTCCTTGCTGCCGCGCCACTCGCTCTTGGGCCGCAGCACGAGGAAGGTGTCGGTCTCGTTGAGCCCCATCGGGTCGAGGCCCAGGTCGTCGGAGCCGGAGCGCGCGACGATCGAGCGGATCTCCGGCACCTCGGCCAGCAGCGCCCGCTGCACGCGCAGGTCCAGGTCCACCGCGGCGGCCAGCGAGACCGACGGCGCCTTCTGCAGCTGCACGATCAGGTCGCCCTCGTCCATCGTCGGCATGAAGGTCTTGCCCACCGACACATAGAGCGCGGCGGCCAGCGCCAGCGCCACGCCGGCCGCGGCGAACACCGCGCGCGGATGGCGCGCGCTGCCGTCCTGCAGGCGCGCGAAGCCGGCCGCCACCTTGCGCATCAGGTACGGCATCGTGCCCGCGTGCGGGCGCAGCAGCAGCGAGGCCAGCGCCGGCACCACCGTGAAGGCGATCACCACCGAGGACGCCAGCGCCAGCACGATGGTCAGCGCCACCGGCCCGAACAGCTTGCCCTCCAGCCCCTGCAGCGACAGCAGCGGCAGGAACACGATGGCGATGATCGACACCCCGGCCAGCACCGGCGCCGCCACGCTGGCCACGGCGTGGCGGATCACCGCGCCGCGCAGCGCGGGATCGCTCTTGTGGTCGTGCGAGCGCGCCAGCGCCGACTCGATGTTCTCCACCACCACCACCGCCGCGTCCACCAGCATGCCCAGCGCGATCGCCAGGCCGCCCAGGCTCATCAGGTTGGCGGTCAGGCCGACGTAGCGCATCAGCAGGAAGGTCGCCAGCATCGACAGCGGCAGCGTGACCGCCACCACCAGCGCCGCGCGCAGGCCGCCGAGAAACAGGTACAGCGTCACCACCACCAGCAGGCTGGCCTCGACCAGCGCGCGCACCACGGTGCCGGCCGCGCGCGTGACCAGCTCGCCGCGGTTGTAGAACACGCGGGTCGACATGCCCTTCGGCAATTGCGGCGCCAGCTCGTCGAGCCGGGCCTGCACGGCGGCGACCAGCCGGCGCGCGTCGGCGCCGCGCAGGGCCAGCACCAGCCCTTCCACCACCTCGCCGCGGCCGTCCTTGCTGACCGCGCCGTTGCGCGTGGCCACGCCGAGCTGCACGGTGGCCACGTCGCCCACGGTCACGAGCGGCATGCCGCCGCCGGCGTCGCCGCCGCCCGGCGCGGCCACCACGATCTGCCGCAGGTCCGCCACGCCGCGCGCGCCGCCCTCCACGCGCACTACCCAGTTCTCGTCGCCCTGCTCCACGCGGCCCGCGCCGTCGTTGCGGTTGTTGGCGTCGAGCGCCTGGCGCAACTGGTCCAGCGTGACCGCGCGGGCGCGCAGGCGCGCCGGATCGGGAATCACTTCGTAGCTGCGCACCTCGCCGCCGAGCGCGTTGACGTCGGCCACGCCGGGCACCGTGCGCAGGGCCGGGCGGATCACCCAGTCCAGCACGCGGCGGCGCTCGGCCAGCGAGAAGGCGTCGCCCTCCACCGTGAACATGAACATCTCGCCCAGCGGCGTGGTGATCGGCGCCAGCCCGCCGATGGCGCTGGGCGGCAGGTCGCGCGCCAGGCCGGCGAGCCGCTCCGAGACCTGCTGGCGCGCCCAGTAGCTGTCCACGCCTTCCTCGAAGTCGACCGTCACGTCGCTGATGCCGTACTTCGACACCGAGCGCACGATGGTCTTGTGCGGAATGCCCAGCAGTTCCTGCTCGACCGGCGTGGAGACGCGCTGCTCGACCTCCTCCGGCGTCATGCCGGGGATCTTCAGGATGACCTTGACCTGGGTCGGCGAAATGTCCGGGAACGCATCGATCGGCAACTGCAGGTAGGCCCATGCCCCGGCGGCGGCCAGCGCGCACGCGGCAATCAGCACCAGCACCCGCTGGCGCAGGGAAAATTCGATCAGGCCGGCCAGCATCATTCGCCTCCCGCCAGCATGCCCTTGAGCGCGGCCACGCCGGCGACCGCCACCCGGGCGCCGGCCGGCAGCGCGCCGCGCACGGTGGCCGTGGTGTCGTCGGCGGCCTCGACCGCCACGCGCTGGTAGCGCACGCCGGCCGCGGTCGCCACGAACACGCCGGGCGCGCCGCGCCAGTAGGTCAGCGCGCCGGCCGGCACGCGCACGCGGGCGTCGCCGCCGGGCGCGCCGCGCAGGTACACGACCACGTTCACGCTCTCGCCGGCCTGCAGGCTGCCGCGCCGGTCGAGCACGGCCCGCACGCGCACCGCGGCGGTGCCGTCGGCGACCGGCACCACCCCGGCCACGCGCCCGGCCGCGCCGCGCTCGCGCACCTCCACGCGCTCGCCGCCGACCGGCGCCGGCAGGTCGCGGCCGACCAGCAGGTCCAGTTCCAGCGCGGCCGGATCGACGATGCGGAATAGCGGCGCCGCGCCGTCCACGCGCTGGCCCGGCACGGCATTCACCTCGGCGATCAGCCCGGCGCGGCCGGCCACCAGCTGCGGCTCGCCCGCGCCGCCCGCGAACACGATGCCCGCGGCGGCCATCTCGGCCTCGCGCGCGCGCACCGTGGCGGCGGCCTCACCGGCGCGCGCCTGCGTGGCCTGCCAGCGGCTGCCCGCGATGATGCCGTCGTCGTGCAGGCCGCGGTCGCGCGCCAGCGCCTGCCGCGCCAGGCTGGCCTGCGAGCGCGCCTCGGCCAGCGCGCGCCCGGCCTCGAACAGTTGCGGGCTGGCGAAGGCCGCCAGCGGCTGGCCGGCGCGCACCGGCTGGCCGATCGCGACCAGCACGCGTGAGACCATGCCCGCATAGGGCGCGGCCACCACGTACTGCGCGTCGGGCCGCAGCACCACGCGCCCGCTGGCGCCGAGCTCGATCTCGGCCGCGCCGGCGACCGGGGCGAAGCGCACGCCGAGCGACTGCGCCTGGGAGGCCGACAAGGCCAGCGCCTGCGCGCGCGCCATGCCGACGGGAAGCAGCGCCGAGGCGATCAGCGCGCCGGCGCAAAGGAAACGATGGGAAAACATGCCTGACTCCGAAGCAGGATAAGACGCCCCGGCGCGCGGCCGGGCTCGGCCGCGCGCACGGGGACATGCTCCGCCGGCGTGGCCGGCGGGGAATCAGTTGGCGAAGGGAGGGGCGTGCGCGGGCGGCGGCCGGCTGTCGCCGCCGCGCCAGCGCTGCGGCGCGCGTTCGCGCCACCGCATGCGCCGCGGTGCCTGCCGTGGCGGCGCGGCGCACAGCAGGAACGCGAAGACCATGCCGACGATCATGTCGGCGGCCTGCACGTGGAGGGAAAAGGCAACCGGCCCGATGGCGGTCTGGACGTCGACCTCGAGCGGCTCGACCGCGCTCAGCGCGCCGTCGGCATGCGCGCCGGACGGCCCGGCGGCGGGATGAGAATCGGAGGGAGAATAAGAACCAACCTCACCTTGCAGCGCTGTGTGTACGTGCAGGCCGTGGAGCTTGGGGGTTCCGACGTGGCCATGCAGCAGCGGGGCGAGCAGTTGCAGTGCGAAAAGCAGCAGCAGCAGCGCTCCCCGGAAGAAGGATGGGCGTTCTGCGCGAAGCATGGCGCGATTGTAGCCGACTTCGCCCGCCGGCATGCGCGCGGCTACGCGCGCGCGCCGGCGTGGCTGGTGGCGCTGGTGGCGCTGGTGGCGCGGTAAGCGCCGGGGCGCAGCCCGGTCCAGCGCCGGAACGCGCGGTGGAACGCGCCCGGCTCGGCAAAGCCGAGCCCGGCCGCGATCTCCGCCAGCGAGCGGCTGGAATGGCTGAGCGCCTCGATGGCGAGGTCGCGCCGCATCTCGTCCTTGATCTGCTGGTAGGTGCCGCCCTCCTCCATCAGCCGCCGCCGCAGCGACGACGCCGACATGTGCAGCCCCTGCGCGAGCTGCTCGAAGGTCGGCCAGCGCTCCGGCGGCTGGGCCCGCAGCTGGCGCCGCACGCGCGCCATGACGCTGGCGCGGTCGCTGTACTTGACCACCACGTTGTGCGGCGCCTCGCGCAGGAAGGCCTTGAGGCTGCGCTCGTCCTGGTGCACCGGCTGCGCCAGCCAGCGCGCGTCGAACACCAGTGCCGTGGCGGGCTGGCCGAACGCGAGGTGGCGCGAGTACATGCGGCGGTACTCGGCCGCGTAGGGCGGCTCGGCATAGCTGAACGCGGCCAGCAGCACCGGCACGCGGCGGCGCAGCAGCCAGCTCATCAGGCCATGCAGCATGATGAGCATGGTCTCCTGCGCGAACACGCCCGGCGCGCGGCCCGAGGGCGCCGTCAGCACCAGCGCCGCGCGTTCCTGCCCACGCTCGTGCCCGCGTTCGTGCTCACGCTCATGCCCGTCCCGCGGCGCGGCCAGCGCGGCGCCGGCCGCCTCGCCCTCGCGCACCAGGCGCACGCCGATGTCGTCGAGCAGCAGCCCGAAATAGCGCGCCACCCGCTCCAGCCCCTGCGCCAGCGTCTTGCTGCCCGCCACCGCGTGGCACAGCATGGCGAAGCTGCCGCGCTTCATGCGGCGCGAATCCTGGCCGAAGAATTCATCGTCGAGCGCGGCCGCCACCTCCATCCACAGGACGCTGTAGCAGGCCGCCGACACGCGCGCCTGCGGCACCGACAGCAGCGCCGGCGCGATGCCGGCGGCCTGCAGCACCGGCTCCGGCGCGATGCCGCGCGCGCGCAGCCCGCCGATGGCGTGATGGACGAAGCAGATGGCGACGCTGTGTTTTTCCATTGGCATGACGGGCGTGGACGGGCCAGGAGACTGGCAAACGAGTTCAGCAAATCTGGCGGATTCTGGCATACCGCCGCCCCGGGCGTCTTCCTACACTGCTGCCAACGCCCCTTGCCGGCACGCCCCTCCCCGCCGCCGGCGCCACGCCATCCTCACCGCGATCCGCCCATGCAACACGAATTCACCGAACAGCAAGCCATGATCCGCGACGCCGCGCGCGCCTTCGCCAGCGAGCGCCTCGCGCCGCGCGCGGCGGCCTGGGACCGCGCCGGCCACCTGCCGCCCGAGGTGGTGGCGGAGATGGGCGCGCTCGGCCTGCTCGGCATGATCGTGCCGGAGGAATGGGGCGGCACCTATACCGACTACGTGGCCTACGCGCTGGCCATCGAGGAGATCGCCGCGGGCTGCGCGGCCTGCGCCACGCTGATGAGCGTGCACAACTCGGTCGGCTGCGGGCCGATCCTGCACTACGGCAGCGAGGCGCAGAAGACGCGCTACCTGCCCGCGCTGGCCGCCGGCGAGATCATCGGCGCGTTCTGCCTGACCGAGCCGCAGGCCGGCTCCGAGGCGCACAACCTGCGCACCCGCGCGCGCGAGACCGAGGACGGCTGGGTGCTCGACGGCAGCAAGCAGTTCGTCACCAACGGCCAGCGCGCCGGCGTGGCCATCGTGTTCGCCGTCACCGAGCCGGCGCAGGGCAAGCGCGGGCTGTCGGCCTTCGTGGTGCCCACCGACACGCCCGGCTTCATCGTGCACGCGCCCGAGCGCAAGCTTGGCATCCGCGCCTCGGACACCTGCGCCATCACGCTGGAAGACTGCCGCGTGCCGCGCGATGCCCTGCTCGGCGAGCCCGGCGAGGGCCTGCGCATCGCGCTGTCCAACCTGGAGGGCGGGCGCATCGGCATCGCCGCGCAGGCGCTCGGCATCGCGCGCTCGGCCTTCGAGGCGGCCTGCCGCTACGCCGCCGAGCGCGTGCAGTTCGGCCGCGCGCTGCGCGAGCATCCGCCCATCGCCAACATGCTAGCCGACATGGCCACCGAGCTCAACGCCGCGCGCCTGCTGGTGCACCGCGCCGCGCGCATGCGCACCGCCGGCCTGCCGTGCCTGTCCGAGGCCTCGCAGGCCAAGCTCTATGCCTCCGAGCTGGCCGAGCGCGTGTGCTCCAAGGCGCTGCAGATCCACGGCGGCTACGGCTACCTGGAAGACTACCCGGTCGAGCGCCACTACCGCGACGCGCGCATCACCCAGATCTACGAAGGCACCAGCGAGATCCAGCGCATGCTGATCGCGCGCAGCCTTTGAGCCGCGCAGTACCCGCATCCCACATTCAGAAACCAGAAACCAGAACCGACGGAGACAAGATGAGTGCCCAATCCGCAAACACGGCCGCCGCAGCGCCCGCCGTCAAGCTGCTGATCAACGGCGAGTGGGTGGAGTCCGCCGCCACCGAGTTCCGCACCGTGGTCAACCCGGCCACGCAGGCGGTGCTGGCGCGCGTGCCGCTGGCCACGCCGGCCGAGGTCGATGCCGCGGTCGGCGCCGCGCAGCGCGCCTTCGCCACCTGGCGCCACACGCCGCTGGGCGCGCGCCTGCGCATCATGCTGCGCTACCAGGCGCTGATCCGCGAGCACAGCAAGCGCATCGCCGCCATCCTCACCGCCGAGCAGGGCAAGACCCTGGCCGACGCCGAGGGCGACATCTTCCGCGGCCTCGAAGTGGTGGAGCACGCCTGCTCGATCGGCACGCTGCAGCAAGGCGGCTTCGCCGAGAACGTGGCTGCCACGGTCGACACCTACACGCTGCAGCAGCCCATCGGCGTATGCGCCGGCATCACGCCGTTCAACTTCCCGGCCATGATCCCGCTGTGGATGTTCCCGATGGCCATCGTGTGCGGCAACACCTTCGTGCTCAAGCCGTCCGAGCAGGACCCGCTGTCCACCGTGGAGCTGGTCAAGCTGGCGCTGGAAGCCGGCGTGCCGGCGGGCGTGCTGAACCTGGTGCACGGCGCGCGCGAGGTGGTCGACGCCCTGTGCACGCACCCGGACGTCAAGGCGGTCTCGTTCGTCGGCTCCACCGCGGTCGGCACCCACGTGTACGAGCTGGCCGGCGCGCACGGCAAGCGCGTGCAGTCGATGATGGGCGCCAAGAACCACGCCGTGGTGCTGCCCGACGCGCACCGCGAGCATACCCTCAACGCGCTGGCCGGCGCCGCCTTCGGCGCGGCCGGGCAGCGCTGCATGGCGACCTCGGTGGCGGTGCTGGTCGGCGCGGCGCGCGACTGGCTGCCCGAACTGGTGGCCAAGGCCGCCACGCTCAAGGTCGGCGCCGGCCACGAGCCCGGCACCGACGTCTGCCCGGTGGTCTCGGTGGCGGCGAAGCAGCGCGTGACCGGCCTGATCGACGCCGGCGTGCGCGAAGGCGCCACCCTGCTGCTGGACGGGCGCGGCGTGCAGGTGCCGGGCTATCCCGACGGCAACTTCGTCGGCCCGACCGTGTTCGCCGACGTGACCACGGAGATGTCGATCTACACGCAGGAAATCTTCGGCCCGGTGCTGGTGGTGATCGGCGTGGACACGCTCGACGAAGCCATCGCGCTGGTCAACCGCAACCCGTTCGGCAACGGCACCGGCGTGTTCACGCAGAGCGGCGCCGCGGCGCGCAAGTTCCAGAGCGAGATCGACGTGGGCCAGGTCGGCATCAACATCCCGATTCCGGTGCCGGTGCCTTATTTCAGCTTCACCGGCTCGCGCGGCTCCAAGCTCGGCGACCTCGGCCCCTACGGCAAGCAGGTGGTGCAGTTCTACACCCAGACCAAGACCGTCACGGCGCGCTGGTTCGACGACGCGACGGTAAACGACGGGGTGAATACCACCATCAGCCTGCGCTGAACGGCGCCACCACCAAGGAGCACACATGCATATCGCCTTCATCGGCCTCGGCAACATGGGCGCGCCGATGGCCCGCAACCTGCTCAAGGCGGGCCACGGCCTGACCGTGTTCGACCTCAACCCCACCGCGCTCGCCTCGCTGCGGGCCGATGGCGCAACGGTGGCGCAGTCGGCGCGCGAGGCCGCCGCCACGGCGGACTTCGTCATCACCATGCTGCCCGCCGCGGCCCACGTGCGCGCGGCCTACCTGGACCAGGACGGCGTGCTGGCCGGCGTGCGGCCGGGCGTGCCGCTGGTGGATTCGAGCACCATCGACCCGGCCACCATCCGGGCGCTGGCGGTGGAAGCCGGCAAGCGCGGCAACCCGATGGCCGACGCGCCGGTCTCGGGCGGCACCGGCGGCGCACAGGCCGGCACGCTGACCTTCATGGTGGGCGCGCCGCCCGACCTGTTCGAGCGCATCCGGCCGGTGCTGGCCGGCATGGGCCGCAACGTGGTGAGCTGCGGCGACACCGGCACCGGGCAGGTCGCCAAGATCTGCAACAACCTGATCCTCGGCATCTCGATGATCGGCGTGTCGGAGGCGATGGCGCTGGGCGTGCGGCTGGGCATCGACGCCAACGTGCTGGCGGGCATCGTCAACACCTCCACCGGGCGCTGCTGGGCGGCCGATACCTGCAATCCGTACCCGGGCGTGATCGAGACCGCGCCGGCCTCGCGCGGTTATACCGGCGGCTTCGGCGCGGACCTGATGCTCAAGGACCTCGGCCTGGCCGCCGACGCGGCGCGCGGCGTGCGCCAGCCGCTGTTCCTCGGCGCGCTGGCGCAGCAGGTCTACCAGGCCATGAGCCAGGCCGGCGACGGCCAGCTCGACTTCTCCGGCGTGATCCGCCGCTACCTGGACACGGAGCGCGCGGCATGATCGAGCACGTCATCGACGGGCACGTGGCCCGCCTCACCCTCAAGCGCCCGCCCGCCAACGCCTTCACCGCCGAGGGGCTGGAACAGCTGCGCGCGCTGGTCGGCGCGCTCGATGCCGACGCGCGCGTGCGCGCCATCGTCATCACCGGCGACGGCGGCAAGTTCTTCAGCGCCGGCGCCGACCTCAACGGCTTCGCCGAGGGCGACCGCGCCCATGCGCGCATGATGGCGCAGCGCTTCGGCGCCGCCTTCGGGGCGCTGCAGAACGCGCGGGCGCTGGTGATCGCCGCCATCAACGGCTATGCGATGGGCGGCGGGCTGGAATGCGCGCTGGCGTGCGACGTGCGCATCGCCGAGGAGCAGGCGCAGATGGCGCTGCCCGAAGCCGGCGTGGGCCTGCTGCCGTGCGGCTGCGGCACGCAGACGCTGCCGTGGCTGGTCGGCGAAGGCTGGGCCAAGCGCATGATCCTCGCCGGCGAGCGCGTCGATGCCGCCACCGCGCTGCGCATCGGCCTGGTCGAGGAAGTGGTGCCCGCCGGGCAGGCGCTCGACGCGGCGCTCAGGCTGGCCGGGCGCGCCTGCAACGTCAGCCCGCGCGCGGCCGCCTACAGCAAGCAGCTGGTCCACCTGGCGCGCCAGGGCGTGCCGCGCGGCCCCGCGCTGGCGCTGGAGCGCGAGCGCTTCGTCGACCTGTTCGACGGCGAGGACCAGCGCGAGGGCGTCAACGCCTTCCTGCAAAAACGCGCGCCGCAATGGCGCAATGCCTGAGGAACACGCCATGCGCCTGAACCCGGACGACGCCGGCAGCGCCGCGCAAGCGGCGGCCGAAGTGCGCTTCGAAGAGATCAACGGCGTGGGCGTGGCCACGCTGGACCGCCCGCGCCAGCTCAACGCCCTGTCCTACCCCATGATCGGCGCGCTCGACGCGCGGCTGGCGGCCTGGGCCACGCAGCCGGACATCCGCGCGGTGCTGCTGCGCGGCGCCGGCGGCAAGGCCTTCTGCGCCGGCGGCGACATCCGCGCGCTGTACGACAGTTTCCACGCCGGCACGCCGCTGCACCGCCAGTTCTTCGTCGACGAATACCGGCTGGACTACCGCCTGCACCGCTATCCCAAGCCGGTGGTGGCGCTGATGGACGGCATCGTGATGGGCGGCGGCATGGGCCTGGCGCAGGCCGCGCGCCTGCGCGTGGTCACGGAGCGCGCGCGCGTGGCCATGCCCGAGACCGGCATCGGCCTGGTGCCGGACGTGGGGGCGAGCTTCTTCCTCGGCCGGCTGCCGCTGGCGCTGTCGCTCTACGTGGGGCTGACCGGCGTGACGCTGGGCGCGGCCGACGCGCTGCTGTGCGGACTGGCCGATATTGCCGTGCCGGCCGCGCGCCTGGACGACCTGGACCAGACCCTGGCCGCCATCCGCTGGAGCGGCGACCCGCTGGCCGACCTGCGCGCGGCCTTGCAGCCGCCCGCCGACGCCGCGGCGGCCACGGCCGGGCAGGCGCCGTTGCAGCCGGTGCTGCCCGCCGTGCGTAGGCACTTCCATGCCGACGCCGGCGTGGCCGGCCTGTTCGCCTCGCTGGCGGCGGAAACCGATCCGCGCTACGCGCAGTGGGCCGCCGACACGCTCGGCATCCTGCGCAAGCGCTCGCCGCTGATGACGGCGGTCACGCGCGCGCTGCTGCTGCGCGGCCGGGAGCTCGACCTGGCAAGCTGCTTCCGCATGGAGCTCGGCGTGGTCTCGCGCGCGTTCACGCAGGGCGATTTCATCGAGGGCGTGCGCGCGCTGATCGTGGACAAGGACAACGCGCCGCGCTGGCGCGTGCAGGCGCCGGAGGCGGTCGGCGAGGCCTCGGTGCAGTCCTTCTTCGACAGCCCGTGGCCACCCGCTGCCCATCCGCTGGCGGCGCTGGGGTAAAGCCCCCCGCCGCCTACGCGCCGCCGGCTTTGCCGCGGCGGCGCAACTGCCGGACCGCGCTGCTGGAGCCGATCGCGCGCGCGGCGGCGACCACCTGCGGCCCCAGCCCGGCGCACGCTTCCTCGAACGACCAGCGGCTCGACGGCGCCGACACGTTCACCGCGCCGAGCGGCTGCCCGCTCGGCCCGAGGATGGCCGCGCTGACCGTGATGTCGCCGGTGTAGTACTCGCCGTTGGTCGAGGCGAAGCCGTCCTCGCGCGCCTGCGCGACCGCGCTGCGGATCTCGGCGATGCGCGTCAGCGTGGTGGGCGTGTAGGCCACCCGCTCGCTCTGCTCCAGGATCTCGGTCACTTCCTTCGGGTCCAGGTGCGACATGATGGCGCGCCCGCCGGCGGTGCAGTACATGGGGATGCGCATGCCGAGCGGCATGTTGACGAACATCTCCTTGTGCGTGGGAAAGCGCGAGATGTACGTCATGTGCAGGCCGTCGCGCTCGGACAGCGTGGTGGTTTCCTCGCAGGTGCGCACCAGCGCGTGGAGATACGGCGTGGCCGAGTTCAGCAGCGCGCTGGTCTGCAGGTAGCGCAGCCCCACTTCGAGCGTGCGCGGCGCCAGCGCGTATTCCTTGGTGAGCGGGTCCTTCTTGAGGTAGCCGACCGCCAGCAGCGTATGCGTGAAGCGCTGGATCGCGCTCTTGGTCATGCCGGTGGCGTCGGCCAGCTCCGCCAGGTTCATCGACGGCTTGCCTTCCCAGAAGGCGGTCAGCACGTTCAGGCCGCGGGCGAGCGAGGTGACGAACAGGCGCGATGCCTCGGGCGACTCGTCCGGGCTGTTTGGGTCTGTCATGGCAGGCTTGGCTGACAAGGAAAACTCCGCATGTTAATGGATACGCCGCCGGCGGACTGCTAGCCGTGCAGGATCTGGCCGAGGAATTCGCGCGCGCGCGCCGTGGCGGGCGCGCGGAAGAAGTCCTCCGGCGCCGCCGATTCGACCACGCGCCCCTTGTCCATGAAGATCACGCGGTCGCCGACCTGCCGCGCGAAACCCATCTCGTGCGTGACGCAGATCATGGTCATGCCGTCGTCGGCCAGCGAGATCATGGTGTCCAGCACTTCCTTGACCATCTCCGGGTCGAGCGCCGACGTGGGCTCGTCGAACAGCATGATCCGCGGTTCCATGCACAGGCTGCGCGCGATCGCCACGCGCTGCTTTTGCCCGCCGGACAACTGGCCCGGATACTTGGCCGCGTGCTGCGGAATCTTGACGCGCTCCAGGTAGCGCATCGCGCGCGCCTCGGCCTCGCGCCGGGGCACCTTCCTCACCATCATCGGCGCGAGCGTGCAGTTCTCCAGCACGCTCAGGTGCGGGAACAGGTTGAAATGCTGGAACACCATGCCGACCTCGGCGCGGATGCGCTCGATGTTGCCCATGCCCGCGCTCATGGCCATGCCGTCGACCACGATCTCGCCTTCCTGGTGTTCCTCCAGCCGGTTGATCAGGCGGATGGTGGTGGACTTGCCCGAGCCCGACGGCCCGCACAGGATCACCTTCTCGCCGGCGCGCACCTGCAGCGACACGTCGTCGAGCACCTTGAAGTCGCCGTACCACTTGGAGACGTTGGTCATGCGGATGATCTCGTTGCCGGCATCCGCGCCGGCCTGCGTCGTGTTCATGTCGGTTCGCCTCATGCCTTGGACAGATGATCGTGGCCGGCCGCGCCGTCCCAGTAGCCGGGCACCGCAAGGCGCCGCTCGCCCCAGCGGAACGCGCCGGACACCACGCTGCACAGCAGGAAATAGACCGCGCCCACGAGGCTGTACACCAGCAGCGACTTGAAGGTCGCGCCGGCCAGCATCTCGCCCGCGCGCATCAGCTCGTAGACGCTGATCACGGCCACCAGCGAGCTTTCCTTGACCAGCACCAGCGCATAGTTGCCCAGCGCCGGGAAGATCATGCGGCCGGCCTGCGGCAGGATCACCGCGCGCAGCCGCTGCAGCCGGGTCAGGCCGAGCGCGCGCGCCGCCTCGTATTGGCCCGCGTCGACGGACTGGATGCCGCCGCGGAACAGTTCCGCCAGGTAGGCGGACAGATTGATGGTCAGCCCGATCACGCCGGCCACGAAGCCGGGCAGCACGATGCCGATCTCGGGCATGCCGTAGTAGATGAAGAACAGTTGCACCAGCAGCGGCGTGCCGCGGATGATTTCGATGTAGCCCTTGGCCACGCCGCGCACCAGCCCGTTGGAGGACATGCGGCAGAAACACACGACGAGGCCCAGCGCCACCGCGAGGAAAGCGGTGGGGAAAAACAGGGCGATCGTCGCGCTCGCACCCTCGGCGAGCGGGAACAGGTACATCTTCAGGGTGGCCAGGTCCACGGTCGAACTCCAGTCGATTCAAAAAACCCGGGACGGCCCGCGCGCGGGCGCCCCGGCATGCCTGCTACTTGGCGGCGACGTTGCCGGACAGCCCGCCGATGCCCCAGCGGCCGAGAATGGCTTCGATCTCGCCGCTCTTTTCCATGTCCTGCAGCGCGGCGTTGACCGCGGCCAGCAGCGCGGCGTTGTCCTTCTGCACCGCCATGCCGACCAGCCAGCGCTTGACCGGCTTGTAGCTGTCGTCGAGACGCACGCCGGGGATGCCCTTGGACTTGATCTGGTACGCGATGCTGGGCGGATCGACGATGCCCAGGTCGACGCGGCCGACGCGCACGTCGGTCAGCAGCGTGGGGTAGTCCTGGTAGGTCGAGACCTGCGTGCCCGGCAGGTCCTTCATCATGGCGAACTGCACGCTGTCGACCAGCGCGCCGACCTTGGCGCCCTTGAGGTCGTCGAAGCGGGTGTACTTCCTGGCGGCCTTGTCGCTGACCACCACGCCCTCGCCCCAGCCGTAGATCGGCGTGGAGAACGACACCGCCTTGGCGCGTTCCTCGGTGATGAACAGCGGCGCGGACATCAGGTCGGCGCGGCCCGAGGTCAGCGTGGGAATCAGGCCGGCGAACGGCACGTCGCTAAGCTTGACTTCCACGCCCAGGCGCTTGCCCACGCCCTGCGCGACCTCGACCATCACGCCCTTGAGCGTGCCGCTGGCGGGGTCCATGAAGCCGTGCGGCGGGCTGGCCGCGGTGGTGACGATGTTGATGGTCTTGCTGGCCTTGATCTCGTCCAGCGTGCGGGCCTGCGCGAGGCCCGACCAGGCGGCGGCGCACAGCGCGACGGCGGTGATGGCTGCGGTCAGTTTCATGTCGTTTCTCCGGGTGGTGCGATGGGGGATGGCGGAACAGATCGGCAAAAATCAGCGGCAAAAAATCAGCGCATCAGGTGCGCGAAGCGCTGCGGAAACACGCGCACCGTCTCCGCGGCGAGGCAGAGGAACTCCTGCATCACGGTGGCGGCGAGGAAGGCCGTCATGCCGCCCACGTCGTGCGGCGGCGAGACGGTGTTGACGTCGAAGGCGACGAAGTTCAGCCCGCGCAGCGCGCGCAGCAGGCTCAGCCCCTCGCGCGCGGTCAGGCCGCCCCACTCGGGCGTGCACACGCCGGGCGCGCAGGACGGGTCGAACAGGTCCATGTCGAAGCACAGGTAGACCGGGCGGTCGCCCACCTGCTCGCGGATGCGCACCAGCACCTCTTCCTGGCGCGGCGCGAACTCGCCGAACGGCACCACGTTGTAGCCCACCGAGCGGCCGAACGGGATCACGCCCGGCATGAAGGTGAGGCCGCGCGTGCCCACGTGGAAGCTGTTGGCGGGGTCGACCAGCTTCTCCTCGGCCGCGCGCGTGAAGGTGGTGGCGGTGTTGTAGCCGCCGATGTCGTAGGTGTCGGTGTGCGAATCGAAATGCAGCACCACGAGGTCCGGATGGTGGCGCGCCACGGCGCGCATCTGCGGCAGGCTGACCGCGCCGTCGCCGCCCATCGTGACCGTCATCGCGCCGGTGCGCTGCACCTGCTCGATGGCCGCCTCGATCCGCGGGAACGAGGCTTCGACATCGCCCGGCGTGCACGCCACGTTGCCCAGGTCGGTCAGGCGCAGGAAGTCGAACGCGTTGTCGGTCTCGCCGGCGGGCGCCACGTCGTAGGGGCGCAGCAGGCGCGCCTGCTCGCGGATGGCGTCCGGGCCCTGCCGCGCGCCGATGCGGAACGCATGCGAGCCGCAATCGAACGGAATGCCGATGACCGTGGCCAGCGGCGGCAGCGCCGGGCGCTCGCGCGCCGCGGGTGCATTCATGAACGGCAGGGCCGGGGTGAACAGCGGGGAACCTCTTTGCATGCGGGCCTCTCAGGCGTGGGGGCCGGCGCCCGGTGCGGCGCGGCCTGTGATCTTGCACTCGAATCTTGCACTCTCTTCATATCGCACTGCGATACGATCAGATTGCAGTTTCAGTCGCAACATTTATGCCACCCGGCGCGCACGCACGCCTATCGGCGTTTTTACCTAGGAAGGACGGGGCTTTGCGCGGGCGGCGGGCCGCCGCCGCGCGCTGCCGGCCGCGTGTGACGGACCGGCAGGAATGCACCGCCAGAAGGCATGCGCGCACGGCGATGGTGCCGGAGCGTGCGCGAAGAAGAGGAGGAAGAAGGGAAAGAGGAAAGGGAAAGTGAAGCCAAGGCCGGCGCGGCCGGCGCCGGATCGCCGGCAGACCCGGTGCCGGCAAATCCGAATTCGCCGGCGGCGCCGACGGTTCGCGCCCCTCGCCCATGCAATGGGAGAGGGGCGAACACAAGCGGCAAGCTGACTCTGCCGCCGGCCCGGAGCCGGCAACTGCCGACCCGGCCCGCTCCAGCCTAAGTGCGCGCCTTGGCCGCGTGGCCGTGCGCCGCGTGCTCGTCCACGGGCACCTTGACCAGCCCGTCGGCGCGGAACATCGCCTTGATGCCGCGCACGGCCTGGCGGATGCGCCCTTCGTTCTCGATCAGCGCGAAGCGCACGTACTCGTCGCCATAGTCGCCGAAGCCGATGCCCGGCGACACGCAGACCTTGGCCTTGGCCAGCAGCTGCTTGGAGAACTCCAGCGAGCCCAGCGCGCGGTACGGCTCGGGAATGCGCGCCCAGATGTACATCGCAGCCTTGGGAATCTCCACCGGCCAGCCGGACTCGATCAGCCCGCGCGCCAGCACGTCGCGGCGCGCCTGGTAGTGCGCGGCGATTTCTTTCACGCACTGCTGGTCGCCTTCGAGCGCGGCGATGGCCGCCACCTGCAGCGGCGTGAAGGTGCCGTAGTCGTGATAGCTCTTGATGCGCGTGAGCGCCGCCACCAACTCCGGGTTGCCGACCATGAAGCCGATGCGCCAGCCCGCCATGTTGTAGCTCTTGGACAGCGTGAAGAACTCCACCGCGATGTCCTTGGCGCCCGGCACCTGCATGATCGACGGCGCTTTCCAGCCGTCGAACACGATGTCGGCGTAGGCCAGGTCGTGCACCACGAAGATGTCGTGCTTGCGCGCCAGCGCGATCACGCGCTCGAAGAAGTCCAGCTCCACGCATTGCGCGGTGGGGTTCGAAGGGAAGCCCAGCACGATCATCTTCGGCTTCGGGTAGCTGCCGCGGATGGCGCGCTCCAGCTCGGCGAAGAAGTCCACGCCCGGCACCAGCGGCACCGAGCGGATGTCGGCGCCGGCGATCACCGCGCCGTAGATGTGGATGGGATAGCTCGGGTCCGGCACCAGCACGGTGTCGCCGCGGTCCAGCGTGGCCAGCATCAGGTGCGCCAGGCCCTCCTTGGAGCCGATGGTGACGATGGCCTCGGTGTCCGGGTCGATCTCCACGCCGTAGCGCTCGCGATACCAGTGCGAGATGGCGCGGCGCAGGCGCGGAATGCCCTTGGAAGCCGAGTAGCCGTGGGTGTCGGGCCGCTGCGCGGCCTCCGTGAGCTTGGCGACGATGTGCGGCGGCGTGGCGCCGTCCGGGTTGCCCATGCTCATGTCGATGATGTCTTCGCCACGGCGGCGCGCCGCCATTTTCAGCTCGGCGGTGATATTGAAGACGTACGGGGGGAGACGATCGATGCGCGCGAAACGGCGCTTGCCTGCGGAGGCGGACATGTTTTTCCTTGAACGTAAGCGCCCGGAACCGTCCGAGCGACGCTGCCGGCCGTTGTTTGCGGCCGAACGGGAAAGATCTTAGCGGCGAACCCGCGCGGCGTCCAAGGATTTTCGCAACGCGGCGGCGCGCATCCGCATGCGGCGCATGCCGCGGCTAGCGCGCGGCCAGCTCGTCCACTTTGCGCACCTCGCGCACCTTGCGCACCACCGCGTCGTCCGGCCCCAGCAGGCGGCCGTCGGCGGCGCGCACCTCGAGCGGCGGCACCGGCTGGCCGTCCGCGGTATCCACCAGCACGGAATGCGCCTCGCCGGGCGCGTAGAAAAAGGCCTCGCCCCACTGGCGCAGCCCCACCACCACCGGGAACAGCGCGCGGCCGCGCGGCGTCAGCACGTATTCCTGGTAGGCGCTGCCGTCGGAGGCCGGCGCCTGCTCCAGGATGCCGTGCGCGAGCAGCGTGCGCAGCCGGTCGGCCAGGATGTTCCTGGCCAGCCCGAGGTTGCGCTGGAATTCGCTGAAGCGGCGCAGGCCGTCGAAGGCGTCGCGCACGATCAGCAGCGACCACCAGTCGCCGATCGCGTCGAGCGAACGCGCCACCGGACACTCGGCACCTTCCAGGCTGGTTCGCCGCACCATCGCGCCACTCCTTTCACACGCCGCCGGTGCCGCGCCGCGGGATGCGGCGCGCGGCGTGGCCCGCCCCAGACGATGGCGGCTCCCGCGGCGAAGCGGTTGCATTGTAAAACCGCACGGCGCCCCGGACAACCCGCCGCGTCAGTCGTCGATCGTCTCGTGCACGGCGGCCGCGCCCGCTTTCCAGTAGCTCGACGCGCGGATGCGGCTCTTATCGATGCCGCGCTCGCTCACCAGGTACTGGCGCACCGCGCGGATCGCCGCGCCCTCCCCGGCGGCCCAGACGTAGCCCTCGCCGCGCGGCAGCGTGATGGCGCGCAGCGCCCGCTCGAGCAGCGTGGCGTCGCCGGCCGGCGCGCCGTCGCGGTGCTGCCAGCGGACCTCGACACTGGCGCGGCTCGGCAGCGGGATCTCGGCCGCGGCGTTGTCCACCGCCACCACCACCAGCGCCTGCGCGCCGGCCGGCAGTTCTTCCAGGCGCCGGCCGATGGCGGGCAGCGCGGTCTCGTCGCCCACCAGCAGGTGCCAGTCGAAACCGTCCGGAATCACGAAGGAGCCGCGCGGCCCGCCCACGCCCAGGTACTGGCCCGGCGCGGCCTGCGCCGCCCAGGTCGAGGCGGGGCCGTCGCCGTGCAGCACGAACTCCAGGTCGAGCTCGCCGGCCACGGGGTCATGGCGGCGCGGCGTGTAGTCGCGCGCGGCCGGCCGCGGCGCGCCTTCGGCGAACACCGGGCCGTTGGGGCCGACTTCCGGCAATGCCGGCCTGGGCTGCCCGGGCGCGGGGAAGAACACCTTGACGTGATCGTCGAAGGAAGCGGAAACGAAGTCCTTCAGGTCGTCGCCGGCCAGCGTCACGCGCAGCAGCTGCGGCGACACCTGCCGCGTGCGCACCACCTGCAGCAGGCGCATCTTGAGGGCATGGCGGACACGTTGAACGGTAAGGTCTCGGGTGGTCATCGATATGGGGTCCGGTTGGTTGACGTCTGGCTGGTTCACGCCCGGCTGGCTGGCGTCCGGCTGGCTGACTTGCGTCATGCGCGCGATCAGCATCACGCGCCCGCCGCGCCGGGACCGGCCTCGATCTCCGCGACGGCCCGCGCGAGGATGGCCGCGATGCGCCGCTGCTCGTCCGGCGCGGCATCCGTGCGCATCAGCAGCGCGCGCTTGAGCGCCATGCGCGCCTCGACGAACTCCGGCAGCCAGCCGCCGCGCGCCTCGGCATCGTCGGCGGGGTTATCGCCGGGGTTGTCGCCCGAGCCCGACAGCGCGCGCCGCACCCACTCCATCTTGCGCGCCACGTGCTTGAGCTTGTTGAGCATCAGCGCCAGCCGCTCGCGGTTGGCATCCAGGTGCGCGCGGCCCGGCCCGGCAAGCTGGTAGCGCTTCTTGTTGCCCTCGCTGTCCACGGTGGCATAACCGACCTCCTCGAGGAAGGTCAGCGCCGGATACACCATGCCCGGGCTGGGCTTGTAGAAACCGTTGGTGCGCGTCTCCAGTTCCTTGATGAGCTCGTAGCCGTGGCTGGGCTTTTCCTCCAGCAGCGACAGCAGCAGCAGTTGCAGGTCGTCGGCGCTGAACTTGCGGCCGCGGCGCCAGGTATCGCCCTCGCCGTCGAAGCCGTCCCCGCCGCCGCCGAAGAAACCACCGGGCCCGCCGCCGTGGCGGTGGCGGCCGATGGCGTGGTGGCCAAAGAAACCCTCGGCGTGCGAGGCGAAATGAGAAGACAGTCGGGCAAGCATGTGGTGGCCCATCAGGCCCTTCGAGAAATGGTGACGCATGGCAGCGGCTCCTTGGTATCTGAAAAAATATCTTAAGATATATATCGTAAGTAATAAAGTCAAGGAAGAAACCGCAGGGGAGACACATCAACCGCAAACGAGGCAACCGGCCGGACCGCAAGAGCAAGCATTCCGGATCAAAGGCAACGAGTTCATCGCCCCGAAGGACAAGCACCTGCCTTCCGTTACGTGCCACGAGAAAAAGCGGAAATTTCCTCACCCAAGTTTGGTACTCGTCCTATAACGGCGACGCCGACTCATCGCCTACGCTTCAGACACTTGCACCCGGCACTTCGAAGGCACGCCGAACTCATTGCACGTTGCCGCCGTCCCGGCTCCTCGTGCTCGTGCGTTGGATGTCCCGACCTGATCGCGCGTGGCCCTCTGCGAAAACGTCATTCAGCACGCAGCAAGGGCACCCGTTCTCCCCCAAAAGACCGTGAAAGCTGTTTCGGGCCTATGGCTCGTCTTGCGCGAGTCGAAGCCAATTCTGACCGGCGTTGGACGCCTTCTTCAGGGAGAGAACGATGTTTGTCAATGTGGAACTGCGCAAGTACTTTGGACCCGGAGCGTTCGGCGGCTCGTTCATTTCCGAGAGCCTGGTGAGCGTCCTGCAGGAAGTGCAAGAGGCCTTCGACGGCGCGCGTCGCGACCCCTTGTTTCTCGGCGAGCTCTGGCGGTTAATGACAACCTTCGCTGGCCGGGAGACGCCATTGACCTATGCGGAAAGGCTATCCGAAAAATTTGGGCAGCATTTCTACCTGAAGCGCGAAGATCTGCTTCACGGTGGCGCCCACAAGACGAACAGCACGCTAGGGCAATTGCTTCTGGCAAAGCGGATGGGGAAGAGCCGCATCATCGCGGAAACGGGCGCCGGGCAACATGGCGTGGCAACGGCGATGACTGGCGCCAAGCTCGGCATGGCGGTGGAGGTATACATGGGCGCGCTCGACATCCAGCGCCAGCAGCAAAACGTCAAGCGCATGGAACTCTTCGGCGCCAGGGTACATCCGGTCGAAGCTGGCGGCGCAACGCTGAAGGATGCGATCAACGAGGCCATGCGGGATTGGATTACCAACGTGGGAAGCACCTATCACTGCTTTGGAACGGCAGCCGGACCGTACCCCTATCCCTCGATGATCAAGTATTTCCAATCGGTGATCGGCAAGGAAGCACGTAATCAACTGTTGTGCCTGGATCCCCGGCCCCCCTCGGCGGTCTTCGCCTGCATCGGTGGCGGCAGCAATGCGGTCGGGCTGTTCTCCGGATTCGAGCACGATACCGAGGTGGCGCTTTTTGGCGCGGAACCCGGCGGTATCGCAGACGGCACGGACAGGCACGCCGCAACGCTCACCAAAGGATCGGTAGGTGTCTTCCACGGGATGCGCTCGCTGTTCTTGCAGAATCAGGAAGGACAGATCACGAATACCCATTCCGTGGCGGCCGGACTCGATTACCCGGGCGTCGGCCCTGAACTCGTGGCGTTGCAGGAAACGGGACGTGCGTCGTTCGTGGCGATCAGCGATGCGGAAGCGCTCGATGCCTTCGAACAGTTGTCCCTTCTCGAAGGCATCATCCCGGCGTTCGAATCGGCCCACGCCCTCGCGCTGGCCATGAAGTGCTGCAAGGACTTTTCGCCAGGCAGCCGATTTGTGGTCTGCCTGTCCGGCCGTGGCGACAAAGACCTGGACCAATACTGGAACATCAGGGGGATCTGATCATGAATCGTTTTGCACGATTGTTCACTCGCCGGGATCGCCGGATGTTCGTCCCTTTCTTCACGCTGGGCGATCCCAATGCCATAGCAAGCTTCGATCTGATCTGCGCCGCGGTCGACGCCGGCGCCGACGCGGTGGAACTGGGATTCCCGTTCTCCGACCCCATCACCGACGGCCCGGTCAATCAGCGCTCGATGCGACGCGCCCTGGCAGCGGGCACCACCTATGCGACCTGCCTCGACATGCTCCGAAGGCTCAGGGAACGCTACCCGGCACTTCCCATCGGGCTGCTGCTCTACTACAACCTGCTCTTCATGCGCGGCGAGCGAGCATACAAGGAGCTGGCCGCGATCGGCGTCGACGCGGTGGTCTGCTCCGACCTGCCATTCGAGGAATGTGCCACGCACATGTGGCAACTGGCCGACAGCCGCATCGGCTGCATCCAGATGGTGGCGCCGAATACGCCGGTCGAGCGGGCGCGAAAGCTCATCGATAGCTCATCGGCATTCACCTACGTGATCAGCCGCTTCGGGACAACCGGCACGAGCGCCAGCTTCGAACAGCAGGCATTGGCCAGAATCGAACACCTCAGCAAGCTTGCAGACAAAGCCATCGTGGCCGGTTTCGGCATCAGCACGGTCGATCAGGTCCGCGACTTCTGGGCGGCAGGGGCAAATGGCGTGATCGTGGGCAGCCTGTTCAGTCTTCAGATCGAGCGTTGCCTGGAGGATGTTCCGGCCGCGCGCCAGTTCATCGAGGCATTCGTGGGACAGGTGCAGGCCGGAAAACCGCGCCTGGACTTTGCCGGGATCATCTGACATCGGCATGCCCGCGCACCCGACTCAAGGAGACCCCGCCCGATGCGCAGCATAGATTGGTTCCGTCTGCTTGTACTCAGCGCTGTCTGGGGAGCCTCGTTCATCTTCATGCACGTTCTGGCTCCCGTGCTTGGCCCGGTGGCGACCGCCGATCTGCGCGTTGCCATCGGCGGCATGGCATTGCTGGTCTACTTCGCGGTGATCCGCTTCAATCCCAACTGGACGACATACTGGCGTCAGTATCTCGTCATTGGGGCATTCAACGTCGGCTTGCCCTTTCTGCTCTTCTCCTATGCGGCGCAACATATCCCGGCGTCCTACTCGGCCATCATCAATGCCACCACGCCATTGTTCGGCGCGGTGTTTGCCGCGATCTGGCTGAAGGATCGCCTGACGAGAACCAAGGCGACAGGACTGCTGCTCGGCATGGCCGGCGTGGGCACCCTCACCAGCGGCGGCATGACAGCCGCCGCCTCGCCGGCGTTTGCCTGGGCGATCCTGGCGTGCCTGCTGGCTTCGGCTTCCTATGCCGGCGCCGGTATCTACATCAAGAAATTCGCCTCGGACGTCAACC
Organism: Cupriavidus sp. FW216-B1; assembly: GCF_058789195.1. NCBI lineage: Bacteria > Pseudomonadati > Pseudomonadota > Betaproteobacteria > Burkholderiales > Burkholderiaceae > Cupriavidus > Cupriavidus sp. FW216-B1. The sequence goes on along the minus strand of NZ_JBYTEL010000001.1, from coordinate 511,834 downwards.
CCATCGGGTCGGCAGGCTGCTCGCAACTGGTTGCCGCCGTTGGACTCCTTCCGTTCTGGGTCGCGGCACCGCCGAACGCGACCGTCGACACGGTCATCGTGTTCAACATGCTCTGCCTGGGACTGCTGAGCAGCGCGCTGGGCTTTGTCCTGTATTTCCGGCTGATCCGCGACATCGGCCCCGCGCGGGCCATGATGGTCGCGTTCCTGACGCCGCTCTTCGGCATCGTGTGGGGAATCGCCTTCCTGGGCGAGGCGCTGACGGCTCCGGTCATCATCGGAGGCGGGATGATCGTGGCTTCGACGATATTGATCCTGCGGCGAGGCATGGCAACACGACCGCAAGAAGCCCAAGCCGTGCCGAAAAGCGAAGCTGGCTAGTACAACAGCCCTCGGACAGTACCCGTAGCGCCTGCCGCTCCAATGCGCCTTTATCGCCACATGACGTGCCTTCGGATGACCCCTCGCCTGCCTTCCATGCCGCGCAGCACAAAGCCAGCCAGATCAGGAGAACATTCCATTGTTCTGCTGCCCCATCCTGCCCGCGAATGGGCCGGTGGCGAGCATTGCAGTTTTCCGCCGCAGCCCCCGCAAGCCGCGAGGGAAAAAATACCGGCCGCGAAGAAAAGCGCAAAAAGAAAGCCCCTGGCCGGGGTGGTCAGGGGCTCAAGGCAAGAGGCGGGTCGCGGGTTCCGCCCAAGGCCGGATCATAGAGCGCGAAGCGGGGTGCGCCATCACCTGATCGGGTGACATATCTCGTCATATTTGTCTTTTTTACACTTTTCGGCACTTGATGGCGAAGAAACTGCAAAACGCGCCGCCACGGGCTCGCGCAAGGTGCGCGCGCCGGCGCCCCGCTCCGCCCGGTTGGTGGCGCGCGGCCTTGATCTGTCGCAAGTTTTCAGGTGGGTCCGACGCCAGTTTCTGCGGCTATCATTACCGGGTACCGCCGCAACGGCGGCGGTAGCGTGAATGCCGCCCGCGTGGCCGGCACGCCGCGGCCGGAGTGGCGCGCATGCTTTCGTGACGGGATGCGGCGGCGGGAGGTATGCCGAGGCTCTCGCCAGGCCGCGGCCAGTCCGATTCACAATCAAGTCACAACCGATTCGTAACCTCTGCACAAGGACCCGTCCATGACACTGCGCCAGTTGTTCCGCGCCTCGCTGGCATGCGCCCCGCTGCTGGCGCTGGCTCCGGCCTCGCCCGCGTTCGCGTACTTCGACAACTTCATCAACTCGACCGTGGTCGGCAAGATGAACCAGAAGGAATCCGCCTCGCTGGCCCAGCACGTGCGCAAGGTGCTCGACACCGGCGCCGACGGCGCCGCCGTGCCGTGGAACTACCCCGCCACGCGCGGGCGCCGCGCCATCGAGGGCTCGATCACGCCGCTGCGCACCAAGACCGACCAGGGCCAGTCCTGCCGCCAGTTGCGCACCCAGCTCCAGCGCGACGGCCTGGAGGACAACTGGACCAGCTGGTTCTGCAAGCAGGGCGACGGCAGCTGGAAATCGCGCAGGGTAAGCGACGACTGAACGCCGCCGGCCCGGCGGGCCGGCGGCGGCAACCATGCGACCGGACACGGTCGCGAGCGAAGGAGATCCCATGCCAACCATGCAAGCAGCGGTATTCCTCGGACCCAACCGTATCGTGCTCCAGGAAAAGCCGATCCCCGACGTCGGCCCCTCCGACGCCCTGATACGCATCACCACCACCACCATCTGCGGCACCGACGTCCACATCCTCAAGGGCGAATACCCGGTGGCGCAGGGGCTCACGATCGGGCACGAGCCGGTCGGCATCATCGAGAAGCTGGGCAAGAACGTCACCGGCTACCACGAAGGCCAGCGCGTGATCGCCGGCGCGATCTGCCCGAGCTTCCATTCCTACGCATGCCAGGACGGCTGCTCCTCGCAGGACGGCCAGGGCCACGGGCACGGCTACAAGCCGATGGGCGGCTGGCGCTTCGGCAACACCATCGACGGCACCCAGGCCGAATACGTGCTGGTGCCCGACGCCCAGGCCAACCTCGCGCCGATCCCCGACACGCTCACCGACGAGCAGGTTCTGATGTGCCCCGACATCATGTCGACCGGCTTCGTCGGCGCGGAGAACGCCAACATCAAGATCGGCGACATGGTGGCCGTGTTCGCGCAGGGCCCGATCGGCCTGTGCGCCACGGCGGGCGCGCGGCTGCGCGGCGCCGGCCTGATCATCGCCATCGACGGCATCGACGAGCGCCTGGAGATCGCGCGCCGCATGGGCGCCGACGCCACCGTCAATTTCCGCAAGGTGGACGTGGTGGACGAAGTGCTGCGCATCACCGGCGGGCGCGGCGTGGACGCGGCCATCGAAGCGCTCGGCACGCAAGGCACGTTCGAGTCCGCGCTGCGCGTGCTCAAGCCCGGCGGCACGCTGTCGAGCCTGGGCGTGTATTCCAGCGACCTGCGCATCCCGCTCGACGCCTTCCATGCCGGCCTCGGCGACAACCGCATCATCACGTCGCTGTGCCCCGGCGGCAAGGAACGCATGCGCAGGCTGATGCGCATCATCGAATCCGACCGGCTCGACCTCGGACCGCTGGTCACTCACCGCTACAAGCTCGGCCAGATCGAGCAGGCCTACGAACTGTTCGCGAATCAGCGCGACGGCGTGCTGAAGGTGGCGATCACGCCGTGACGGCGGCGGCGCCATGCCGCGCATGCCACACATGACACGCAGGCGCTGCCGGCCCATACCGCGGCACGGCAGCGCCCGCGCCCGTCAGGCCACGGCGAGCGGCTTGGGCAGGCGGATCATGACGAACTCGTTGGCGTCGACGCCGGAGGGCACGCGCGAGGGCGAGCCGCCCGGGTAGTTGTTGTCGTTGACCAGCAGCAGCGTGCGCGCGTCCACGATGGCGATCGCTTCGATGCACTCCATCGGGTAGGCGAACACGCCGTCGATGGTGTCGCTGGCGCCGAGCCTGGCCGGGTCGAGCAGCTGCATCAGGTCGGCCACTTCTTCCTTGACCAGGAAGCCGTCCGCGTCGACGCGGTCGAGGCTGATCTTGAAGATGCGCTTGAAGCGCGCCGCGTTGCGCCAGGTGTTCGACGCGGCGAACTTGCCGGTGCGCACGTCGCCGGCGCCGCTGTCCTTTTCCACCACCAGGAACTCGCGGTCGTTGACGGCGACCATGTCGTTGACCGAGTAGTACTCGGTCTCGAGGTTGCCGTCGCCGTTGAGGCGCTGGCCGCTGCCGACGCGGTAGCGGTAGCTGGTCTCGAAGTTGAGCGTGCCCAGGTTGAAGACGTTGATGATGCGGCTGCGCACGTCGTCGCCGGCCACTTCCTTCTCGTACATGCCGTACAGGCGCGTGCGGCTGGCGTTGATGGCCAGGCTTTCGAGGCCGCCGGAGCCGCCCAGGTTGGCCTGCGCGGTGGTGCCGTTGGCGACGAGATAGGGATTGTTCGGGGTCTGCACCAGCGGGTTGGCGCCGAGCCGGCGCAGGTTGGGCATCTGCACTTCGCGCGCGAGCAGCCTGCCCTGCCTGTCGAACTTGAGCAGGAACGGGCCGAATTCATCGCCAATCCACAGGTTGCCGCTAGCGTCGAGCTGCATCGATTCGGGATCGATGTCGTAGCCGGTAAGCAGGCGGCCGTTGACGATGGCGCTGTCCACCGGGATGGTCTGGCCGGCCGGCGAGACCGAGGTGCCGGGATAGTTGGCCATGTCGGCCACGATCGGGTAGCCGATGCGGCGGTCGGGGTCGCTCAGGCGGATATAGCTCTCGGGAGTGAACGCGGCCAGCGGCGCGCCGGTCTGGAAGTGGACCGGGACCACCCTGCCGGCGGCCCAGTCGAACGACACCGCGTAGATGTGCAGCAGCGCGTCGGGCGAGGCGCCGCGGCCGCCGAAGCCGTTGTCCTGCAACGCGTAGAACGTGCCGGCCTTGGGGCCCGGGATGATGGCCGAGAAGCCTTGCATGGGCTGCCTGGCGTTGAACGGCAGCGCGTAGCGGTAGACGTTGGTGGCGCGGTCGTAGTCGCCGCCCGAGATGAACTGGCCGCTGGTGGGGCCGGCCACGAAGCTGTCGGCCGGCAACACGGCGCGGCCGAGCAGCGTGGGCGCCTTGACTTCGGCCTCGGGCGTGACCGCGGGCGGGTTGGTGGCCGGCGGCACCGGCGCGCTGCCGGCGGCCGGCGGCGCATCGTCGCCGCCGCCGCAGCCGGCCAGCAGGGAGGTGGACACGCCCAGCATGGCGAGCGTGGTGGCGCCCAGGCCGCCGCGCAGCAGCTGGCGGCGCGTGGTGTCGGGCAATGCGTGTTCGCGTGATTGGCTCATGGAGTCGCAACGATAGGAATGGGGAGTCGGAGGCGCGCGGCAAGCCGGCCCGCCCGCGCGGGCGGGCCGGTCCTGCGCGCCACGCCAGGCATCAGAACAGGGACGGCTCGGTGCTCAGGTCGGTGAGCTTGTTGGCCTTCAGGTCGATGACGAAGTGCTTGGTCGGCGCGCCGTTGGCGAGCTTGAGCAGGATCGCCATCAGCGGCTTGAAGCGGGCCTGGAACAGCGCCCCGGCGGTGTTGCTGTCCTTGACCTGGTCGCCGGTCATGGCGAGCGTGGCCGAGGTGGACTGCAGCGCCTCGGCCAGCAGCTTGTACTGGCGGGCGCGCGCTTCGGGGATGTCGGAGAACGCCAGGTCGCCGGCATTGGCCAGGCGCACGAAGTCGCCGGCCAGGTCGATCGCCTTCCAGTCGTTGAAGTCTTCGAGGCGCATGCCGTTGGCCTGGGCCAGCGCGCGGGCGCGGGCTTCGGCCGCGGCGTAGTCGGTGGCGTAGGCCGGGTTGGCCGCGTTGGTGCCGCCGCCGTCGGCCAGGCAGGCGAAGAAGGCGTTGGTCAGCAGGCCGTGGGTGCCGGTGTTGGCCAGTTCCTTGAGCGTGACGCTGGTCTGCAGCTGCGACAGCACCAGCAGGTCGGAGCCGTACAGCGGGCTCTTGACCAGCTCGCGCATCTCGCAGCGCCAGTCGTCCTTGAGCAGGCGCAGGCGCACCAGCTCGGCCATGTAGCGCGAGCTGAAGTCGGCGTAGTTCTTGGCGTCGAGGATGGAGAGGTTCCACAGCTCGCCGCCGCCCGGGATCATGAAGCCGTAGGTGGTGAAGTACTTGTGCTCGTCGCGGTAGTGCTCGAACAGCTCGTCGAAGCGCGGCACGTTGTCGATGCGCACGGTCTGCACTTCGAGCTTGTCGTCGGCCTGGATCGACATCAGCTTGTAGGCCGGCACGTAGGCCGCCATCGACGGCGCCTGGATGTTGAACAGCGCCTGGCCGCCGTCATAGTTGCGGATGGCGGTGTCGTTGAAGTGCATGTGGCCGCCCACGTGCACCTTGAGCCCGGTCTCGGCCAGCGCCTTGGTCACGTTCTCGGCGGGGCGGCGCACCATCTGCATCTTGCCCGCGCCCAGCAGCGCGATGATGTCGTCGGAGGCGCCGTTGAAGAACTCGCTCATCGGGAAATGGCTGAACGCCACCACCTGCTTGCCGGCGGCCTGGCCGCGCGCGACCACGTCCTTGAGCCAGGCGATCACGTGCTGCTTGTGGGTCAGCATGGCGTTGTAGCCGGCGTCGCCCGAGCCGTTGAAGTCGGCGGCGGTGGTGCCGGCGCCGGTGGGAATGTAGACGTTGGCGTCGATGCCGACCAGCCACACGCCATCCACCGGCTCGACCAGGTAGGTGGTGTCCGGCACGGTCTTGCACAGCGTGTAGCCGGCCTTCTTGTACGCGCCGCCGGTGCCTTCCTTGCAGATCTCGTACTGGCGGTTGGTCCACGCGGCCTGGTCCTTGGCGACCTGGAACGAGTAGCTCTTGGTGTCGTAGGTGCTGTACGGCGTCTCGAAATAGCGGAACTTGGCCTTGGGCATGAAGCCGTGCTGCTCCAGCGCCTGGGTCACGCCGGCGTAGCCCATTTCCAGCACTTCTTCCGTGCAGTAGGACCAGTTCTGCTTCGACCAGCTGCCCGCGTAGGGGTTGGAGCAGTCGCCGTTGCCGCCGCGGCTGTAGATCGGCTGCGGGAAGCCGACATCGCCGTGGTTCGGGTCGATGCCGAGGTAGTCGCTCTTGCCGCCGGCGCGCGCGAACGGCTTGTTGGGATCGTGGTTGCCCGGGGCGGCGAAGAACTCGATGCCGTATTTCTCGGCGTATTCGTCCAGCACCTTCTTCAGGCCGCGGATGTGCACCGGCTGGCCGTCGTCGGAGAAGTCGCCCGGCAGCGCGATCAGCTTGACGCCGCGCGCCACCGCGTCGTCCAGCGCGGCGATGAAGGCGAAGTAGTTCTCGTTGAACAGGCGCGTGGAGGTCATCTGCGCCTGCATCAGGCGGATGGTGGCGTTGCGGCCCGACTTCTGGTTCGGGATGCCCGGGAACGAACCGTCCTGGAACGTGGCGTAGACATCGTGGAAATGGATGTCCGGCATGAAGGCGACCAGCGTCGGCGCCGGCTGGGCGGGCGCGGCCGGCGGCGGCGGCGTGGTGCCCGCGGGCGGCACGGTGGGCTGGCCGTTGTCGGTGTCGCTGCCGCAGGCGGCCAGGAAGGCGAACAGCGAGGCGGCCAGCAGCCTGGGCAGGCGGCGGGCGGGTCGGAAGACAGGCGGTGCGGTGGATGTCATGCGGCGGCTCGCAATGTGGTTTTCGTCGGAAATCGTCGGGAATGGCCTGCGCATGTGACGCGCAAGACCCGGAAAGCCGCCGAATGGTAGGCACCGCAGGTGACAGGGATGTGGCTAAATGTATGCTTTGAATATCACTTCAGAGAGTTATGAATGTATGCAAATGTCATGGCATTCGCGGCGCCGGGCCGGACTGCCTGACGCCGGCATGCGCCGGCACGCCGGGTGACGAGCCACGCCAGCACGACACGACAAGCGGAAACAGGAGAGGCGCGGCGACCCCGCGCTCAGGGATGGCCACCGAAGCGGCGGCTCGCGGCATATCCGGCGCCGGGCTTCATCGGCGACAGCGAACCGTCGCGGAGCGACACGCGCCGGCGGTTCGAGGAAATCGCGGGAGGAAAATCGGGAAGGCAGCGCCGGGCGGATGAGGTCCGCCCGGGGAACGAAGGCAAGAAGACCGGCGCTGAACGCCGGCCCGGATGCCAGTCGGGAACGGCGCTCAGAATGCCGGCAGGATCGCGCCCTTGAACTGCCTGGCGAGGAAGTCGCGCACTTCCTGCGACTGGTAGGCCGACACCAGCGGCTTGACCCACGGCTTGTCCTTGTCCTGCGTGCGCACCGCGATCAGGTTGGCGTAGGGGCCGCGCAGGTCTTCGATGGCGATGGCGTCGCGCGTGGGGTTCAGACCGGCCTTGACGGCGTAGTCGGTGTTGATCGAGGCGGCGGCGAGGTCGTCGAGCGAGCGCGGCAGGATGGCCGAATCGAGCTCGACGATCTTGAGCTTGCGCGGGTTGGCGGCGATGTCGAGCGGCGTGGCGTTCTTGCCGCTCTTGCCGGCGCCGTCGCGCAGCGTGATGAGGCCTTCCTTCTGCAACAGCAGCAGCGCGCGGTTGCCGTTGGAGGGATCGTTCTGGATGCCGACCTTGGCGCCTTCGGGCAGGTCCTTGAGCGACTTGAACTTCTTCGAGTAGAAGCCCATCGGCGCCACGTAGGTCAGGCCCACGTTGGCGATCTTGTAGTGGCGCGCCTCGATCTGGCTGTCGAGGAAAGGCTGGTGCTGGAAGCCGTTGGCGTCGAGGTCGCCGGCGTCGAGCGCGGCGTTGGGCTGGGCGTAGTCGTTGAACTCGACGATCTTCACATCCAGGCCGCTGCGCTTGGCCACGGTGCGCACGACTTCCCAGATCTGCGCGTCGGGGCCGCTCATGGTGCCGAGGCGCACCACCTGGTCGGCGGCGAGCGCGGACTGCGCGGCGAAGCCCGGCAGCACGGCGATGGCGGCGGCCAGGGCGATGGATTTGAACAGGGTACGGCGCTGCATGCAGTCTCCACGAAGGTTGGTCGCGGCCGGAGCGGCCGCTGTGGTGAGGGGCGCGGCCGGCGCTCGTGACGCCGGCTCGCGTGGCAGCGATGTTAGCGCCGCGCCCTGCGGCGCGGAATGAAGGTGTTCGCCTATCGATATGCGCGGCATGTCGCCGCGTGCATCGTCCCGTGCATCCGGATGCGGCGGACGAATCCGGTAGAATCGCGCTCCCCGCGACACCGGACCCGGCCACGCCCATGACACAAGATCCGCCCTCCCCGCCGGCCGCGCCCGCCTTGCGCATCCTGTTCGCGTTCGGCGCGGACGCGGGCACCGTGCTCGAGATCAAGCGGCTCGGCCTGCCCGCCGGCACGCCGCGCGCGCGTCTCTACCAGTGGCTGTGGCTGGACGGCGCGCACTCGCCGCCGCGCGCGCAGCCGCTGCGCTTCGTGTCGATGGCGGAGGAGCCCGGTGCGCCGCTGCCGCAGCGGCGCGTGTTCGAAGAAGGCGTGCTGCGCTTCGGCGGGCAGGCCGCCGAACTGACGCTGGCCGGACAGCGCCCGCTCGCGCTGCGGGCCTGCGCGTCGCCGGCGCCCGAGACGATGGCGGCGGTGGCGGCGTTCGCCGCGGCAGGCTAGCCGGCGCGGGACTTTGCCATGCCGCCGCGAGCCGGTTCGCGCGCAGCGGCAGCGGCATCCTCCATACCCGAAGGCGCGCGGCGCCCGGCGTTTAGTGCGCCGCTGCCAGCAGCCGCGGCAGCGAGGCGGTCAGCAGCACCACGCCCGAGGCCGTCAGCAGGCTCAGCACGATGCGGCGGAAGGCGATCTCGCTGATGCCGATGTACAGCCGCGCGCCGAGGATGCTCGGCACCAGCATGGCCGGGCCCACCACCAAGAACATCGGCACCATGTCGCGCGTGACGATGCCGGTGCCGACGTAGGTCGCCATCGTCACCGCCAGCGTGGCCAGGTTGAAGTTCTGGATGATGGCGCGCTGCTCGTCCTTGGGCAGCCCGCGCAGCGTGCACCACAGCGTGGGAATCACGCCGCTGAAGCCGCCGATGCCGCCCATGATGCCGCCGGCGGTGCCGGCCAGGCCATCGGCCAGGCGCCCGCCGAAGCGCACGCGCGGCAGCTGCGCAGACAACAGCATGAGCGGGCACCAGATCACCAGGAACGCGCCCAGGCAAGCCTTGAACAGGTTGGCGTCGAGCATCGGCAGCACGGCCACGCCGATGGGAATGCCGAGCACGCCGCCGGCCACGAACGGCAGCAGCTGCCGCGGCGAGAAGCCGCGCCGCACCGTGAGCGCCGCCACCACCTGCCCGGTGAGCGAGCCGAACACCGCCATCGCCGCCGCCAGCCGCGGCTCCACCGTCCATACCCAGAACGACATCGCCACCATGCCGAAGGCAAACCCGGACAGGCCCTGCACGAAGCCGGCCACCACGGCGCCGAGCGCCACGATCAGGAGAGGAAAGTCCATCGGGAGTCAGGATGCCGCTGGCGGCAAGTGCGCGAGGCGCATCGTGCGAAAGCCGCAAACTATGCGCCGAATCGGCCCGCTTGTCATCCGCCGCCAGGCCGGCGCGCGCGCGGCGGCGGCGCCGGCACAGGTCCGCATGGGAGGCGCCGCCGGCCGATTTGACAGCGCCGGTCCGCACCCCACATCATCGCAGGCACGGCCAGGCTCCGCCTTGCCATCCAGCCCAGGACCACCCGCCCCATGACCCACGCCACGCCCGCCTCGCCGGCTTCGCTCGCCTTGCCGGACCTGCGGTTGCCGCCCGCCGCCGAGCCCGGCCAGCCCGTGACCGCCATCGACACCCCCGCGCTGGTGCTCGACCTGGACGCCTTCGAGCGCAACCTCGCGCGCATGCAGCAGGCGGCCGACCGGGCCGGCGTGCAACTGCGCCCGCATGCCAAGGCGCACAAATGCCCGGCCATCGCGCTGGCGCAGATCGCGCGCGGCGCGGCCGGCATCTGCTGCCAGAAGGTCAGCGAGGCGGTGCCGTTCGTGCGGGCGGGCGTGACCGACATCCACATCAGCAACGAGATCGCCGGGCCGGCCAAGGCCGCGCTGCTGGCGCGGCTCGCCCTGCATGCGCGCATGAGCGTGTGCGTGGACGACGCGCGCCAGGTCGAGGCGCTGGCCGCGGCCGCCGCGCAGGCCGGCAGCACCATCGGCGTGTTCGTCGAGATCGACGTGGGCCAGGGCCGCTGCGGCGTGGCCGGCGCCGCCGCCGCGCTGCGGCTGGCGCAGGCCGTCCAGGCCCATGCGCGGCTGGCGTTCCGCGGCCTGCAGGCCTACCAGGGCGGCATCCAGCACGTGCGCGAGTACGCCGCGCGCAAGCGCGCGGCGGCCGAGGCCGCGGCCCGCACCGCGGCCGTGGTGGCCGCGCTGGCGGAAGCCGGCGTGGCCTGCGCCACGGTCACTGGCGGCGGCAGCGGCAGCGTGGAGTTCGACCTCGCCAGCGGCGTCTACACCGAGATCCAGCCCGGCTCCTACGTCTTCATGGACGGCGACTACGGCCGCAACGAATACGGCGGCGCGCTGCGCTTCGAGCACAGCCTGTTCATCGCCAGCACGGTCATGAGCGTGGCCGCCGCCACGGCGCCCGCGCCGGCCACGCCGCGCGTGGTGCTGGACGCGGGGCTGAAGTCGATGGCGGTGGACTCCGGCCTGCCGCTGGTCTGGGGCGCGGACGGCCACGACCTCGCGCTGGCCTACGTGGCCGCCAACGACGAGCACGGCATCGTCGAGGCGCTGCCGGCGCCGGGCGCGCGCGCCGCCCCGCTGCTGCCGGCGCTGGGCAGCCAGGTGCTGCTGGTGCCCGGCCATTGCGATCCCACCCTCAACCTGTACGACGACATCGTCGGCGTGCGCGGCGGCACCGTGGCCTGCGTGTGGCCGGTGGCGGCGCGCGGGTTGAGCCGCTGAAACGGCGGGCCGCGCCCGGGCGCTGCGGCGTTATACCGCAGCGCAGCAGACTGATACCGTCTTTTTAAGCGCATTTGCTTCTGTTATCCACGCCGGGCCGCCGGTAGCATGGGGTCCATCGCATGCGCCGGGGCGCGGTCCGCGCTCCGGGCGCAAGCCCAATATCCGGCCTCCGCACATGGACAACCCCGCATCAGGCCTGCCCGCCCGGGCAGGCTTCCGCCCCCGCCGCCGCCCGCCCGCGGCATCCGCGCCACATCGCGTGCGCCCCCGCCCGCAAGCGCCCTTCAATGCGCTCGCGCCGTGGTCTACGCTATCCCTACGCGCCGGCCGGTGTCTTGGACAAGCCACCCCGGCCCACCCCCGCCTCACGGAGACCACGCCATGCCCGGCCTGAGTGCGCTCGACCTCGCCCGGATCCAGTTCGGGTTCACCATCTCGTTCCACATCATCTTTCCCGCCATCACCATCGGCATGGCCAGCTACCTCGCCGTGCTGGAAGGCTGCTGGCTGCGCACGCAGAACCCGGTCTACCGCGACCTGTACCACTTCTGGTCCAAGATCTTCGCGGTCAACTTCGGCATGGGCGTGGTGTCCGGGCTGGTGATGGCCTACCAGTTCGGCACCAACTGGAGCTTCTTCTCCGACTTCGCCGGCAGCGTGACCGGCCCGCTGCTGACCTACGAGGTGCTGACCGCGTTCTTCCTCGAGGCGGGCTTCCTCGGCGTGATGCTGTTCGGCTGGAAGAAGGTCGGCCCCGGCCTGCACTTCTTCGCCACCCTGATGGTCGCGCTCGGCACGCTGATCTCGGCCACGTGGATCCTCGCTTCCAACAGCTGGATGCAGACCCCGCAGGGCTACGAGATCATCGACGGCCGCGTGGTGCCGGTGGACTGGCTGCGCGTGATCTTCAACCCGTCGTTCCCGTACCGGCTGGCGCACATGAGCGTGGCGGCCTTCCTCGCCACGGCGCTGTTCGTCGGCGCCTCCGCCGCGTGGCACCTGCTGCGCGGGCGCGACAACCCGGCCATCCGCAAGATGCTGTCGATGGCGATGTGGATGCTGCTGGTGGTCGCGCCCGTGCAGGCCGTGATCGGCGACATGCACGGCATCAACACGCTCGCCCACCAGCCGGCCAAGATCGCCGCGCTGGAAGGCCACTGGGAAAACCGCGGCAACGAGCCGCTGCCGCTGATCGTGTTCGGCTGGCCTGACATGGCGCGCGAGGAAACCCGCTTCGCGCTGGAGATCCCGCGCCTGGGCAGCCTCATCCTGACGCACACGCTGGACGGCCAGATCCCCGGCCTGAAGGCGTTCCCGCCGCAGGACCGGCCCAACGCCACCATCCTGTTCTGGAGCTTCCGCGTGATGGTCGGGCTGGGCGTGCTGATGATCCTGCTCGGCCTGTGGAGCCTGCTGCTGCGCCGCGGCGAGGCGCTCTACCGCGCGCGCGCCTTCCTGCGCGTGGCGCTGTGGATGGGCCCGGCCGGGCTGGTGGCGCTGCTGGCCGGCTGGTTCACCACCGAGATCGGGCGCCAGCCGTGGGTGGTGTACGGCGTGATGCGCACCGCCGACGCGGTCTCGCCGCACGGCGCGCCCGAGCTCGCGCTGACGCTGGCGCTGTTCGTGGTGGCCTATGTGTTCGTGTTCGGCGTGGGCATCGCCTACATGATGCGGCTGGTGCGCAAGGGCCCGGTCATGCACGAAGGCGACGACGATGAGGACGAGGACGCCGCCCGTCCGGGCCATCCGGCGCACACGCCGGCGCGCCCGCTGTCCGCCGTCGACGACCGCGGCGACGTGCCCGCCATCAACACTTCCGGGAGCTGAACATGGGTGTCGACCTCTCTTTGATCTGGGCCGTCATCATCTTTTTCGGGGTGATGATGTACGTGGTGATGGACGGCTTCGACCTCGGCATCGGCATGCTCTATGCCTTCGTGCCGGACCGCCATGACCGCGACGTGATGATGAACACCGTGGCACCGGTGTGGGACGGCAACGAGACCTGGCTGGTGCTCGGCGGCGCCGGCCTGCTGGCCGCCTTCCCGCTGGCCTACTCGGTGGTGCTCAGCGCGCTCTACCTGCCGCTGGTCCTGATGCTGCTCGGGCTGATCTTCCGCGGCGTGGCGTTCGAGTTCCGCTTCAAGGCCAACGACCGCGAGCGCCACGTGTGGGACAAGGCCTTCATCTGCGGCTCGCTGGCGGCGGCCTTCTTCCAGGGCGTGGCGCTGGGCGCGTACATCGACGGCATCCGCGTCAGCGGCCGCGTCTTCGCCGGCGGCCCGCTGGACTGGCTGCAGCCGTTCCCGCTGTTCTGCGGCGTCGGCGTGGCGGTGGCCTACACCGTGCTGGGCAGCACCTGGCTGATCGTCAAGACCGAAGGCGACCTGCACCGGCGCATGCTCCATCTCACCGGCCGGCTGGCCTGGGTCCTGCTCGGCGTGATCGCCGTGATCAGCATCTGGACGCCGCTGGCGCAGCCGCGCATCGCCGCGCGCTGGTTCAGCCTGCCCAACCTGATCTGGTTCGCGCCGGTGCCGCTGCTGGTGCTGCTGTGCATGTACCGGCTGGTGCGCTCATTGCGCGCCGACGCGCGCATCGCGCCGTTCCTCTACACGCTGGCGCTGGTCTTCCTCGGCTACAGCGGGCTGGCCATCAGCGTGTGGCCGAACATCGTGCCGCCCAGCATCTCGATCTGGGACGCCGCCGCGCCGCCGCAGAGCCAGGGCTTCACGCTGGTCGGCGCCCTGTTCATCATCCCGTTCATCCTGATGTACACGGTGTGGGCGTATTACGTGTTCCGCGGCAAGGTCAGGCACGGCGAGGGGTATCACTGATGGCCGCGAACCGGCGCGATGACGGCACCGCGCCGCGCGGCTGGCTGGCGCGCGTGGGCTGGCTGCTGGCGATCTGGATCGCCAGCGTGGCGGCGCTCGGCGTGGCCGCGCTGCTGCTGCGGGGCGTGATGCGGCTCGCGGGGATGCACGCCTGACGGCCGCACGCCGGCACGCGCCATAGCGCGCTACTGCCCGTCCTTCCCCGCCAGCAGCGCCGCGGCATTGCGCGCGCCCATCATGGCCGCGGCTGCCGCGGCGGTGGCGCCGCCGGCATCGCGCGCGCCGACATTGGCGCCACGCGCGAGCAGCAGCTCGACGATCGCCGCGCGGTCGAACATCGCCGCCACCATCAGCGCCGTGCGGCCGTCGGGCGAGGCGCCCTCGACGTCGGCGCCGTGGTCCAGCAGCAGCGCGGCGATCTCCGCGTAACCCTTGAACGCCGCGCCCGCGAGCGGGGTCTGGCCGTTGTCGTTGCGCAGGTCCGGCGCCGCGCCGCGCGCGAGCAGCACGCGCGCGGCCTCGGCGTGGCCGTGGTAGCAGGCCAGCATCAGCAGGCTGTCACCCTTCTCGTTGCGCAGGTCGGGCGACAGGCCGCGCTCGAGCAGGCCGGCGAGCGTGGCCGCGTCGCCGGCGCGCGCGAGCGCGAAGACCTCGGCCAGCGCGGCCTGCATGCGCTCCTGGTCAGGGTCGGCCTGGGGTGCGGATGGGGATGAGGATTGCGTCATGGCGTGGTCCCGTGCGTCCGGTCCGGTAGCTTGAATCCGGCTACTTTGCCGCATCGGCGGCCGCTTGGGAAGCCGGCCGGAGGAAAGCGCGGGCCACGCGCCGCCGCGCTCAGGCAACCCGTTCAGGCAACCCGTTCAGGCAACCCGTTCAGGCAACCGACAGCGCGCCGTCCACGCCGATGCTCTGCCCGCTGATGAAGCGGCCCGCCGGCGAGGCCAGCAGCACGGCCAGCCCGGCCACGTCCTTCGCCTCGCCGATGCGCCGCATCGGAATCGCCGCGGCCAGCCGCGCTTCCTGCTCCGGATTGCCCCACAGCGCCTCGCGCGAGAACTCGGTGCGCACCGGGCCGGGGTTGATGGCATTGACGTTGATGCCCTTCGGGCCGAGTTCCAGCGCCAGGCTGCGCACGGCCTGGTCGGTCGCGCCCTTGGTGATGCTGTACATGCCGAGGAAGGCCGAGCCGCGCTTGGCGGCGATGCTCGACGTGAACACGATGGCGCCGTCGCCGCGCGCGATCATCTGCGGCGACAGCGCGTTGACCAGCATCAGGTTGCCGCGCACGTTGCCGCCCATCGCCTGGTCGAACAGCTCCGGCCCCTGCGTCAGCAGCGAGCCGGGCGTGGCGCCGGCCGCGGCGTTGAGCACCAGCGCGTCGACCCGGCCGTAGGCGGCCAGCGCCTGCTCGGCGAAGGCGCGCACGCTGTCCACGTCGGCGATGTCGCAGGCGATGCCCCGGGCCTGGATGCCTTCGGCGGCAAGCGTGGCGGCGGCCGCTTCGGCGCCGGCGCTGTCGCGCCCGGACACCACCACGGCGGCGCCCGCCGCGCCCAGCGCGCGGGCCATTTCCAGGCCCATGCCCTTGGTAGAGCCGGTGACGACGGCCACGCGGCCGGTGAGATCGAACAGGTTCTGCATGACAAACACTCCTTGGTGAGGACACGCGCCGCGGCCCGGGGGCGGGCCGCGGCTTCTTAAATGATGGTCGACATCTATTGAATAAATTATGGTCGTCATATAAAATCCGGTCAAGCAAAGTTTTGGCAGGAGAACGAACATGGCGCGCGCATCACGAGAACAGGCGGAAAAGCACCGCGAAGCGATCGAGGCGGCATCCACGCGGCTGTTCCGCGAACGCGGACTCAACGGCGTCAGCGTGGCCGAGCTGATGGCCGGGGCCGGGCTGACCCACGGCGGCTTCTACGGGCATTTCGCCTCCAAGGACGAACTGGTGGCGCTGGCGTGCCGGCGCGGCTTCGAGGAATCGGCGCAGCGCTGGGCGCGCCGCCTGGGCCGCGCCGGCGACGACAAGCACGCCATGCGCGCCAACCTGGTCGAGCCCTACCTGACGCAGGAGCACTGCGCCGCGCCCGGCGAAGGCTGCTCGGCGGTGGCGCTGGCCAGCGACGTGGCGCGCGAGCCCGTGGACAAGCCGGTGCGCCAGGCCTACCTGGACGGCCTCAAGGTCATGGTCGAGGACTGGATCAAGACCGTCGAGCACGCCGACCCGGCCGAGCGCCGCAAGCTGGCGCTGGCCGAGCTGTCCATGCTGCTGGGCGCGATGACGCTGGCGCGGGCCACCGCCGGCGATGCGCTGTCCGACGAGATCCTCGCCGCCGCGCGCGAGATGCTGCTGGGCCCGCTCGCGCCATAACGCGCGCACCCGCCCCGAACCACAACGAACTCCGCCCCCGGAACATTCATGTTTGCTCAAGCGCTTTCCAGCCGGCTCGACCGGCGCGGCATCCACTATGCGTGGCTGATCGCCGCCCTCACCTTCGGCGTGATGCTGACCACGTCGGCCGCGCTCGGCCTGCCCGGCGCCTTCCTCAAGCCGCTCACCCGCGAAATGGGCTGGGACACCGACCAGATCTCGTCGATCCTGGCCGTGCGCTTCGCGCTGTTCGGCCTGATGGCACCGTTCTCGGCCATCCTGATGGAACGCTTCGGCGTGCGCAACGTGGTCTGGGCCGCGCTGGCGCTGATCGCCGGCGGCATGGCGCTGGCCACGGTGGCGACGCAGTTGTGGCAACTGTTCATCGCCTGGGGCCTGATGCTGGGCATCGGCTCCGGGCTGACCGCGCTGGTGCTGGCCGCGGTGGTGGCCAGCCGCTGGTTCAGCGCGCGGCGCGGGCTGGTGATCGGCATCCTCACGGCCAGCTCGGCCACCGGGCAGCTGGCGTTCCTGCCGGTGGCGGCCTGGCTGATCGAGCACATGGGCTGGCGCACCGCCGTGCTGCCGGTGCTGCTGGCCTGCGCCGCGCTGGCCGCGCTGGTGTTCTGCTTCATGCGCAACCGCCCGTCCGACGTGGGCCTGGCCGCCTACGGCGAAGTTCCGCAGCAGGTGCATGCCGCGCCGGCCCAGCCGCCCGCGCCGCTCACGCTGCGCGGCCCCTTCGTGGTGCTGCGCGACGCCGCCCGCACCCAGACCTTCTGGGTCCTGGCCGGCACCTTCTTCATCTGCGGCCTGAGCACCAACGGCCTGATCCAGACCCACTTCATCGCGCTGTGCGCGGACTTCGGCATGGCCGCGGTGCCGGCCGCCGGGGCGCTGGCCATGATGGGCGCCTTCGACTTCGTCGGCACCATCCTGTCGGGCTGGCTGTCGGACCGCTACGACTGCCGCAAGCTGCTGTTCTGGTACTACGGCCTGCGCGGGCTGTCGCTGTTCTGGCTGCCGCACTCCACCTTCACGCTGTATGGCCTGTCGATCTTCGCCATGTTCTACGGCCTGGACTGGATCGCCACGGTGCCGCCCACGGTGCGGCTGGCGGGCGCGGCCTTCGGCAAGGAGCGCGCGCCGATGGTGTTCGGCTGGATCTTCGCCGCGCACCAGGTGGGCGCGGCCACCGCGGCGTTCGGCGCCGGCCTGACGCGCACGCTGCTGCTGACCTACACCCCGGCGCTGTACGCGGCCGGCGCCGCCTGCGCGCTGGCGGCCCTGCTGGCGCTCGCCGCCGGGCGCCGCACCGTGCGCGACGACGGCGCGCAGGTGCAGGCCGCCAAGGCCTGAGACCGGGCCGGGCGCCTTGCCCGGTCTCCCCGGAACACCACCCAACGTCTCCCAACGCCCGCCTTCGCGCGGGCGTTTTGCTTTTCCAGATCGCCTCCGCACCCGGCCCGTGCCTGTTCCATCAGGAATACAAATGGGCGCATCAGCATTCTTTGCCTGCATGTCACCCGGCTGACAACCCCTTTTCTTACTCTGCCAACGCGTCACGGGGAGCGTGATCGGCAGCGCCGCGATGGCGGCGCGCGGCTTGAGAAACAACGGAAAAGAGGGAAGCAGACATGGCATGGAAACAGCAGGCACGCATGGCGTGCAGCCTGGCCCTGGCGGGCGTGGTGGCCGCGTGCGGCGGTGGTAGCGATGCGCCGGCGACGGCGGCCCCGGACCAGGGCGGCAGCGGCGGCGCCACGCCGGGCGCGGCCGGCAAGAAGATCCTGCTGGTCGGCGTGGACGGCGCCACCTACAGCCAGTTGCAGAATGCGCTGATCCAGCACGGCATGCCCAACCTGGCCACGCTGGCGATCACGCCGTCGTCCACGGGCGGCAGGCTGGGCACCATCAGCGAACAGGCGCCGCTCGACGCGCCGAGCTGGGCCACGGTGCTGACCGGCAACTGGCAGGACCGCCACGGCGTCACCGACGACCAGGCCGCCGCGGCCGGCCTGAAGGCCCCGAGCCTGTTCCAGTACCTGCGCGCGGCCAACACCGGCGCGACCCGGCAGCGCCTGGGCGCGGCCACCGGCGCGGCGGCGCTGCCGCTGCTGCTCAAGGCGGACGCCGCCGCCGGCAACCTCGATTCGCTGCGCGACTGCGCCTACGACGACAACTGCGTGACGCAGGAAGGCGTGAAGCTGGTGCAGTCCGGCTACGACGTGGTGTTCGCCCAGTACACCGCGCCCGACCTGGCCGCCGCGAGCCAGGGCTTCAACGGCGGCGCCTACGCCACCGCGCTGAGCGGCTTCGACCAGGCGCTCGGCAAGCTGCTGGCCGCCGTGCAGGCGCGCCGCCAGGCCAACCCCGGCGAAGACTGGCTGGTCGCCGTGACCGCCAGCCACGGGCTCGACGCCACCGGCGCCACCACCACGCTGCCCACGGTGGAAAACCGCACCGCGTTCATCGCGCTGAACAAGCCCTTCAACGCGCTCGCCGGCAACCTGCCCGCGGCGCCGGCCAACGCCGCCGCGCTCTCGGCCATGCCGAGCGAGGCCGACCTGCTGCCCACGCTGCTGGCGCACAGCGGCACCGCACTGCCGGCCGCCCAGTACAAGATCGACGGCGCCGCGCTGACCGGCGAGGCCGGCGCGCGCGCCATGAGCTCGGTGGTCGGCCAGTTCAGCAACACCCTGGTGCTGTCCTGGCAGAACCCCACCACCGCCAGCGGCCCCATGACCCTGCTGCGCGACGGCGTGGTGATCGAGTCCGCGCTGCCCGCCGGCACCACCAGCTACGAGGACACCAAGCTCAACCCGCCCGACAGCGGCCTGTACCGCTACAACTACACGCTGGTGCGCAACGGCGTGCCCGTGTCCCTGCAGGCGCAGATCAACTACGTCAAGCCGATCGTGCTGGCCGACACGCTGCGCAACAACCTCGCCGCGTACTACAGCTTCGAGACGCTGCCCGCGCTCGATGCCAAGGGCACCACCACCATCGGCCCGTGGGTGGCCGGCACCGACGGCGGCTCGCTCGGCACCGACAACTTCGGCGCCAAATCGCTGAAGGTCAACTCCAACATCGACGCCTACGTGCTCAAGCAGAGCGGCGCCGACATCGCGCTGTCGCCGCAGTTCACCATCGGCTTCTGGTTCAAGTCCGACTGCACGCAGGGCAACGGCACCGGCGAGCCGATCCTGTCGAACAAGAACTACGTGTCCGGCGCCAACGCGGGCATCGCCTTCGGCCTGTTCGGCAGTTGCGAGGTGCGCTTCAACATCGGCAGCGGCGGCAAGCGCGACGACATCCAGGGCATGACGTTCAGCGCCAACCAGTGGGCCTACCTGGCCCTGTCGGTCAACGCCACGGCCAAGACCTTCAGCGCCTACATCATCGACCCGGTGCTCGGCGTGCAGAAGACCGAGAACAAGGCCATCGCCAACACCGACGTGACCAAGCTGGGTGGCCTGGCGACCGGGCAGTGGGGCATCAACGACGATGCCACGCATGCCTACGTGCCCAACAACGGCGGCTCGCTCAAGGGCGTGATGGAGTTTAACGACCTGGCCATGTGGACGCGCCAGCTCAGCCTGTCCGAACTGCAGACCATCACCGGCTCGCGCCAGCCGCTGTCCACGCTCAACCCCTGATTCCCCCCAAGAGAGCCCGTCACATGAAGCCTTCCAAACCGATCCTCGCCCTGCCCGGCTGGCTGGCGGCCCTGGCGCTGTGCGCCGCGCTGACCGCCTGCGGCGGCGACGACAGCAGCCCCGCCGGCGCCCAGCAGCCCGCGCAACCGTCCCAGCCTTCGCAGCCGGGGCAGGAGCCCGCCGTCACGCCGAAACTGCGCTGCGCGCCCTGATGCGCCTGCCCGGCGCCACGCGCCGGGCCGCCATCGCACGCACCGATCCGCCGAACCAGCCTAGCCAGAACAGACAACGATGAGCCTTCACAGCAGACGCAACTTCCTCAAGATGGCCAGCGGCACCACCGCCGCGGCCGCGGCGCTGGCCGCCTTCCCGCCGTCGATCCGCCGCGCGCTGGCGATTCCCGCCAACAACGCCACCGGCACCATCCGCGACGTGGAGTACGTGGTGATCCTGATGCAGGAGAACCGTTCCTTCGACAACTACTTCGGCACGTTCAAGGGCGTGCGCGGCTTCGGCGAGCGGTTCCCGATCCCGCTGGCCGGCGGCCTCGACGTGTGGCAGCAGGGCTATACCAACCGCATCGTGCGCCCGTACCACCTGGACAGCACGCAGGGCAACGCCCAGCGCGTCAACGGCACCCCGCACAGCTATCCCGACGCGCAGAACGCCTGGGACCTGGGCCGCATGAACAAGTGGCCGACCTACAAGAACACCCAGTCGATGGGCTACTACACCGAGGCCGAGCTGGGCTTCCAGTTCGCGCTGGCCAACGCCTTCACGCTGTGCGATGCGTACCACTGCAGCTTCCACGGCGGCACCAACACCAACCGCCTGTTCCACTGGACCGGCACCAACGATCCCACCGGCGCCCGCGGCGGCCCCGTGATCGACAACAGCGGCGACTCGATGGGTGCCTCCACCAGCGGCTACACCTGGACCACCTACCCGGAACGCCTGCAGGCCGCCGGCGTGAGCTGGAAGCTCTACCAGAACATGCCGGACAACTTCACCGACAACCCGCTGGCCGGCTTCGTGCAGTACCGCAAGGCCAACGAGGCCAAGGGCAACGCGGCCAACGGCAGCCCCTACACCGCGTACAGCGCGGCCACCGATGAAGCCATCAACCCGCTCATCAAGGGCATCGGCAATACCATGCCCGACAACGGCTTCCTGCAGTCGTTCAAGGACGACATCGCCGCCGGCACGCTGCCGCAGGTGTCGTGGATCGTGGCGCCGGCCAACTACTCCGAGCACCCCGGGCCTTCCAGCCCGGTGCAAGGCGCCTGGTACACGCAGGAAGTGCTCAACGCGCTGACCGCCAACCCGGACATCTGGAGCCGCACCGTCCTGCTGATCAACTTCGACGAGAACGACGGCTTCTTCGACCACGTGCCGCCGCCGTGCGCGCCCGCCTACGACAGCAACGGCGTGCTGGCCGGCAAGTCCACCATCGCCACCGACGGCGAGTACCACACCGACAAGCACCCCTACGGCCCCGGCCCGCGCGTGCCGATGTACGTGGTGTCGCCGTGGAGCCGCGGCGGCTGGGTCAACTCGCAGGTGTTCGACCACACCTCGGTGCTGCGCTTCCTCGAAGCCCGCTTCGGCGTGGCCGAGGCCAACATCAGCGCCTATCGCCGCGCCGTCTGCGGCGACCTGCTCTCGGCCTTCAACTTCGTCAGCCCGAACAGCGCGGCGCTGCCGGCCATCCCGGCCAGCACCAAGGCCGGCGCCGACGCCCTGCGCACCGCGCAGGAAGCCCAGGCGCAGGTGCCGGTGCCCAGCGAGAGCGCGCAGGCAGCCGCGCCGGCCAACCAGGAAGTCGGCCAGCGCCCGTCGCGCGCGCTGCCCTACGAGCTGCACGTAAGCGGGCGCGAGGACCCGGTGTCGCGCGCCATGTGGCTGCTGTTCAGCAACAGCGGCACCGCCGCCGCCGTGTTCCACGTGTACGACCGCCTGCACCTGGACCGCGTGCCGCGCCGCTACGCGGTCGAGCCCGGCAAGGAACTGCACGACAGCTGGGACGTCTACGCCGCCGACGGCGGCAAGTACGACCTGTGGATCACCGGCCCGAACGGCTTCCACCGCAGCTTCAAGGGCAACGTCAGCGCCGTGGCGGCCGCCGGCGGCACCGCGCCGGAAATCCGCGTGTGCTACGACGTGGCCAACGCCGCGGTCTACCTGACCATGATCAACACCGGCGCGGCGCCCTGCACCTTCACCGTCAAGCCGGGCGCCTACCGCGCCGACGGCCCGTGGTCGTTCGACATCCCGGCCGGCAAGCAGCTCGACCAGCACTGGCCGCTGAACCTGCAGGACAACTGGTACGACTTCGTCGTCACGGTGCCCCAGGGCGGCTTCCAGCGGCGCTTCGCCGGCCGCCTGGAAACCGGCGCGGACGGCAAGTCCGATCCCGCGCTGGGCATGCCGGCGCAGATCGTGACCTGAGCCCCGCCGCGCGGACCGGGGCAGCGCGCCCCGGCGCGCGTCCGGCGCGCGTCCGCCCCCCTGCGGCTCCTATCGGGTCCACCCCCGGCCCGCCGTGCGGCGCCGCCCTGTCCGGCGGCGTTGCACGGAACTGTCACAAAGCGCCGCTAGACTGGCGCGCTTGCCTCATTCCCCACGGATTCCCCCATGCTTGGCGACCTGTTGACGACATTCTATGAAGTGGCGCGGCAGGGCAGCATCACCACCGCCGCCAAGCAGTTGCGCGTCAGCCAGCCCACCGTCACGGGCCGCATCCGCCAGCTCGAGGAGAGCTACGGCGTCGAACTGTTCTACCGGCGCGCCGGCCGCGTCGACCTCAGCGACGTGGGCGTGGCGCTGATGCCGGTGGTCGAGCAGCTCATGCAGCACGAAGGCAGCGCGGATTTCCTGCTGCGCAACGCCGGCAACCTGCACCTGGGCAACCTGCGCATCGGCGCCACCGGTCCCTACTACATCCTGCCCAGCGTGGCGGCGTTCCGCGAGCGCCATCCGGCCATCGAGATCAGCCTCGACATCGGCAATTCGCAGCAGATGCTGGACGCGCTGTTCGAGTACCGCATCGACGTCGCGGTGTCCTCGCACGCCGTGGACGACGAGCGCCTGGCCCGCATCACGCTGGCATCCGACCCGATGGTGCTGGTGGTCCACCCCGGCCACGCGCTGGCGCGCGCGCCCAGCGTCAGCCTGGAGCAGATCGCCGCCTGCCACCTGCTGATCCGCGAGCACGGCTCGATGACGCGCAAGGCGGTCGAGACCGCGCTGGAGAAAGCCGGCCTGCGGCTGCCGTCGAGCACCGTGATCGGCAGCCGCGAGGCCATCTACGAAGCCATTCGCCAGGGCCTCGGCGCGAGCGTGGTGCCGCTGGGCGAAGTCCCGCGCGATGCCGGCCTGTGCGCGGTGCCCTTCTCCAGCCAGCCGCCGATCCTGCACGAGTACCTGTACTGCCTGCAGGGCCGCACCCACACGCGCCTGATCGGCGCGTTCCTGGAGTGCCTCGCGCCGCGCGCGGCGGCATGAGCGAACGCGCGGCCGGCGCGGCGCAAATACGCCGATAGCCGTATCGGAATTCTTGCGCCGCGCATCATCGGCGAGTCACCGCGCCTGCGCATGCTTTCCGGTTTTCCGACCGGAGACGGCGCATGTCCTGCCTTGCCTTGTTTGACCTCGACCACACCCTGCTACCGCTCGACAGCGAATACGAATGGGCGCGCTACCTGGTGGCGGCCGGCGCCGCCGACGCGCGCGAGGTCGAGGCCAACAACGCGCTCTGGCTGGCCGAGTACGGCGCCGGGCGGCTCGATTTCCACCGCCACGCCGGCTTCGCCCTCGGCCTGCTGGCGCGCCATCCGCGCGCGCGCCTGGAAGCGCTGCGCGACGGCTTCATGCGCGAGGTCATCGCACCGGCCATCCTCCCCGAAGCGCTCGCGCTGCTGGCGCGCCACCGCGAGGCCGGCGACCTGTGCTGCATCGTCACAGCGACCTGCCGCTTCGTCACCGAGCCGATCGCCGCGGCGCTCGGCGTCGCGCACCTGGTCGCGGTGGAGGCCGCGTGCGACGCGCGCGGCGAGTTCACCGGCGCCGTGCAGGGCGTGCCGAGCTTCGGCGCGGGCAAGATCGAGCGCGTCGCGCAGTGGCTGGCCGCGCTCGGGCTGTCGTGGGACGGCTTCGAGCGCACCGCGTTCTACAGCGACTCCCGCAACGACATCCCGCTGCTGGAAGCGGTGAGCCACCCGGTCGCCACCAACCCGGACATGGCGCTGGGCGAGCTGGCCGCGGCGCGCGGCTGGGCGGTGCTGGAGCTGTTCGCGGAAGAAATGGCCGGCTAGGCCAGCCGCACGCCCCCGCGCCCGGCGCGCGGCGGCGTCACGGGGATTTCATATTCGCGGCGGATGATGGGAGGCACGCCCGCTTGCCTGGACCCGGATCTGCCCTCGCCCATGCCCCCGCCCGCCGCCGACGGTTTCGCCGAGATGCGGCAACTGGAAGCCATCCTCGAAGCCGGCGCGCATCGCCTGGATGTCTGCCGCGTCGGCGAGGTCGACGCGGGCGGGCGGCGCTTCCCCCTCTACACCGCCGGCATCGGCTCGGACGACCCGCGCGCGCCGGCGATCGGCTTCTTTGCCGGCATCCACGGCCTGGAGCGCATCGGCACCCACCTGCTGCTCGACTACATGCGCATGCTGCTGTGGCGGCTGGAGTGGGACGACCTGCTCGAGCGGCAGCTGCAGTCGGTGCGGCTGCTGTTCATGCCCATCGTCAATCCCGGCGGCATGTGGGCCTACCGGCGCGCCAACCCCAACGGCGTGGACCTGATGCGCAACGCGCCGCAGGATGCCGATGGCCGCGTGCCGCTGCTGGCCGGCGGCCAGCGGCTGGGCGCGTGGCTGCCGTGGTACCGCGGCAGGCTGGGTGCGCCGATGGAGCAGGAAAGCCAGGCCATGCTGCGCGTGGTGGCGCAGCAGTTGCAGCAGCGCCCGCTGAGCTTCGCGCTGGACTGCCACTCGGGCTACGGCTGGGGCGACAGCATCTGGTTTCCCTACGCGCGCACCGCGGCGCCGATGGCGCACCTGCCGGAGATGTTCGCGCTCAAGACCATGTTCGAGCAGGCCCACCCGCACCACGGCTACGCCTTCGAGCCGCAGAGCCACCAGTACCTGCTGCACGGCGACCTGTGGGACTGGGCCTACGACCACACCCCGGCGCCCAACATCTTCCTGCCGATGACGCTCGAGCTGGGCTCGTGGCTGTGGATCAAGAAAAACCCGCGGCAACTGTTCTCGCGCCACGGCTTCTTCAACCCGGTCAAGGCGCACCGCACCGAGCGCGTGCTGCGCCGCCACGCCAACCTGCTCGACTTCCTCGGGCGCGTGGCCTACGCGCCCGAGCGCTGGCTGCCGCAGGGCGAGCGGCGCGCGCAGCTGCTGGCGCTGGCCACCGCGCAATGGCAAGGCAGGCCACCCCGATGAGCGACTGGATCCTGCTGCGCGGCCTCACGCGCGAAGCGCGCCACTGGGGCGCCCTGCCCGCCGCGCTGCAGGCGCGCTGCGGCATCGCGCGCATGACGCTGCTGGACCTGCCCGGCAACGGCGCGCAGGCGGCGGTGCGCGCGCCGCCAGATGTGGCGGCGATGGTCGAGCACGTGCGCGCCGGCGCGCGCCGGCAGGCGCTGGCGCCGCCCTACCGCGTGCTGGCGATGTCGCTGGGCGCGATGGTGGCGGCGGAATGGGCGCGGCGCTATCCGCGGGAGATCGGCGCGCTGGTGCTGGTCAACACCAGCATGCGGCCGTTCGGCAGCGTGGCGCAGCGGCTGCGCCCGCGCAACTGGCCGGCGCTGGCCGGCATGGCGCTGCGCTGGCATGACGGCCCCTATTGCGAGCGCACCATCCATCGCCTCACCTGCAATGCCGTCGCCACGCGAGAGACCGACGTGGCCGCCTGGAGCGCGATCCGCGCCAGCGCCCCGGTCAGCCGCGGCAACGCGCTGCGGCAGTTGTGGGCGGCGGCGCGCTACCGCGCCGGCGCGGCGCCGCCGTCCTGCCCCACGCTGCTGGTGTCGTCGACCGCCGACCATCTGGTGGACCCGGCCTGCTCGGCGCGGCTGGCGGCGGCGTGGGGCGTGCGGCACCGCTGGCACCCGTGGGCCGGCCACGATCTGCCGCACGACGACCCGGCCTGGCTGGCCGCCACCGTGGCGCACTGGCTCGGCGAGACCGGCGCGGCCTAGCGCCGGCCGGTCAACCGTGCTCGCCCGCGCGCGAGGTGCACGCCGCGTGGACGGGATGCTGCGCCATCAGCCGGCGCACCACGCCGTTGGTCCAGCCGAAGCCGTCCTGCAGCGGATACTCGCCGCCCCCGCCGCCCACCGCGCCGTGCGGCGCCGGGCGCAGCGCGTACTTCTCCACCAGCTTGCACTCGCGGCGGTAGAGGCTGGCCACGGTATGCAGCCAGCGGTGCGCGATCTCGCGCGCCAGCGCATGCTGCCCGTGGCGCGCAAACCCGCCGATGGCCAGCCATTGCAGCGGCGCCCAGCCGTTGGGCTGGTCCCACTGCTCGCCGCTGATGCGCTCGGTGGTGGCGATGCCGCCGGGCAGCAGCAGGCGCGCGGCCACGGTGCGCGCCAGCAGCGCCGCCTGCGCCGGGCTGGCCGCGTCCACGTAGAGCGGCATCACAGTGGCCGCGGTCAGGCCGGCGCGCGGGCAATGGCGCTGCCAGTCGAAATCGAACCACGCGCCTGCGGCCTCGTTCCACATCAGGCGGTCGATGGCGCCGCGCCGCGCCCGCGCGCGCGCCAGGAAATCCGGCGCGTCGGGGTCGCCGGCGGCGGCGGCCAGCTCCGCCAGCTTGGTTTCCAGCTTGTACAGCAGGCAGTTGAGGTCGACCGGCAGGATGGCCGTGGTGCGCACCGTCTCCAGCCCGCCGCCGGGGTCCTGCCAGCGCGAGCTGAAGTCCCAGCCCGATTCGGCCGCCGCGCGCAGGTCGCGGTAGACCTCGGGCGCGGGGCGCGACGACGACGCGGCGGTGGCCACGTCCTCGATGTAGGCTTCCTCGCGCGGCGTGTCGCGCTCGTCCCAGTAGCGGTTGAGCAGGCTGCCGTCGGCGAGCCGGACCACGCGCCGGCATGCCTGGCCCGGCGCCAGGCGCTCGGCGCCGCGCATCCAGAACGCATGTTCCTTGCGCAGCTGCGGCAGGTAGGCCAGTTCGGGCTGCACGCCGTGGTCCTCGAACAGTTCCACCATCAGCGCGAACACGGGCGGCTGCGAGCGGCTCAGGTAGTAGGTGCGCGTGCCGTTGGGGATCACGCCGTAGGTGTCGAGCAGGTACGAGAAATTGGCCGCCATGCCGTGCAGCAGGCCGTGCCGGCCGCTGGCGGCGAGGCCCAGCATGGTGAAGTAGGAATCCCAGTAGTACAGCTCGGCGAAGCGCCCGCCCGGCACCACGTAGGCATGGGGCAGCGGCAGCAGCGAGCCTTGCGGCGGGTGCGCGGACGGGTGGCGCGTGAGCACTTCCCAGAGGCCGTCGATATGGTCGCCGAGCGTCTGCGCCCGGTCGGAGACATAGCTGCTGCGCGGCACCTGCGGCAGCGTGAAGTGCTCCCGCACGAACGCCGCGAGGTCGAAGCCGGCGGCGCCCGCGCGGGCGCGGTAGGCCGCCAGGATCGCGGCCGGGTCCTGGCGCGGCATGGCGTCGGTGAAGGTCTTGCTGTCGTCGAACACGCGCGCCGTCTGCACGGCGACGAACAATTCCTGGTAGCGGTCGGCGGGGGTGAGCGGATCGGCGTGGGGACAGCCCTGCAGGCGGTGCGGGACGACATGGTGGCCGCCGGTGCGGTCGGCCACCTCGCGCACGCGGCCCGCGTGCGGCAGCCCGGCCGCGGCGGCGGTGCCGGGACGGTTCTTCATGGCTGGCCTGCGCCGCCGCGTTCCGGCGCGCTAGTGATCCGTGCTGGCATTCCCGCTCCCGCTGCTTGTCCGCGCGGCGGCCCGGGCGGCCGCCGATAAGGCATCAGAGTGCGGCCCGGCGGGCGAGTTCCGGCGCGCCGGCGGGCGCGGCAGGCACGGCGGCGCGGCGCGCCTCGCGCATCACTCCCGCATCACTCCCGCATCACTCCCATGCTGTTCGCGCGTCAGCGTTGCCCGGCGCGCACCGCATGGGCGCGGCGAAAGTCCTCGAACGGCAGCGGCCGGCCGAGCAGTACGCCCTGCGCCTGGTCGCAGCCTTCGGCGCGCAGCAGGCGCAACTGGTCGTCGGTTTCCACGCCCTCGGCCAGCACCGGGATCGCCAGGCTGCGGCCGAGCGCGAGGATGGCGCGGATGATGGCCCGGGCCTGCCGGTCGGCGGCGATCTCGGCGATGAAGGTGCGGTCGAGCTTGATCTTGTCGAACGGGAACGAGCGCAGGATGTCCAGCGACGAATACCCGGTGCCGAAGTCGTCGATGGCGATGGTCACGCCCAGCGCCTGGATGCGGCGCAGGATGTCCAGCGCGCGCGCCTTGTCGCCGATGATGGTGGACTCGGTGATCTCCAGCTCGAGCCGGCCCGCTTCCAGCCCGGTTTCTTCCAGGATGCCGGTCACCAGCCGGACCAGGTTGCCGTGGATGATCTGCACCGGCGACAGGTTGACCGAGATCTTGCGCGGCGCGTCCCAGTGCACGGCCGCGCGGCAGGCGCTGCGCAGCACCCACTCGCCGATCGGCAGGATGGCGCCGCAGGTCTCGGCCAGCGGGATGAAGCTGTCCGGCGTGATCAACCCGCGCGCGGGATGCCGCCAGCGCAGCAGGGCCTCGCAGCCGATCGCCGCGCCGCTGGCGATGGCGGTCTGCACCTGGTAGTCCAGCACGAACTGGTCGGCGGTGATGGCCATCCACAGCTCGCCGGCGAGCGTGCGGCGCTCGCGCTCGGCCTCGTCCATGCGGCTTTCGTAGAAGCAGATCGACTCCGACAGGCTGCCCTTGGCGCGGCGCATGGCCAGCCCGGCGTTAGCGGCAAGCTGTTCGGCGCGGATGCCGTCGCCGGGAAAGACCGCGACGCCGATGCTGGCCCCGGCGGTCAGCTCGAAGCCGTCCAGGCGCACCGGCTCGCTCAGGCACGTCACCAGCCGCGCGATGAACTCGCTCAGCTCGGGCTGCTGCGCGAAGCGCTTGACGGCCATGAACTCGTCGCCGCCCACGCGCGCGATGAACTCGCCCGCGTCGAGCTGCGCGGCGATGCGACCGGACACCGCGCGCAGCACGGTGTCGCCGGCGGCGTGTCCATAGAGGTCGTTGATTTCGCGGAAGCGGTCCAGGTCGATGCCGAGCACGGCCACCCGGCTGCCCTGCTTGCGCGCGCGCGGCAGCTCCTCGTCGAGGTGGTCGATGAAGAAGCTGCGGTTGGGCAGGCCGGTCAGCCCGTCGTGGCGGGCCATATGGTGGATGGTGGCCTCGATGCGGCGCTGCTCGGTGATGTCCTCGCAGGTGGTGACCCAGGCGCCGTCGGCCAGCGTGCTGTGCGACAGCGCGATGGCGCGCCCGTCGGGCAGCGCTTCCACGCTGCGCCAGCGCGGCTGCCGGCGCAGGATGTCGAGGTGCCGCTCGGCCAGCGCCTGCGCGTAGGGCTCGGCGCGGGCCTCGGGCGGCACGGCGTGGGCGGACGGGGTGGACTGGGCCGACGCGGTGGACTGCGTGGACAGCCGGCCCGCCGGCGCGCCGGGCGCGGCGGCCTCGCTCGCGCGCGCGCCGGTCATGGCGCGGCACACGTCGAGGAAACCGGCGCCGGGCGCCAGCCCGCCGGCGGCCGTGCCGAAGATCGCCTCCATGCGCCGGTTGGCCAGCACCAGCGTGCCGTGCGCGTCGAACATGCACAGGCCCTGCGACATGTTCTGCAGCGCCAGGTCCAGCTTGCGCGTGACCTCGGCCAGGCGCTCGGCGTCGGCCTTCTGCTGCGTCATGTCGCGCGTGATCTTGGCGTAGCCGAGCAGGCGGCCGGCGCGGTCGTGGATGGGGGTGAGCAGCACGTGCGCCCAGAAGCGGCTGCCGTCCTTGCGCACGCGCCAGGCGCCGGCCACCTCGCAGCGGCCCAGCTCGCGGGCCCGCTGCAGGGCCTGCCCGGGCAGGCCGGCGGCGCGGTCCTCGGGCGTGTAGAAGCGGGAAAAATGGCTGCCCAGGATTTCCTCGCGCGCATAGCCCTTGGCGCGCTGCGCGCCGGCATTCCAGCTACTGACGCTGCCGGACGGATCGAGTGCGTAGATCGCGTAGTCGGTCACGCCCTGGATGAGCAGGCGAACGAGTTCCGTCTCGGCGGGCGGACCTTGGATAGGCGGCATGAATGGTGTCGGCGTTATCTGTTTATGCCGCCCGGACACGCACTCGCCCCTGGCGGGACGAGTCCCTTGCGCGTGCAGGCGGAGGGTCGCGCCGGCGCTGCCTTTGCGCCGGTCGCCTACGGGGGATAACGGCAGCGCGCCGCGGAAATTTACCCTGGGGCGGGCCGGCCGCGGCCGGGGACGGCGGTCACGCGCGCGCGCCGTTCCGCGCCGGGCACGTTCCCGGCGTGGAACATGGAACGCGCCTCCCGTGGATCACGAGGCAGGCCCGCGCAGGCCAGGAGGCGGGAAAACGCGCGACGGATTCGCGGCGCCGAAAGAATGGCGCAAAAAAAACGGCGTGCCGGCAAAGGGCACGCCGTCGGGGGACTGCGGCGAGGCAGGTCAGGCGGGAAGAGTCTGCGCTACCAGAGTGACCATCGAGCCACTGGCGACACAGACCAGGGCCCAGCCTGCCAGCAGACGGAAACTCTGCCAACGGCTCATGATGCGCTCCTGGTATCCGCGCGCCGCCAGGGCGGCGCGACGGGGTGAATCGGGGTCGGCGTCAGGCGCTGTCCTGCCTGCCGCCGGGTGCCTCAGGCGTTGGCGCCGTCGAGGTAGGGATCGGCCTTGCCGCTGCGGGCGCCGTCGTAGAACGGGTTGCGCTTGCCGTTGCCGCGCGCGCCGTCGGTGTACGGGTCGGCGCTGCGGGCGGGCTCGGCCGATACGCCGCTGCGATCGAGGCCGGCCACCATGC
Source organism: Cupriavidus sp. FW216-B1 (assembly GCF_058789195.1). NCBI lineage: Bacteria > Pseudomonadati > Pseudomonadota > Betaproteobacteria > Burkholderiales > Burkholderiaceae > Cupriavidus > Cupriavidus sp. FW216-B1. Next base: position 481,052 of record NZ_JBYTEL010000001.1, on the reverse strand, counting down.
GGGCGCCGTCGGTGTACGGATCAGCGCTGCGGGCCGGTTCGGCCGACACGCCGCTGCGGTCGAGGCCGGCCACGGTGCTGGCGCGCGCGCCTTCCGTGAACGGGTCGAACTTGCCGGTGCGGGCGCCTTCGGTGAACGGGTCGAACTTGCCGCTGCGCGCGCCGTCGGTATAGGCGTCGCGCACGCGGTAGTTGTAGCCGTACTTGTCGGCGGGGACGGTGCCGGCCTGCGCGGCGCCGGTGGCGAAAGCCGCGGCAAGAGTGGCGGCGGTGAGCAGGGACTTGGCAAGAAGCTTGGCGTTCATGATGTTCTCCAATCGAAGCATGGGTCCGGGGGTCTGCACTGGCCGCGGGGACCGGGATTTATCCGGGAAGCCGTCCGTCTTGCCCGATTCGCGCTTTATCTATTGATAGGTAGACAAGCAGGGCAAAAAAAATGACTTCCGTCTTTGTTGCTGTTTGCTGCACTGGACGCCGGTGCCGGGTGGGCCTTGCTGCACTGCCGTTACCGTGGCGCCGCATCCATGAGACGAATCTTATCTATCTGTAGGTAGATAGTCAAGGGTTTTCACCAGGTTGTTTTAGAAATCCTTTTCAGGTGCGCCCGGCAACGCTTTGTGCGCCGCGCCCGGCATGCCCCGGGCCGGAGTGCCGGCGCCGGCCCGCCCGCCTCCCGCTCGCCGCCGGGCCGGCGCCGGCGCAACTGGCATCGCCGCCCTCGCCCGCTTGTACTAGGCTTGGCATGTCGGGCGACATCGGGGCAGCGCCGGGGCGGACACGCCGGCCTCCGCCGCCTGCGCCGGGTGCGCGCGGGCAGACATCGGCGCCAAGGGGGATTGCCGCAGTGCGGCATCGCGTGCAAACTGCCCCACGCACCTGCAGCACCCGCATCCATCCGCGCCGCGCATGCCGCGGCGCTCCCGGGAGGCCATACCGTCATGAGCGCAGAGCATTCCACCGGCAGCATCGGGACGAACCATCCGCAGGTCATGCCGCCGCCCGGCCAGGCCCTCGAGCCGGACCCGGCGGCGGCGGCGTTTTCCCCGATGGAGTCGCGCCGCCACCAGATGTTTCCCCGGCTCACGGACGCGGAGATCGCGCGGCTGCATCAGTTCGGCACGGTGCGGCAGTGGTGCGCCGGCGAATTCCTGTTCCGCATCGGCGAGTCCGCGCATGGCATGACGGTGCTGCTCAAGGGCCGCGTGCGCATCCAGCAGCGCGACGCGCTGGACCGCGCCAGCCTGGTCGGCGAGCATGGCCCCGGCTACTTCCTGGCCGAAGTGGGCCAGTTGTCGGGCAAGCCGGCCATCGTCGACGGCGAAGCGATCGAGGACGTCGAGGCCATCGCGATCCCGCCCGAGCGGCTGCGCGCGCTGCTGGTGGCCGAGGCCGAGCTGGGCGAGCGCATCATGCGCGCGCTGATCCTGCGCCGCGTGGGCCTGATCGAGCGCGGCAAGGGCCCCACGCTGCTGGGCCGCAGCAGCGAGCCCAAGCTGCTGCACCTGCAGGCCTTCCTGCGCCGCAACGGCTATCCGCACACCGTGGTCGACGCCGACACCGATCCCGATGCCGGCGCCCTGCTCGAATTCAGCGGCGCCTCGCCCGGCGATTTCCCGCTCGTGATCTGCCCCGGCGGCGCCGTGCTGCGCGCGCCCGACCCGGGCCAGCTTGCCACCTGCCTCGGGCTGGTGCCGGAGTTCGACCCGGACCATGTCTACGACGTGGTGGTGGTCGGCGCCGGGCCCGCCGGCCTGGCCACCGCGGTGTACGCCGCCTCGGAAGGCCTCTCGGTGGCGGTGTTCGATTCGCTCTCGCCCGGCGGGCAGGCCGGCGCCAGCTCGCGCATCGAGAACTATCTCGGCTTTCCCACCGGCATCTCGGGCCAGGCGCTGGCCGGACGCGCGTTCGTGCAGGCGCAGAAGTTCGGCGCGCACCTCGCCATCCCGCTGCAGGTGGTGGCGCTGCATTGCGGAGAACACCCGCAGCGCATCGAACTGGACGACGGCCGCCAGATCCCCGCGCGCACGGTGGTGATCGCCAGCGGCGCGGCCTACCGCCATCCGTCCATCGCCGCGCTCGAGCGCTTCGAAGGCCGCGGCGTCTACTACTGGGCCTCGCCGGTGGAAGCGCGCCTGTGCAATAGCGAGGAGGTGATGCTGGTCGGCGGCGGCAATTCCGCCGGGCAGGCCGCGGTATTCCTGGCCGCGCACGCCAGCCGCGTGCACATCCTGGTGCGCGGGCCGGGCCTGGAGGCCAGCATGTCGCGCTACCTGATCGAGCGCATCGCGGCCCAGCCCAACATCGAGCTGCACACGGGCGCGGAAATCACCACGCTGGCCGGCGACGAGCGCCTGGCCGGCATCGGCTTCCGCTCGCGCGACACGGACCAGGTCACGCACCTGCCGATCCGCCACCTGTTCCTGTTCATCGGCGCCGATCCCAACACCGCATGGCTGCGCACCTGCAACGTGCGCGTGGACGAGAAGGGATTCGTGCTGACCGGCGCCGACACGCCGCATGAAGGGCCGGGGCCGGCCTCGGCGCTGGAGACCAGCGTGCCGGGCGTGTTCGCGATCGGCGACGTGCGCTCCAACTCCACCAAGCGCGTGGCCGCGGCGGTGGGCGAAGGCGCGGCCGTGGTGGCGCAGATCCATGCCTACCTGGCCAGGCTGGCGCGGCCGGAGGCGGGCACGCTGGCGATGTAGGCGCCGATGCGGGGATCACAATGCGGGGATCGATACGGGGCCGATATGAGGCCGATATGAAGTCGATGCGGGGCCAATGCGGAGGCCGGCAGCCCGCCCGATTCGTCCGGACATAGGCCCGGGTAGCCGGCCAATAAATCTACTCCTGCCGCATGGCGCCCGCAATCGACCTTGTGGACGGCATGCGACAAAACCTGAAATGCGTGTTTCTTGACTATATTGGAAGCAATGGCAGGCGCTTCAATTCGAGGCCGTTTTTTGGGAGGTATGCCATGCGTTCGCTTGCAGACATGTTTAGTCCGCCCACCCCGGAGAAAATCGCAGCAAGAGAATTGCAGCAAATGCGCCTGACGTTGTTCCAGGCCGAGCGTCGTCTGCTCGAAGCACAGATGCAGGTCGACTACTACCGCGACCTGGTCGCCTTCCTCGAAGATGTGTCCGCCACCGGCGTCGAGAACGTGGTGGACAAGCGGCGCGCCCCCGGCAGCGCCGAGCCCTCGCTGGCCCCGCGCAGCGCGCCGGGCCTCGTCACCATACCAGCGGTTCCTTCGGCAGCCTGACGCGCGGCATGCCGGCGCCCCGGTGCCGGCATGCGCGGTGCCGCGTCCGCGCCAGCGCGCGCCACGCCTGGCGCGCCGCCGTCGTGCGTTGTCGCGCATTGTCGTGCGCGGTGCCGTCATGGCGCGCGCGGCGCGCCGGCGCGTGCCGCCGCCATGCGATACTGGCCGCCTTGCGCGGCGGGGCCGCGCCATCGCCGCCGCGCGGCGCCAACCGGAATCCCGACATGAGCGAGCTGCTGCCATCCATTGAAATCGAAAGCGCGCCGTCGCCCACGTGGTCCGTGATCTGGCTGCACGGGCTGGGTGCCGACGGCAGCGATTTCGCGCCGGTGGTGCCCGACCTCGGACTCGGCCCCGCCCCCGCGGTGCGCTTCGTCTTTCCGCACGCGCCGGCCATCCCCGTGACCTGCAACGGCGGCTACGTCATGCCCGCATGGTACGACATCGCCTCGCTCGACGACGCGCGCAGCCACTGCGACGAGGCCGGCATCCGCACCTCGCGCGAGGCCGTCCGCGCGCTGATCGCGCGCGAGAACCAGCGCGGCGTGCCCAGCCATCGCGTGGTGCTGGCGGGCTTCTCGCAGGGCGGCGCCATCGCCTATACCGCGGGCCTCACGCATCCCGAGGCGCTCGGCGGCATCGTCGCGCTGTCCACCTACATCCCGTCGCCGGCGCTGCTGGCCGCGGAGTTCAGCGAAGCCAACCGCGCCACGCCCGTGTTCGCCGCGCACGGCGTCGAGGACGACGTGGTGCCGGTGCCGCTCGGCATGCTCGCGCGCGACACCGTGCGGCAGCACGGCTGCCCGGTCGAATGGCATGCCTATCCCATGCCGCATACGGTCTGCATGGAAGAGATCGCGGCGATCGGCGCCTGGCTGAACGCGCGCTTCGCCGCGGCCGCGGCCTGACCCGCAGCCGCGCCGGCCGCGTCGTGGTAGTCTCGCGGCCATTGCCTTTCTTGCCCACCCGATGAAAACCACGCCACCCGGCACCGACGCCCCCGCCACCCCCCAGCCTCGCATCGACTTCGATACGCGCAAGGCGCTGCTGTTCGCGCTGACCGCGGAGCGCCTGTCGGCCTATTACGAACACGGCCAGTGGATGACCGATGGCCAGGGCGCGACCCTGGCCGGGCTCTGGCTGTCACGCTCGAAACTGCAGCTCGCGTTGGCCGAGCGCCGGCTGCTGTCGCAGCTCAGCGACGACTTCGCGCGGCAACTGGCGGGCACGCTGTCGCGCGAGGCGGGGTTGTATGTGTCTCACGACATGATGGAAGCGCTTGACCCCAATTATCAGTCTGCGGTCGCGCACGATATGTTGGATGAGTGTGCGAGGTTGTTGCGGGAGAATGGGGTTACGGAGTGATTCAAGTGTGCTGGCGGCTTGGGCCTCATTGGCTGTTTGGAGGCATCAAGTCTGCTGGCCGCCGTGGGCCTGGCGGCTTGGGCTTGGTAGCCCGTTCGCACACATGTAAGTGTCACTTTTCTTTTCTCGAAAAGAAAAGTAACCAAAAGAAAGCGATTCTTGCAGAAGGCTGGGCGCTCAGACTTCAGGTCTGATGGTGGTTTCGTGGTGGGCGCGTTGGCTTCGATACGACTGCTGACGCTACCGGCACAGGCCGCGGCGCCATCCCGGATGCGGTCGTTTCACATTCCGGCTCCATGATGGCCGAGGCCCGCTCCGTTCGGGCTTCTGCCGTTACCGACTCAAGCGGTCACGACATAGCGCTCTCGTGTTTTCGTGGTGGGCGCGGTGGACCCGGCGCGGGTGTGTTGGGTTTCGGTCAGCGTTGAGCGTTCTCGTGCCAGGCGCATCTCAAGCCGTGCCGGGTGCATCCCAAGCCGGGGCCACCGCGCCCACCACGAAACCAGCGCCGTTTCTATGACGCACCCATCCGCCCCGGTCGCGGCAGCAGCCAGAACCACCTGGGCCATCGCCATCATGCAGTGCCACCACGAATCGCACGCCACCCGCAACGCCGCAGGCGAGCAAGCCGGTAGCGTCAGCAGCCATATCGAAGCCACGAACCGCACCACGAAACTGGCAACACCTTGAAGGCTGAGCGTCCAGCCCCCTGCAAGGGTCGCTTTCTTTTGGTTACTTTTCTTTTCGAGAAAAGAAAAGTGACACTTACATGTGTGCGAACGGGCTACCAAACCCAAGCCGCCAGGCCCGCAGCGGCCAGCAGACTTGACACCCCCAGACAACCAACCAAAGCCCAAGCCACCAAGACCCACAAAGGCCCGAAGAAGACAAAGACCAGACCCCACCTAACCAATCATCTCCCCGCCACCCCCACCGCCGGCCGCCCCTTATCGAACTGCGCCACATCGAGCCGCCGAAACACCAGCGCCGACAGCAGCGTAATCGTCCCCACGCTGAAAAAGGCCAGCCGGTACGCAGTCCCCCCCTCCCCCAACTGCCCCGTGAACAGGCTCACCAGACCGCCGCCGATGGTCACGCCCAGCCCGATGGCCAGCATCTGCACCATCGAGAACAGGCTGTTGCCGCTGCCCGCGTCTTCCACGCTCAGCCCCTTGAGCGTGACGCTGTTCATGGCGGCGAACTGCATGGAGTTGGTGGCGCCGAACAGGGCCAGTTGCGCGATCGACAGCGCCAGCGGCCAGCCCGGCGAGATCGCCGCGAACGAGGCGATCGAGCCGCCGACCAGGACGGTGTTGACCAGCAGGAAGTTGTCGTAGCCGAAGCGCTTGACCAGCGGCACGATGCCGCGCTTGGCCACCACGCCGGCCAGCGCGGCCGGCAGCAGCATCAGCCCCGAATGCAGCGGCGTGTAGCCGAGTTGCAGTTGCAGCAGCAGCGGCATCAGGAACGGCACCGCGCCCGAGCCGATGCGGCACACGAGGTTGCCGGCCAGCCCGACGCTGAAATTGGGCTCGCGGAACAGCGACAGCCGGAACAGCGGATTGGCCCGGCGCCGCGCGTAGGGGATGTAGAGCAGCGCCGACAGCAGGCTGAGCGCGAACAGGCTGCCGCTCCAGGCCGCGTGGCTGGCCTCGCGCGGGGTGTCCAGCGCCAGCGAGAAGGCCACCATGCACAGCGACAGCAGCCCGCAGCCGATGAAGTCGAACGCGGGCGGGCGCGCCAGCGCGTTGTCGGGCAGGTAGCGCAGCACGGCCAGCAGGCCGATCGCGCCGACCGGCACGTTGATCAGGAAGATCCAGTGCCAGGCCACCGTCTGCACGATCCAGCCGCCCAGCACCGGGCCGAAGATCGGCCCCACCTGCCCCGCCACCGAGACGAAGGCGAGTGCCGCGATGTACTGCTCGCCGGTGACGCTGCGCAGCACCGCCAGGCGCCCGATCGGCAGCAGCATGGAGCCGCCGATGCCCTGCACCACGCGCGCCACCACGAGCTGGTCCAGGCTCTGCGCGGTGGCGCAGAACAGCGAGCCGAGCACGAAGATCAGGATGGCCGTGAAGTACACGCGGCGCGTGCCGAAGCGGTCGGCGAGCCAGCCGGAGGCCGGCGTGAGCATGGCCATCGTGAGCGTGTAGGCCACCACCACCGGCTTCATGTCGAGCGGCGTCTCGCCGAGGCTGTGCGCCATCGCGGGCAAGGCCGTGTTGACGATGGTGGTGTCGAGCGTCTGCATGAAAAAGCCGGCGGCGACGATCCACAGCATGGCCGTGTGCGATTTCTGCGAGGATTGACTGTGCATTCTGGTACATCTCTTGAAGAACCGGCGGGGGCCGGCGTGGCATCCGGGCAGGACAGCGCCCGGCGGCACGCGGAAAAGGCGCGCGCAGGAAAACGCCACGAATGTGTCGATGTTAATGACTGGCGGCCCAATCGGGAACCCCGCTGGACATATTGACTGTCATCGGTCAATCCGATGACAATGCCGCATGCTCAATCCTGTCTGGGTCAAGACCTTCGCCACCGTCGCGGCCGCGCACAGCTTTACCGACGCCGGGCGCCAGCTCGGCCTGTCGCAATCCAGCGTCAGCGACCACATCCGGCGCCTCGAACAGCACGTGGGGCGCCGCCTGTTCGTGCGCGACACCCACACCCTGGCCATGACCGCCGACGGCGAGGCGCTGCTGGCGCACGCCCGCCTGATCCTGGAGGCCATCGCGCGCGCCGAGTCGCAGTTCAACGCGCCGCGCCTGCAGGGCCGCGTGCGGCTGGGCACCTCCGAGGATCTCGTGCTCGGCACCATGCCCAATGTGCTGGCGGCGTTCCGCAACTCGCACCCGGACGTGGAGCTGGAGATCACCATCGGCATGACCGGCAAGCTCTACGAGCTGATGGACGCCGGCGCGCTGGACCTGATGATCGGCAAGCGCCGCGAAGGCGACCGCCGCGGCGCGCCGCTGTTCCGCGGCAAGCTGGAGTGGCTGGCGCGGCCCGGCACGGTGGCCGACCTGCGCCAGCCGCTGCCGCTGATCCTGGTGACGGAGCCCAGCGTCACGCGCGCCATCGTGCTCGACACGCTGGCCAAGGCCGGCACGCGCTGGCAGATCGTCTGCACCAGCAGCAGCCACTCGGGCTGCATCGCCGCGGCGCGCGGCGGGCTGGGCATCACGGTGCGCGCGCAATACCTGTCCGGGCGCGGCCTCGCGCCGCTGGTCAACAGCGACGCGCTGCCGGCGCTGCCCGAGGTGGAATTCATCTCGCTGCGCGCGGGCCGCCTGAGCCGCCCGGCCGAGACGCTGCTGCAACTGCTGCAGAAAAGCGACCTGCGCGGGTCCTCGCTCGACGAGTAGCGCCCCGGTCCCGCCATGCGGACCCGCGATCATGAATGAAATGCGCGGCGCGCGCTTTATCCGGCAACCCGGCCGTGCGACATTGCATGCCGGCACTGCGGCGGGCTCGCGCGCAGGCTTCAACCAAGTTGGGGTTCATTGAAATGGAAGGCTTGCAGACACAGGGCATCCGCATCCCGCGCCTCGGTTTCGGCACGTTCCGCATGCCCGGCGGCGACTGCCAGCCGGTCGTGGAGAGCGCGCTGGCGCTCGGCTACCGCCATGTCGACACGGCCGAGATGTACCAGAACGAAGCGGCCGTCGGCGCCGCCATCGCCGCGTCCGGCGTGGCGCGGCAGGACCTGCACCTGACCACCAAGGTGTGGCACGAGAACCTGCGGCCCGATGCCATCCGGCACGCGCTCGACGCCAGCCTCGGCAAGCTCGGCGTCGACTACGTCGACCTGTACATGGTGCACTGGCCGTCGCACGACATGGACCTCGGCGCCGTGCTCGCCACCATGCAGCGCTTCCTCGAAGCCGGCACGGTGCGCGCCATCGGCGTGTGCAACTTCAACCTGGCCATGCTGCGCAGCGCGATCGAGGACATCGGCGCGCCGATCGCCTGCCACCAGGTGGAGTACCACCCGTTCCTCGACCAGTCGCGCATGCTCGCCTACCTGCGCGGCAAGGGCATCCCGCTGGTTGCCTACGCGCCGCTCGCGCAGGGCCGCGCCGCCGCCGACCCGGTGCTGCAGGGCATCGGCGCGCGGCATGGCGCGAGCGCCGCGCAGGTGGCGCTGGCGTGGCTGCTGGAGCAGGACGGCGTGGCGGCGATTCCCAAGGCGCAGCGCCGGGAAAGCCAGCAGGCGAACCTCGACGCGCTCAGGCTGCGGCTCGACGACGAAGACCGGCGCGCCATCGCGGCGCTGCCGAAGAACCTGCGCTACGTCACGCCGCCGTTCGCGCCCGACTGGGACGCATGACGCTGGCGCCGGGCCCGCGCGCGCCGGCGGCCGCATGTGCCCGGCCCGGCGCCGCGCAAAAGCGCCAAGAGGGGCCAAAGAGGCCAAAGGGGACGCCCTGCCGCTTTTTCGGTCTTTTGCCCCGGCGCGGCGCGCTGCCCATTGCGCCGTGCGCGCGGCGATAGCACACTGGCATCTTCCGGGCGGCCTTCCGCCCGCCCGCAACGCTTCGCCAAGGACACTGCACACCCATGACGCAAAGCGCGGCACGGACGCCTTCCCCCGCGGCCCCGGCCCTGATCGTCGAGCGGCTCGACACCACCCACGCCACCATCGCGCGCATGCGCTGCGACGCGCCCGGCGGGCTGCCGCCGGCGCCCGCCATTCCCTCGCAGGATGCGTTTTCCGCCATCGTCCAGCTGCGTCCGTTCGCCGCCCATACGCTGTGGCGCGACGGCCGGCAGGTGTTCGCCGGCGGCCACGGCGAGGGCGCGCTGGCCATCACCAGCCTGCAGCAGAGCTGGCGCTGCCATCATCGCGCGTCGTTCGACAACGTGCGGCTGCAGGTCAGTTGCGACGAACTGCAGGCCTTCGCGCGCGAGCACGGCGCGCGCGCGCCGATTTCCCTGCGCAACCCCGAGGGCGAGGCCGACGGCGTGATGCTCTCGCTCGCGCGCGCGCTGCTGCCCTCGCTGGAGGCGCCGGAACAGGCCTCGCGGCTGTTCCTCGACCAGTTGGCCACGACCATGATGGCGCACCTCGTCGCGCACTACGGCAGCGCCTCGGTGCACATGCTGAAGACGGCCATGCTGTCGCGCCGGCAGGAAGCGCTGGCGAAGGAATACCTGGTCGCGCACGCGGGCGAGGACGTCTCGATCGAGATGGTGGCTGCGCACTGCAACCTGTCGCGCAGCTATTTCATCAAGGCCTTCAAGCAGAATACCGGGGTCACGCCCTACCGCTGGCTGCTGGAGCACCGCATCGAGCAATCCAAGGCATCGCTGCGCCAGGGCATGCCGATATCCGAAATCGCCGCGCTGCACGGCTTTTCCGACCAGAGCCATTTCACGCGCATTTTCAGCGCGGTGGTCGGCATTCCGCCGGCAAAATGGCGGAATCGCAACGACCTATAAACGCCACGCCGTCAGCAAGTTCCCCCGGCACCGGCGCCGACATAATCCCGAAATAATCACCGGAATAATCGCGGCCACGATGTGACCCGGCCGCGCGCGGGCCATGCCGGCGCGCGGGCCCGAACCGGCGCAGAAACCCGCACCCGCGCCCGCGCCCAAGCCCGCGCCGGCCATCGCCGCGCCCGCACCCCCGGCGCGCAGCCGGCCTTGTCTGGCCTTGTCCGGCCTGGCCCGGTTTCCCGCGCCCTCCGCTGCGCCGCACCACGCGACCACACTTTTCGCTAACTTTGCTGCCTTTCGTACAAGACACGGCGCAGGCGATCCCATAATCTCCGTACCCATATATCGCCCCGCCGCCGGCATATGTGCATGCGGCATTGCCACGGTCCCGCCACGCGGGCCGCTGGGGGCAGTCGAATATTTTCATCACCGCTTCCTGATTCCTTTTTTGTAAAGCGCAAGCGCTTGCACTAGATTCGTTGATACCAGATTCGCCACCGCCCCGTGGAGAATGACGTGCCTCACGCCATGCATGGCACGCCAATGCTGCAAGCCGATGTCGATCGCCGATGCCGGCTTCCCGACGTCGTCCTTGTCTCTTGCGAACCCGCCCCAGCAATGGTGCGCAACCGGAAATCGCCATGACCAATCCGAAGCTCGAAGTCCTGACCCCCCAGAACAGCCAGCTGATCATCATCGACCATCAGCCGCAGATGGCCTTCGGGGTGCAGTCCATGGACCGCCAGGCCCTGAAGAACAACGTGGTGGGCCTGGCCAAGGCCGCCAGGATCTTCAACATCCCCACCACCATCACCACCGTCGAGTCCGCCTCGTTCTCCGGCTACACCTACCCGGAGATCCTCGACGTCTTCCCCGGCCACAAGCTGCTCGAACGCACCTCGATGAACTCCTGGGACGACCAGAAGGTGCGCGACTCGCTCAAGGCCGCCGGCCGCAAGAAGGTGGTGGTTGCCGGCCTGTGGACCGAGGTCTGCAACAACACCTTCGCGCTGTGCGCGATGGCCGAAGGCGACTATGAGATCTACATGGTGGCCGACGCCTCGGGCGGCACCTCCAAGGAGGCCCACGACTACGCCATGCAGCGCATGGTCCAGGCCGGCGTGGTGCCGATGACGTGGCAGCAGGTGCTGCTCGAATGGCAGCGCGACTGGGCGCACCGCGATACGTACGATGCCGTGATGGCCCTGGTGAAGGAGCACTCCGGCGCCTACGGCATGGGTGTCGACTACGCCTACACGATGGTGCACAAGGCGGCGCAGCGCGCGGCCGGCGCGCACGAAGTGCTGGCGCCGGTGCCGGCCAGGTAACACGCAGCGCGGGCAGGCGCCGGGCCGCGTCCCGGCGCCCTGTCCTTTCCGCCCGCCGGGGCGGCCGCGGATTCGCCGCCGGTCCGCAGCCATCGCCCCCGGCTGACGCCCCCTATTCGCAGGAGCCTCCCATGAACGCACCGGCCACTCCCGAACTGATCCTCGTCAACGGCAAGTTCGCCACGCTCGACCGCGCCAACCCGCAGGCCGAGGCCGTCGCCATCCGCGACGGCAAGTTCGCCGCGGTCGGCGGCAGGCACGAGATCATGCAGCTTGCCGGCCCCGCCACCAAGGTGATCGACCTGCAAGGCCGCCGCGCCATCCCCGGGCTGATCGACAGCCACATGCACATCATCCGCGGCGGCCTGAACTACAACATGGAGCTGCGCTGGGACGGCGTGCGCTCGCTGGCCGACGCCATGCGCATGCTCAAGGAGCAGGTCGCGCGCACGCCCGCGCCGCAATGGGTGCGCGTGGTGGGCGGCTTCACCGAGCACCAGTTCGCCGAAAAGCGCCTGCCCACCATCGAGGAACTGAACGCCGCGGCGCCCGACACGCCGGTGTTCATCCTGCACCTGTACGACCGCGCCATCCTCAACGCCGCCGCGCTGCGCACGGTCGGCTACACCAAGGACACGCCCAACCCGCCGGGCGGCGAGATCGTGCACGACAGCGCCGGCAACCCGACCGGCCTGCTGCTGGCCAAGCCCAACGCCACCATCCTCTACGCCACGCTGGCCAAGGGCCCGAAGCTGCCGCCCGAGTACCAGAAGAACTCCACGCGGCATTTCATGCGCGAGGTCAACCGGCTCGGCGTGACCGGCGTGATCGACGCCGGCGGCGGCTACCAGAACTACCCCGAGGACTACGGCATCATCGAGGAGCTGCACAAGGAAGGCGACCTGACCGTGCGCCTGGCCTACAACCTCTTCACGCAGAAGCCCAAGGACGAACTCAACGACTTCAAGAACTGGGCCGGCAAGGTCAAGCCCGGCCAGGGCGACGACCTGTACCGCCACAACGGCGCCGGCGAGATGCTGGTCTACAGCGCGGCCGACTTCGAGGACTTCCGCGTCGAGCGGCCCGACATGCCGCCCTCGATGGAAGGCGACCTCGAGCCCGTGATCCGCCTGCTGGCCGAGAACCGCTGGCCGTGGCGGCTGCATGCCACCTACGACGAAACCATCTCGCGCGCGCTCGACGTCTACGAAAAGGTGGCCAGGGACGTGCCGTTCGACGGCCTGCACTGGTTCTTCGACCACGCCGAGACCATCACCGACCGCAACATCGACCGCATCGCCGCGCTCGGCGGCGGCATCGCCGTGCAGCACCGCATGGCCTACCAGGGCGAATACTTCGTGGAGCGCTACGGCGCGCGCGCGGCCGAGGCCACGCCGCCGATCAAGCGCATGCTCGAGCGCGGCGTCAAGGTCGGCGCGGGCACCGATGCCACGCGAGTGGCATCGTACAACCCGTGGGTGTCGCTGTACTGGCTGACCACCGGCAAGACCGTGGGCGGGCTGTCGATGTACCCGCAGGCCAACCTGCTGGACCGCGAGACCGCGCTGCGGCTGTGGACCGAGGCCAACACCTGGTTCTCCTCCGAAGAAGGCAAGAAGGGCGAGATCAAGGCCGGCCAGCTGGCCGACCTGGTGGTGCTGTCGGCCGACTACTTCAGCGTGCCCGGCGACGAGATCCAGGACATCACTTCGGTGCTCACGCTGCTGGGCGGCAAGCCGGTCTACGGCGACGGCGACTTCGGCAAGCTCGCCCCGCCGCTGCCGCCGGCCATGCCGGACTGGTCGCCGGCGCGCCACCACGGCGGCTACCAGCCGCGCCCGCAGGCGGCGGCGCTGCGCACCGCGTGCGCCTGCGCCAGCGCCTGCGGCGTGCACGGCCACGCGCATGCGCGGGCCTGGGCGTCGAACGTGCCGGCCGCGGACGAGAGCACCTTCTGGGGCTCGCTCGGCTGCTCGTGCTGGGCGTTCTGATGCGCGCCCGGACGCCGCGCGCAGGACACCGGAGCCAACCATGAGCAAGACCACTGCCGCCGTCGGGCCCGCCCAGGCCGGCGCGCGGGCGCGCCTCGCGCCGGCCTGGGTGCGCTGGCTCGCGCTGCTGGCGCTGTGCGCGGCCTACCTGCAGGGCGGGCTGGCCAAGCTCGCCGACTTCGGCGGCGCCATCGCCGAGATGCAGCACTTCGGCCTGGCGCCGGCGGCGCCGCTGGCGGCGGCCACCATCGCGCTGGAGCTGGGCGCCTCGCTGCTGATCCTCACCGGCTGGCTGCGCTGGCTGGGCGCGCTCGCGCTGGCCGGCTTCACGCTGATGGCCAGCTTCCTGGCGAACCGCTTCTGGGCCGCGCCGCCCGCCGAGCAGTTCATGATGGCCAATGCCTTCTTCGAGCATGTCGGGCTGGCCGGCGGCTTCCTGCTGGTGGCGTGGGAAGACATCCGGCGCGGCAGGCCGGCGCAGCGCTAGGCCCGACGCCCTCCTCTCAATCCCTTTCCTGGAGCCCCCGATGAAGCTCTATCTCGTCTCTCTCGCCGCCGGCATCCTGGTCGGCATCATCTACGCGCTGCTGCAGGTCCGCTCGCCGGCGCCGCCGGTGGTGGCCCTGATCGGCCTGCTGGGCATGCTGATCGGCGAACAGGTGGTGCCGCCCATCAAGCGCATGATCGCCGGCGAGCCGGTCACGGCGGCGTGGTTCAGTTCCGAGTGCGTGCCCAAGATCACCGGCACGCCGCCCAGGACGCCCACCACGACGCCGGCCGCGACGCCCGCCGGCATGCTGGCCGAGAACCAGCCCGCGACGCCGCCCGGCGAGGACGCCGCCGAGCCGCGCTGACGCGCCCGCCCCGGGCCGCTGCCCGGGCCGCGCCACCCGTGTTTCCTCACCCGTCGATTCAGATTCAACAAGAAGAGGTTTTCATGCGTTCGATCCGAACCTTCCTGACAGCCGCCGCGCTGGTCGTGGCCAGCGTGGCCGGTCCCGCCGCCAGCGTGGCGCACGCCCGGACCCAGGCCCCGGCAGCGACCGTCTCGGTCGGGCCCCAGTACGACACCACCCACGTGTACGTCGCCCCGGCCGATTTCAGCCGCTTCGTCGACAGCCTCGTCGCCACCTTCGGCGGCACGACCTCGAAGGAGGGCGAGTTCACGGTCACGCCCACGCCCAGCCTGACCATGTCGCAGCTGGTGCTGACGCCGGCCGGCACCTTGTCCGTGTTCGGCTTCAAGACGCCCGTCCCGTACCCGTTCGGCGCGGAGCGCACCGGCTATCTCGTGACCGACATGGACAAGGCCATCGCCGCGGCGCGCGCCGCGGGGGCCGACGTCATCGTCTCGGCGTTCCCCGACCCGATCGGCCGCGACGCCGTCGTGCAATGGCCGGGCGGCGTCAACATGCAGCTCTACTGGCACGCCACGGCGCCGGACTACCCGAAGCTCGCGACCATTCCCGAGAACCGCGTCTACCTGTCCGCCGACCGCGCCGACGCCTTCATCCGCGGCTTCGTGCGCTTCTCGCACGGCAAGGTGGTGTCGGACAGCGCGCGCGCGCCCGGCGTCGAGATCGGCCGGCCGAACGATACCTACCGCCGCGTGCGCATCGAATCCGGCTTCGGCAAGATCACCGTGCTGGTGACGGACGGCCACCTGCCCTATCCGTATGGGCACGAGCTGACCGGCTACGAGGTCCCCAGCCTTGCCGACACCCTGGCCAAGGCGGCCGCGGCCGGCGTGTCGGTGCTGGTGCCGCCCTACGCGGCCGACGGGCGCGACGCGGCCATCGTGCGCTTTCCCGGCGGCTACGTGGCGGAGATCCACGCGGCCAGCGGCCGTTGAACCGGCCCGGCCAACGGGAGGCGCCGGATGAAACATGAAGACACCGTGCTTGCCGTCGTCGCCGGCTTCGTCGACACGCTCGGCTTCGTGGCGCTGTTCGGCCTGTTCACCGCGCACGTCACCGGCAACTTCGTGCTGATCGGCGCGGAGGCCGCGGGGCTGGGGCAAGGCGTGCTGATGAAGCTGCTGGCGTTCCCGGCCTTCATCGCCGGCGTGGCGCTCAGCAGCGCCGTGGTCAGGGCGCGCGGCGGCAAGCCGCCGGCCACCGCGGCGCGGCCGCTGTACGCGCTGCAGGCGGCGCTGCTGGCCGGCTTCCTCGTCGCGGGCCTGTACGCCGCGCCGGTGCGCGACGCGCAGGCGCCCGCCGCCATCCTGTGCGGGCTGCTGGGCGCGGTGGCGATGGGCGTGCAGAACGCGCACGCCAGGCTGGTCGGCCGCCCGGGCGTGCCCAACACGGTCATGACCGGCAACGTGACGCAGGCCGTGCTCGATACGCTCGACGCGCTGCTGTCGCATCCCGACGCCGCCGCCCGGCGCATCGCGCGCGAGCGCCTGATGCGCACGCTCGGGCCGCTGGCCGGCTTCGGCATCGGCGCCATCGCCGGGGCCACGACCTACGTGCGCCTGTCGTTCGGCGCGCTGGCGCTGCCGCTGGCGCTGATCGTGTGGCTGGCGTTCAGGTCCGGCGCCGGCGCGCCGGCCACGGAGAGCCGCGATGCCGCCCGCTGACCGCGCCGCCCGCCACCGCCATGCGCGGCGGCTCGCCCGCGCCGCGCTGTGCCTGGCCGCGTGCGCGGCGCTGCCGGAGCGGGCCGGCGCGCAGGAGGCGCCTGCCGCAGCCGCCGCAGCCGCCGCCTGCGCCGAAAAGCGGCCCGCGGCCATGTTCAACCGCTGGCAGGAAGACTGGTCCGTGCTGGCCAGCCCGTGCGTGCCGCGCCAGCCGTTCGACGCGCTGAAATACATCCCGTTCTCCGGCGACCCGGACACCTACCTGTCGCTGGGCGCCAACCTGCGCGAGCGCGTCGAGGTCAACAACTCGCCGGTGTTCGGCCTCGGCGCCGCGCGCGCCAACACCTACCTGCTGCAGCGCGCGGAGATACACGCCGACGCGCGCCTGGGCAAGTACGTGCAGGTGTTCGTCCAGCTGGAGGACGCGCGGCCGTTCGGCAAGGACACGGTGAGCCCGGCCGACAAGAACGTGGCGGACGTCGAGCAGGCCTTCATCGCCGTCGTGCATCCGCTCGGCGAAGGCGTGTTCAAGGCGCGCGTGGGGCGCCAGCAGATGGCGTTCGACTTGCAGCGCTTCGTCTCGGTGCGCGACGGCCCGAACGTGCGGCAGGCGTTCGACGCGCTCTGGGCCGACTGGGAAATCCACCGCTGGCGGCTGATCGCCTACGCCACGCAGCCGGTGCAGTACCGCGACAACCAGTCGTTCGACGACGTGTCCAACCGCGACCTGACCTTCAGCGGCGTGCGCGTGGAGCGGCAGAACGTCGGCCCGGGCGACCTGTCGGCCTATTACTCGCGCTACAACCGCCGCAACGCGCGCTTCCTCGACGGCGGCGGCGACGAGCACCGCAACGTCTTCGACGCGCGCTATTCCGGCAACGCGAACCACATCGACTGGGACGTCGAGGGCATGGTCCAGACCGGGCACGTCGGCAACCGGACGATCAACGCCTGGGCGCTCGGCTCGCTGGGCGGCTACACCTTCGCCACCGTGCCGTGGAAGCCGCGCGCGGGCCTGCAGGTCGACGCCGCCTCGGGAGACCGCCATCCCGGCGACGGCCACATCGGCACCTTCAACCCGCTGTTCCCGAACGGCTACTACTTCACGCTGGCCGGCTACACGGGATATTCGAACCTGATCCACGTCAAGCCCTCGATCACGGTCAAGCCGACCAGCAAGCTGTCGGTGCTCGCCGCGGCCGGCTTCCAGTGGCGCGCCACCACCGGCGACGCGGTCTACGCGCAGGGCAACGCCACCGTGCCCGGCACCGCCGGGCGCGGCTCGCGCTGGACCGGCATGTACCTGCAATTGCGCACCGAGGTCACGCTGGCCGCCAACCTGGTCGGCGCGGTCGAGGCGGTGCACTTTCAGGTCGGCGACTCGATCCGCGAACTGGGCGGGCGCAATGCCGACTACGTCGGCGTGGAGCTGAAGTACGGCTGGTAGCCGGCGGCGCTGCTCGTCAGTTGCTCGTCAACTGCACGGTCAGCCGCATGATTCGGCCAGCGCCTGGTACGCCGTGGCGAGGTGGTAAGGCGTGGTCGACGGCATCTCCGCGCGCGCCACCGTGCCGTCCGGCGCCAGGCACTCGTGCCAGCCGCCGGCGTGCAGGAAGCGCGCCGGGAACGCGCGCAGCCACGCGCGCAGGTGCGCCAGCGCGGCGGCGTCGCCGCGCACCGCGAGCGCGCGCGCGAACTCGGTCTGCGCCCAGATGCGCTGGGTGGCGTCGCGCGGCGCGCCGTCGAGATGCAGCGCGGCGGCCACGCCCATCGTCTCCAGGTCCACGCCGTGCGCCAGCGCGAAGTCGAACGCGCGCGCCAGCGACTGCGCCAGCGCCGAGCCGCCGAACAGCGCCGGCGCCGACGCCAGCAGCGAGAACCACTCGAACTGGTGGCCGGGCTCCACGCGGTTGTCCGCCGGCGCCACCGCGCCCGCCACACCCGGCGCCAGCGGCAGCTCGGCGATGCAGCCGGTGGCCGGGTCGACGAAGGCACCCAGCACGGCCGTGGCGAGCGCCTGCAGGCGCGTGGCATAGAAGCTGTCGCCGGTCAGCGCGTGGGCCGCCAGGTAGGCTTCGGTGAGATGCATGATGGGGTTCTGCGCCGGCGTGGCGGCGGGGCTGAAATCCTCGGCCAGCGCGGCGTGGTAGAGGCCGTGCGCGGTGGCGAAGCGCGCCTCGATCAACTGCGTGGTGTCCTCCAGCAGCGTGCGCGCCGCGGCGCTGCCGGTGCGCTCGGCATAGGCCGCGCACGCGAACACCACGAAGGCGTGCGTGTAGAGATCCTTGGTGGTGTCGAGCGGCTTGCCCTGCGCGTCGATACTGTAGACGAAACCGCCGCGCGCGGCGTCGGCGAAATGCCGGCGCAGCGAGTCGAACAACTGCCCGGCGTGGGCGGCATCGCCGGCGCCGGGGCCTTGCGAGAACACGTACAACTGGCGCGCGCAGGCCATCGCGCGGTAGCGGCTCGCCGGCAGCGGCTGCCGGTCGGCGCCGCCCAGTGCCTCGCAGGGCAGTTGCATGGCGGCGTTCCAGCCCGGGCCGCGCCACAGGGGAAGGACGGCGGCGTCGTAGTGCGCGCGCAGCGCGGCGACGGACGCGGCGATGGACGCCGCGGCGGACGCGGCATCGTCGGGGGCAAGGCTCGGGGTGGCATTCATGCGGATGGCGGGTCGGTAAGGCGCACCGGCGGCGGCTCGGGGCGGCGCGGATGCTGCTATGGCCGCAAATATACATCAGGGCCGCGCGCGCGCCGCCGCCGGTGCAGCCAGGTGCCGTCGCGCCGGAGTGCCGCGCGCATCCCCTTTCGGTCGCGAACGGCCAGAATCCTTGATCCTGCCGCCAGATCGCCTAACCTTACCGCGTGGCCCCCGGCATCGCGCTGCGCGCCGAGCGGCTACCGAGCCGCAATGCCGCCCCCGCCGCGGCTCCCGGGCCACATATCCTGGTCCGTGCCTGCAAGATCGCCCGGAAAGCACCCGCTTCCCGCCGGCCAGGCACCTTCGGGCCATCCGGCGCCGCCGGATACCGTGCCCACGCTCCTTGGGAGAGCGCGATGGAGAAACCGATCGTAAGCCCGTCGAGGTTCGTCGAGATACTGAACGCCAGGCTGCCCGAACATCCCCTCTACCAGGAAGGGATGCGGGTCTACGCCATCCCCAACCATTCGGACCATCCACGCAGCCTGGTCTGCGTCGGCCCGCGCGGTGTCAATGGCGTATGCGCCACGGTGGAGCTGATCGTGCGCGGCGAATGCGAAGTGGTGCCGGACATCCCCGGCGAATGGCACGCGCCGCGCCACACGGCCGGCCGCGCCGCCAGCCGCTAGCGTCCGCGCCGCTTCCCCATCCTTCTCCCCGCCTTCTTTCCCGCCTTCCGCGCGCCGCAACCCGCGCGGGCGCTCACGCCGCCACGCGCCCCTCGCCGCGCACCGGCGCCGCGCCGGCATGGCCCGCGCTCACGGCGCTGGCCGGATAACCGGCCGAGAACACCAGCCGCCCGCACGACCACGTGTGCGTGACCAGCGGCTGCCCCGCCACCGTGGCCACCGCCACCAGGTCGGCGCGCAGCCCGGGCTCGATGCGGCCGCGGTCGGACAGGCCGCAGGCCAGCGCCGGGTTGGCGCTGACCAGCGCGGCCGCCTGCGACGGCGTGAGCTCCGCCTCGCGCTCGGCGGCGAAGGCCGCGGCGATCAGCGTGGAGGGCTGGTAGTCCGAGCACAGGCAGTCGGCCACGCCAGCGCGGATGGCGTCGATGGCACGCATCGAGCCGCTCTGGCTCTGCCCGCGCAGCACGTTGGGCGCGCCCAGGATGGTCGGCAGGCCGCGTGCCACGGCGGCCTGCGCGGTCTCCAGGTTGATCGGGAACTCGCTCATGCGCACGCCCAGCGCCTGCATGGTGGCGATGCGCTGGACCGAGTCGTCGTCATGGCTGGCGGCCGGCACGCCCAGGCGCGCGGCCAGCGCCAGCAGATGCTCCACGCGCGCGAGCGCGCCCTGCTGCGCGGCGGCCTTCCTGTCGGCCGCGGCGACGGCTTCCTCGCGGCTCATGTCGTGGTTGCCGATCATGTAGGCCACGTAGGCTTCGAGCGTCTTGAACTGGCCCTGGCCCGGCGAGTGGTCCATCACCGAGATCAGGTCCACCACGCCGGCTTCGAGCAGCGTCTCCAGCACCGGCAGCGCGCTGGCGTCGGTGACTTCGTAGCGGCAGTGGATGCGGTTGTCCACCAGGCTGTGCGCGCGGAAGGCGGCCACGGTGCGCACGATCTGCGAGGCGGTCTCGTTGTTGCGCACGCCGAACTGCGTGCTGGCGAACGACAGCGCGTGGTACGGCGTGGTGATGCCGGCCGCGGCGTTGCGGCGGTCCACCTGGGCCACGGCGAAGTCCAGCGGGAACATCACGCGCGAGCGCGGCTCGGCTTCTTTCTCGATGGCATCGCAGTGCAGGTCGATCAGGCCGGGCATCAGGGTCTGGCCGCGCAGGTCGATGACCTGGGCGGCGCGCGGCACGTCGGCGGCGTCGGGTTCGATGGCCGCGATGCGGCCGTCCTCGATCAGCAGCGCGCTGTCGCTCAGCACGCCGTCGGGCAGCACGATGCGCGCGCGGGTCAGGTAGGCAGGAAGCATGGTCGGTTCCGGGTACGGGTCAGGCACGGAAAAAACGGGAGGTTCAGGCCGGCACGGCGGACAGCCGGCCGGCCGGCGCGTCGGCGCCCGCCACCGGGTGCAGCGGCAGCAGGCGCGTGGCCACGGCATCGCGCACCGCCTCGTCGTGGAAGATGCCGACCAGGCAGCGGCCCTCGGCCAGCGCCTCGCGGATCAGCGCCACCACCACCGCGCGGTTGTCGGCGTCGAGCGAGGCCGTGGGTTCGTCCAGCAGCAGCACCGGATGGCCGCCGATCAGCCCGCGCGCGATGTTCACGCGCTGCTGCTCGCCGCCCGAGAAGGTGGCCGGCGGCAGCGCCCACAGCCGGCCCGGCACCTGCAGCCGCGCCAGCAGCACGGCGGCGCGCTCGCGCGCTTCCTCGAAACTGGCGCCGCGCTGCTGCAGCGGCTCGGCCACCACGTCGAGCGTGCTCACGCGCGGAATCACGCGCAGGAACTGGCTGACGTAGCCGATCACCTCGCGCCGCAGCCGCAGGATGCGCTGCTCGGGCGCGCGGGTCAGTTCCACCCACTCGGCGTCGTCGCGGATGCGGATGCTGCCTTCGGTGGCCAGGTAGTTGCCGTACAGGCAGCGCAGCAGCGTGCTCTTGCCCGCGCCGGAGCTGCCGGCCAGCACCACGCATTCGCCGGCGGCGGCGTCGAAGTCGATGGCCTGCAGCACCGGCAGGCGCGTGCCGCCCTGGTTGTGCAGCACGAAGGTCTTGCCCAGGCCGCGCACCGCGATGCGGCGCGGGTCGCCGGCATCGGCAGCGTTGGCGGCGAGATTGGTGTCGAAGTCTTGCGTCATGTTCAGCTCTGCAGGATGGAGGACACCAGCAACTGGGTGTACGGGTGGTGCGGGTCGTCGAGGATCTGGTCGGTCAGGCCGCTTTCCACCACGCGCCCGCCCTGCATCACCAGCGTGCGGTGCGCCAGCAGGCGCGCCACGGCGAGGTCGTGGGTGACGATGATGGCGGCCAGTCCCAGGTCGGCTACCAGGCCGCGCAGCAGGTCCAGCAGGCGCGCCTGCACGGACACGTCGAGCGAGGCGGTGGGCTCGTCCATGAACACCAGGCGCGGATGCGTGACCAGGTTGCGGGCGATCTGCAGGCGCTGCTGCATGCCGCCCGAGAAGCTGGCCGGCGCGTCGTCCAGGCGGCCGAGGTCCAGCTCCATGCGCTCCATCCAGGTGCCGGCCACCTGGCGCAGCTCGCCGTAGTGGCGCCCGCCCACCGCCATCAGGCGCTCGGCGATGTTGGCGCCGGCGCTCACGCGCATGCGCAGGCCGTCGCGCGCGTTCTGCCGCACGAAGCCCCAGTCGGTGCGCGCCAGCAGCCGCAGGCGCGCGTCCGACAGCGTGGCGAGGTCGGTCAGGCCCTGCTCGCGGGTGTCGTAGCTGACGCTGCCCGCCTCGGGCGCGGCCTGCCACGACACCGCCTGCAGCAGCGTGCTCTTGCCCGAGCCGGATTCGCCCACCACGCACAGCACCTCGCCGGGGAACAGGTCGAAGCTCACGTCGTGGCAGCCGTGCACGCCGTCCCAGGTGCGGGTCAGGCCGCGCACGGACAACAGCGGCTGGTCGGTGCGGCTCATGCTGGCTCCTTGCTGGTGCTGGTGCTGGTGATGCCGGCGCTGTCCGCGGCGTTGGCCGGGCCGGTCAGGCCCTGCTCCTGGCGCGTGGCGCAGTATTCGGTGTCGGAGCAGACGAACATGCGCCCGCCCGCGTCGTCGATGATGATCTCGTCGAGATAGCTGTCGGTCGAGCCGCACAGCTCGCAGCAGCCGGCCCAGGTCTCCACCGCGAACGGATGGTCGTCGAAGTCCAGGCTCTTGACGCTGGTGTACGGCGGCACCGCGTAGACGCGCTTCTCGCGCCCCGCGCCGAACAGCATCAGCGCCGGGCTGTGGTCCAGCTTGGGGTTGTCGAACTTGGGGATCGGCGAGGGCCGCATCATGTAGCGCCGGTTCACCATCACCGGGTAGTCGTAGGTGGTGGCGATGCGGCCGTGGCGCGCGATGTCCTCGTACAGCTTGACGTGCATGGCGCCGTATTCGGCCAGCGCGTGCATGGTGCGCGTCTCGGTCTCGCTCGGCTCCAGCCAGCGCAGCGGTTCGGGGATAGGCACCTGGAATACCATGATCTGCCCGGCCGCCAGCGGCGTCTCGGGGATGCGGTGGCGGGTCTGCACGATGCTGGCCTCGGCGGTGCGCTCGGTGGTGCGCACGCCGGTGACGCGGCCGAAGAAGCGGCGGATGTTGATGGCGTTGGTGGTGTCGTCCGAGCCCTGGTCGATCACCTTGAGCACGTCGTCGCCGCCGATGACGGAGGCCGTGACCTGGATGCCGCCGGTGCCCCAGCCGTAGGGCAGCGGCATCTCGCGGCTGCCGAACGGCACCTGGTAGCCGGGGATCGCCACCGCCTTGAGCAGCGCGCGGCGCAGCATGCGCTTGGTGGATTCGTCGAGGTAGCCGAAGTTGTAGTGCTCGTCGCGCACCACGGCGTCGGGCGCGGCATTCTCGTTGGGGGTCGTGCTGGCGTTGGTCATGATGCGAGTGCCTCCTGCGCTTGCGGGCCGTCCTGCGCGGGCCGGGCGTCCGCTTCGGGCCCGGCCGGCGCGGCCTGGGCGCGCTCGGCGCGCAGCCGGCGCAGCAGTTCGAGGTTGGTCTGGAAGTCCACGTAGTGCGGCAGCTTCAAGTGCTGCGTGAAGCCGGACGCTTCCACGTTGTCGCTGTGGTAGAGCATGAACTCGATGTCGTTGGCGGGCGCGTCGGCGGCCTCGCCCAGTTCGGCGGCGCGCATGGCGCGGTCGGCCAGCGCCATCGACATGGCCTTGCGCTCGCCGTAGCCGAACACCAGGCCGTAGCCGCGCGTGAAGCTCGGCCCTTCCTGCGCGTTGCCGGCGAACTGGCTGACCATCTGGCACTCGGTGACTTCGACCTCGCCGATGGTCACGGCAAAGCCGAGCTCCTCCACGAACAGCTCCACCTCCGCCTGGCCGTAGCGGATCTCGGCCGCGAACGGGTGCGAGTTGCCGTAGCCGCGCTGGGTGGAATAGCCCATCGACAGCAGGAAGCCTTCGTCGGCGCGCGCCAGGTTCTGCAGGCGCGCGGGGCGCGCCGCCGGCAATGCCAGCGGCTCGCGCGTCAGGTCGGGCGGGGCCGGGTCGCCGGCCGGCACGGTCTCCGGCTCGATCAGCGATTCCTGGCGCAGCAGGTCGGTCACGCGCGGCATGCGCGCTTCCAGCGTCGCCTGCGCGGGCGGCAGCGGCGCGGAGTCGCGCTCGGCCTCCAGCGTGAAGTCGAGCAGGCGCTGGGTGTAGTCGTAGGTCGGCCCGAGCACCTGCCCGCCCGGCACGTCCTTGAAGGTCGACGAGATCCGGCGCTGCAGGCGCATGGTGCCGGTATCGAGCGGCGCGCAATAGCCGAAGCGCGGCAGCGTGGTGCGGTAGGCGCGCAGCAGGAACACGGCCTCGATCAGGTCGCCCGCGGCCTGCTTGATGGCCAGCGCGGCGAGGTGCGGGTCGTACAGCGAGCCCTCGGCCATCACGCGCGACACCGCCAGCGGCATCTGCTCGCGCACCTGCGCCAGCGTCAGCTCCGGCACGGCGCGGTCGCCGCGGCGGTAGTCGTCGAGCATGCGATAGGAATTCAGGATGGCGCGTTCGCCACCTTTGACGGCTACGTACATGTCAGGCCTCCACCTGGGTGGTGCGCGGCAGCGCGCTCAGGGCGTGGCCGCTGGTCAGCAGCACGTCGACGCCGAGCGGGAAACGCGCGTGGTTGTCCCGCCACTGGGTCCAGAAAGCGGCGGGCAGGCCCTGCGCGCGCAGCGTGGCCTCGTGCTCGATGCCGGGGCCGCGCAGCGTCGCCGCCGGGCCGTCCGCCAGCGAGGCCACTTCCAGCAGCAGCGTGGCGGAGCGGTCCGGGTAGGCCGGATCGCCCTGGGCGCAGTCCGCGAGGTCCGGCGCGGCATGGCCCGCCGGCACCGCCACGAAGGCCGCCCGCGCCACCTCGTCCACCAGCGGGCAGCCGCAATGGAAGCGCAGGAAGGCGCGCACCGCCGCGGGCGTGCCGGGCGGCAGCCACAGCGGCGTGTCGGCGTCCACCAGCGTCAGCAGCAGCGCGCTCAGCGCCGGCGACAGGCCGTGCGGCACGCCGCAGGGCTCATGCAGCTCGCGCACGCTGCCGGGACGCGACATCGCGTCCAGCGCGGCGCGGAAGGTGCGCTGCGCCGACGTCACCGCGTCGTCGAAGCCGGGCAGCAGCATCGCCGCGCCGGCACGGCCCGCGGCCGCGTTGTCACTACCTGCCGCCGGGGCGGCAATCGCTTGGCCTGGCATCTCAATCCTCTCCACGCACCATCGTAAAAAACTCCACCTTGGTCTGTGCCGCCACCGCCGCCTGCCGCGCGTCGCGCGCCGCGCGCGCCTGCGCCAGCGGGGCGACCACCGCGGCCTGCACGCGCTCGTGCCAGCCGGGCAGCTGCAGCAGCGCGTCCAGCACCGCGATCTGTTCCGCCTGGCGGTGGGTGCGGCCCTGCACATAACCCACGCCGACCACGCCGCCCTCGTCCGACGCCATCGTCACCGCGCAGCGCGTGACGCTGACTTCGCCCAGGTTGAACTGCGCGCCGGCGCCGCCGGCACGGCCGCGCACCATCGCCATGCCGCTCTCGGGCTTGCGCAGCAGCCGGTGGGCGGGCAGCGTGCCGAGCTCGCCGAAGGCTTGTTCGAGCGCTTCCGGCGCGGCCAGCGCCAGCTCGCGCAGCCAGGCGGCGCGCGCCGCCTGCTCCGCCGCGAGGCCGCGCGGGGCGCCGGCGGTGCGTTCGGTATCTCCGGTATCGGTTCGATCCATCTGTACATCCCCTATACGTCTATACGTTTAGATGTAGAATACCATCCACCGACCGAACTAGACCACAGACAGATGAATCTTTCATGACGGCCCGCCAGCTTGTCCGGATCGACGCACGCGGCGCGCCGTTGAGGCACAATCGCATTCCATTGAAGCATGCCGATGATGAACGCTGGATGACGAAGGGACGGGAAACGATGCTGGAACAGGAAGTCGAACGGGGTTCGGGAGTCGCGGTGTGGCGCCAGATCGGCGAGGCCCTTGCGCTCGACATCCGCAACAAGCTCTACGAACCGGGCGAGCGCCTGCCGCCGGAGCCGGAGCTGGCCAGCCGCTTCGCCGTCAACCGCCACACCATCCGCCGCGCGATGGGCGAGCTGGAGCAGAACGGGCTGGTGCGCATCGAGCAGGGCCGTGGCACCTTCGTGCAGGAGCACGCGATCGACTACGCCATCGGGCGGCGCACGCGCTTCTCGCAGAACCTGGCCAGCCAGGGCGTGCGCGGCCACGTCGAGGTGATCGAGTCGCAGACCCTGCGCGCGCCCGAGATCGCCAAGCACCTGGGGCTGGCGCGCAACGCCCCGATCCTGCGCGTGCAGATGCTCGGCAAGGCCGAGGCGCGCACCATCGACGTGGCCGAGCACTACTTCGACGCGGCGCGCTTCCCCGAGCTCGAGGCGCAGTTGCGCGCGCGCCAGTCGATCTCCAAGGCGCTCGCGCATTTCGGCGTGGCCGACTACACCCGCAAGTGGTCGCGCATCACCGCGGCCATGCCGACCGCGCCGGTGGCGCGCCAGCTCAACCAGCCCAAGACGCGGCCCATCCTGCAGGTGGAAGCGCTCAACGTCGATACCGCCGGCACGCCGCTGCACTACAGCGTGGTGCGCTTCGCCGGCGACTGGGTGCAACTGACCGTGGCCGACCAGGACTGAGAGGCCCGCACAGGAAAACCGGCGCCGCCGGGCGCCGGGCAGCCGCATCGTTTTCCAGGCCATTGCCGCATCATGCGATGGCCGCCCGAGCAACAAAATTGGTCTAGACATCCGCTTGTCATCTGACCACGCTAAGGTCGCCAGCATGGATACCACTCTCGCCCCTCATCCCACTCTCGCCGGCCTCAGCGGCCGGCGCGTCCTCACCGCCGGCGGCATCGCGCCGGCCAGCCTGGCGTTCCGCGACGGCTGCATCGGCGCGCCCGGCGCCGCCGGCCCCACGCTCGACGCCGGCGACCTGCTGGTGCTGCCCGGCATCGTCGACATCCACGGCGACGCCTTCGAGCGCGCGGTGATGCCGCGCCCCGGCGTCAGCTTCCCGTACGCCGGCGCGCTGTTCGACGTGGACCGCCAGCTGCTGTCGCACGGCATCACCACCGAGCTGCACGGCGTCACGCTGTCGTGGGAAGGCGGGCTGCGCGGCGAGGCCTATGCCGAGCGCATGTTCGACGGGCTGGAGCGCATGCGCGGCGCGCTGGGCGCGCAGCACCACGTGCACCTGCGCTTCGAGGCGCACCACGTGGGCGGGCTGGACACCGCGCTGGCGTGGATCGCCAGCGGCAAGGTGCGCTTCCTGGCCATCAACGATCACCTGCCGATGATGCTCCGGCGCATGCAGGACACGCGCAAGCTCGCCGGCTACGCCGAGCGCGCCGAGTGCGACACGGCCACCTTCCGCGCTCGCCTGGAGCAGGCCGCCGCGCGCGCCGGCGAGGTGCCCGCCACCGTGGCCCGCCTGATCGCCGCGGCGCGCGCGGCCGGCCTGCAGGTGGCCTCCCACGACGACGGCGACGCCGCCACGCGCCAGGGCTTCCACCAGCAGGGCTGCCTCGTCGCCGAGTTCCCGCTGACCGTGGACGTGGCCCGCGCGGCGCGCGCGCTGCGCAACCTGACCGTGTTCGGCGCGCCCAACGTGGTGCGCGGCGGCAGCCACACCGGCGCGCCCGACGCCACCGAGATGATCGCCGCGGGCCTGTGCGACGTGCTCGCCTCCGACTACTACTACCCGGCGCCGCTGCAGGCCGCCTTCCGCGTCGCCCAGCTCGGCGTGCTGCCGCTGCCGGCCGCGTGGGACCTGGTCTCGCGCAACCCGGCCCGCGCCGCCGGCCTGACCGACCGCGGCACGCTCGGCCCCGGCCTGCGCGCCGACGCCATCCTGGTCGACGACCGCAATCCCGCCCTGCCCCAGGTCTGCGCCACCATCGTCGGCGGCGTCGTGCACCACGCCACGCGCGCCTTCCCGCTGCAGCAAGCCGGCGGCGAGCGCCGCGCCGCCTGACCCCACGCCCGCCCAGCCCGATGCAGCCGCCCGCCTACCGCTACGCCATCTACCTCACTCCCGCGGCGCCGTGGCGCGACCTCGGCGCGCGCTGGCTCGGCCGCAGCGCCGAGACCGGCGCCCCGGTCGAGCGCCTCGCCGGCGATGCGCGCCTCGCGCGCTGGACCGAGGCGCCCGCGCACTACGGCCTGCACGCCACGCTCAAGGCGCCGTTCCGCCTCGCGCCCGGCCGCACGCCCGCCGCGCTCGACGCCGCCCTGCGCGCGTTCGCGCTCGACCGCCATCCGTTCGCGGTGCCGCTGGCGCTGCGCAACCTGCGCGGCTTCCTGGCCTGGTGCCTGGGCGACGACCACGCCGCCAACGCGCGCATGCACGCGCTGGCGGACGCCGCCGTGCGCGAGCTCGACGCATTCCGCGCCCAGCCCACCAGCGCGGAAATCGCGCGCCGCAAGCCCGACGCGCTGCAGCCCGAAGCGCGCCGCATGCTCGCAGCCTGGGGCTACCCCTATGCGTTCGAGACCTTCATCTTCCACATCACGCTCAGCGGCCAGCTCGACGCGGCCGACCAGGCCGCCGCCACCGCGCTGCTGCAGGCGCACGCCGGCCACCTGCTGGCCACGCCGATGCCCGTGCGCGACGTGAGCCTGTTCGTCCAGCCCGCGCCCGACGCGCCGTTCGTGGCCGCGCGCCACTACGGCTTCGACGGCAGCACCGCCGACGCCGCCGGCGCGGCCCTGCTGGAGGAGGCGGCATGAGCGGCGGCATCAGCGATGTCACGAGCGATGTCACAAGCGACGCCGGCCGCCAGCTGGTCTACCTGATGGGCCCGTCGGGCAGCGGCAAGGACTCGCTGCTGCGCGCGCTGCACGAGCGCCTGCGCCCCGGCGAGCGCGTGGTGATCGCGCACCGCTACATCACGCGCGCCAGCGGCGCCGACGAGGCCAGCGTCGCCATCACGCCGGCCGAGTTCGCGCGCCGCGCGGCGCTGGGCTGCTTCGCGCTGCGGTGGGACAGCCACGGCCTGCATTACGGCATCGGCATCGAGCTCGACCACTGGCTGGCGCGGGGCCTGTGCGTGGTCGTCAACGGCTCGCGCGAATACCTCGCGCAGGCGCACGCGCGCTACCCCGGCCTGCACGCGGTGCAGGTCGGCGTGCGGCCCGAGGTCCTGGCGCAGCGCCTGCGCCAGCGCGGCCGCGAGGACGAAGCCGACATCGCCCGGCGCCTGGCGCGCGCGGCCGAGCCGTTTGCCGTGCCGGCGGGATGCCGCTTCACCGAAATCGACAACAGCGGCAGGCTGGAGACGGCGGCGCAGCGCTTGCTGGAAGTCGTGCGGGAAGCGCAGGAAGGCGCCGGCGGAGACACCGGGCTGCCGGCCGCGCGGCGCGCCTGAATGTCACGCAGTGGCGGCGGCGCGCGCCCGGCCGCCACCGCGCCATTCAGGCGTTGCCCTGCCGGTCCCAGTACGGCGGCGCGCCGAAACGCTCGATGAAGAAGTCCACGAACGCGCGCACCTTCTGCGAGGCGCGCCGGTTCGGCAGGTAGACCGCCTGGATCGCCCCGCCCGCGCCCAGCCCCGCCTCCCAGCCCGGCAGCACGGCGCGCAGCCGGCCGGCCTCGATGTCGGCGCCGACCAGCCAGCTCGGCATCAGGATCAGCCCCATGCCGCCGATGGCGGCCTCCCGCAGCATCTCCGAATTGTTCGCGCGCAGGCTGCCGCCGACGCGCACCGCCTCGTCCGAGCGCCCCGAGAAGCGCCAGATGCTGCTGCCGCGCGCGTAGGAGAAGGTCAGGCAGTCGTGCCCGGCCAGTTCGGCGGGCGCCTGCGGCTCGCCGCGCCGGGCCAGGTAGTCCGGGCTCGCGCACACCAGCCGCCGGTGCGGCGCCATCCTGCGCGCCACCAGGCTGGGGGCGTCGACGCTGCCCAGCCGGATCGCCAGGTCCAGCCGCTGCGCCACCAGGTCGACCACGTCGTCGGTCATGGTGAGATCGAGCCGGATGCCGGGATACATACGCGCAAACTCGGGCAGCGCCGGCGCGATGTGCAGGCGCGCGAACGCCACCGGCAGGCTCGCCCGCAGCAGCCCGCGCGGCGGCCCGGCGGCCTCGCCGGCCTCCAGGTTGGCGCTCTCCAGGTCGCCCAGGATGCGCACCGCGTGCTCCAGGTAGCTCTCGCCCACGCTGGTCAGCGTCACGCTGCGCGTCGAGCGGTTCAGCAGTTGCGTGCCGAGGCTGGCCTCCAGCGCGTCCACCTGCCGCGTGACCGACGACGTGGCCAAGCCCATGCGCCGCGCCGCGGGCGCGAAGCCGCCTTCCTCGATGACCGCCACGAAAGCCTTCAAGGCAGCGAATGTGTCCATGCACGGGGTCCGGTTTATCGTTGCGTACAGCGCAACACACCTACCGAACCTTACCCGATTATCAGCGCCGTCGCTACGGCCTAAAGTGAGGGCGTCAACACCACCACCGCACCCCGGAGCCGACCATGCCAGCCTCCCGCCCCCAGCCTCCCCGCCCCGAGACCCCGTCCCGGCGGCGCGCGCTCGTCGTCGGCGGCTCGCTCGGCGGCCTGTTCGCCGGCAACCTGCTGCGCCGCGCCGGCTGGGAGGCCGACATCTACGAACGCTCCCCGCGCGACCTCGACAGCCGCGGCGGCGGCATCGTGCTGCAGCCCGAGGTCGTCGAGGCCTTCCGGCTGTCCGGCGTGACGCTGCCGGACAGCGCGCTGGGCGTGGGCTCGCAAGCGCGCGTGGTGCTGCGCCCCGACGGCTCGGTCCAGAGCCGCCGGGACGCGCCGCAGACGCAGACCTCGTGGTCGCTGATCTATTCGACGCTGCGCCAGGCGTTCGGCGCGGCGCACTATCACCAGGGCCGCGCGCTGGCCGAGGTCCGCCAGCTTGCCGACCGGCGCGTCATGGCGATCTTCGAGGACGGCACGCAGGCAAGCGCCGACCTGCTGGTCGGCGCGGACGGCGGCAACTCGCGCATCCGCCAGCAACTGTGGCCGCTCGCCCAGCCGTCCTACGCCGGCTACCTCGCCTGGCGCGGCCTGCTGCCCGAGGACGCCATGCCGGCCGTCGCCCGGGAGGCGCTGCATGGCGACTTCGGCTTCGCCAACAACCGCGGCTCCCATATCCTCGGATATCTCGTGCCCGGCCCGGGCAACGACACGCGCCCCGGGCACCGCCTCTACAACTGGGTCTGGTACCGCGTGGCCGGCGCCACGCAACTGCGCAGCATCATGACCGACGCAACCGGGCGCCAGCGCGGCCACGCCATTCCCGAAGGCCTGCTGGCGCCGGCGTGGCGCGAGCACGTCTACCGCGAGGCCGACGCGCTGCTGCCCGCGCCGTTCCGCGCGGTGGTCAGGGCCACCGCGCAGCCCTTCGCCCAGGCCATCCGCGACCTCGCGGTGGACCACATGGTCGACGGCCGCGTGATCCTGCTGGGCGACGCCGCCTCGATTCCCCGCCCGCATACCGCCGCCAGCACCTCGAAGGCCGCCGCCAACGCCATCGCGCTCGCCGCCGCCCTGCGCGCCTTCCCGGACGACCCCGACCGCGCGCTGGCTAGCTGGGAGCCGCAGCAGGTGCTGCTGGGCCAGCGCCTGCGCGACCACGGCCGCGACATCGGCCAGCGCCTGCTGTTTCATGCCGCCCATCCCGTCGGCGTAGGCTAGCCGCCCACGCGCCACACCCAGGTCTTTTTTCCACCCAAGCCAAGGAGCCATGCCATGAAATTCCTCTTCGACGACGAATCGTTCTCTTTCGAAACCCTGCGCACCGCCGGCTTCGCCAACTACGGCGGCGCCGATCTCGGCGAGGTCATCGTCACCGCGCGCGCCATTCCCGAAGGCGACGAAGCCGCCTGGCTGAAGCAGTGGGAAGCCACCGCCGACCGCGTGGCCCGCATCGGCGAAAACGCGCTCGCCGCGGGGCACCGCGTGAGCGCGCGCGAAGCGTTCCTGCGCGCCTCCAACTACTACCGCACGGCGGAGTTCTTCAAGCGCGCCGCGCCCGTGGGCGACGCCGACGTCGCGCGGCTGTCGGGCCGCTCCACGCAGACCTTCATCCAGGCCGCGCAACGGCTCGACACGCCGTTCGAGATCGTCGAGATCCCCTACGAGGGCACCACGCTGCCCGGCTACCTGTTCCTGGCGGACAGCACCGGCGAGCCGCGCCCCACCGTCATCTACAACAACGGCTTCGATTCGACGCAGGAAGAGTCGTACGTGGCAATCGGCGCCGCGGCCCTGCGGCGCGGCTACAACGTGCTGGCCTTCGACGGCCCCGGCCAGGGCGCGGCGATCCGCGGCGCCGGGCTGCCGTTCCGCCACGACTGGGAGCACGTCATCACGCCGGTCATCGACTTCGCGCTCACGCGCCCGGAAGTCGACCCCGCCAGGATCGCCCTGTTCGGCTACAGCCTCGGCGGCTACCTGGTCGCCCGCGCGGCGGCCTTCGACCACCGCCCCGCCGCGATCATCCTCGACGACGGCATCCTGGACTTCCACGCCGCCTTCGAGCACATGCTGCCGCCGTTCCTGCTGGACTGGATCGGCGCGCACAAGGACGCCGAAGCCGACGCGGTGCTGCGCATGCTGATGCTCGCCAAGACCGGCGCGCGCTGGGCCATGCAGAACGGCATGTGGACCTTCGGCACGTCCTCGCCCAGCGAGTTCGTACGCCTGACGCGGCGCTACACGCTCGCCGGCGTGGCCGGCGACATCCGCGCCGCCACGCTGGTGCTCGACGCCGAGAACGACCAGTTCCTCAAGGGCCAGCCCCAGGCGATCCACGCGGCGCTGAACGCGCCCAAGGCGCTGGTGACGCTGACCGAGGCCGAAGGCGCCGGCGAGCATTGCCACATGGGCGCGATGTACCGCGCCCACCAGACCATCTTCGACTGGCTCGACGACACCCTGGCCCGCGCCTGACCCCTGCCGCAGGCTGCCGTGCGCCGCGCGGCGGCACCCCCTCACCCCACGGAGCAAGACCATGAACCAGCACCTCTTCCGGCCGATCGCGCTCGGCCCGCTCACCCTGAAGCACCGCGTCGTCATGGCGCCGCTGACGCGCTCGCGCGCCGGCCAGCCCGGCGACGTGCCCACCGCCATGAACGCCGAATACTACCGGCAGCGCGCCGGCGCCGCGTTCATCGTCACCGAGGCCACGCAGATCTCGCGGCAAGGCCAGGGATATGCGTGGACGCCCGGCATCTACAGCGACGCGCAGGTCGAGGCCTGGCGCGCGGTCGGCGACGCCGTGCACGGCCAGGGCGGCACCATCTTCATGCAGCTCTGGCACGTCGGCCGCGTCTCGCACCCGATGTTCCAGCCCGACGGCGCGCTGCCGGTCGCGCCCAGCGCCCTGCCCGTGCCGGGCAAGACCTTCATCATCGACGAACAGGGCAAGGGCGCCTGGGGCGACATCCCGGTGCCGCGCGAACTCACGGTGGAAGACATCGGCGCCATCGTCGCCGACTACCGGCGCGCCGCGCGCAACGCGATGCGCGCCGGCATGGACGGCGTGGAGATCCACGCCGGCAACGGCTACCTGCTCGACCAGTTCATCAACAGCAGCAGCAACCACCGCCAGGATGCCTACGGCGGCAGCATCGAGAACCGCGCGCGCCTGCTGCTGGAGGTGGTGGCAGCCGTGACGGACGAAGTGGGCGCCGGGCGCGTCGGCGTGCGGCTCACGCCGATGGGGCGCTTCATGGGCATGGGCGACGACACCCCGGAGGCCACCTTCGGCCATATCGCCAGCCGGCTCAACGACTGGAACCTGGCCTATCTCCACCTGGTGGAGCCGGCCATCGCGGGAACCGTGAAGGATGAGAACGCCGACCCGCGCCGCGACGCCATCATCGGCCAGATGCGCGCGGCCTATCGCGGCGTGCTGATGCTGGCCGGCGGCTACGACGGCGAGGCCGCCGAACAGGCGCTGGCCAGCGGCCGGGCCGACCTGATCGCCTTCGGCCGCCTGTTCATCGCCAACCCCGACCTGCCCGCGCGCCTGCGCGGCGGCCACCCGCTCAACACGCCCGACGCGGCCAGCTTCTTCGGCGGCGACAGCCGGGGCTACACCGACTATCCGGCGCTCGGCTGAACGGCAGGCGGACCGGCTGGCGGCTCAGCCTCCGGCCAGGTCGATGCTGAAGCTGATGCCGTGCTCGCGGAAGCCGAGCCGGCGGTAGAACTGGTGCGCCTGCAGCCGGCGCCCGTTGGACGACAGCGCGAGCTTGTCCGCGCCGGCCTCGCGCGCCAGCCGCATGGCGGCATCCATCATGGCCGAGCCGACGCCGCCGCCGCGCGCGCTCTGCGTGACCACCACGCCTTCGATGACGGCCTCGTTGTGCCCGGCGTGCACCAGCACCGGAAACACCAGCAGGCTGAAGGTGCCCAGCGCCGCGCCGCCGGCATCGCGCATCAGGTAGCAGCGGTAGTCGGGCACGGCCCGCACGCGGGCGAACAGCGCGCGCATGCGCGGCAGCGGCAGCGGCGCCTCGCCGTCCATCTCGGACAGCAGCGCGGCCACCTGCGCCAGCTCGGCGTCGGTGCCGGTGACTTCGTGCAGCGTCAGCGCGCCCGGCGCGGCGGACACGACATCGCCCCGGCCCGGCGCATTGTCCTCGGCCATGTCAGGCTGCCTGTGCCGGCCGGCGCAGGCAGCGCGCCACGATCGGCAGGTAATGTTCCAGCGGCGGCGTGGCGAGGCCGACCACCTTGGCGAGATCGTCGTAGCGGCGCAGGCGCACCGCCTCCGCGCCGTGGGGCTGCGCGAGGAAGGCTTCGGCCTGGGCCGCGTCGAACGGGCCGCCCTGCAGCGCCAGGCTCTGCTGCGAAGCCGGCGACAGCGCGGCCTGGTAGCCCGGCTCGATGGCGCACAGGTAGCGCTTGGCGGCCACGTGCAGGCGGACCGGCTCGGTCACGGCCGGGCCGAAGCCGACCGCGAGCAGGTCGGCGCCGACTTCCTGGTGGCGCATGTCGGTGGTGCTGTCCTCGGCCATCACGAGGTGGCCGAGGTCGTGCAGCAGGCTGGCCACCACCAGCGGCTCGGGGTCGCCGGCCTGCTCGGACAGGTGGGCGCATTGCAGCGCGTGCTCGGTCTGGGTGATGGCTTCTCCGCCGTAGTAGTTGGCGCCGTGGCCGGAGAAGAGGATTTCGATGCGCCTGAGGATGGTCATGAACTGATGTGTCGAGTGGAAAAGCCGGCGTCTTCCGGGTTGCGCGCCGGACGTGGTGGCGTCGCGCTCAGACCAGCGCCTTGCGGATCTGGGCGGACAGCACGTCGATGCCGGTGACGAAGATGACGATGATGATCATCACGGCGCAGGTCTCGGCGTACTGGAAGCTGCGGATGATCTCCCACAGCACGGTGCCGATGCCGCCGGCGCCGACGATGCCCAGCACCGAGGCCGAGCGCACGTTGGATTCGAAGCGGTACAGCGCGAACGAGATCCACAGCGGCAGCACCTGCGGGATCACGCCGTAGACGATTTCCTCCAGCGCGTTGGCGCCGGTGGCGCGCACGCCCTCGACCGGGCGCGGGTCGATCGACTCGGTCGCCTCGGAAAACAGCTTGGCCAGCACGCCGGTGGTATGCACCCACAGCGCCAGCACGCCGGCGAAGGGCCCCAGGCCCACCGCCACGATGAACAACATGGCGAACACCATTTCGTTGATGGCGCGGCAGGCGTCCATCACGCGCCGCATCGGCTGGTAGACCCAGCCCGGCACGATGTTGGCCGAGCACGCCAGGCCCAGCGGCACCGCCGCCACCACGGCCAGGAAAGTGCCCCAGATGGCGATCTGCACCGTCACGATCATCTCGTCGAGATAGATGCGCCAGTCGCGGAAGCTCGGCGGGAAGAAGTCGGCGGCGAACTTGCCCATGTTGCCGGAGTCGCGCAGCAGGTCGAGCGGGCGCATGTCGGCGCCCTGCCAGGACAGCGCCAGCAGCGCGAGCACCACGGCCCACACGAACAGGACTGGCAGGCTGGTGCGCGGCGGACGGGCGGCGCGGGGCGAGGTGGCTGGGATCATGGCGGGGTTGGCGGGACGATGCATAAAGACAAGAAAACCGGAAGCCCGGAAAGGCGGGCGTGAGTACTGCGGCGCCGCCCGGGCGGCCCGCCCCGGTTCTGCGGGACGGGCCGCGCGCGGCGGCGCGGCTGCTGCGGTACGGCTGCTACGTTGCTGCGGTGAAGCTGGCGGTGGCGCTTACTGGGCGCTGGCCGCGGCGACCTTGTCCAGCTCGGCCAGCTTGCGGCTCACGTCGGCCAGGCGCTTTTCCTTGTCGGCGCCGGCCAGCGTGGTGTCGGACTCGATCTTGGCCTTTTCCTTGGCCAGCTCGATCTGGCGGATCGGCACCAGCTGCGCGTCGGTCGAGGCGCGGAAGCCCTGGTACGTCAGCGGGGCCAGGTTGGCCTTCTCGCGGGCGGCGTCGGCGCCCTTGCCGTAGTTGACGAAGAAGGTCTTGATCTTGAGCTTGAGGTCGGCCGGCAGGTCCTTGCGGTAGACCAGCGGATCGGCCGGGATCAGCGGCGACTTCCACAGCACGCGCACCTGGTCGTAGGCGTTCTTGCCGGTGTTGATGCGATAGCGCTCGAAGTTCTCGGTGTTGTTCACCGCCACGTCGACCTGCTTGTTCAGCACCGACAGCAGGTTGGTTTCATGGTTGCTCACGCGCACGGTCTTGAACAGCGTCTTCGGCTCGATATTGCGCGCGCCCCACAGGTAGTGGCCCGGCACGGCGGTGCCGGAGGTCGAGTTCGGGTCGCCCGCGCCGTAGCTCAGCGACTTGCCGTTCTTGATCACGTCGTCGACCGACTTCAGGTCGCTGTCCTTGTTGACGATCAGCAGCGACCAGTAGCCGGGGTTGCCGTCCTTGTCGATCACCGAGGCGAACACTTCGCCGTTGGCGCGGTCCACGGCTTCCATCGCCGCCTTGTTGCCGTACCACGCGACCTGCACCTTGTTGAAGCGCATGCCTTCGATGATGCCGGCGTAGTCGGAGGCGAAGAACGGCTTGACCTGCATGCCGAGCTGCTTGCTGAGGTCGTCGATCACCGGCTGCCAGGCCGACTTCAGGTTGGAGGAGGTCTCGGTCGAGATAAAGCCCATCGTGATGGTCTTGCCTTCCTGGGCAAGGGCGGGCAGCGACAGCGCGCTGGCGGCGCCGGTCGCGATCAGGGCAACAAAGGTTCTGCGCAGCATGTAAAGGCTCCGGGAGAAAACGGGATTGAGGCTGGGTTGGGATTGCTTGCGGTAAGACTGGCGAAAGCGCTACGGGAAAGACATCGGGACCGGTGCGGGACGCGCGGCGTCAGGCGGCCGCCAGTCCGGCGGGCGCGAGCGCCGGCGCGTCCTGCAAGGCGTCATGCGGCAGGAGTTCGTCCGCTTCGGTGCCGTAGAGGTCGCGCAGCATGGCCGCCGTCAGCGCCGCCGAGGGGCCGTCGTAGACCACCTGGCCGTGGCGCAGCGCGACCACGCGCGGGCAGTAGCGCATCGCCACGTCCACCTGGTGCAGCGACACCACCACCGCCACCTTGCGCGTGCGGTTGATCTGCGCGAGCAGCTCCATCACGCGGCGCGCGGATTCCGGATCGAGCGAGGCGATCGGCTCGTCGGCCAGGATCACCTGCGCGTTCTGCACCAGCGTGCGGGCGATCGCCGCGCGCTGCTGCTGGCCGCCCGACAGGGTCGAAGCCCGTCGAAACGCATAGTCGTCTATACCAACCTGGGCAAGCGCTTGCAGCCCCGCGTCGATTTCCTCATTCCGGAAATAACGCACCAGGCTGCGCCACAGCGGCACGCGCGGCAGCATGCCGGTCAGCACGTTGGTGATCACCGGCAGGCGCCCCACCAGGTTGAACTGCTGGAACACGAAGCCGATCTCGGCGCGGGCGCGGCGCACGTCGCGCGCCAGGCGCCCGTCCTGCTGGATCACCCGCCCGTTGACGACGACCTTGCCGGCGCCGGCGTCGCCAGCCACGAAACCGGCCAGATGGCGCAGCAGCGTGGACTTGCCGGAGCCGGAAGCGCCCAGCAGCGCCACCATTTCACCCTGGGCGACGGCGAGGCCGACATTGTCCAGCGCCTTGCGTCCCGCCTGGAACGACTTGGACAAGCCGTGCACTTCGATCGCATGCGTCATCCCGCTCTCCTTGCATCATCACTTGCATAAACAGTGAGCGCATTCTGGGTGGCGCTGATGACAAAACGATGAAGGTTCGAGCATGGCGCCCTGGAAAGCGGCCAGGCATGCCGCCGGCGCATGCCAAGCGATGCCGGGACGACATGGCGCCCGGCCGCGGCGCGCGACCGGGGGGGGCCGCTTTCCGGCGGGCGGCCCGTCCTGTAGACGGGAGACGACATTGCCGACGCCGGTCCCGCCCCGGGCGCGCCTCAGCCCGGCAGCACCGCCGCCACCGAGTCGGCGAAACGCGCAATGATGCGGTCGATGTCCTGCGCCGTGCAGATGAACGGCGGCGCGAACAGCACGTGGTCGCCATGCACGCCGTCGACCGTGCCGCCCATCGGATAGACCTGCAGCCCGTTCTGCATCGCCGCGGACTTGAGCCGCGCATGCGTCTTCAGGGCCGGGTCCAGCGTGGCCTTGCTGGCGCGGTCGGCCACGAACTCCACGCCGACGAACAGCCCGCGCCCGCGCACGTCGCCCACGTTGGGGTGGTCGCCGAGCGCCGCGCGCAGGCCCGCGCGCAGCTGCTCGCCGCGCGCCCGCACGTTGTCGAGCAGATTCTCCTCGGCAATCGTGCGCTGCACGGCCAGCGCCGCCGCGCACGCGGTGGCGTGGCCGATGTAGGTATGGCCATGCTGGAAGAAACCGCTGCCGCCCACGATGGCGTCATAGATGCGGCCAGTCGACAGCATCGCGCCGATCGGCTGGTAGCCCGCGCCGAGGCCCTTGGCGATGGTCACGATGTCGGGCACCACGCCGTCTTCCTCGCACGCGAACAGGTAGCCGGTGCGGCCCATGCCCGCCATCACCTCGTCGAGGATCAGCAGCACGCCGTACTTGTCGCACACCGCGCGGATACGCCGGAGGTAATCGGCCACCGGCGGCACCGCGCCGGCCGTGGCGCCCACCACCGTCTCCGCCACGAAGGCGGCCACGCTGTTCGGCCCCAGTTCCAGGATCATCGCTTCCAGCTCGTCGGCCAGCCGCTGCGCGTATTGCTGGCCGGTCTCGCCGGCACGCTGGTCGCGGTAGGCATAACAGGGCGAGACGTGATGCGCCGGCACCAGCAGCGGCAGGAACGGCTCGCGCCGCCAGGCATTGCCGCCGATGGCCAGCGCCCCGAGCGTGTTGCCGTGATAGCTCTGCCGGCGCGCGATGAAATGGCGGCGCGCGGGCTGGCCGGTCTCCACGAAATACTGCCGCGCGAGCTTCAGCGCCGCCTCCACCGCCTCCGAGCCGCCCGAGACGAAATACACGTGATCGAGATCGCCCGGCGCGGCGCGCGCGAGCGTGTCGGCCAACTCCTCCGACACCTCGGTGGTGAAGAACGAGGTATGCGCGTAGGCGATGCCGTCGAGCTGCCGCTTGATCGCCTCGATCACGCGCGGATGCCCGTGGCCGAGACAGGACACCGCCGCGCCGCCGGACGCATCGAGATAATGCTTGCCGTTGTTGTCGATCAGCTCGATGCCGCGGCCGGCGACGGCCACGGGAAGCGCCTGGCGCGGATTGCGGTGGAAGACGTGGGTCATGATGTGCGGTACGGGAACGGGGCGGAGATGCCGGCCCGGGCAAGTATAAGGAAACGCCGCCGCGCATGCAACATATGTTTCTCAAATACGATTAATAGATTCACTTGATTCTCTCTTGCCGGAGCCCCGCCGGCCAGCCGCCCGGAACGCGCCGCCGAAGATTGTGCAACAATCGTTGCATCCATTCACAGCGAACCCACGATGCCGACCGAAAGCCCCCAGCCGCCGCAGACCCTGGACGACCTGCAGGCCCACCTGCGCGAGCACTTCGCCTCCCTCAGCGCGCAGTTCCAGGCCGGCGCGCGCTACCTGCTCGACCATCCGCAGGAAGTGCCCATGCTGTCCATGCGCAAGATCGCCGCCGACGCCGGCGTGCAACCCGCCACGCTGGTACGCCTGGCCCAGTTCCTCGGCTTCGACGGCTGGCAGGGCCTGCGCGAACTGTTCGTGGCCTCGCTGCGCGGCGGCCCCCAGCCCTACGCCAAGCGCGCCCGCAAGGTGGTGCGCGAAAGCGGCTCCACGCGCATGCTGGCCGAGATGCTCGAAGTCCAGCACCGCAACCTCGAGCGCACCGGCGCCGCCAGCGCCGACGCCATGCCGCGCGCGGCCGAGCTCATCAGCGCCGCGCCCAGCGTCCACGTGGCGGGCTTCCGCTCGTGCTACCCGATCGCCTTCACCTTCCACTACCTCTACCGCCTGTTCCGCGCCTCGGTGCACCTCGTGCGCGGCGACGCCGGC
The DNA here is from genome assembly GCF_058789195.1 of Cupriavidus sp. FW216-B1. Lineage (NCBI taxonomy): Bacteria > Pseudomonadati > Pseudomonadota > Betaproteobacteria > Burkholderiales > Burkholderiaceae > Cupriavidus > Cupriavidus sp. FW216-B1. Next base: position 440,839 of record NZ_JBYTEL010000001.1, on the reverse strand, counting down.
ACGCTGGAAATGGAACTGCGCGCCTTCGCGCCCAGGGACGCGGTGGTGGTCGCCAGCTTCGCGCCCTACTCGCAGGAAAGCATCCGCGTGGCCACCGCCGCGCACGAAGCCGGCTGCCGCGTGATCGCGCTGACCGACAGCACCGTCGCCCCGATCGCCCTGCACGCCGACTGCACGCTGCTGTTCTCGCTCGACAGCCCCTCCTTCTTCCCCTCCATCACCGCCGGCGTGGCGCTGGCCGAGGCGCTGGTCGAGCAACTGCTGGCGAAAAAGGGCAAGGGCGCCATTAAGGCGCTCGAACTGGCGGAGGGGCAGCTTCACCAGACCGGGGCGTATGTGGCGGCGAAAAGGAACTGAAGAGGCTGAGGGAAGCTGAACGCGGCCCTATCGCCCTATCGCCCTATCGCCCTATCGCCCTATCGCTCTATTCGAACGCCTCGTCGCTCGGCTGCTCGTAAGCCTTCCTGACCGCGGCGCTCATCGGGAACTCGAAGCTCACGTTCTTCGGCGGAATCGGCTTGTTGAACCACTTGTCGTACATGACGCGGATCTCGCCGCTCTTCATCAGGCCGGTGATGACGCCGTCGACCAGCTTCTTGAACTCGGGATCGTCCTTGCGCATCATGAAGCCGTAGGCCTCGAACGACTGCGGCGTGCCCACCACGGTCCAGTCGGCCGGCGCCGGCGCCGTGGTCTTGACGCCCGACAGCAGCACGTCGTCCATCATGAAGGCGGCCACCCGGCCCGACTGCAGGATCAGGAAGGACTCGCCGTAGTCCTTGGCGCTCTGGATGGCGATGTTGGCCTTCTTTTCATCGTTGAGCCTGCGCAGGATGCGTTCGGAGGTGGTGCCGGCGTTGGTCACCACGGCCTTGCCGGACAAGTCGCCGAAGTCCTGCACCGGGCTGCCCTTCTTCACCAGCAGGCGCGTGCCCGCCACGAAGAAGGTGGTGGAAAACGCCACCTGCTGCTGCCGCGCCTTCAGGTTGGTGGTCACGCCGCACTCCAGGTCGACGGTGCCGTTCTGCACCAGCGAGATCCGGTTCTGCGACGTCACCGGCACCATGTGCACCTGCAAGCTGGCCACGCCGGCCCGCCTGCCGGCCTCGGCGATGACCTTGTCGCAGATGTCCTGGGAAAAGCCGACCACCTTCTGGCTGCCGTCGTAGAACGAAAACGGTATCGACGAGGTGCGGTGCCCGATCGAGATCGTCCCGGTCTCCCGGATCTTCGCCAGCGTGGCGCCGGCCGGCGCATCCGCCGCATGGGCCACCGGCACGCCGCACACCGCCGCGGCCATGCCGCACACCGCCGCCATCTTCATTGCCTTCGTTGCTTCCAGTGCTTTCATCGATTGCTCCTTGTCTGGCGGATACGGACATCCGTCGTCGTTTCAGATGCTAGCCACTGAGCAACATTTGTTCCATCATGGATAACCATGAAACAATCGTATTTTCCGAGAAAAAACCGAAACAGGCGATGCAATGCACAATCATGGTGAAACACATGGTGCAAAGCGGCATGGTTTTGGCGCACGGCAGCGCCCCGGGCCCGGCCGGCCCCTTTTGCGGGCGGGCCCGGGCATGGTTACAATCGGCTTCGCCGCCCGCGCCCCGCGCTGCCGCATCGCGGCCGCCGGGCCGTTGATCCGAGAACGGAAAACACGCGCCGCCCCGCAACCCCTGCCTGGACCCATCATGTCGAACTCACAAGCCACCGCCCGCCTGGGCCCCGCCGACGCCAACTATCTCGTGCACCTGCAGGCCGGCAGCCACGCGCTGACCGGCGACGAATCCGCCGGCCTCGGCGGCACCGACCAGGGACCGGCGCCGTTCGCCTTCGTGCTGTCGGGGCTGGTGTCCTGCACCGCGATCACGCTGAAGATGTACATGCAGCGCAAGGGATGGCCGGTGGCCGACGTGGAAGTCACGGCGGTGTTCCAGGGCAAGGACGAAGCGCGCTTCATCCGGCGCGAGGTCAAGGTGAGCGGCGCCGACCTGGGCGAAGCCGAACGCGAGCGGCTCGCGCAGATCTGCGAGCGCACGCCGGTGACGCTGTTCCTGAAGGCGGCGTCGCGGATCGAGACGACGTTGGTGTAGGGGACGTTATCGGGAAAAGCCTGGGGGCGCTGCCCGGGTTGGGGCATGCGGGCGACTTCGCTCTGGCGAGCGCTGACCCACTCCCCCTCTCCCTCTCGCAAGCGGGAGAGGGGGAAAACCAACGACTGACTACCAGCAAAGAAAACCTACTTCGCCCCAACCTCCGCCGCATGGGTACGGATCACCACCTCGGAATGCAGGGTGCGGTGCACCGGGCATTTGTCGGCGATCTCCAGCAGGGCGGCGCGCTGCGCGTCGTCGAGCGGGCCTTGCATGGTGATCTCGCGCTCGATCCAGTCGATTTTGCCTTCGGTGGTGGCGCAGTCCGAGCAGTCGGCCGCGTGGATCTTCTCGTGGCGCAGCGACACGGCCACGTGCTCGAGCGGCCAGCCCTTGCGGTCCGCGTACATGCGCATGGTCATCGAGGTGCAGGCGCCGAGCCCGGCCAGCAGCAGGTCGTAGGGCGCCGGGCCGCCGTTGAGGCCGCCGAACGAGACCGGCTCGTCGGCCACCAGCCGGTGCGGGCCGGCGGCGATGCGCTGCTGGTACTTGCCGATGTGCGCCTCTTCCACCCGCACGAAACCTTCCTCGGCCACCGCGGGCGGCATGTCGAGCGTCTCGGTGCCGAGGTAGCGCTGGCTCCAGGCGGCGATGGTGTTGGCCACGTAGATGGCGTCTTCCTTGCGCGTGAGCAGGTGGTCGGCGCGGTCCAGCGAGACGAAGCTTTTCGGGTGCTTGGCGGCGATGAAGATCTGGGTGGCGTTGTCGATGCCCACGGTGGTGTCCTGCGGCGCGTGCATGACCAGCAGCGCGCGGCGCAGCCGGGACACGCGCTCGAGCAGTTTCTGCTCGCCCACGTCCTCGAGGAACTGGCGCTTGATGCGGAACGGCCGGCCGGCAAGCTGCACTTCGGCTTCGCCCTCGGCCGCGATGCGCGCGGCTTCTTCGCCGAACAGGCCGACCACGTGGCCGGGATCGCTGGGCGCGGCGATGGTCACGACGGCCCTGGCTTCGGGCACGCCTTCCGCGGCGGCCAGCACGGCCGCGCCGCCGAGGCTGTGGCCGATCAGCAGCGCGGGCGCGCGGTAGTGCTGCCGCAGGTAGTCGGCCGCCGCCAGCAGGTCGGCCACGTTGGACGAGAAATTGGTGTTGGCGAAGTCGCCGCCGCTGCCGCCAAGGCCGGTGAAATCGAAGCGCAGCACGCCGATGCCGTGCTCGGTGAGCGCCTGCGCGATGCGCGTGGCGGCAAGCACGTCCTTGCCGCAGGTGAAGCAATGGGCGAACAGGGCAAAGGCCCGGACCGGGCCGGCCGGTAGATCCAGCCGCGCGGCGAGCTGCTCGCCATCGCTTCCGGGAAACTGCAGGCGCTGGGCTTCCATGGGCATCCTCATCGGTAACGCAAGCTGTGCGGGGGTTCCCACTCTAGCGCAAGTTCGCGCCGCGGGGGCGGCGCGGCGTGCGCTACCGGGCGCAATGCCCCGGCGCGCCACACCGCGCGCGCGGCCGCGCGCCGCACGCTTGCCAGCATGCGCCTTCCGTTGTACACAGGAAGGCACCCCGGGCGGCGGCGATGCCCTGCCCGCCGCCCGGGCGATCCAAGCTGCCGGGATGACTACGCCGCCTTCGGCTTTTCCGGCCGCTGGGAGAAGGTCCGCTCGAACACCGACTCGGCGATGCGGTTCTTGAGGATCTCGATCGAGCCGCCCGCGATCATCCAGCCGCGGCAGCGGCGCAGGCAGTATTCCACCAGCGCTTCCTGGCTGTAGCCCATGCCGCCCATCACCTGCAGCGCTTCGTTGGCCACGTCGAAGCCGGCCTGGTTGCAGAAGGCCTTGGCGATGGCGGTCTCCTCGGCCGACGGAAAGCCGCTGTCGGCGTTGGCGGCGGCGCGGTACAGCAGCAACTGGCCGGCGTCGAGCTTGATCTTCATCTCGGCGAACTTCCATTGCAGACCCTGGAACTCGCACAGCAGGCGGCCGAACTGGCGGCGCTGCATGGCCCATTCGCGCGCCACCTGGTAGGCGTAGCGGCCGAGCGCCAGCGAGCGCGCGGTGTTGCCCATGCGTTCCACGTTGAAGCCGGCGATCTGCTTCTTGAAGCCGCCCTCGCCGAGCAGCACGTCGGTGGCGGGGATGCGCACGTCCTCGAAGTAGATCTGCGCCCACTCCTCGCCCGACATGAAGCGCGAGCGCTGGCCGATGCGCACGCCCGGCAGGCGGGTGTCGATCAGCACCGAGCCGATGCCACCCACGCCGGGGCCGAAGCGCACGTAGGCCAGGATCACGTCGGCGTGCGGGCCGTGCGTGGTGAAGACCTTGGTGCCGTTGATGATGAAATCGTCGCCGTCGGGCGTGGCGGTGGTGCGCAGCTCGGTCACGGCGGAGCCGGCCTCGGGCTCGGTCATGCCGACCGAGATCAGCGCCTCGCCGGCCAGCAGGCGGCTGAGCCATTTGTCCTTCTGCGCCGGCGAGCCGTACTCCGCCAGCACGCGGATGGCGCCGAAATTGCCGGCCTGGATCACGTCGGCGCTGCGCGGGCACACCGCCGCCACCGCCTGGATGGCGATGATGGCGTCCATCAGGCTGCCGCCCTGGCCGCCGTCGGCCTCGGCCACGGTGATGCCGAGCAGCCCCTGCGCGCTCATCTTGCGGGCCACGTCCCAGGGATAGTCGTCGGTGTGCGCGCGGGCCACCGCGCCGGGCAGCAGCTCCTTCTGCGCGAAGCGGGTCACGGCCTGCTCGAACTCGGCCTGCTCCGGGGTCAGCTTGAAATCCATCGTTGTCTCCGTTTGCTGTTTCGGTGAATCCTGTCCATGCCGCGGCTCAATGCCGCGCGTCCTGGGCGTCCTGCGCGTCCGCTTCCGCCAGCCGCACCACGCAGTCCACGCCGACCACGCCGTCGGCGCGCACGAACAGCGGGTTGATCTCGGCCTCGCGCACGCGCACCTCGTGCAGCGCCGCCAGGCGCGAGAAGCGCACGATGGCGTCGGCCAGCGCATCCATGTCGCCGCGCGGCAGGCCGCGGAAGCCGCGCACCAGCGCCGTGCTGCGCACCTCGCCGATCATCTCCACGGCCTCTTCGCGCGTCACCGGCGCGGGCCGCAGGCTCACGTCGGCGTGCAGCTCGGCGGCGATGCCGCCCGCGCCGAGCATGACGACGGGCCCGACCAGCGGGTCGTCGCGGTAGCCCAGCATCAGTTCCAGCAGCTTGTCCTCCATGCGCTGCACGAGGATGCCGTCGAGGCGCGCGGCGGGCGCGGCGCGCGCCACGCTGGCCAGGATCGCCGCGCCGGCCTGCTCCAGCTCGCGGGTGTCGCGCACGCCCACGCGCACGCCGCCCACGTCGGTCTTGTGCAGGATGTCGCGCGAGCAGATCTTGGCGACCACCGGATAGGGAATGCCGTGATGGGCCTCGCCGGCGGGCACCAGCGCCAGCGGCGCGATCGGCACGCCCAGCGCCGCGAACACCTGGGCGGCTTCGTATTCGGACAGGTCGCCGGCCAGCGGCAGGCCGCGCGGCCATGCCTGCGGCGCGGGCGCGTCGCCGCTGCCGGCCGGCGCGCGCGCCGCCTGGAACAGTTGCGCCAGCGCGTCGGCACAGGCCTCCGGCGTGCGGAACGCGGCCACACCCGCGGCCTGGAGCACGCGCAGCGATGCCGCCGCCTCCGGCGCGAGGAAGGCCAGCAGCGGCTTGCCGGCGCCGCTGCCGGCGGCCTCGACGATGGGACGCACGGCCAGCTCGGGATGGAACTGCGCCGACGATCCGGCCACGCACAGCACGGCGTCACACCAGTCGCTCTGCAGCAGTTGCTCGACCAGGTCCTTGTACTGCGCGCTGGTCGCGGCCAGCGTCAGGTCGATGATGGGGGTCTGGCGGATGCGCACGCCGCGCGCCGCCATGTGGGCGATGAAGGCGTCGGGCGGCGCCACCGCCTCGATGCCGGACAGCCCCAGGCGGTCGACCACGGTGGCCGCGCCGCCGCCCGTGGTAGTGACCACCGCCACGCGCGGCGGGCGCGCCAGCGCGGGTACGCGGCTGCCGTAGCGCTGCGCCAGCGGCGCGGCCTCGAACAGCGTTTCCAGCATTTCCACGCGCATCACGCCGTGCTTGCGCAGGAATGCGTCGACCGCGGCGTCGTTGCCTGCCAGCGCGCCGGTGTGCGACTGCGCCAGCGCCTCGCCCTGCGCCGAGCGGCCCAGCTTGTAGGTGATCACCGGCTTGCCCGCGGCGCGCGCGCGGCGCAGCGCCGGGCCGAGCACGGCGGCGTCGCGGATGGTTTCCAGGAACAGCAGGATGACGCCGGTCTCGGCATCGTCGACCAGCAGGTCGACCAGCTCGCCCACGCCGACGTCGCTCTCGTTGCCGACCGACGCCAGCTTGGCGAAGCCCAGCCCGCGCGCCGCGCCGCGCGACAGCAGCGCGCCGAGCATCGAGCCGCTTTGCGAGACCAGGCTGATGGGGCCGGCATGGAGCTCGTCCATCTCGAACACCGCGTTGACGGACAGCACCGCGCCGGCCGCCACGTTGACCACGCCGATACTGTTGGGCCCGACCAGCCGCACGCCCGCCTCCGCGGCCTTGCGCACCAGCGCCTGCTGCGCGGCCATGCCGGCCTCGCCGGTCTCGGCGAAGCCGTCGGAGAACACCGTGACCACCTTCACGCCGCTGGCCGCGCATTGCGCCAGCGCGGCCTCGACCTGGCTGCCCGGCACCATGACGAAGGCGTGGTCCACCGGCCCCGGCACGGCCGCCAGCGACGGATAGGCCTTCTCGCCGAGCACCTCGGCGCGCGTGGCGTTGATCGGGTAGAGGCTGCCGCCGTAGCCGTGCTTGCGCATGAAACGCATGGGCCGGGCGGTGTTCTTGGCGATATCGCTGGAGGCCCCGATCAGCGCCACCGAGCGCGGCGCGAACAGCGCGGCGGCCAGCGCGGCGCCGGTCGCCGGGCGCGTGGTGTCGGACTGCTTGCCACCGACGCTATTGCCAGCGTTATTGCCCACGCTATTGCCAGCTTCCACCCCGGCGGCGCCGCCCGCCTGCGCGGTGGTTTCGATCACTTCTTTCATGTCGTTTCTCATCGTTTCAGGCCCTTCCCAGTTCCGCCAGCCGCAGCGCGCGCACGCTGCCGGCATCGAGCTGCCACAGCGCGGCCAGCAGCGCGCGCGCGGCGTCGCCGCCGATCACGGGCGCGGCCAGCTCGGTGAACTTGTCCGCCAGCGTGGCGTCGTCGAGCGGGGCTTCGGGGTCGCCCTTGCGGTACGGCGCGAAATGCGCGTGGCGCGTGCCGTCCTTGAGCAGGATTTCCACGCGCGCCGCGCGCTGGCGCGGAAACGCCGCGGTCAGCCCGGGATCGGCCCGCAGCACGACCGCGCGCATCAACTGGCGGATGCCCGCGTCGGCCAGGCGCGCGTCGGAGAACGCATCGAGCCGCACCGCGCCGTGCAGGATGCCGTGCGCGACCACGTAGGGCAGGCTGAAGCGCGCCTCGAACGCGGTGCGCGGCGTGGCGTTGCCGGTCACGTCGAGCGCGGTCTGGTAGGTGTCGACCGTGACCGACTCGATCGCCTCGGCGGCAATGCCGTGCTCGCGCACCAGCGCGATGGCCGCATCGATGGCCGCGAACGTATGGCCGCAGCAGCCGTGGTTCTTCTGCGTGATGCGCAGCACGTTGTAGTCCGTGCCCAGCCCCTGCGTGACGGCCGTCCAGTCGGGGTTGCCGCACAGCGCCGCGCCGAAGCCGGCCGCGCCTTCGAGGATGTCGTGCACGCCGTTGACGCCGGCGGCCGCGGCCTGCGCGGCCTGCACGCCCACCTGGGCGGCGTGGCCGGCGTGCAGCGCCTTGGTCATGGCGTCGGAGCGGAAGGCCTGCTGCAGGCCCGAGGCGAAAGTGGCGGCGGTGGCCAGCGCGTCGGCCGCCACGGTGGCGTCGCCGGGCGACACCAGCAGCGCGCCGGCCGCGGCGCTGCCGAAGCAGCCCACCGTGCCGGTGGTGTGGAAATAGCGGTAATGCGCGGGCTGGATCGCCGCGCCGATGCGCGTGGAGACCTCGTAGCCCGCCACCACCGCGCGCAGGAAGTCCTCGCCCGAGGCGTCGCGCGACTCGGCCAGCGCCAGCGCCGCGGCGATGGTCGGGCAGCCGGGATGGTAGACGGCATCGCGGAAGATGTCGTCGAACTCGGCCGCGTGGGACGCGCTGCCGTTGATCCACGCCGCCGTGGCCGGGAATGCCGTGGTGCCGTGCGCCACCACCGAGGCCGCGCCCACGCCCAGCTCCGCGCGGTGCGCCCGCACGAGGTTCGTGCCGGGCGACATGCGCGTGCCCGGGAACAGCGCGGCAAACCAGTCGATCACGGCACGCTTGCCGTAGTGCACCACCTCGGGCGGCAACGCGCGCCGGCCCTGCGCGCCGACATACTCGGCCAGTTCTTCGATCACCATGCTGCGTCGCTCCTTGTCTCTTGTCGTTCTTCCGCCTTGCGCGGCGTGTCTGTCCAGGTGCCCAATGTTAGGGAGCGCGCGGTGCCGAGACTTGAAATTTGGTGAAAGCTCGTGAGCAGGCACGTGAAGCGACGCATGCGCGGGCCCGCCAGGCCGCCGGCGGAGGGCCTGCGGCGGCGTTGCCGTCACGCCCGGGAAAATCCGGTTTGACGGCGGCGGCGCGCATGCATAGCATTGCTGCGCAACGGATGCGGCGCCCGCCCGCGTCCCCTGTTCGCCCTGTTCGCCCTGTTCGTTTTCTTGCCGTCTTTCCTCACCGTCTTTCCTCACGCATTCCCTACCCCGCATGGACATCGCCTCCCTGGAAATCCTCATCGCCGCCGTCGAGGAAAAAAGCCTGTCCCGCGCAGCCGAGCGCGAGAACCTCGTCACCTCGGCCGCCAGCAAGCGCGTCTCCGAGATGGAGCGCCAGGCGGGCACCGCGCTGCTGGTGCGGCATGGCCGCGGCGTGGAGCCCACGCCGGCCGGCGCCATGCTCTACCAGCGCGCCAAGGCCATCGTGCGCAGCATCCGGCTGGCCGAGGAAGCGCTGACCGTGTACTCCACCGACGGCACCGCCAAGATCCGGCTGGCGGCCAACCCGTCCACCATCCTGCAGTTCCTGCCCACCGACATCAGCGGCTTCCAGCAGAGCGCGCCCGACAGCCGCATCGACCTGATCGAGTCGTTCAGCTTCGACATCCCGCGCATGGTCTCCAACGGCGACGCCGACATCGGCATCTACCACGCCGAGGCGCCCAGCCCCGGCGTGTTCTCGCTGCCCTACCGCTCGGACCGCGTCGGCCTGGTGGTGCCGCGCGGCCACCCGCTGGAGGCGCGCGGCTCGCTGCGGCTCGAAGACGCGCTGGACTACGATTTCCTCGGCTATTTCCCGCGCCACACGTTCGATGCGTTCCTGCAACTGGTGAGCAGCACCATCTCGCGCCCGCTCACGGTGAAGACGCAGGTCTCGAACTTCGAGGCGCGCTGCCGCATGGTGCGCGAGGGACTGGGCATCGCCGTGGTGCCGGAGGGCATCGCCAGGAACTACCTGGGCATGATGGGACTGAGCCTGCTGACGCTGACCGACGCCTGGGCCGCGCGCAATTTCTACGTGTGCGTGCGCGACCGCCAGTCGCTGCCGGCCGGCACGGCGCGCCTGCTGGACTACCTGGGCCAGTGCGCCAGCATGGAGCGGCACTACCAGCGCGCGCGCTGAGAAGTCGTTTCAAAAGGATCCTGGCGTCGTTGCGCGGCCGTACAACCAGCCATCATGCGCAAAGAAAGCAGCGTTTCTCTTTGATCAACGCTGGGCCGCGCCAGGCCCCTACGATGTCTCCAACGGTCCGCGCCAATGCAGCGCGGGCCGAAACCACCTCGAACCGTGGAGCGAGACATGAATCCGACAAAGCGGCTGCACGCCGCCGCATTGCTATTGCTGGCCGGCGCCGCCAGCGCTCTCACCAGCACCGCTGCCATCGCCGGCACCGACAGCTATCCCAACAAACCCATCCGCATGATCGTGTCGTTCTCGGCCGGCGGCACCACCGACATCCTGGCGCGCGAAGTGGCCAACCAGCTCGGGCAGACCCTCAAGCAGACCGTGGTGGTGGAAAACCGGCCCGGCGCGGGCGGCAACATCGGCACCGAATTCGTGGCCAAGAGCGCGCCGGACGGCTACACGCTGCTGGCCACCTCGGTCGGCCCGATCGCCATCAACCCCACGCTCTATCCCAACCTGAAGGTCAATCCGCAGACCACGCTGGCCGCCGTCGCGCCGATCGCCGACGTGCCGAACGTGCTGGTGGTGCACCCGGGCGTGCCTGCCGCCGACGTGAGCCAGCTGGTGGCCTACGCCAAGGCCCATCCCGGCAAGATGAACTTCGCGTCCACCGGCGTGGGCACCGCGGCCCACCTGTCTGGCGCGCTGTTCAACGAGCGCACCGGCGCCAACGCCGTGCACGTGCCGTACAAGGGCGCCGATGCGCTCAACGACCTGCTGGCCGGGCGCGTGCAGTTCATGTTCGCCACCATCCCGTCGGTGATGAGCCATATCCGCGCGGGCCAGTTGCGCCCGCTGGCCGTGACCAGCGCGAAGCGCGCCGAAGCCCTGCCCGACACCCCGACGATGGCCGAAGCCGGCGTGAAGAACCTCGTGACCGGCGCGTGGTTCGGCCTGTTCGCGCCCAAGGGCACGCCGCCGGAGATCGTGGCCAGGCTCAACAAGGCGGTGGCCGAGGCGGTCAACCGCCCCGACATCCGCAAGAAGTTCGTGATGCAGGGCGCCGAGCCGATGACCTACACGCCCGAATCGTTCGGCAAGTTCGTGGTGGCCGAGTACCAGGCCTGGCAGCCGATCGTCAAGGCCAGCGGCGCGCGCATCGACTGAAGCGGCCCGGACGGCCCGGATGCCGCGCCGGCATGGCCCCGCTCGCGCCGGCTAGAACCTGGCCTTCTCGCGCACCGCGCCGCGCAGGAAGTCGGCCATCGCCACCACGTTGCCGGGCGTGGCCGGCTCGCGCTTCCACACCAGGCCCACGTCCATCGACGGCACCTTGTCGGCCAGCCCGCGCCGCGTGATGCGCTGGCCCTCCAGCGACCACGGCCGGTAGACCAGGTCGGACAGGATGGCCACGCCGCGCCCGGCCGCCACCAGGCTGCGCACCGCCTCGATCGAGCAGCTCTGGTAGCGCACCGCGGGCGCCAGTCCGTACTGGCCCCAGTATTTGCCGACCGTGGAGATGTGCTCGTCCATGTCCAGCAGGATGTAGTCGTGCCGCGCCACGTCGGCCAGCCCGACGCGCTCGGCCGTCATCAGCGGGTGCTCCGGGTGCCCCCACAACTGCCGCGGCGAGCGCAGCAGTGTCTCGCAGGTGACGTGGCCCAGGCCCGGCAGGTTCGACACCAGCAGCAGCGCCATGTCGATCCGGCCCTCCAGGATGCCGCTTTCCAGGTCGTGCCGCTCGCGCTCCAGCACTTCGAGCCGCAGCATCGGAAACTTCCGCTCGATTAACGGCAGCAGGCCGGGCAGCACGTAGGCCGTGATGGTCTCGGTCACGCCCAGGCGCACCGTGCCGCTGATCTCCACCGGAGACACGCCAACGGCCTCCACCGCGTCCAGCACCGAATCCTCGATACGCTGCGCATGCCGCAGAAAACGCGCGCCGGCGTCGGTCAGGCGGATGCCGCTGGCGTGCCGCGTGAACAGCTGCGCCCCGAGCGCCTCCTCCAGCCCCTTGAGCGACGCCGTCATCGACGACTGCGAGACATGGCAGCGAAGCGCCGCGCGCGACACCTGCCCGCACTCGGCCACCGCGAGGAAATGCTGTACCTGCTTCAAAGTGGGGAGCATCGATTTTTCCGATATTGCTTCTTCAAAATTAAGAATTAGAAATACCCGGCCATGCTAGCTAGCATCCGCCCTGGAGACAAGACGCATGGGCCGGCAATGAACGACGAACCGCACGACGTACCGGGAAGCGCCCCGGGCAAGATGGAAAAACACGGCTACTGCACGCTGTGCCGCTCGCGCTGCGGCACGGTCAACGTGGTGGAGAACGACACGCTGCTGTCGGTGCGGCCCGACCCGGCCCACCCGACCGGCAAGGCCATGTGCCTGAAAGGCAAGTCCGCGCCCGAGCTGGTGCACAGCGCCGAGCGCATCCTCCACCCGATGCGGCGCACCAACCCCAAGACCGATCCGGACCCCGGCTGGCAGCGCATCTCGTGGGACGAGGCGCTGGCCGAGATCGCCACTCGCATGCTGCAGGCCCGGCGCGAGAGCGGCGCCGAATCGGTGGCGTTCGCCGTCACCACGCCGAGCGGCACGCCGCTGAGCGACAGCATCGACTGGATCGAGCGCTTCATCCGGCTCTTCGGCAGCCCCAACACCTGCTACGCCACCGAAATCTGCAACTGGCACAAGGACTACGCCCACGCCTTCACCTTCGGCTGCGGCATGCCGACCGCGGACTACCGCCAGGCCGGGCTCATCGTGCTGTGGGGGCACAACCCGGCCAATACCTGGCTGTCGCAGGCCGACGCCATCGGCGCGGGCAGGAAGGCCGGCGCCAGGCTGCTGGTGGTCGATCCGCGCGAGACCGCGCTGGCCGCGCAGGCCGACCAGTGGCTGCGCGTGTGCCCCGGCACCGACGCCACGCTGGCGCTGGCCATCGCCAACCTGCTGATCGAGGCCAACGCCTTCGACCTGGACTTCGTGCGCCAGTGGACCAACGGGCCGCTGCTGGTGCGCAGCGACAACGGGCGCTTCCTGCGCGGGCGCGACGTCGGCCTGGCCGACGGCGACGCCTACCTGGCGTGGAACGCGCGCGCCGCGCGGGCGCAGCCCTGGTCCGGGCTGCGGCCCGCCGATTTCCCCCACGTCGCGCTGCGCGGCACGTTCAGCGTGGGCGACGCCGGCGCCCCCGGCCTGCCCGCGATCGCGTGCCGGCCCGCCTTCGACCTGTATGCCGAGGAATGCGCGCGCTACCCCGCGGCGCTGGCCGCCGAGCTGACCTGGGTACCCGAGGGCGACATCCGCCAGGCCGCCGGCCTGTTCGCCAGCGCCAGGCCGGTGGCCTATCACGCCTGGTCCGGCGTGGGCCAGCACGACAACGCGACCCAGACCGACCGCGCCATCGCCTGCCTGTACGCGCTGACCGGCAGCTTCGACCGCGCCGGCGGCAACCGCGTCTACCAGAAGCCGCCCTACAACCCGGTCAGCGGCTTCGGCCTGCTGCCGCCGGAGCAGAAAGCCAAGGCACTCGGCTACGGCGAGCGGCCGCTGGGCCCGCCCGCGCAGGGCTGGATCACCGCGCGCGACCTCTACCGCGCCATCCTCCATGCGCAGCCGTACCGCGTGCGCGCGCTGGTGGCATTCGGCACCAACCCGCTGCTGTCGCAGGCCGACGTGGAGGACGGCGCGCGCGCGCTGCGCAGCCTGGACTTCTACGCGCACTGCGACCTGTTCGAGACGCCCAGCGCGCGCTACGCCGACATCCTGCTGCCGGTCAACACGCCGTGGGAGCGCGAGGGCCTGCGCATCGGCTTCGAGATCAGCGCGGAAGCCGAGCAACTGGTGCAGTTGCGCCAGCGCATGGTCTCGCCGCGCGGCGAATCGCGCTCGGACAACGACATCGTGTTCGACCTCGCGCTCAGGCTGGGCATGTCGGACGCGTTCTTCGGCGGCAGCCTGGAAGCCGGCTGGAACCACATGCTGGCGCCCAGCGGCCTGACGGTGAGCCAGCTGCGCCAGCACCCCGAAGGCATCCGCGTGCCGGTGGCCGACGTGGAAAGGAAATACGCGGCCAAGCCGCGCGGGCGCGCGTTCGACACGCAGACCGGCGTGGTGGAGCTGTACTCCGAGCTGCTGCTGCGCCACGGCTACCCGGCGCTGCCACGCCCGTCGTCGCCCACGGAGCATTCGCCCGCGGCGAGCAACGCGCCCGGCGCAGCCCTGGAGCCGTTCCCGTTCATGCTGACCTCGGCCAAGAGCGGCTACTACTGCCACAGCCAGCATCGCGGCCTGCCGTCGCTCAGGCGCAAGGCGCCGCGCCCGGAGGCGGAGATCTCCACCGCGCTGGCCGCCGCGCGCGGCATCGCCAGCGGCGACGCCATCCGCGTGAGCACGTCCGCCGGCAGCGCCACCTTCACCGCCCGGGTCAGGGAAGGGCTGCATCCGCGCGTGGTGGTCGGCGAGTTCGGCTGGTGGCAGCGCTGCGACGCGCTGGCCCAGGCGCCGCTGCCGGTGGCCGGGCCGGGCAACAGCAACTACAACGGGCTGATCGGCACCGACAGCATCGACCCGCTGAGCGGCTCCGTGCCGCTGCGCGCGTTCCGCTGCAACGTCGAGCGCGAGCCGGGGCTGGACGTGGCGCGGCGCGCGTGGGAGGGCTATCGCGCGTTCCGCGTGGCCGGCCTGCGCAAGGAGGCGCACGAGGTCACGTCGGTCTTCCTGGAGCCCGCCGACGGCGGCGGCCTGCCCGATTTCCTGCCCGGCCAGCACGTGACGATCCAGCTCGCCGCGCAGCCCGGCGGCGAGGACGCGGTGCGCTCGTATTCGCTCACCGGCCCGGCCACGGTGCCGGGGCGGCGCGGCTATTCGATTTCGGTGCGCCGCGCCGGCGGCGCCGTGCCCGGGCTGGTGTCCTCCCACATCAACCAGCGCCTCGCGGTGGGCGACGCGGTCGCGCTGCGGGCGCCGTCCGGCACCTTCGTGATGCCGGTGCGCACGCGGCGCCCGCTGGTGCTGCTGGCCGGCGGCATCGGCATCACGCCGTTCCTCTCGCTGCTCGAATCGCTGGAAGGCGTCGACGACCCGCCCCGGATCCTGCTGCTGTACGCCAACCGCAACGGGCAGGCCCACGCGTTCCGGGCGCGCCTGCGCGCGCTGCGCCGGCAGATCCGCGGCCTGGAAATCATCGATTTCTACGACTGTCCGGACCCCCACGACCGGCCCGGCACCGACTACGACGTGGCCGGGCGCGTCGGCGCCGGGTACGTGCCCGCGCCGTGGCTGGCCGCGCGCCCGCTGGTCTACATGTGCGGGCCGGCGCCGATGATGACCGCGTTTGCCGACGGGCTGGCGGCGCTCGGCGTGCACCGCTCGGACATCTTCCGCGAGGTCTTCCGCGCGCCCGGGCGCGCGCCGGCCGGCCCCGCGCAGCAGTTCCGCGTGGTGTTCGCCAGGTCCGGCATGGCCGGCACCTGGCATTCGGCGCACGGGCCGCTGCTGAGCTTCGCCGAGCGGCTGGGCGTGGCGCTGCCCAGCGGCTGCCGCGTCGGGCAGTGCGAGAGCTGCGCGGTGCCGGTCGCCTCCGGCCAGGTGCGCCACCTGCACGGCGAATATCCCGAGGACCCCGGCATGTGCCTTGCGTGCCAGGCCATCCCCGCCAGCGACCTCGTGCTCGACGCCTGAGCGCGGCGCGCCATGCCAGCCACCGCCAGCGACCGTTTCCTCCCTTCTCACTTCATCACGCGACCATGCTGACACTGGACTCCGACACCACCCGCGCGCTGCTGCCGTTCGACGCGCTCATCCCCGCCCTGCGCGAGGCCTTCATCCGCGGCTGCGAGGTCCCGCAGCGGCACAGCCACGCCATCGGCGCGCCCGGCCAGGGTACGAGCACGGGCACGGTGCTGCTGATGCCCGCCTGGCAGACCGGCGCCTATCTCGGCGTGAAGACCGTCACCATCTATCCCGGCAACACGCAGGCCGGGCTGCCCGGCCTGTACTCGACCTACCTGCTGCACGACGCGCGCACCGGCCGGCCACTGGCGATGATCGACGGCAACGAGATCACCTCGCGCCGCACCGCCGCCGCGTCGGCGCTGGCCGCCTCGTACCTGAGCCGGCCCGGGGCGTCGTCCATGCTGGTGATCGGCGCGGGGCGGGTGGCGAGCCTGCTGCCCCACGCCTACCGCGCGGTGCGGCCGGTGGCGCGCGTCGCGGTATGGGACATCGACGCCGGGCAGGCCGCCGCGCTGGCCGCCCGGCTGTGCGCCGACGGCTTCGACGCGCGCGTGGCGGCATCCGTGGAGGCGGGCTGCGATGGCGCCGACATCGTGACCTCGGCCACGCTGGCCACCGTGCCGCTGGTGCGGCGCGCCTTCCTCGGCGCCGGCACGCACCTGGACCTGATCGGCGGCTTCACGCCCGAGATGCGCGAGGCCGACGACGCCTGCTTCGGCGGCACCTCGGTGTTCGTCGACACCGGCGAAGCCATCCTCAAGGCGGGCGACCTGCTCCACCCCATCGGGCAGGGCGTGCTGCGCGCCGCCGACATCCGCGCCACGCTCGCCGAGCTGTGCCGGCAAGCCCATGCGGGACGCGCGGACGAGCGCGAAATCACCGTGTTCAAGGCAGTCGGCACCGCGCTGGAAGACCTGGCCGCGGCCGTCATGGCCTACGAAGGATTCGAAGACCCGCGCGGCACCGCGCCGCGCGCCATATCCCTGGCAAAGTAAGGAGAGAGCAATGACGAGCACACCCCTGTCGCTGGAAAGCGAAGATCCCCCGAGCCGCGGCGGGCTGGAACGCCTGGCCGTCAAGGTCACCGACTGGTCCGAGCGCTGGTTCCCCGATTCCTACATCTTCGCCGCGATCGCGGTGGTGGTGGTCGCGCTCGGCGCGCTCGGCATCGGCGCCTCCACGCAGAGCGTGGCGCAGGCCTTCGGCGACGGCTTCTGGAGCCTGATCCCGTTCACCATGCAGATGGCGGTGGTGGCCATCTCCGGCTACGTGGTGGCGGCGTCGCCGCCGGCGTCGCTGCTGATCGCGCGGCTCGCCGCGCTGCCCAGGACGGCGCGCGGCGCGGTCGCCTTCGTGGCGCTGGTGAGCCTGCTGACCTCGCTGCTGAACTGGGCGATCAGCCTGATCTTCAGCGGCCTGCTGGTGCGCGCCATCGCCCGCCGCAGCGGGCTGCGCGTGGATTACCGGGCCGCCAGCGCGGCCGCCTACCTGGGCATGGGCGCCACCTGGGCGCTCGGCCTGAGCTCGTCGGCGGCGCAGTTGCAGGCGAACCCGGCCAGCCTGCCCAAGTCGCTGCTCGACATCACCGGCGTGATCCCGTTCGCCGAGACCATCTTCCTGTGGCAGTCGATGGCGATGACCGCCGTGCTGATCGCCGCCTCGCTGCTGGTGGCCTATTTCTCCGCGCCCGCCGGCGACCGCGCGCGCACCGCGCAGGACATGGGCGTGGATCTCGACGATGCTGCCGACGTGACCGCGCGCCCCACGCGCCCTGGCGAATGGCTCGAATACAGCCCGCTACTGACCGTGGTCATCGTCGCGCTCGGCGCCGGCTGGCTGGTGCACGAATTCACCAGCAAGGATCCCATCCTGGCGATCTCCAACCTCAACACCTACAACTTCCTGTTCCTGATGCTGGGGATGCTGCTGAACTGGCGGCCCAGGCGCTTCCTGCGCGCGGTCGCGCGCTCCGTGCCGTCCACGGCCGGCGTGCTGATCCAGTTCCCGCTGTACGGCGGCATCGCGTTCATGCTGACCAAGGCCATCGGCGTGGACGGCGCGAGCCTGTCGCACCACCTGGCCTCGGCCTTCGTCTCGGTGGCCACCCGCGAATCGTTCTCCGCGGTGATGGGCGTCTATTCGGCGGTGCTGGGCTTTTTCGTGCCCTCCGGCGGCGGCAAGTGGGTCATCGAGGCGCCCTACGTGATGCAGGCCGCCAACCAGCTGCAGGTCCACCTCGGCTGGGCCGTGCAGGTGTACAACGCCGCGGAGGCGCTGCCCAACCTCATCAACCCGTTCTGGATGCTGCCGCTGCTGGGCGTGCTCGGCATCCGCGCCAAGGACGTGGTGGGCTTCACCTTCACCCAGCTGCTGGTCCACGCGCCGCTGGTGCTGTTCATGCTGTGGGCCTTCGCGACCACGCTGCCCTATCGTCCGCCCGTGATGCCCTGACGGATCGATGGCGCGGGGACCCGCGCGGGAGGAAAACGCCGGGGCGGCCCGCGTCCCGGTTTAAGATGCGGCTTTCCGGCCACGGCCGGAACCCGATTTTTCCACCCAGCCAAGCCAACGATGAAGAAGATCACCCTGTTCCTCGCCGCCCTCGCCACCGCCGGCGCCGTCCACGCCGCCGCGCCCGCGGGCCCGGCCGAGACGCTGCCCTCGGGCATGACCATCCAGCACCTCGTCAAGGGCACCGGCCCGTCGCCCAAGGCGTCCGACACGGTCAAGGTCCACTATCGCGGCACGCTTACCGACGGCACCGAGTTCGACAGCTCGTACAAGCGCGGCCAGCCGATCTCGTTCCCGCTCAACCGCGTGATCCCGTGCTGGACCGAGGGCGTGCAGAAGATGCAGGTCGGCGGCAAGGCCAAGCTGGTCTGCCCGGGCCCGACCGCCTACGGCTCGCGCGGCGTGCCCGGCACGATCCCGCCCAACGCGACGCTGAACTTCGAGGTCGAGCTGCTGGGCATCGGCGGCTGACCAGGGCACCGGCGCATGGCCTGCTCCAGCGGGCCGTGCGCGGCGCTGCCGGCCTGCCGCATCCGCTACACTTCTCTGTCGACAAGAATGCAGGCACGGGGATGAGAAAAGGCGGACGGATCAAGGCATGGCATGCCGACAAGGGCTATGGGTTCATCGAGATCCACGCCCAGTCGAAAGACGTTTTTTTCCATATCAGCGCGCTGCAGGGCCGCGCCGTCGCGCCCAAGGTCGGCGACCGCGTGTCGTTCGAATTGTCGGCGGGCAAGGACGGCCGCCCGCAGGCGAGCCAGGTCTCGATCGCGGGCGCGCCCGGGCAGGCCGGGCCGGCGGGACGGACGAACCTGCTGCCGGCGCTGGTAGCAGCGTTCGCGCTGCTGGCGATCTTCGCGGCTTCGCTCGCCGGCCGTCTGCCGCGCGGCGTGGCACTGGCCAGCCTCGGGCTGAGCGTGGCGGCCTTCGCGCGCTATGCCGTCGACAAGCGGCGCGCCGTGCGCAGCGAACAGCGCATTCCGGAGAACGAGCTGCACCTGCTCGCGCTGTGCGGCGGCTGGCCGGGCGCGCTGGCGGCCCAGCACCTGCTGCGGCACAAGAACCGCAAGGCGTCGTTCCAGGCCACCTTCTGGGCCACGGTCCTGCTGAACGTCGGGGCGATGGTGCTCTGGCCGACGGTGCTCGACGCGTAAGCCGCAACACCCGCGCGGGCGGCGCTTGCCGGCGCCGATCGAGCCGTGTTACCTTGCGCCTTCCAGGAGAACGAGGCGCCTTCACCATGCATGGGAAGACCCCTCTACCGAAGGCGTACCCCTGAAACGCTCAGGTGCAAAAGACTGGAAACCGAACGAACTGGAGAGCGCCGGGCCGCACCGACAAGGTGAGCGGCACGCGGCCGCCGAAGGGGCAAGCCGCCACCCATGCCGGGTGCGGCGAATCTCTCAGGTAAAAGGACAGTGGGGACAGACAGGCCGGATGGCCTGGCTGTCCCTTTTTGCTATCCGGAGCCTGAGAAATGAAAGTCATCGTGATGGGAGCCGGCGTGATCGGCGTCGCCTCGGCGTGGTACCTGGCGCGCGCCGGGCATGAGGTGGTGGTGCTGGAGCGCAATGCGGGCGCGGCCCGCGAAACCAGCTTCGGCAACGGCGGGCAGATCTCCGTCAGCCATGCCGAGCCGTGGGCCAACCCGGGCGCGCCGCTGAAGATGCTGCGCTGGCTGGGGCGCGAGGACGCGCCGCTGCTGTTCCGCCTGCGCGCCGATCCGGCGCAGTGGTCGTGGGGCCTGAAGTTCCTGCGCGAGTGCTCGGCGCGGCGCTCCACCCACAACATGGTCCAGTTGCTCAACCTGGGCACCTACAGCCGCGCCAGCCTGCAGGCGCTGCGCGCCGAAACCGGCATCGAGTACGACCACCTGACGCGCGGCATCCTGCACTTCTACACCAGCCAGAAAGAGTTCGACGCGGCCATCGAGCCGGCGCGCATCATGCGCGAGCTGGGCTGCGAGCGCCGCGTGATCGGCCCGGACGAGGTGGTGCGGCTGGAGCCGGCGCTGGCGCACATCGCGCCGCGCCTGGCCGGCGCCACCTATACCAGCGAGGACGAATCGGGCGACGTGCACCGCTTCACCACCGCGCTGGCGGCGCGCTGCGAGGCGCTCGGCGTGCGCTTTCGCTACGGCGTGCGGGTGCAGCGCCTGCATGCCGAGGGCGGCGCCATGCGCGGTGTGGAGATCGCCGACGAGACCGGCGCCTACCGCATCGAGAGCGCCGACGCCTACGTGCTGGCGCTGGGCAGCTTCAGCCCGATGCTGGCGCGCCCGCTCGGCGTGAAGCTCGACATCTACCCGGCCAAGGGCTACTCGGCCACGCTGCCGGTGCTCGATGCCACGCGCGCGCCCAGCGTGAGCCTGACCGACGACGAGTACAAGCTGGTGTTCTCGCGCTTCGGCGACCGCCTGCGCATCGCCGGCACGGCGGAGCTCAACGGCTATGCGATGGATCTCAACCCGGTGCGCTGCGAGGCCATCGTGCGGCGCACGCTGGAGGTGTTCCCGGGCATGAGCCGGCCCGAGCTGGCGCAGTTCTGGACCGGCCTGCGCCCGGCCACGCCGGGCAACGTGCCGTACATCGGCGCGTCCGCCGTGCGCGGGCTGTACCTCAACACCGGGCATGGCACGCTGGGCTGGACGCACGGCTGCGGCTCGGGCCGCGCCATCGCGGACATCGTGAGCGGGCGCGTGCCGGAGGTGGACTTCGCCTTCACCGGCGAACTGCCGGCGGGCGCGCCACGGCCGGCCACGCCGGCGCCGGCCGCGGCGCGGCCCGCGGCGCACTGACGCCATCGGCCAGCCGGCGCCATCGCTGCCGCGCGCCGGGCGCGCGGCAGCAGGCCGGACTTATCCGTTCACCGCGAGCCTCACCGGGGCGGTCAGGAAGTTCGCAGCCACGGCGTTTCACTCACCGCAACCAGCAGTCCTTCCGGGCTCAGGAAGCGCGTCACCTTCTGGCCCCAGGGTTCTTCCCGGTTGGAGATCAGCAAATGGTAGCCCTTGGCCATTAATCCTTCGGTGGCAACGGCGATATTCTCGACGTCAAACTCCAGCCAGGCCTGCGGCGTCGGCAAATCGGCAGGCCAGGTCTCGCAGCCGAAACAGGACCGGGCCGCTTGCGCCAACGGCCACAGCGCGAAATGCTTGACTCCCTCCAAGGCGCCCGCCTCGGACAGCAAGTAGTCCTTGTTGTCGCCATAAGACTTGAGGGGCAAGCCAAGCGTATCCACGTAAAGGGCGCGACTGCTCTCCGAATCCTTGGTGATCGGACCGAAACCGGCAACGAACAGCACGCCAAGTCCAGCGAATTCCTGCTCCATGACCAAATCAGCCCCCATTCCCGAAATGCTTCGGGCAAGCCCTGCCGAGCCCGCCGGGCGCTACCGAACGCGCCACGGCTCGGAAAACATCGTCAGACGTCGATCGCCGTATCCGATTTGACCTTGCGGCGCAGCTCGAACTTCTGGATCTTGCCGGTCGAGGTCTTGGGCAGCGGGCCGAAGTAGACCGCCTTGGGTACCTTGAAGCCGGCCAGCAGCGTGCGGCAGTGCGCGATCAGCTCCTCGGCGGTGGCGCTGGCGCCGTCCTTGAGCTCGACGAACGCGCATGGCGTCTCGCCCCACTTGGCGTCCGGCTGGGCCACCACCGCCACGGCCAGCACGGCCGGGTGGCGGTAGAGCGCGTCCTCCACCTCCACGCTGGAGATGTTCTCGCCGCCGGAGATGATGATGTCCTTGCTGCGGTCCTTGATCTTGACGTAGCCGTCCGCCGTGCGCACGCCCAGGTCGCCGGTATGGAACCAGCCGCCGGCGAAGGCTTCGCGCGTGGCGCGCTCGTTCTTGAGGTAGCCCTTCATGCAGATGTTGCCGCGGAACATGATCTCGCCGATTTCCTCGCCGTCGGCGGCCACCGGCTGCATGGTGTCCGGGTCGAGCACGGCGACGTCGGCCTGCAGGTGGTAGCGCACGCCCTGCCGGGCCTTCTTGGTGGCGCGCTCTTCCTGCGACAGCGCGGCCCAGTCGTCCTGCTCGGCGCACACGGCGGCCGGACCGTAGGTTTCGGTCAGGCCGTAGACGTGGGTCAGCTCGAAGCCCATCGCTTCCATCTGCGCCAGCACCGCGGCCGGCGGCGGCGCGCCGGCCACCATGCCGCGTACCGGGCCGCGCAGGCCCTCGCGCCAGGCCGGCGGCGCGTTGACCAGCGCGGTGTGCACGATGGGCGCGGCGCAGTAGTGGGTCACGCCCTCGTCGCGCATCAGGTCGAACACCAGCTTGGGCTCGAACTTGCGCAGGCACACGTTGACGCCGGCGCGCGCGGCGATGGTCCACGGGAAGCACCAGCCGTTGCAGTGGAACATCGGCAGCGTCCACAGGTAGACCGCGTGCTTGGGCAGGTCCCACTCGAGGATGTTGGAGACGGCGTTGATGGCCGCGCCGCGGTGGTGGTAGACCACGCCCTTGGGGTCGCCGGTGGTGCCCGAGGTGTAGTTGAGCGCGATGGCTTCCCATTCATCGGCGGGCATCTGCCAGTCGTAGTCGGGGTCGCCCGAGGCCAGCAGGCCCTCGTAGTCGGTCTCGGCGAAGCGCGGCGCGTCCTGCGGGCCGAGCGCGTCGATCACGGCCACCACCTTCAGGCCCGGGATCTCGTTGGCGATCTGGCGCGCGAGGTCGGCGAACTCGGTGTCGGCCAGCAGCACCTTGGCCTCGCCGTGGCGCAGCATGAAGATCAGGTTGGAGGCATCGAGCCGGATGTTGAGCGCGTTGAGCACCGCGCCCGCCATCGGCACGCCGAAGTGGGCTTCCACCATCGCCGGCGTGTTGGGCAGCAGCGCCGCCACGGTATCGCCCTTGCCCACGCCCAGGCGCGCCAGCGCGCTGGCCAGGCGGCGCGCGCGCGCATAGGTTTCGCGCCAGGTCTGGCGCACCGGGCCGTGCACGATGGCCAGGCGCTCGCCATAGACCGCGGCGGCGCGGGCCAGGTAGTCGAGGGGCGTGAGGGGAACGTGGTTGGCCGGGTTCTTGCCCAGGCCGGTGTCGAAATCGGTTGGCATTGCTGGTCTCCGCTTGCGCCGGGCGCTGACTGCGCCGCCGGTCGCTGTTACTTTTTGCTGCGCAAGGCTATCATCCCACACGACAAAGCTTTGTCGTCCGGATGACAGTGCCCGCCTGGCCAGCGCTCCGGGCTTGACCCACATCAATGTCCAGCCTGCCCCTCCCCCCTGCCTCCGCCGGACTGCCCGGGACCGCCGCCCCCGCCGCCACAGCCCCTGCCGCCACGCCTGCCGCCACACCCGAGCCGCCCGCCGTGCTGCTTGCCCGCCACGAGTGGTTCGCGGCGCTGGCGCCGCAGCACCAGGCGCTGGCCGCGCGACAGACGGTGTTGCAGGACTTCGCCGCGGGCGCCTTCGTGGCGCGCCGGGGCGAGCCCTCGCGCTACTGGATCGGGGTGGAAAGCGGGCTCATCAAGCTGGCGGTCTACACGCCCGACGGGCGCGGCTGCACGTTCTCCGGCGTGCCGGCGGGCGGCTGGTGCGGCGAGGGCAGCGTCATCAAGCGCGAGGCGCGCCGCTACGACGTGATCGCCATCCGCGACTCGCGCATCGCGCTGGTGCCGGACACGGTGTTCCACACGCTGCTGGCCGAAAGCCTGCCCTTCTCCAGCTTCGTGGTGCGCCAGCTCAACGAGCGCATGGGCCAGTTCATCGCCACCGTGCAGAACGACCGGCTGCTGGGCGCGGACGCGCGCGTGGCGCAGGCCATCGCGCAACTGTTCCATGCGGCGCTTTATCCGCGCACGAACGCCGTGCTGGAGCTGTCCCAGGAGGAAATCGGCCTGCTCACCGGCCTGTCGCGCCAGCGCGTCAACCAGGCGCTGCGCCGGCTGGCGGCCGACGGCATGGTCGACATTTCCTACCAGAGCATCCGCGTGACCGACCTGGAGCGGCTGCGGCGGGTCGGGCTGTCGGAGCTGTAGCGCGGGCAATGGTCGCCGCGACGACAATCTGGCGCGCCGACCCACGTACAATGCGGCTTTTCCGTCCGCGCGCGGCATGCCCACGGCATGCGCGCCAGCCGCGCCCCTGAACCTCGCATGGCCCTCGTCAGCAGCACCGAGCTGCGCCTGTCCCACCTGCGTTTTCCCTTCGCCGTGCGCGTGGACGCCCTGCGCGGCGGCGCGCGCCTGCGCGACGCCAACGCGCGGCGCGAGGTGGTGCCGGGCAAGCCCTTCGTGGTGCCGGCCTTCGCGTATTTCGACTGCGACCTGCTGCCCAGGACCGGGCAGGACACGGCGCTCGCGCTGCGCGCGGTGCCCGACGCGGCCTGCCCGCGCATGACGCTGGGCGGCCTGCCGCACGGCCAGGGCGCCGCCGAGAAATGCTGGTCGCGCGCGCTGGCCGGCGCGATGTTCGAACTGCCGCGGCTGGCGTGGGACGCCGCGCTGGTGTCCGAGCGCTGGCAGGTGCCGCCGCGGCTGGTGCGCGCGCGCCTGTTCGCCGAGGGCGAGGCGCTGCGCGTGCTGCTGCGCGAGCAGCGCGTGGCGCACGCGCTCTACCTGCTGGCCACCGGCCGGGGCATTCCCGGCGACTGGCTGGCGCGGCAGGCCGGGCTGCCTCATGCGCGCGCGCTGGCGGCGGCCTGCGCCAATACCGTGGGCCCGGCCGCCGTGCGGCTGCTCGACGCCGGCGAGCCGGACGCGCCGCGCGCCGGCGCGGCGTTCGGCCTGCCCGGCTTCCATCTCGCGGCCTGAGCCGCGCCGCTGCCTCGACGCCGCCCGCCTGGACCTTCGCGCGGGCTCGCAACTGCAAATACCGGGCAACCCCTGCGCCACCAGTAAAAATCGCGGACGTTGTAAAAAACGCCGGGAAACCGTGGCGCGGGTGCGTGAAAGTGGCGCCGCGCATATGACGCCCCGCCGACTTCCGCACGGCCCGATGGCGCCTCCCTGCTTTTGCGCGACCTTTGCGCGCGGCGGCGATCCCTTGCCGGCGCGCGCCTCGCGGGTGTGCGGCGCGCGCTGGGCGGCGCGGGCGCCACCGCGCGTGGCACGCGGCTTGCACCCTTTCCCGTCACGCGGCATTCCGCCGCGCCACGGAGAGCACGATGGGACAGCAACAATCCGGCCAAGGCCAGCAAGACCAAGGCAAGCAGCAACAGCAATCGGGTCAGCAAGGCTCCCAGTCCGGCAGCCATGACCAGAAGGGCGACCAGCAGCAGCAACAGGACCGCGGCCAGGGCCAGCAGGGCCAGCATGGCCAGAAGACCGACCAGGCCGGCCAGCAGAACCAGCAAGGGCAGAAGAGCGGCCAGCAAGGCGGGCAACGCTGACGGCATCGCGGCGGCGCGGGAGCGGGGCGAAAGCCCCGGCGCGTCGCCGTTGTTCGGTCACGGTCCGGTGCACATCGATCCAGAGCCACTTATTGAACCGGCCGGCACACGATCCGTCGTGCGCCGGCGATCGTGGCTCAACAGACTGGCTTCCTGGTCATCGGGCCGCTTCACCCGTTTCACTCAGTTCACCAGCGGGCAGGTCTACTCTGCGACACCGTCTTTCGCTATTCGCCGATGGCAATGATCTGGTTCAACTGCTCGCATGCCGCGGCAAAAACGTCCGCGGGAACCTGCTTCCACGGGTGGGCCTTCGCTCCGCGGGCACGCCAGTCGAATGATTTTGGCTGATGCGCGAGCACGTAGCTCGTCATGCTCTTCGGCCCCTTGAACTGGATCGCGAACGGATTGGTGTCGTTGAACTCGGCCGTCGTCATCGGTAGCCCGATCACAATGCCGGTTCGCTCGTTGAATGCTTTCGGCGACAGGACCAGCATGGGATGCAGGTTCTTCATCTCGCGTCCCGAATTGCCGGGACGTTTCAACATGTCGATACGCGCAGCAAGCGCTGCCCCCGCCCGGCAGCGCCCGGCTGTCTATTGCTGCCTGCCGGCGCGCTTGCCGCGCGTGCGGTAGAGGTCGGTGTCCTCCAGCCCGCGCTCGATGTCGCGCCCGGCCTGCTGGACTTCCTTGCGCGGGCCGCTGTGCTGGCTGTGGTGGCTTTCGTCGTGCTCGTGCGGCAGACGCGGCTGCGGGCTGCCCAGGCCGTCCTGGGCGCGCGTGGCGCGGCCGCTGCGAGCGGGCCCGGCGGCGTGGCCGGGTTCTTTGCGGGGTGATCGGGTCATGGCGGTTTCCTTTCTTGGATGGCCGCCGGCAGCGGCATGGTCCGATACCGCCGCAAACACCATGCCATGCGCGCCCCGCGGAAAAAGTGACGCGCGCCATTCCCGCCCGCGTCCTCATACGGCGTGGGCCATTCCGTGCCACAGTGCGAATCTGCAAACCAGCAGGCGATACCAAGAAGGCGCCGCGCGGGAATACTGCAGAATCCCCACCAGACAGAGAACTTCCCCCACCGCACGGCAAAGGAGTGGCTATGAGCGACGACGTTGGAAAACCCCGGCTGAGCGCCAGCGCAGCCGCCCTCCGGTACGGCGGCATCGGGGCGGCGACGCTCGTGCTCGCCTGCGCCTTCGCCTACGCGGGCGGATGGCTGTCGCCGGGCCGGCTCACCCAGGACCGGGTCATCTCCGGGTTCGAGGCCGCGAACGGCAAGCACGCCGGCTTCCGCCGCAATCACGCCAAGGGCCTGTGCGCGAGCGGCTGGTTCGACAGCAACGGCGCCGGCGCCGCGCTTTCCCGCGCGGCGCTGCTCGCGCCGGGCCGCGTGCCCGTGGCCGGGCGCTTCGCCTTCGCCGGCGGCATGCCGTTCGTGCCGGACGGCCCGGGCCTGGTGCGCAGCCTCGCCCTGCAGTTCAAGCCCGCCGGCGCGCAGGAATGGCGCACGGCGATGGTGGACATTCCCGTGTTTCCGTTCAGCACGGTGCAGGCGTTCTACGACCAGATGATCTCGTCGGTGCCCGACCCGAAGACCGGCAAGCCCGACCCCGCCAGGATGAAGGCGTTCGCCGACGCGCACCCGGACTTCGTGGCCGCGGTCGGCGTGGTGGGCCAGCGCGCGGTGTCGTCCGGCTTCGCCAACAGCACCTACAACGCGCTCGATACCTTCCTGTTCGTCGACAAGGCCGGCGCCACGGTGCCGGTGCGCTGGTCTGCCGAGGCGGTCACGCCGTTCGAGCCGGCGGCCAAGCCGCAGCCCGCCGATCCGAACTACCTGTTCGACGCGCTGATCTCCGACGTGGCGCGGCACCCCGCGCAGTGGAAGATGATGGTGACGGTCGGCGAGCCGCAGGACCCGGTCGAGCCCGACAAGGCCTGGCCCGCCAGCCGGCGCAAGATCGACATCGGCACGGTGACGATCGACAAGGTGGCGAGCGAGGACGGCGGCGGCGATGGCGGCAGCTGCACCGACATCAATTTCGACCCGGCCATCCTGCCCGCCGGCATCACCACCTCCGCCGACGACATCCCGAGCGCCCGCTCGGCCGCCTATGCCCGCTCCTTCACGCTGCGCGAGAACGAGCGGGGCCAGAAGCCGCCGAGCGCGGTCACGCGGCAGGAAGTGAACGCAGGAGGCAAATCATGAGACCCCACGCTCCCGGCTTCTCGCTGCCGTCGCGGCTGCTCCACTGGCTGATGGCGGCGCTGATCCTGGCCATGCTGTTCATCGGCGTGGGCATGGTCGCCACGGTCTCGGACCGCTATGTGCTGCTGCTGTCGATCCACCGCCCGCTCGGCGTCGCCATCCTGGTGCTGGCGGCGCTACGGCTGGTGAACCGCGTGATCCACCCGCCCCCGCCGCTGCCGGCCTCGCTGCCGCCGCTGCAGCGCGTTGCCGCGCATCTGTCGCACGTGCTGCTGTACGTGCTGATGTTCGCCATTCCACTGATCGGCTGGGGCATGCAGTCGGCGGGCGGCTACCCGATCGTGCTCTACGGGCAGGCGCAGCTGCCGCCGATCCTGCCGCACAGCGCCGCGCTGTACGCGCCGCTGCGCGCGGCCCACACGGTGCTCGCCTTCCTGCTGTTCGCCACCGTCCTGGCGCACTTCGCCGCGGCG
Source organism: Cupriavidus sp. FW216-B1 (assembly GCF_058789195.1). Classification (NCBI taxonomy): domain Bacteria; kingdom Pseudomonadati; phylum Pseudomonadota; class Betaproteobacteria; order Burkholderiales; family Burkholderiaceae; genus Cupriavidus; species Cupriavidus sp. FW216-B1. The sequence goes on along the minus strand of NZ_JBYTEL010000001.1, from coordinate 412,765 downwards.
CTGTACCACGGGCTGATCCGGCGCGACGGCGTGCTCGCGGCGATGACCAGCGGCAAGCCGCAATGAGCGCCGCGCCAGGTCTTCACCCGGCCTGGCCGCCACCGGGCGCGTGAAGGCGCCGCCCAGGATCGCGTCTCACGCCGCCAGTTCCGCGCCGACTTGACAGCGCGCCCCGCGCCCCGGTCACGCCGTTGCCGGGGCGCTCCCTGCGTTGGCGCGGCATCACGGGCGTCCCCGCGCCCGGTCGGCCACCGGCCGGGCAAACGCCACGTAACGTTTATGACGCTCCGCCGCAGTGCCAGCAGCCGGCATGCTTCACGCCCGCGCCCGGCACCGCCACCGTCACGCCGCCCACGGCATCGCCGGACGCATCCCGGCGCTTTCGCCGCGCCCGGCGCTGTCATCGTGCTGTCACGCACCATCCCCACAATCCGCGCTGTAACGGGTTATCGCCTTGCCGGCGCGGGTTTCGCTCACGCGCCGCAATATCACAAAGGCTTGCTGCCCGATTTTTTTGCGACTTGAATGAAAACGTTTTCATTTCTGGAAAACGTCTTGGCTCCTTCCCCGAACCCGACCCGCGCCATCAACGTGAACCGCAACCAGGAACGCTCGCCCGCCGTCCCGCACGACGCCGCCGCCACCCTCGTGGACGTGGCGCAGGCCGCCGGCGTATCGCTGGCCACGGCGTCGCGCGCCTTCAACAGCCCGGGCCTGGTGCGCAAGAGCACCGTGCAGCGCGTGCTCGACGCCGCGCGCGAACTGAGCTTCCGCCCCAACCTGCTCGGCAGCAAGCTGCGCGCGCAGCAAAGCCGCATGATCGGCGTGATGCTGCCGACGCTGGAGAACGCCGTGTTCGCCGACTGCTGGCGCGGCATCGAAGACACCGCGCTGGCCGCCGGTTACTCGCTGATGCTCGTGACCAGCGCCTACGACCCCGCGCGCGAGCGCGAGCGCATCGAATACCTGCTGCGCCACCGCGTCGACGGCATGGTGCTGACGGTGGCCGACGCCGCGCGCAGCGCCGTGCTCGACCAGCTCGACACCGAAGGCGTGCCCTACGTGCTGGCCTACAACCAGGCCGCCGCGCGCGGCCAGCGCCATTCGGTGTCGGTCGACAACCGCGCCAGCGCGCGCGAGGGCGTGGCGGCGCTGATCGCCGCCGGGCACCGCCGCATCCGCGTGGTGTCGGGCGCCTTCGCCGCCTCCGACCGCGCGCGCCAGCGCTTCGACGGCTACCGCGACGCGATGCGCGCGCACGGCCTGGCGCCGGCGCCGGCGCTGTGCCTGCCCAGCCATACGGCCAGCAACGCCGAACAGATCGGCGCGCTGGCCACGGGGCCGGACGCGCCCAGCGCCTTCTTCTGCACCAACGACCTGCTCGCCATCGGCGTGATCTCCGACCTCAAGCGCCTCGGCCTGCGCGTGCCGCGCGACATCTCCGTGCTGGGCTGCGACGGCATCGCGCTCGGCGCGCTGGTGGAGCCGCCGCTGGCCTCGGTGGTGCAGCCCAATGCCGAGATCGGCGAGCGCGCCGTGGCGCGCCTGCTGGCCCGCTTCGATCCCGCCGCCGCGCCCGGCGGCGCGCGCGTCACGCTGCTGCCGCACGGGCTGCGCCTGGGCGGCACGGTTGCCGCGCCGGCGCGAGGCAAGGCATGACCCCCGACCCATTCCCCCAGCCCCAGTCCGCAACCAAGGAGTTCACCATGCAAGCAAGCCGTTCCTGGCACAAACCGCTACGCTGGATCGCCATCGCGCTCGGCGCCGCCGCCTTCAGCCAGGGCGTGGCCGCCCAGACCGCGATCTGCTACAACTGCCCGCCCGAATGGGCCGACTGGGCCGCGCAGATCCGCGCCATCAAGGAAAAGACCGGCGTCACCGTGCCGCACGACAACAAGAACTCCGGCCAGTCGCTCGCGCAACTGGTGGCGGAGAAGGCCAGCCCGGTGGCCGACGTGGTGTACTACGGCGTGACCTTCGGCATCCAGGCCAAGAAGGACGGCGTCACCGCCGCCTACAAGCCGGCCCACTGGAACGACATTCCGGACGGCCTCAAGGACCCGCAGGGCAACTGGTTCGCCATCCACTCGGGCACGCTCGGCTTCATGGTCAACGTCGACGCGCTGCGCGGCAAGCCGGTGCCGCAGTCGTGGGCCGACCTGCTCAAGCCCGAGTACAAGGGCCTGGTCGGCTACCTCGACCCGGCCAGCGCCTTCGTCGGCTACGTCGGCGCGGTCGCGGTCAACCAGGCGATGGGCGGCTCGATGGACAACTTCGGCCCGGCCTTCAAGTACTTCAAGGACCTGCAGAAGAACCAGCCCATCGTGCCCAAGCAGACCGCCTACGCGCGCGTGCTGTCGGGCGAGATCCCCATCCTGCTGGACTACGACTTCAACGCCTATCGCGCGCGCTACAAGGACAACGCCAACGTGGCCTTCGTGATCCCGAAGGAAGGCACGGTGGTGGTGCCCTACGTGATGAGCCTGGTCAACAAGGCGCCGCACGACGCCGAAGGCCGCAAGGTGCTGGACTTCGTGCTGTCCGACGCCGGCCAGGCGCTGTGGGCCAACGCCTACCTGCGCCCGGTGCGCAGCGCCGGCATCCCGAAGGAAGTGCAGGCGAAGTTCCTGCCCGCGGCGGACTACGCGCGCGCCAAGCCGGTGGATTTCGGCAAGATGGCCGATGCGCAGAAAGCGTTCAGCGAAACCTACCTGAAGGAAGTCCGCTGAACGCGGCATGACCGCCCATGCCAGCCCATGCCAGCCCATGCCAGCCATTGGGCCGGCGCGGGCTCCGGCCGCAGCCGGCGGCGGGCTTCCCGGCCCGCCGCCGATTCCAGCCGCGGCGCCCGTGCCGGCGCCGCGCGAACCCGCCTCCACCGGCCCGCGCCGCGGCGCGCCCAGCCCATGAAGAAGCCCTTTCCTCTTCTCCTCTTCGCCCTGCCCGCCCTGATCGTGTTCGTGGCCTTCTTCTGCCTGCCGATGGCGAAGCTGCTGGCCATCAGCATCGCCGGCAAGGACGGCGCCAGCGTCTACTGGACCGTGCTCTCCAGCCAGCGCTACCTGCACAGCCTGCTGGTCACGGTGCTGCTGTCGGCCGCGGTGACGCTGGCCACGCTGGTCATCGCCGGCATCACGGGCACCTTTCTCGAGCGCAACGCGGTGCCGGGCAAGGCGCTGCTGGTGGCCATGCTGACCTTCCCGCTGGCCTTCCCCGGCGTGGTGATCGGCTTCATGGTCATCATGCTGGGCGGGCGCAACGGCCTGCTGGCGATGGCCGGCGACTGGCTGGCCGGCGAGCGCTGGACCTTTGCCTACGGCCTGACGGGATTGTTCGTCGGCTACCTGTATTTCTCCATCCCGCGCGTGATCCTGACCGTGATGGCCGCGGTGGCCAAGCTCGACGCCTCGCTGGAAGAAGCCGCGCGCTCGCTCGGCGCGGGCCGCTGGCGCGTGGTGCGCGACGTGATGCTGCCGGCGCTGATGCCGGCCATGATCTCCAGCGGCGCGATCTGCTTCGCCACCAGCATGGGCGCGTTCGGCACGGCGTTCACGCTGGCCACGCAGCTCGACGTGCTGCCGCTGACCATCTACAACGAGTTCACCAACTACGCCAACTTCGGCATGGCGGCGGCGCTGTCCGTGCTGCTCGGCACGGTGACGTGGGCCCTGCTGGCGCTGGCGCGCTGGTTCTCCGGCGACGCCGTCGCCGCCACCGCCTGAGGAGCGCGCACATGATGCATTCACGACGACGCGGCGGCGCCTACTGGCTGCAGCTTGCCCTGGCGCTGCTGGTATGCCTGTTCATGGTGGTGCCGGTGGTGCTGTCGGTGCTGGCCGGGCTGACCAACAACATCTTCATCGGCGTGGCCAGCGGCCTGACCACGCGCTGGCTGGCGGAGGTGTGGTCGCTCTACCGCAACACCATCTTCCTGTCGCTCGGCATCGCGCTGGCCTGCCTGGCCTGCACGCTGGCGCTGGGCGTGCCCGCCGCCTACTACATGGCGCTGCGGCGCGGGCGCGTGACGCGCCTGATCGAGGAGCTGCTGATGCTGCCGGTGGCCGTGCCCGGGCTGGCCACGGCGCTGGGCCTGATCCTGCTGTACGGCGGCTGGCAGGCGTTCCGCACCAGCTGGGTGTTCATCCTGGTCGGGCACGTGCTGTTCACGCTGCCGTTCATGGTGCGCTCGGTGCTGGCCATCATGTCGGCCATCGACATCCGCACGCTCGAGGACGCCGCCGCCAGCCTGGGCGCCACGCGCGTCCAGCGCTTCTTCACGGTGGTGCTGCCCAACTGCCGCCAGGGCATCCTGGCCGGCGCGCTGATGGTGGTCACGCTGTCGGTGGGCGAGTTCAACCTGACCTGGATGCTGCACACGCCCACCACCCAGACGCTGCCCGTGGGGCTGGCCGACAGCTATGCCTCGATGCGGCTGGAGATCGGCTCGGCCTACACCATCGTGTTCTTCTTCATGATCATTCCGCTGCTGGTGCTGATGCAGGCCGCAAGCGCGCTCGGCGCGCGCGCCCGCCGGCACCGGCCGCCCGCCGACGACGCCGTGGCCGAGAGCCTTGCCGGCGCCGATCCGCTTCCCGCTTCCGAGGCCCGCCATGCATGAACCCACTCCCATCACGCTGCACCGCTGCGGCAAGACCTTTGCCGACGGCACGCTGGCGCTGGAGCCGCTCGACCTGGAGATCGGCGCCGGCGAGACCGTGGTCCTGCTCGGGCCTTCGGGCTGCGGCAAGACCACCACGCTGCGCATCATCGCCGGACTGGAATATCCCGACGCCGGCGGCGTGGTCATGTTCGGCGACAACGACGTCACGCCGCTGCCGATCGAGCGGCGCGGCGTGGGCATGGTGTTCCAGAGCTACGCGCTGTTCCCCAACATGACGGTGGCGGAGAACATCGCCTACGGCCTGCGCGTGCGCCGCGTGGATGCCGCCGCGCGCCGCCGCCGCGTGGACGAGATGCTGGCGATGATGCACCTCGGCCCGTTCGCCGGGCGCCGCGTCGACCAGCTCTCCGGCGGCCAGCGCCAGCGCGTGGCGCTGGCGCGCGCCATCGCCGTGCAGCCGCGCGTGCTGCTGCTCGACGAGCCGCTCACCGCGCTCGACGCCAAGCTGCGCGACGCGCTGCGCGCCGACATCAACCAGTTGCTGCGCAGCCTGCGCATCACCGCGGTCTACGTCACCCACGACCAGGCCGAGGCGATGGCGCTGGGCGACCGCATCATCGTGATGGACCGCGGCCGCATCGCCCAGGCCGGCACGCCGCAGCAGATCTACCGCGCGCCGGCCAACGCCTTCGTGGCGGACTTCATCGGCACCATGAACCGCCTGCCGGCCGCGCTGGAAGGCAACGCCTGGCGCGTGCCCGGCGGCCTGGTGCCGTGCGCGGCCGATGTGGCCAATGTGGCCGCCGCGCAGAACGCCGAACTGCTGTTCCGCCCCGAGGACGTGGCGCTGGCGCGGCCCGAGGACGCGCACCTGGGCGGCGCGGTGGTGACGGCGCTGTTCCTCGGCAACTACACGCGCCTGCTGGTGGACGTGGGCGCGCCGGCGCCGCTGGTGGTGGACACCACGCGGCGCGACGGCTGGCACCCGGGCGACCGCGTCGGCCTGCGCCTCGACACCGGCCACCTGATCACGCTGGCGCAAGCGCGCGCCGCCTGAAGCAACGGGCGACGAATACCGCATCGGCACCGCATCCGCACCGCACAAGCCACACATGAACACCCCGAACCAAGACCCCGCCGCAGGCGCCCCCGGCAGCGACGCCGGCAGCTACCTGCTGGCCCACATCACCGACCTGCACATCAAGGCCGGCGGCAAGCTGTCCTACGGCATGGTGGACACCGCCGGCGCGCTGCGGCGCTGCATCGACACCATCCTGGCCGCGCCGCAGCGGCCCGACGCGGTGATCGTCACCGGCGACCTCGTCGATTTCGGCAGCGAGGCGGAATACCGCTTCCTGCGCGGCCTGCTGGCCGGCCTGCCGCTGCCGCTGCACCTGCTGCCGGGCAACCACGATCACCGCGCCTCGCTGCGCCGCGTGTTCGCCGACCACGCCTACCTGTTCGCCAACGGCGACGGCGACGCGCCCGTCCACTACAGCGTGGACGCGGGCCCGCTGCGGCTGGTGGCCTTCGACTGCACGGTGCCGGGCCAGCCGGGCGGGCGCGTCGAGCCGGCCGCGCTGCCGTGGCTCGAAGCCACGCTCGCGGCGGCGCCGGCGCGGCCGACCTTGCTGATGCTGCACCATCCGCCGTTCCACACCGGCATCGGCCACATGGACCAGCAGGGGCTGGAGAACGCCGGCCTGCTGGAAGCCGTGGTGCGCCGCCATCCGCAGGTGGAGCGCGTGCTATGCGGGCACCTGCATCGCCATATCGTGCACCGCTTCGGCGGCACCATCGCCATGACCGCGCCGGGGCCGGCGCACCAGGTCACGCTCGACCTCGACCCGCGCGCGGCCTCGCACTTCCGCATGGAGCCGCCGAGCTACCTGCTGCACTGGTGGCATCCGGCCCACGGGCTGGCGAGCCACGCGGCGGTGATCGGCGAGTTCGGCGCGGACCATCCGTTCTTCGACGCGGCCGGCAAGCTGATCGACTGATCGACTGAACGGGGTTGAGCGGGCCGGAGGCGGACACGACGATGCGATGCGATGCGGGCAGGGCAACGGGCGCGGGCAGCCGCATCGGGCGCGCGCCGCCGCCGGCCATGCGGCGCCAATGGCGCCGATGGCGCCGATCGACCCTGCGAGGTGCACGGATCGTACAGGCGAAAAAAAGCCCACAGCCGGGTGGTTGTGGGCAAGAAAAGTGGTATGAGCGAGTCGCGGAAATCGCCCACGCCTGCATGGTGACAGCGGGGCCCCGGCGGCGAAATAATCTTTCCGGACTAGTGCGGCCCGCCGCCGGGCCGCTCCGGCACCCCGCGAAGCCAGCGCTGGCGCGGCCTGGCGGGAAATCGGCGGGGGCCGGCGGCGAAACCTTTCCCCTCGAAGGTAGGGGTGATGGACAGTGCGGCAAGAATCGAGTCCAATGCGCCCTTCGGCCCCCGGCATCGCGCGCGCGGCTTCGCGGCGGGGCGCTTGCTATGCTTAGTCTTTCTGCCACGGCCACCGTGCCGCCCACCGCCCCCATGCTCAACGCCCGACTGCTGCTGATCGACGACCACACCCTGTTCCGCACCGGCCTGCGCCTGGTGCTGGCGGACAGCCCCAGCGTGGCCGGCATCATCGAGGCCGGCTCGGTCATGGGCGCGGTGCAGGACCACCGCGGCGCGGCCGTGGACATCATCCTGCTCGACATCCAGATGCCGGGGCTCAACGGCCTCGAGGGCGTCAAGGTGCTGCGCCGGCATTTCCCGGCGGCGCGCATCCTGATCGTCTCCGGCACGTCCGGGCTGGACGCCATTCCGGACGCGGCGCGCAAGGAGATCGCGGGCTTCCTGCCGAAATCGGCGGACAGCGTGCAGATCGAGCAGGCCATCGCCCGCGTCCTCGGCGGCGAGACCTATTTCGGCCCCGACCTCGACGCGCTACCGGACAGCGCCGGCACGGCGGACGGCGCGTCCCGCAACCCCGGCGGCGCGGGCGGCGCCGGCAGCGCAGGCGGCGGCGCCTACCAGGCCAGCTCGCTGACGCCGCGCCAGTTGGAGGTGCTGGAGCAGCTCAGCCTGGGCCGCTCCAACAAGATCATCGCGCATCACCTGGGCCTTTCGGAGAACACCGTGCGGGTCCACGTGGCGGCCATCCTCGACCACCTCGGCGTGGTCAGCCGCGTCGAAGCGGTGCTCGAGGCGCAGCGCCGCGGCCTGGTCCAGAACGGCAGGTGAGCCATGGCGCTGCCCGTTCCCCGCTATGACGAACCGCGCCTGCTGGCCGCGGAGATGGAACTGATCGACCAGAGCTTCGGCATCGCCATGCTGGGCTGCGCGCTGGCGGGGCTGATCCTCGCGCTGGGGCTGAGCGTGGGCAACCGCCACCCCGGCGCGTTCGCCTGGGCCGCCGCGCTGGCGGCGTGCTGCGCGCTGGGCCACTTCGGCCGGCGCGCCATGCCGGACCGCACCGGCGAGACCGGCGCCGGCGCCTACGCGCGCGGCATGACGGCGCTGCTGACGGTGATCGGCGGCCTGTGGGGGCTGGCCGCGTGGCTCTACATGGACGTCGGCTCCCCGGCCACGGTGATCTGCATCCTGTCGCTGATCGCCGGCATGAGCGCCGCCGCGCTGGCGGTGTTCTCCGCGTGCCTGCCGGTGGCGATCGGGTTCTTCGTGCCGGCCATCGTGCCGGTGTGGGCGGTCTTCGTCGCCACCGGGGACACCGCCTACCTGGCCATGTTCCTCGGCGCGCCGCTCTACCTGGCGGTGCTGATGGTGTTCGCGCGCAACTATGCGCGCGTGGCGCGCCACGCCATCGCGCTGCGCTTCGCCAACGTCGAGCTGATCGCGCGCCTGCGCGAGCAGACCGCGCGCGCCGAGTCGGCCCAGCGCGAGGCCGAGGAAGCCAACCGCGCCAAGTCCGTGTTCCTGGCCTCGGCCAGCCACGACCTGCGCCAGCCGCTGCACGCGCTCGGGCTGTTCGTGGTCACGCTGGGCCGCTCCGAGCTCAACGACAAGCAGCGCCAGTTGCTGGCGCATATCGAGGCGGCCTCGGGCGCGGCGCGCGAGATGCTCAACACGCTGCTGGACTTCTCCAAGGTGGATGCCGGCGTGATCACGCCGCGGCCGCGCCTGTTCCCGCTGCAGCCGATGCTCTACAAGCTGGAGAACGAGTTCGCGCCGCAGGCCGACGCGCGCGGCCTGTTCTACCGCACGCGCGACACCACCGTCGCGGTGTTCGCCGACCCCAACCTCGTCGAGCTGATCCTGCGCAACCTGATCGCCAACGCCATCCGCTACACCAGCCAGGGCGGCGTGCTGGTGGCGTGCCGCCTGCGGCGGGACACGGCGGTGCTGGAAGTCTGGGATACCGGCATCGGCATCCCGCTGGGCCAGCGGCGCGCGATCTTCCGCGAGTTCCACCAGCTCGGCAACCCGGAGCGCGACCAGCGCAAGGGGCTGGGGCTGGGGCTGGCCATCGTGGAAGGCCTGGCGCGCACCATCTCGACCCGCGTGCTGCTCAACTCGCGCCCCGGGCGCGGCTCGGTGTTCCGCTTCGCCCTGCCGCTCATGGGCCATGCCACGCAGGCCATGCAGGCCGCGCAGCCCGAGGACGCGCCGGACGACATCGCCGCCGGCCTGCTGCCGCGGCCCGCGCTGAACGGGCTGCGCGTGCTGGTGCTCGACGACGACCCCGACATCCGCACCGCCATGCGCGAGCTGCTGCAAAGCTGGCAGGCCGCCTGCCTCGCGGTGGAGTCCGAGGACGAAGCGCTGGACACGCTCGACGACTTCAAGCCCGACCTGCTGCTGGCCGACTACCGCCTGCGCGGCGAGCGCACCGGCAGCCAGGCGATGGAAGCCATCCGCGCGCGGCTGGGCCGGCCTATCCCCACCGTCATCATCACCGGCGACACCGCGCCGGACCGCCTGCGCAGCGTCCATGCCGACAGCGCGGCGCTGCTGCACAAGCCGGTGGTGGCGCAGCACCTGCATACGGCCATGACGGCGCTGCTGAGCGAAGCCGGCTGGCGGCCCGAGATCCCGCGCGCGGCCGGCATGCGGGCGCATGGCTGAGGTGCGCGGCCGAGGTGCTGCCGAGGTGTGACCAAGGTGCCGCTGCGGTACGACCAGCGGCGCGGCTGCGGTGCGCGGGCCGGTGCCGCCGCGGCGCGCGCTTGCCCGACTCATGCAAATTTCGTATTAATCAATCCATCCTATTAATTGGACTTAGAGCCGGCGCCCGCCCACACTGCATGCATGACAGCAGGCACGGGCTCCGGCAAGCCGCATGCGCCCCGCGTCACCGTGCCGCCCGGTTCCACCGACCCAAGCGAGGAGCGACCATGAGCACGCAGCCCGAACTGCCCCGACACGACCTGCTGATCGACGGCAAGCGCCAGCCGCCCGGCACCGGCGAATACTCCACCGACCTCAACCCCGCCACCGAGGCGCCCATCGCGCTGGTGGCGCAGGGCAGCGCCGCCGACGTCGACCTCGCGGTGGCGGCCGCGCGCGCCGCGCTCAAGGTCTGGAACGGCATGCGCGCCGCCGAGCGCGGCCGCATCCTGTACCGCCTGGCCGACCTGCTCGAGCTGCACCAGGAGGAACTCATCGCGCTGGAAAGCCTGGACGCCGGCAAGCCGCTCGCCGCGGTGCGGCGCCAGGACATGCCGGCGGTGATCGACACGCTGCGCTACTACGCCGGCTGGGCCGACAAGATCAACGGCCAGGTGGTGCCGGCGCGCCCCGGCGCGCTGACCTACACCGTGCGCGAGCCGGTCGGCGTGGTGGCGGCCATCGTGCCGTGGAACTTCCCGCTCATGATCGGCATGTGGAAGATCGCGCCGGCGCTGGCCTGCGGCTGCACGCTGATCGTCAAGCCCGCCGAGATCACGCCGCTGACCGCGCTGCGCGTGGCCGAGCTGGCGCTGGAAGCCGGGCTGCCGCCGGGCGTGCTCAACATCGTCACCGGCAAGGGCAGCGTAGTGGGCAACGCGCTGGTGGCGCACCCCGGCATCGACAAAGTCACCTTCACCGGCTCGCCCGGCGTGGGGCGCGGCATCATGCAGGGCGCCGCGGCCAACTTCAAGCGCGTCACGCTGGAGCTGGGCGGCAAGTCCGCCAACCTGATCTTCGCCGACGCCAACGTGGACGCCGCCGTGCGCGCCGCCGCCTCCGGCATCTTCTTCAACTCCGGCCAGGTCTGCTCGGCGGGCTCGCGCATCCTGGCCCAGCGCGAGATCTACGACGAGGTGGTGGAAAAGCTCGCGGCGCGCGCCAGCTCGATCCGCGTGGGCGACCCGGCCTCGCCCGACACCACGATGGGCCCGGTGGTCTCCGCCGCGCAGATGAAGACCGTGCTCGACTACGTGGAGATCGGCAGGCGCGAGGGCGCCACCGCCGTCACCGGCGGCGCGCGCCTCGGCGACAAGGGCTACTTCGTGGCGCCCACGGTGTTCGCCAACGTCGAGCACGAGATGCGCATCTCGCAGGAAGAGATCTTCGGCCCGGTGGCCAGCGTGATCCGCTTCGAGGACGAAGCCGACGCCGTGCGCATCGCCAACGGCACCGCCTTCAGCCTGGCCGCCGGCGTGTGGAGCGCGGACATCGGCCGCGTCCACCAGGTGGCCGGCGAACTGCGCGCGGGCACCGTGTGGATCAACACCTACGGCCACACCGACGTGCGCCTGCCCTGGGGCGGCGCCGGCGATTCGGGCCTGGGGCGCGAGCACGGCGACGCGGCCATCGACAACTTCACCGAGCCCAAGGCGATCTGGCTGGCGCTGCGGCAGTAGGCGGCCCAGCGGGGCGGGCAGTGGCGCGCGCGGCCGTGAATATCCCGCCCCGCGCCGCACGTCTTGCGACCGCGCGCGCTAGATCTTCGGAATCCGCAGCGTCTTGCTGATCATCAGCGAGCCCGACAGCACGAACAGCAGTGCCAGCGGATGCAGGTCCGCGGGGCCGATGGTCCACACCCCGCCGAACAGCGCGTCGCCGAGCCGGTCGCGCCATGCGCACCACGCCAGCACGCCGGTCAGCAGCACGCTGGTGGGGATCGGCGTGCCCTCGAAGTAGGCCACCTTGTCGGCGCCCGCGGACAAGGTCTCGGCGGTCACGTTGAAGCGCGCCAGCCGGCTCACGCCGCAGCACACGAAGTAGATCAGCGCGGCCATATCCCAGCCGCCGCGCATGCCCGCGGCGAACGCCAGCGCGGCCGGCCCCACGCCGAACGAGATGATGTCCGCCAGCGAGTCCAGCTCGCGGCCGAGCGCCGAGTGCTGGTGCCGCCAGCGCGCGATGCGGCCGTCCAGCACGTCGAAGAGGAATGCCGCGGGCGCCAGCGCGGCGGCCGCGTAGAAATGCGCCGGCGCGCGCGTGGCCACGTAGAACATGGCGAAGAAGACCGACGCCATGCCGCAGGCGGCATTGCCCAGCGTGAACAGGTCGGCGAGCTGCATCTCGCGCAGCATGGAGAAATGCTTGGGACGTTCCGGTGTCGAGGCCATCCTGGCGAGCTCCTGGGTCCGTTGGCATGTGGCGATGGCTCGCAAGGCGCGAGCCCGCCGCTAGAAACGCAGGCCCGCCTCGCGCAGGGCAAGCTCGGTGCCGGCGGCGCCGACATGGTGCACCGCCTGCCAGCCGAGCGCGGCGGCGGCGGCCACGTTGGCCGCGTTGTCGTCGATGAACAGCATCTCGTGCGGCGCGATGCCCGGCAGATGCCTGCCGACGCGCGCCTGCATGAGGCGGTAGATGGCCGGGTCGGGCTTGGCCACGCCCACCTCGCCGGACACGAGGATGTCACGGAACACGTGCAGGAAATCGCCCATGCGCTGCGCGTGCGGGTAGGTCTCGACGGACCAGTTGGTCAGGCCGAACAGCGGCACGCGGGCGGCATGCAGGCGGCCCAGCAGGTCCACGCCGGCATCCAGCGGGCCGCGCAGCATCTGCGGCCAGCGGCCGTAGAACGCGCGGATCAGGCCCGCCTGCGCGGGATGCTCGGCGACGAGCTGCTCGGTCGCCTCGCGCAGCGGGCGGCCCGCGTCCTGGCGCAGGTTCCACGCGGGCGAGCAGACCTCCGACAGGAAGCGCGCGCGCTGCGCGGCATCGGGGATCAGTTCGCGGTAGAGGTATTCGGGGTTCCAGTCGAACAGGACGCCACCAAAATCGAACACGACGGCATTGACGGTCACGGGATCTCGCCGGGCGGGCGGAAGTCAGCGGAATAGCAGGCATTCTCGCAGAGTCTGTCGACGGCAAACCGTGCGGCGGACCAAAATGAGATTTTTCTCAGCGAACCGGCGCGCCGCGCGCCATACGCTGAAGGCATCGCGACCTCTGCCGCCAGCCGGCCCAAGCCATGCGCCCGATGCCTCCGCCGTCCGCCCTGCCGTTTCCGCCCGCGCCGCCGTCGTCATCGGCGCCACCAACACCATCGGCGCCACCAGAATCACCCGCGCCGCCCGCGTCGTCTCCGTTCCGGCGCCTTGCCCGCGCCGGCCTCGCCTGGGCCTGCCTGGCGGCGCCGTGGCTTGCCTTGCCCGCCCATGCCGCGCCGCGGGCGGCCCAGTGCGGCATGCCCGCCACGGCCATCGCCGAGCTGCGCGCGGCCGGCGTGTCCTCGGTCGGCCGCCGCGTCACGCTCGAAGCCGTGGTCAGCGCCGACTACACCGGCGGCAACGGCTTCGCCGGCTTCTTCGTCCAGCAGGACGACGCGCAGCGCCAGCGCCGCCCCGGCATCTCGGACGGCATGTTCGTGTCCGCGCCGCGCGCCGGCATGCGCGCCGGCGACCTCGTGCGGCTGGACGGCACCGTCGAGCAGCGCGCCGGCCAGATGCAGTTGCGCCTGTCGGGCGCGGCCACGGTCTGCGCGCGGGACCGGCCGCTCACGCCGGTGGACATCGCGCTGCCGTTCGCGCACGCGGAGGCGCCGGCCGCCCACGCGGGCATGCTGGTGCGCCTGCCGCAGGCGCTCACCGTGAGCGACACCTACGAGCTGGGCCGCTACGGCAGCGTGGTGCTCAGCAACGGCCGCCTGCCGATCCCCACCAGCGTCGCCGCGCCCGGCGACGGCGCCCGGGCGCAGGCCGCCGCCAACGCGCTGAACCGGCTGGCACTGGACGACGGCTCCAGCCGCCAGAACCCGGCCACGGTCATCCATCCGGCGCCGGGCCTGAGCGCCGCCAACACGCTGCGCGCCGGCGCCACGGTGGCCGGCGTGCAAGGCGTGCTGGACTGGCGCTACGGCGGCTGGCGCGTGCAGCCGCTGCCGGACGCGCCGCCGCCGCGCTTCGTGGCGGCCAACCCGCGCGCCGGCGCGCCGCTGCGCGCGGCCGGCAGCGACCTGCGCGTGGCCGCCTTCAACCTGCAGAACTACTTCACCGGCGACGGCAAGGGCGGCGGCTTCGACGACCCCGCCAACCGCGGCGCGGCCTCGGCGGCCGAGTTCGCCCGCCAGGAAGCCAAGCTGCTGGCCGCGCTGCGCGCGCTCGACGCCGACGTGATCGGCCTCATGGAAATCGAGAACGACGGCTTCGGCGCTGGCAGCGCCATCCACCGGCTGGCGGCGCGGATGGGGCCGGACTGGCGCGTGGTCGACCCCGGCGGGGTCAGCCTCGGCGGCGACGCCATCGCGGTCGGGCTGCTCTACGACAGCCGCGCGGTGCAACTGGCGGGCCGGCCCGCCACGCTGTGGTTCGGCGAGCGCACGCGCCAGCCGCTGGCTGCCACCTTCAGCCTGCCCGGCCACGCGCGCCGGCTCACCGTGGCCGTGAACCACTTCAAGTCCAAGCGCTGCACCGACGCGCGCGGCGCCGACGCCGACCAGGGCGACGGGCAGGCCTGCTGGAACCGCGCGCGCATCGCGGCGGCGATGCGCCTGGCCAACTGGCTGGCCGGCTCGCCCACCGGCGTGCCCGACGACGGCAAGCTGGTGATCGGCGACCTCAACAGCTATGCGCGCGAAGACCCCGTCCGCCATCTGGCCGAACGCGGCTACGCGGACATGATCGCGCGCTTTTCCGTGGCGCCGCCGTACAGCTTCGTGTTCGGCGGCGAGGCCGGCTACCTGGACCACGCGCTGGCCGATGCCGCCGCGGCCGGCCGCGTCCGCGCCGCGCGCCACTGGCACATCAACGCCGACGAGCCGGCGGCGCTGGCCTACCCGTTCGCCGGCAAGAGCGCGGCGCAGCGGCAATCCTTCTACGCGGCCGACGCCTACCGCTCGTCCGACCATGATCCGGTGCTGGTCGACGTGGCGATGCGCGACGAGGCCACACCGCCCGCCGGCGGAGCGCCGGCAGCGGACAGTCAGGAGAACGGCGCGCTGGCGTGGCCGGCCGAAGGCGGCGGTAGCGGCGGTGGCGGCGGTGGCGCCGTGGACCCGCTGCCGGCCCTCGCGCTGGCCGGGGCGGCATGCATCGCGCGGCGGCGGCGCTGGCCACGCCGCTGGCGCCGGCGCAAATGACGCCGGTGGCGCAGGCAACGCCGGTGGTGCCAGTGGCGCTAGCGCGCGCTGGCCGGCGCGCGCCGGATGCCGTTGGCCAGGTAGACCACGATCAGCACGTTGGCCACGGCCAGGCCGAGATGGACCGGCGTCGGATGGGCGATGGCCTCGTAGGCCTCCACCGGGATGTAGACCGCGCCGGACCAGACGCCGAGCCAGCTTGCCCATACGCGCTGGTGCCACAGCCCGAAGGCCTCGGTGAAGCGCATCGCCGCGTACATCGCGGCCGAGCCGCCGATCGCCCACAGCCGCGCATCGCTCGGATGGTTCAGCAGCGACAGGAAGATGGTGGGATAGCGGCTGCCCGGATTCAGGTGCAGCCGCATCACGATGGTCTCGGCCAGCGTCTGCGCGTCGCGGTGCAGGAGCGCGACCAGCCCCAGCCCGGCCAGGATCACCAGCGCGCCCTTGGCGGCCTCGAACAGGGCGATGCCCTTCAGGCCCGCGCCTCCCGCTGCGTGCTTTGCCATATTGCCTTTCCTTTGTCGAAACCGGCCTGCCGGACGCGCCGCGGACCCAAGGCGGGATCGTACCGCGCCGCGCCCGCGCGCGGCAATCGGCGCCGCCGGACGCGGGCCGCGCACCGGCGCGCCGTTGCCGTTGCCGTTGCCGTTGCCGTTGCCGTTGCCGTTGCCGTTGCCGTTGCCGTTGCCGTTGCCGTTGCCGTTGCCATTGCCATTGCCATTGCCATTGCCGGCGCCGTGCCGCCGGCACGCTGTTACCATCGGGCTGCCGCCGCCATCCGACGCCCGTGCCATGAACCCCGAACACCTGCAGCTCCTGCTCACCCGCACCATGCCCTACGGCAAGTACAAGGGCCGCGCGATCGCGGACCTGCCGGGCAACTACCTGAACTGGTTCGCGCGCGAAGGCTTCCCGCCCGGCGAGATCGGCCAGTTGCTGGCGCTGATGCACGAGCTGGACCACAATGGCCTCAAGGGGCTGCTGGAGCCGCTGCGCGGGCGCTAGCCGCGCGGCGCCCGCCGCGGCGGCGCCACGGATTGGTAGTACGATTACGCCCTTGCCACGCAACGCCATACAGCAGGGGGAGAGTTTTGCCATCAGTGGAACGCCGCAGCGCCGGCTCGCCGCGCGCCCGGACCGAGACCGTGTCGGAGAACGAACGGGCCTATGCCGGCCTGCGCGAGCGCCTGACCACGCTGGTCTACCGCCCCGGCGAGCATCTCAACATCTCCACGCTGGTGGACGACCTGGAGATCGGCCGCACGCCCATCAACCAGGCGCTGCACCGCCTGGCCAACGAAGGTCTGGTGCAGATCCTGCCGCGCAAGGGCGTGGTGGTCGCGCCGCTGTCGCTCGACGACGCGCTGCACCTGATCGACGTGAGGCTGGCCAACGAGACGCTGTGCGCGCGGCTGGCCGCCGAGCGCGTCACCGCGCAGGGGATCGCCGCGCTGGAAGG
Source organism: Cupriavidus sp. FW216-B1 (assembly GCF_058789195.1). Lineage (NCBI taxonomy): Bacteria > Pseudomonadati > Pseudomonadota > Betaproteobacteria > Burkholderiales > Burkholderiaceae > Cupriavidus > Cupriavidus sp. FW216-B1. The sequence continues at coordinate 396,225 of NZ_JBYTEL010000001.1, read as the reverse complement.
CATCCTGCGCGAGCTGGACGCGGCCGTGGCGCGGCGCGACCTGCCGCTGGTGACGAACCTGGACCGCCTGTTCCACGAGGAAGTGGCGCAACTGTCCGGCAACCCCATCCTGATCGAGATCCTGAAGGTGCTGCACGCGCGCTCGCAGCGCTTCTGGGCCATCTCGCTGTCGTCCGAGGGCCACCTGGGCGAGGTCGGCGAGGAACACCGCGCCATCCTGCAGGCGCTGCGCGACGGCGACGGCGCGGCGGCGGCCAGCGCGGTGACGGCGCACGTGCTGTCGTTCCGCCAGGCCCTGCTGCAGGGCCGCCGCGAGCCGGTCTTCGCCATGACCGGCGCGGCCGGCTAGCGGCCGGCTAACGGGCGACCGGCCGGCGCCACGCGGGCGCCGCCAACACAGCAGTCAACGCCGCCGTCAGTTCTCCAGCGGCTTGCGCGCCGTCTCGCGCGCCACCAGCAAGGCCACCAGCGTGACGGCCAGCGCCAGGCTCACGTAGAGCGAGATCGCGGTGGTCGAGCCATACGCCTTGTACAGGCTGGCGATGATCAGCGGCGCGAAGCCGCCGCCGAGGATGCCTGCCAGCGTATAGGCCAGCGACGAGCCAGCGTAGCGCACCCGCGTGGGAAACTGCTCCGTCACGAAGGCGGCCTGCGGGCCGTACATCATGGCGTGGATCACCAGCCCGCCCACCACCGCCGCGCAGATCTGCCACGGCTGCGCGCTGTCCATCAGGCGGAAGAACACGAAGGCCCACGCCACCGCCAGCAGCGCCCCGGCGACATACACCGGCCGCCGGCCGAGCCTGTCGGACAGGCTGCCGAACAGCGGCACGGCAAGCGCGTTGCAGCCGGCGCCGATCATGGTGGCGGTCAGCGCCAGCGGGCGCGACAGGTGCAGCACGCCGGTCACGTAGGTCAGCGTGAACACCACCACCAGCGCATAGAGCACGTCCGAGCCGATGCGCGCGCCGCCGGCGACGAGCAGGCGCCGCCAGTGGTCCGCGAACACGTCCTTGATCGGCGTCTTCGCCGTGCTCTTGCGCGCTTCCATCTCCCGGAACAGCGGGGTTTCCTCCACGCCGCGGCGCAGCCACAGCCCGAACACGACCAGCAGCACGCTGGACAGGAAGGGAATGCGCCAGCCCCACGCCTGGAAGTCCTCGGGGCTCAGCCACAGCGACACCAGCGCGATGAAGCCGGTGCCCAGCAGCGTGCCGCACGACGGCCCCACCTGCGTGAACGAGGCATTGCGCCCGCGCTGGTGCTGCGCGCCGTGCTCCATCGACAGCAGCACCGCGCCGGCCCACTCGCCGCCGATGGCCGCGCCCTGCACGAAGCGCAGCGCCACCAGCAGCAACGGGCTCCAGACGCCCCACGACTGGTAGGTCGGCAGCACGCCCATCAGGCCGGTGGCCACGCCCATCACGACCAGCGTGGCCACCAGCACGAAGCGGCGCCCGAGCTTGTCGCCGAGGTGGCCGAACACCACGCCGCCGAGCGGGCGCGAGACGTAGCCCACGGCATAGGTGGAAAACGCCAGGATGGTGCCGGTGAGCGGATCGAACGAGGGGAAGAAGATGGCGTTGAAGACCAGCGCCGCCATCAGGTTGTAGACGGTGAAGTCGTACCACTCCAGCGTGGTGCCGATGGTGCTGGCCGCGGCCAGCCGGCCCATGCGGGGCTTGCCGGTGGCGGCGTGCGCGCCGGCCGGCATGCCGGCGTGCGCGACCGGGTGCGTGGCGGCCTGCGCGCCGGCCAGCTCCTGCGCGGCGGTGGCGGTGGCGATAACGGTGTCGGCGCCGCGCATCATGCCACCTCCCGCGAGAACAGCTTCCACCGCAGCGCATAGCGCGCGGCGCCGGCGGCGTCCGCGCCGCATGCATCCAGGCGCGCGGCCGCGTCGCGCAGCGCGGCCACGCCGGCGGCTTCGCTGCTGGTCTCGATCACCAGGAGCGGGCGCAGTTGCCGGTTCTCCACGCTCTCGCGCGGCAGCGGCTGGCTCAGCGCGGCGTCCGGCACCAGCAGGTAGGACTGCACGAAGCCGGGCCGCGCGGAGAGCTCGCCGCCCACGTCGGCGGCCTGGTCGACCAGCGCCGGCACGTCGTCGGGCCGCGCCAGCGGCAGCACGGCCAGCCAGCTTCCGCTGCCCTGCCCGACCACCGCGGCGACTTCGCTCACGCGGCGCACCGGCTGGCGCATGCGGCCGAGGTTGGCGACCGACCACGGCGTCTGGCGGCCGAACGCGGCCTGGTAGGCGGCGGACGTGAAGGCCGCCAGCGATTCGGTGCGATACAGGCCCAGGTATTTCGGGCCGCCCTGCACCGCCTCGTAGCGCGCGGCGGAGATGAAGCCGCGGATGCGGGCGCGCTCTTCCACGTGCTCGCGGTCGTACCACTGGTTGAAATCGTCCTCGTCGGCCGCGTCCACGTTGGCGGCGACGAACAGCATGCCGTGCGGCGCCATGCCCGCCGGCGCGTCGTCCACGCCGGACGTTCCGGCCATCCCGCGCATTTGCCGCATCTCGCGCATTTCCTGCGTATCGTGCATCTCGCTCATCCTTCTCTCCTGTGGCCCGCGCCGTCTGCGGGCGGTGAGAAGATGATCGGCGCCGGCCGCGCGCGCGGCAAACGGGTTTTTCTTCGCGTTTCCGATCAGTTTTTCTGTTCGATGCGGCCATGCGCGCGCACCAGCACGGCGCGCGCGCGCCCTATGCCGGCGCAAATGGTGCAGGCAGCGACCGCACGTAGCGGTCGGATTCGCGGCAGGCCAGCTCCGCCACCAGGCGGATCGCCTCGGAGGCGGCGTGGTCGAGGTGGCTGACCACCAGCCGCTGGTGCGGCAGGGGCACGTCGCACGGGATCACGCGCAACTCGCCGCGCTCCACTTCCTCGCGCACCGGCGCCAGCGGCATCAGCGCGTTGCCGAAGCCGCCCCTGACCAGCCGCACGATGGCCGCGATGGAGCTGACGCAATGCACCTTGCCCACCGGCAGCCCGGCCTTGCGGTACAGCTCCTTGAGCGCGAGATGCGGCTGCGAGCCGGGGCTCATGGTGATGGTGGGATGCTGGAGCAGCGTGGCCAGCCGGCCTTCGCCGGGCTGCGCGGGCCCGAGCGGGCCGACCCAGCCGATGGCCATCGGCAGGCACGGCGTGCTGGTGATGCCCTCGCCCACCGCCGGATCGGTCTGCAGGGCAATGTCGATGCCGCCCGCGCGCAGGGTGTTGTGCAGGCTCTGCGTAGTCTCCGAGGTGAGCTGCACCTCGATGCCGGGATAGTGCGTCTGCAGGTGGCGCAGGAAATCGACCAGCCACGTATGCACCACGCTCTCGATGGCGCCGATGCGCACCAGCCCCAGCGGCGCGTCGCCGGCGCGCCCGAGCACCATGATCTCGCGCTGCAGCTCCAGCAGCCGCTCGCCGTAGCCGAGCAGGCGCAGGCCGACCGGCGTGAGGCGCAGGTCGCGCGCCTCGCGCTCGAACACCCGCGCGCCGATCTCCTGCTCGAGCGAGGCGATGCGGTTGGACATCGCCGCCTGCGTGATGTGCAGCTTCTCGGCCGCCGCGCGGAAGCTGCCCAGGCGGGCCACCCACATGAAGGCTTCGATGAAGCGCGTGTTCATGGCGCCGGACCTGCCGCGCGCCCACGCCGGCACGCATGCCGGCACCAGCGCCGGCCGCCGTGCCCGCCGCACGAGCCGCCTCCGCCGCGCCGGCGCGGCGCCAGCGGCGCCTGCCTGGCTACCGCAGCGGCCACAGCCGTGGCCGCCGGCACGCCGGATGTCCCGGGCGCGCGGGATGTCCGGAACGCCCCGGATGCCGTCATTCGCATGTTCCCCCTGTTCGATAAACTGAAATTTCACAGTAATGGCAGGGCGATTCTCATGCAATTTCCGCACCAGTGCTGTAGTGGGATTCCCTAGGAAAGCGGCGGGCGCGGAGGCGAACGAAAAAGCGGACGAAAAGGCAAGCAGGAAGACCGACGCAGCGGCGGCAGCCGCGCGCGCCGCCCGCCTCCCGCCGTCAGGCAGCCGGCTCCGCCACGCCGCGCTCGGCCAGCCACGTCTCGAACGCCGCCGGCGGCATCGGCATGGCGAACAGGTAGCCCTGGCCGATCTCGCAGCCGTGCGCGCACAGGAAGGCGCGCTGCGACTCTTCCTCGATGCCCTCGGCGACCAGGGTCAGGCCGATGCTCTGGCCGATGCGGATGGCCGCGTCCACCAGCGTGGCGGCGGCGTGGTGCGAGTCGAGGCCCTGCACGAAGCTCTTGTCGAGCTTGAGCTCGTCGACCGGCAGGTTCAGCAGGTGGCCGAGGCTGGAGTAGCCGGTGCCGAAGTCGTCCATCGACAGGCGCACGCCCAGCCCGCGCACCGCGGCGAGCGTGGCCTGTATCTCGGGCTTGCTCTCCATCACCAGCCCCTCGGTGATCTCCACGGTCAGGTCGCTGCCGGCCAGGCGATGCCGCCGCAGTATCCCGGCGATGACGTCGGGAAGCTCATGGTGATGGAAATTCAGCGGCGACAGGTTGACGGCCACCGACGGCACCCGCAGCCCGGCGGCCCGCCAGCGCGCCAGTTGCCCGCAGGCCTCGTCCAGGGCCCAGTAGCCCAGGTCGACGACCAGGCCGCATTGCTCGGCCAGCGGAATGAACTGGTCCGGGGAAACGTTGCCGGTCTCGCCGTGGTGCCAGCGCGCCAGCGCCTCGACCCCGGCCAGGCTGTTGTCGCACAGGCGGATCTTGGGCTGGTAGTGCAGTTGCAGCCGGTTCTCGAGCAGCGCCGCCTTGAGCGCCTGCTCGAGCCGGGCGCGCGCCAGTTCGCGCGCGCCCAGCTCGGCGTCGAACAGGCGCACGCGGTTGCGGCCGCCGTGCCGGGCCTCGCGCAGGGCGAGGTCGGCATGGCGCATCAGCGTGTCCCAGTCGCGCCCGTGCGCGGGGCAGACGCAGGCGCCGATGCTCGCCGACACGTTCAGCTTGCGCCCGGGTATCGACACCAGCGGCCGCGCGATGGCCGCGCGCAGGTTTTCGGCGAGCGCCAGCGCGGCTGGCGCGTCCAGGCCGGGCAGGATCATGACGAATTCGTCGCCCGAGCGCCGGCCCAGCAGCGCGGCGGCGGGCGCGTGGGCGCGCAGGCGCCCGGCGATCTCCTCCAGCAGCAGGTCGGCCTGCCGGTGGCCCAGCACGTCGTTGATCTGCTTGAAGTCGTCCAGATCGATGAACAGGGCGGCGAGCGGCACGCCGCCGCGGTCCGTCTGCGCAATGGCGTCCTCGGTCAGGCGGCGCACGGCGTGAAGATTGAGCAGACCGGTCAGCGCATCGTGATTGGCCTGCCAGCGGATCCGCTCGCGCGCGGCGTCGCGCTCCAGCGCCAGCGCGCACAGATGCGTGCAGATCTCGGTGAGGCGGCAGTGATAGGCGTCCGGGCCGCGGCGGGTGGAATAGTAGAACGCGAAGGTGCCGAGCACGCTGCCGTCGCCGGACTTGATCGGCGTCGACCAGCAGGCGGCCATGCCGGACAGGCGGGCCATGTCCTGGAACGACGCCCACAGCGGATCGGTGAAGATGTCGGTGACGGCAACCGGCTCGCCGCGGAACGCCGCCGTGCCGCACGAGCCGTTGCACGGACCGACCGGCGCGCCGTCGATGCCGGCGGAGTAGCGCGGCGGCAGGCTGGGCGCGGCGAGCGGGCGCAGGCGCCCTTCGGCGTCGACGCGCAGCACCGAGACCGCGACGCCGGGCGTGACGCGCTCGATCGCGCGGCACATGGCGTCCATGATTTCCGCCAGCGGCCGGTCCTGCGCGATGGCTTCGAGCGCGGTGCGCTGGATGCCGTCGCGCAGCTTGGTCTCGGTGATGTCGGTCAGCACGCAGACGAGGCTGGCCAGCGCGCCGTGGTCGTCGAGCACCGGATTGGTGAGCGCGGAAAACCAGCGGGGATATCCGCCGGCCGTGTCCAGCAGGCATTCGCCGCGCACCGCCTGCCCGGCCGTGAGCCGGCCCAGGAACTCGCCGGCCGGCGTCGCCGGCTGCAGCCACGCCCACAGGGCCGCGCCGCCCGCCGGGCCGGCCAGCGGGCCGAACAGGGACACGAAGCTGGCATTGGCCTGGACGATGCGGCCGCGCGCGTCGGCAACGGCCACCGGGCTGTCCATCGTATCCAGCCCGATCGCGGGCGGCGCCGCCGCAAGCCCGCCAAAGCGCGCGCCGGGAACGAACAGGCGATTCATCTGCGATGACATTCAGGCATCCTCATGAGACCGGCGATGCGCCAACCGGCGGCTTGCGCGCCACTTTCCCATGTTCCGTGGGAACTCGCGATCCATATTAGCCGGGCGGCGGCGTGCGGCACAAGCGCGGCAGCATGACAGCCGCCGCCCGGACTATGCGCTGCGTGCCGGCGCGCGCTCCGTGCGTTGCGGCACGCAGCGCCGCCGGCGGGGCCGGCGGGGCCGGATTGGCGCCGGAATCTGCTAGATTTGCCTTGCGGGCCCGGCGCATTCCGCGCCGCATGGCGACTGCGCACAGGGGGCACATCGTGAGCACCGATACCGCGACACTGCAAGCCTACGACCGCGCCGCCGCCGACCATGCCAGGGACTGGCACGCGCGGCCCGCGCCGGCCGGCCTCTACGCCACGCTGCTTGCAACATTCGCGCCCGGTCCGAGCGCCGACATCGGCTGCGGCGCGGGCCGCGACACGGCGTGGCTGGCCGCGCACGGCTTCGACCCGTGCGGCTTCGATCCCTGCGAAGCGCTGCTGGAAGAGGCGCGCCGGCGCTACCCCGCCCTGCCCTTCGAGCAGGCGGCGCTGCCGGAACTCGAAGGCGTGCCGCGCGGCTATTACCAGAACGTGCTGTGCGAGGCCGTCATCATGCACCTGGAGCCACGCATGATCGCCAGCGCCGTGCGGCACCTGCTCGGCATCCTGCGTCCCGGCGGCACGCTGTGCCTGAGCTGGCGCGTCACCGACCACGTCTCGCGGCGCGACCCGGACGGCCGCTTCTACGCGGCCTTCGACAAGGCGCTGGTGGCCGGCGCGCTGGAGCGCGGCGACAGCGTGCTGTCCGACCAGGAAGAGGCGGGCCCGCCGCCGGGCAAGCGGATGCACAGGCTGATCGTGCGCAAGGCGGCGGCTTGATGGAGGCCTGATGGAGGCCTGATGGAGGCCTGATGGAGGCTTGATGCGGCTGGACGCCGCCCGCGGCGCTCAGGCCAGGCCCAGCCGCGCGTTCAGTTCCACCAGCGCGGGCGCGCAGGCGGCGTCCACCTTGAGCGCCAGCAGCGCGTCGGCGCGGGTCTGGCCGAGATTGACGGCGGCCACCGGCTTGCCCTGCTTCTGCGCCTCGAGGCAGAAGCGATAGCCGGAGAACACCGTGAGCGAGGAGCCGATCACCAGCAGGGCATCGGCCTGCGCCAGCGCCTGCATGGCGGCATCGACGCGCTCGCGCGGCACGGACTCGCCGAAGAACACCACGTCGGGCTTGAGCACGCCGCCGCAATGGCCGCACGCGGGAATGCGCACGGACTCGAAGCTGGCCAGTTCCAGATGGGCGTCGCCGTCGGAAGCGGGCAACGCGCGCAGTTCGGCCAGCGCCGGGTTGTCCGCCTCGAGCTGCGCCTGCAACGCGGCGCGCGGACGGCGCGTGCCGCATTGCAGGCAGACCACCGTGCCCACGTGGCCATGCAGCTCGATCACGCCGTGGCTGCCGGCACGCTGGTGCAGGCCGTCCACGTTCTGCGTGACCAGCAGGCGCACGTGGCCGGCCGCCTGCAGCCGCGCCAGCGCGAAATGCGCGGCGTTGGGCTGCGCGTTGGCCAGCACCGGCCAGCCCAGCATGCTGCGCGCCCAGTAGCGCTGGCGCACCGCGTGCGAGCGGAAGAAGTCCTGCGCCTGCACCGGCAGCGTGCGCTGCCAGTTGCCCCGCGCGTCGCGGTAGCCGGGAATGCCGGAATCGGTGCTGATGCCGGCGCCGGTCAGCACCAGCAGGCGCGGATGGCGCCGCACGAAATCGTGGAGATCGGCCACGGCGGGCTGGCCGGCGGCGAGTACGGGAGACTCGGGAGATTCGGAAGACAAGGCGGCGCGCACGCTTTCAGAAGCTCGGGCCGCCGGCGGCGGCGGCATCCGCCGTCTCGCCGGCCAGGGCCTGCCACGCCTTCAGCTCGGCGCGGTAGCGCGCCATCGCCTCGGCGTGCAGGTCGAAGATGCAGGGCTCGCAGCCGTTGCCGCAGCACTCGTTGATGTCCGGCGCGACCGGCGCTTGCGGCCGCGGCGGCAAGGCCGCCGCGGGCTGCGGCGCGGGCTGCGCGGCTGCGCTGCGCTCTGCTGTGGACGCGGGGTTTTGTACCGACACCATCGACTCCGGTTGGATTGCACCCCAAGTATACCGCCGGGCGGACAACCCGGCTGCGGCCGCCGTGGGAGCGCCCGCGCAACGGTCCCGCGCATTCGGGCGCGGCGGCGGCGCTGGCATAATCACGGGCTGGCCGGCCCCTCGCGGGTCCCGCATGCGCCAGCCCGCGGCCCATGCCCGGGCCGCGGGCGCAATACCACGAACACCGACATGCCAGCCACGACACCGCAGACCGGAACGCCCCCGGCGCCCGACCACGAGGGCGGGCTCACCGATCCGGACCAGATCCTGCTCGTCCTGCTGGGCCTGGCCCGCCAGGGCGCGTCGCTGCGCCTGCGGCCCGCCGGCATGCATCCCATCGCCACCCGGCTGCTGCTGGCCGAGCCGGCAAGCCGCGCCTGCATCCTGGAATGGTGCCGCAACGGCGCCGAGCTCGACGCCATCCTGAACGCCCGCGAGCTGACGCTCTCGGGCTCGCTCAACGGCGCGCCCGTCCGCTTCCTGGTCGGCACGCCGGCCATCACCCGCTTCGACGACCGGCCCGCCTTCGTCACGCCGTTTCCGGCCAGCGTCCATTACCTGCATCGCCGCCGGCATTTCCGCGCCAGCGTGCCCGCGGGCAGCGGCTTTCGCTGCGAGATCCCGCTCGACGACGGCCAGCTCGCGCATCTGCGCATCGCGGACCTGTCCGTGTCCGGCGTCGGCCTGCGCGCCCCGCAGGCCGACGCGCCGCCACTGCTGCGCGATGCGCGCATCAGGCGGTGCCGGCTGTCGTGCGCAGACCTGGGCACGCTCGAAGTCGATCTGGAGGTGGTCAGGCACCGCGTTGCCTGGCGCGGCGGCAAGGCCGTCCACCATTTCGGCGGCGCCTTCCGCCATGTCGACGGCCAGACCGAGAAGCAGTTGCAGCGCCTGGTGTTCGCCTGCGAACTGGCGCATCGGGCCTAGGCGCGAAAAAAAAAGCGCCCTGGGGGCGCTTTTGGGAGTGCCGACGACATCGGCCTGCCGCTTGTGTGCTCCCCGCTCCCGCTTGCGGGAGCGGGGTCGGGGGAGAGGGAGGACACCTTGCTTGGGCCAGCTCTGGCGACTTGGGCCCGTTCTGGCGGCTTCGTCAGTCGCCTCAGGCTTGCGCCGCCGCGGCCTTACCGCTTCACGGGTTCGCCGCGAGCGGCGCCGGCGGCGCGGACGAGCCGGCGTCGGGCAGCGGCCCCCAGCCGCCGCCCAGGCTGCGCACCAGCGCCACCGTGGCGGAGGCGCGCAGGCCGGCTACCTGGTTGGCGTCGCGCTGCGACTGCAGCACCGTGCGGTCGGCGTCGATCACCGTCAGGTAGTCCACCGCGCCGGCCTCGTAGCGGCTGCGCGAGATCTTCGCCGCGCGGCGCGCGCCGCCCAGCGCGCCGTCCAGCGCGCCGGCCTGCTGGCTCAGCCAGCGCACGTCGGCGAGGCTGTCTTCCACTTCGCGCAGCGCCGTCAGCACGCTCTGGCGGTAGCTTGCCACCGCTTCTTCGTGCTGGGCCTTGGCCGCGTTGAGGTTGGCGCGGTTGCGCCCGCCGTCGATGATCGGCGCGACGAGCGTGCTGCCGACCAGCGGTCCCAGCATCCATGCCGACGACGACCACTTGAACAGGTTCGACAGGTCGCTCGACTCGAAGCCGAACAGCCCGGTCAACGTGATCTTCGGGAAGAACGCCGAGCGCGCCACGCCGATGCGCGCGTTGGCCGCGGCCATCAGGCGCTCGGCCTGGGCGATGTCGGGGCGGCGCTCCAGCAGGTCCGAGGGCAGCCCGGCCGGCACCGTGATGAGCGTGGCGTCGAGCGGGCGCGCGGCCAGTGTGAACGCGGCCGGCGGCGCGCCGGTCAGCACCGCCAGCGCGTGCTCCTGGTTGGCGCGGCGCCGTTCGATGGCGGCCAGGTCGGCGCGCGCGGTGCCGAGCTCGGCTTCGGCGCGGGCCGGGTCGAGGTCGGTGGTCTCGCCTTCGTCGAAGCGGCGCTTGAGCAGCTTGAGCGCGTCCTCGCGCAGCACGATGGTGGCGTTGAGCAGGTCGCGCTCGCTGTCGAGCGTGCGCAGCGAGAAGTAGGCCTGCGCCACGTCCGCCTGCAGCGCGAGCTGCACCGAGCGGTACAGGTCTTCGGCGGCGGCGCCCTCGGCGCGCGCGGCCTTGACGTTGTCGGCCACGCGGCCGAACAGGTCGAGCTCGTAGCTGGCGAACGCGCGCGCCTTGTACACGGTCTGCGCCGGCACCTTGGTGCCGTCGGGGAAGCCCTGCGAGGCGGCCGAGTACTGCGTGCGGGTCGGGTCCAGCCCGACGCTCAGTTGCGGATACAGGTCGGCCTCGGCCACGCCGGTGAACGCGCGCGCCTGCTTCAGGCGCGCCGCGGCCACGGCGAGGTCCTGGTTGGACTCGCTGGCCTGGGCGATCAGGCGGTCGAGGTCGGCGTCGCCGAAGATCTTCCACCATTCGCCGCGCTGCGCGCCTTCGGCGGGCGTGGCCACTTTCCACTGGCTGCCTTCGGCCCGCGCGGCCTCGGCTTCCTTGTAGGCCGGCGTGGCGGCGGTGGCGGCCTCGGGCACCTTGTACGTGGGCGCCAGCGAGCAGCCGGCCAGGATCAGGGCCACGGCCAGCGTGGCCAGGCGCGGCAGGGTCCCGGATGTGATTGATGCAGTCATGTCAGTCGTCCTTATTCTGCGGAGGCGATGGCCTTGTGGCTCGCCGACGGGGCATCGCCCGCGCTGGCGGCGCGGCGGCGCTCGCCGCGCGTGGCCAGCAGGCGCAGCGCCACATAGAACACGGGGGTGAGGAACAGCCCGAAGAAGGTCACGCCCAGCATGCCGGCGAACACCGCCACGCCCATCGCGTGGCGCATCTCGGCGCCGGCGCCGGTGGAGATCACCAGCGGCACCACACCCATGATGAAGGCGAACGAGGTCATCAGGATCGGGCGCAGGCGCAGGCGGCTGGCCTCGATCGCGGCCTGCACGATGGAGCGGCCTTCATGCTCCAGCTCGCGCGCGAACTCCACGATCAGGATCGCGTTCTTCGCCGACAGCCCCACCAGCACGATGAAGCCGATCTGCGTGAAGATGTTGTTGTCGCCGCGCGTGAGCCACACGCCGGTCATGGCGGCCAGCAGGCTCATCGGCACGATCAGGATCACCGCCAGCGGCAAGGTCAGGCTTTCGTACTGGGCGGCCAGCACCAGGAACACCAGCAGCACGCACAGCGGGAAGATCCACACCCCCGCGTTGCCGGCCAGGATGTCCTGGTAGGTCAGGTCGGTCCATTCGAACTTGATGCCCTTGGGCAGCGTCTCGGCGGCGATGCGCTCGGCCGCGGCCTGCGCCTGGCCCGAAGAGAAGCCCGGCGCCGGGCCGCCGTTGATGTCGGCGGCGGTGAAGCCGTTGTAGCGCACCACGCTGTCCGGGCCGAAGCCCTGCTTGACGGTGAGCAGCGACGACAGCGGCACCATGTCGCCGGCGCGGTTGCGCGTCTTGAGCTGCAGGATGTCCTCGGCGTGGTTGCGGAACTGCGCATCCGCCTGCACCTTGACCTGGTACGTGCGGCCGAACTTGTTGAAGTCGTTCACGTAGGCCGAGCCGAGGTAGGTCTGCAGCGTGTCGAACACGTCCGTGACCGGCACGCCGAGCTGCTTGGCCTTGACGCGGTCGAGCTTGACGTCGAGCTGCGGCACGTTGACCTGGTAGTTGCTGAAGATGCCGGCCAGCTCGGGCGTGGCGCGTGCCTTGCCCATGAACGCGTTGGTGGCGTCGAACAGCGCGTCGTAGCCGAGCGCGGCGCGGTCCTCGATCATCAGCTTGAAGCCGCCGATGGTGCCGAGGCCCTGCACGGGCGGCGGCGGGAACACCGCGATGAAGGCGTCCTGGATCGACGCGTACTTCTGGTTCAGGTCGGCGGCGATCGCGTTGCCCGACAGCGCGGCGCTCTTGCGCTCCTCGAACGGCTTGAGCGTGGCGAACACGATGCCGGCGCTCGGGCTGTTGGTGAAGCCGTTGATCGACAGGCCCGGGAAGGCCACCGCCGACTCCACGCCCGGATGCTTGAGCGCGATCTCCGACATGCGGCGGATCACGTCCTCGGTGCGGTCCAGCGTGGCGCCGTCGGGCAGCTTGGCGAAGCTCACCAGGTACTGCTTGTCCTGCGCCGGCACGAAGCCCTTCGGCACCAGCTGGAACACGCCCCAGGTCAGCACCAGCATGACCGCGTAGACGCCGAACACGGCGGTCTTGCGCGAGATCACGCCCTTCACGCCGCGGCCGTAGCGCTCGGCGCTGGCGCCGAAGAAACGGTTGAAGCGGGCGAAGAACTTGCCCAGCACGCGGTCCATGCCGCGCGACAGCCAGTCCTTGGGCGCGTCGTGGCCGCGCAGCAGCAGCGCGGACAGCGCCGGCGACAGCGTCAGCGAGTTGAAGGCCGAGATGATGGTCGAGATCGAGATGGTCAGCGCGAACTGCTTGTAGAACTGCCCGGTCAGGCCGCTCATGAAGGCCAGCGGCACGAACACGGCGATCAGGGTCAGCGCGATGGCGATGATCGGGCCGCTGACTTCGCGCATGGCCTTGTAGGTCGCTTCCTTCGGACTCAGCCCTTCCTCGATGTTGCGCTCGACGTTCTCCACCACCACGATCGCATCGTCCACCACGATCCCGATCGCCAGCACCAGCCCGAACAGCGAGAGCGCGTTGATCGAGAAGCCGAACGCGTGCATCAGGCCGAAGGTGCCGACGATCGACACCGGCACGGCCAGCAGCGGGATGATCGAGGCGCGCCAGGTCTGCAGGAACAGGATCACCACCAGCACCACCAGCGCGATCGCTTCGAACAGCGTGTGGGTGACGGCCTCGATACTGTGGCGCACGAACTGCGTGGGGTCGTAGACGATGCTGTAGTCCACGCCGTCGGGGAAGTTCTCCTTGAGCTCTTCCATCGTCTTGCGCACGTCGTCCGAGATCTGGATGGCGTTGGAGCCCGGCGCCTGGAAGATCGGCAGCGCCACCGCGGACTTGTTGTCCAGCAGCGAGCGCAGCGCGTATTCCGACGCGCCCAGCTCGATGCGGGCGATGTCCTTGAGGTAGGTCACCGCGCCGTCGGCCGAGGTCCGCACCACCACGTCGCCGAACTCTTCCACGCTGGTCAGGCGGCCCTGCGCGTTGACCGAGAGCTGCAGGTCGGTGCCGGGCAGCGAGGGCGACTGGCCGATCACGCCGGCGGCCACCTGCACGTTCTGCTCGCGGATCGCGTTGACCACGTCGCTGGTGGCGAGCTGGCGCTCGGCCATCTTCTCGGGATTGAGCCACACGCGCATGGAGTAGTCGCCCGAGCCGAACATCTGCACCTGGCCCACGCCCTGGATGCGCGCGAGGCGGTCCTTGACGTTGATCAGCGCGTAGTTGCGCAGGTAGGTCATGTCGTAGCGGTCGTTCGGCGAGACCAGGTGGACCACCATCGTCAGGTCAGGCGAGCTCTTGACGGTGGTGATGCCCAGGCGGCGCACGTCTTCCGGCAGGCGCGGCTCGGCCTGCGAGACGCGGTTCTGCACGAGCTGCTGCGCCTTGTCCGGGTCGGTGCCCAGCTTGAAGGTCACGGTCAGCGTGAGCGTGCCGTCGCTGTTGGCCTGCGACGACATGTACAGCATGTCCTCGACGCCGTTGATCTGCTCTTCCAGCGGCGTGGCCACGGTTTCCGCGATCACCTTGGGGTTGGCGCCCGGGAACTGCGCGCGCACCACCACGGACGGCGGCACCACCTCGGGGTACTCCGAGATCGGCAGCTTGAACATCGAGATGGCGCCGATCAGGAAGATCAGCACCGATAGCACGCCGGCGAAGATAGGCCGGTCGATAAAGAATTTCGAGAGATTCATCTCAGTCTCGGCGAAAGCGCTCCCCCTGGCGGCCCGGGTGGCGGGCGCCATATGGAGCGTGGGGAAGCAAATAAATGGCTCGGTTTTCCGGGGGGCGGCGTTTCGCCGGGACCGGTGCGCATGTCTTGCGCCGGCCCCGGTGAAATGCCATCCCCCGGCCCCTCTCCCGCACGCGGGAGAGGGGAGCAAACCCTCAGCAGATTCCGTTCATGTCGGGTTCATGTCGGCCATTCGGGGCTCAGGTCACCGGCTTGCCCTCGGCGGCCTTGTCGGTTTCCTTGTCGGCGGCGGCCTGCTTGCGCTCGGCGGCGTCGGCGCGCTGGTCCAGCTCGCGCTTGTAGGCCATCTCCACCGCCTTGGGCGACACCGTGTCGCCGGGGCGCACGCGCTGCAGGCCGTTGACCACGATCTTCTCGTCGGCCTTCAGGCCCTGGCGGATCACGCGCAGGCCTTCGTACGACGGTCCGAGCGTGACTTCGCGGTAGGCCAGCTTGTTGGCCTTGTCCAGCACCAGCACGAACTTCTTGCCCTGGTCGGTGCCGATCGCGCGGTCATTGATCAGCACCACCGGATGCGGCGCGCCGCCGCCGAGCTTGATGCGCGCGTACAGGCCCGGCAGCAGGCGGCCGTCCGGGTTGTCGAACACGGCGCGCACGCGGATGGTGCCGCTGCGCGTGTCGAGCCGGTTGTCGATCGACTGGATGCGGCCCTCGCGCGGGTATTCGTCCTCGTTGCCCAGGCCCAGGAACACGGGCAGCCTGGACTGCGCGCCCTGGGCGCCGCCCGTGCCGCCGGCCTCGGGCGCGGTGTAGCGCAGGTAGGTCTGCTCGTCGACCTCGAAGTTGGCGTACATCGGCGACACCGACACCACCGTGGTCAGCACCGGCGACGAAGCGCCCGGCGCGACCAGGTTGCCGACCGTGATCTCGGCGCGCGAGACGCGCCCGCTCACCGGCGCCACGATGCGGGTGTAGGTCAGGTTCAGCCGCGCCACTTCGAGCGAGGCCTGCGCGGCGCGCACGTTGGCGACTTCCTCACGCGCGGTGTTGTCGCGCTCGTCGAACTCGCGGCGCGACACGGCGTTGTCCTGCACCAGCCGCTGGGCGCGCGCCAGTTCGGTCTGCGCGTGCGAGGCGCGCACCTGGGCGGCGGCCAGCGCGGCCTCGGCGCGCGCCACTTCGGCGGCGTAGGGGCGCGGGTCGATGGTAAACAGCGGGTCGCCCTTCTTCACCAGCGCGCCCTCGCGGAAGTGCACGGCGTCGATGGTGCCGCCCACCCGCGCGCGGATCTCCACGCGGTCCACCGCTTCGAGGCGGCCGGAGAACTCGTCCCACTCGGTGATGGTCTTGCCGATCACGCCGGCCACATCCACGGCGGTCGGGGCGGGTGCCGGCACGGCCTGCGCCTCGCCGGCATGCCAGGGCTTGAGCAATGAGGTCGCCAGGCCCGCGCCGAGCACGGCGACGATGGCCAGGGCAATCATGGTGCGTCGATATTGCTGCTTCATTTTTCTACACTCCGTATTCCGTAGCGGGTTTTCTTCAACTGGAAAGCAAAAAAAGGACGAACGCCGCCGCCGGGGCGCGCCAGGGGCCGCGCCCGGTATGCCTGCTCGCGCAGGCCGGCTTGTCGTGGTTCGCGCGGGTCAGCCTGGCGAGCTGGCGCCCGGGTCGCGTCCGGTCCTTGGTGAGGCATCGTCATCGCCGGCAAGGCAGCCTTGCAGGTAATGCGCGCCTTCGTTGACCCAGACCTGACATCGGTCGAGGGTCTGTTCCACCCCGTCGCCACAGGCGCCGGGCATGATTCTGGCTTCGGCCGGCACGCCGGCCGCCTGCAGCCGCGCGGCGAAGGCCTCGCCCTCGGCGCGCAGCGCATCTTCTTCCGCCACCTGGATCAGCGTGGGCGGCAAGCCCGCCAGCCGCGAGGCCAGCGCGGGCGCCGCATACGGGTGCACGCTGGCGGCCGGGGTCGGCAGGTAATCGCGGTAGAAACCCGCCAGGCGCTGCAGCCGCTCCAGCGACACGCTCGGCCCGCCCTGCGCGAACGCGCACGAGGCGTGCTCTAGGCAGGGGTCCGTCACCGGCCGGATCAGCCACTGCGCGCGCGGCTCGGGCAGGCCGCGGTCGCGCAGCATCTGCGACAGCGCGATCGCCAGGTTGCCGCCGGCCTCCTCGCCCACCAGGGCGAAGCGCAGCTTGTCCACCTTCAGGCGGCGCGCGTGACGCAACACCCAGGCGGTGGTATTGAATACGTCTTCCGGCGCCGCCGGAAACGGAAAATCGGGTGCCAGCGAATAGGCCGGCGTCACCACCACCGCCGGCATCGTGGCCGCCAGCCACGCGGCCAGGCGCTGGGATTTCTCCACGCTGCATTCCACGAAGCCGCCCGCGTGCAGATAAAGCAGCCACGGCAGCAGCGCGGCGCCCTTGCCTTCCGGATAGCCCGGCGGATAGCTCAGGCGCACCAGGATCGTGCGGCCGCAGCTCTCGACGGCGTGCTCGGTCGTGCGTCCCACGGCCAGTTCGGCGGCGGACGCTGCGGCTGCAGCTTTCGATCGGGAAGGCATGGCGATCACATGCGCCGCGTTAACGGCGCTTCCATTGCATATTGCGATGCAGCGAATTATGGTGGTTGATAAAGGTGGGATAAAGCGAGGCTTTACCAATGCACTGTTTCTGCCGTGAAATAATCCGGCGCGCCCGCGGCGGGAAACCCTGCGCCGTGCAAGGTCATTGGTTTTGTGATCCACTCCCGCACTTCCGCGGCCGCGCGCGCTGCGCGATGCGCTCCCGGCCCGGCCGCTAAAGGTCTGGCCCGGGCGGCCGACAAGTCCAGCAGGCCCTGTAATCCCAACAGGCCCGGCAGGCCCGACGGACTCGACAAGAAGTCCGGCACGCCAGCCAGGCCCGCCCGTATCCTTTTCCCGGGGAGTGAACATGGATCGTCTCGTATCAATGCAGGCATTCACCCGCGTCGTGGATATAGGCAGCTTCGCGCGGGCGGCCGAATCGATGGATCTGCCCAAGGCCACCCTCACGCGGCTGATCCAGAACCTGGAAACGCACCTCGGCGTGAAGCTGCTGCATCGCACGACGCGGCGCATCAGCGTCACTACCGACGGCGCCGCCTATTACGAGCGCTGCGTGCGCATCCTGGCCGACGTGGAGGAAGCCGAGCAGTCGCTGACCCACCAGAACAACACGCCGCGCGGCACGCTGGCGGTGGATACCTCCGCCGGGCTGGCGCAGATGGTGCTGATCCCCGGGCTGCACGAGTTCTTCGCCGCCTATCCCGAGCTGAAGATGGAGCTGACCATCAACGGCAAGCCCATCGACCTGCTCAAGGAAGGCGTGGACGTGGTGCTGCGCGTGGGCGACCCGGTGGACGAGACGATGGTGGCGCGCCGCATCGGGCAGCTGCGCCTGGGCTTCTATGGCTCGCCGCTCTACCTCAACCGCCAGGGCACGCCCACGCAGCCGAGCGACCTCGCGCAGCACAGGGCGGTCAACTACCTGTCCAACCGCACCGGCCGCGAAATGCCGTGGCCGATGGGCCAGGGCGACAAGCGCACCGAGCTGCTGCTGCCTTCGGCCATCTCCACCAACGACGCCGACGCCTACCTGGCCTGCGCGCTCGAAGGCCACGGCCTGGCGCGCATCTCGCGCATGATGGCGCAGCCCTACGTGGAAAGCGGCCGGCTGGTCGAAGTGCTGACCGACTGGCCCACCGACTCGCTGCCGGTGTCCGCCATGTATCCGCAGAACCGCCACCTGTCCGCCAAGGTCCGCGTGTTCGTCAACTGGGCCGCCGACCTGTTCGCCCGCCACCCGCATTTCGGCGACAGCAAGGACGGCCGCCCCGCGCAGCCGCCCAAGCTGGCGGCGTAGGCGCGGCCGCATCACGCCGGGCGGGCCGCCGGGGCATCCGCCACCGCCAGCGCCTCGATCTCGAACAGCATGCCGTCCAGCGCCAGCCGCGGCACCGGGATCAGCGTGCAGGCCGGCGCGGGCGCGTCGCCCCAGATCCGGCGCAGCTCGCCGGACAGCACCGCCAGGCGCGCTTCGCTGTGATCCACCACCAGTACCGTGAGCCTGGCCACCTGCCGCGGCTGCGAGCCCGCCGCCGCCAGCGCCACGCACAGATTGTCCAGCGCCTGCCGCACCTGGGCCATGAAACCGGCGGGCAGGCTGCCGTCGGCGCGTTCGCCGCCCTGCCCGGCCACGCAGACCAGGGCGGCGCCGGGCGGGATCATCGCCACGTGGGAATAGCCGTTGGCGCGGGGATCGTACAGGCCGAGCGGGTTGAGCATGGTGAGCTGGCGCGGCGCGGGCCGGATGCCGGGGGCGTGCATGGGGCGGTCTCCTTTTGACTCTTGACGAATGCGGCGGATGCCGGACAGGGCGGAAGCAAAGCGCCGCGCTCGACAACGCGCGCGGGCTGCCCTAATATCCAAGAAAGTTTTTGGATATTAGGGCGCCACCATGCATTACGCAATAGAAAACTTGGATAACCCTGCCGGGTCTCCGGGTGATCGCATCCTGTTCCTGCTCAAGACGCGCGGCCCGGCTTCCACCACGCAGATCGCCCAGGCCCTCGGCGGCACCGCCGAGGCCGCGCGCCAGCAGGTGCACAAGCTGCTGGCGGCGGGACTGATCGAAGGCCGCCAGCAAACCCCGGCCGGCGCCGGGCGGCCCCGCCAGGACTGGGTGCTCACCGCCAGCGGCCACGGCCGCTTTCCCGACACCCACGCGCAACTGACCATCCAGTTGATCGGCTCGGTGCGGCAACTGTTCGGCGAAGCCGGCATGGAACAACTGATCGCCAGGCGCGAAGCCGACACCCGCGCGCAATACCTCGCCGCGGTGGCGGGGCAGGCGGAGATCGGCCGGCGGCTGGAGACGCTGGCCGGGCTGCGCAGCGCCGAAGGCTACATGGCGCGGCTCGAGCGCGACGGCGAAGACTGGCTGCTGATCGAAGACCATTGCCCGATCTGCGCGGCGGCGCAGGCCTGCCAGGGCTTTTGCCGCGCCGAGCTGGAGATCTTCCGCGAGGTCGCCGGCGCCGGCGCCACCGTCGACCGCGAGGCGCATCTGCTGAGCAACGCGCGCCGCTGCGTGTACCGGATCCGCGCGGCGGCCTGACGCGGGCGGGCCGCGTTTGATGGGCGGGCGCGGCAATGCTATCTTGGGCCGGCCGCCCGGCACCCCGACAAGAAACCGGCGCCCGCCACCAATGGAGACAACCATGCCGAACCGCCCCGCTTCCGGATTCGCCCGCCTGCCCGGCGCGGCATGGATGATGGCCCTGCTGCTCGCCGTGCTGCTTGCGCAGGCGTGGCTGGCCGCGCCGGCGCGCGCGCAAGGCGCGCCGGAAGTGATCGACCTCCCGACCCGGCCCGGCGTCACGCAGCGCTTCATCTACCTCGCGCCGGCGCAGCCGACCGCCGCCGTGATCCTCTACGCGGGCGGCCACGGCGGGCTGCGCATCGCGCCCGGCGGCAGCTTCGGCTGGGGCGCCAACAACTTCCTGGTGCGCGCGCGGCAACTGTTCGTCGACAACGGCCTGGCCGTGGCGGTGGTCGACGCGCCCAGCGACCGCCTCGCGCCGCCCTTCCTCAACGGCTTCCGCCAGACCGCCGAGCACGCGCAGGACGCCCAGGCCGTGATCGCCTGGATGCGCAGCCGCGCCAAGGTGCCCGTGTGGCTGGTCGGCACCAGCCGCGGCACCCAGTCGGTGGCCGCCATCGCCATCCGGCTGGCCGACGGCGGCGGCCCCGACGGCATCGTGCTGACCTCCACCATCCTGCGCGAGGAGCGCGGCCGCGCCGTGCCCGCGATGGACCTCGACAAGCTCAAGGTGCCGGTGCTGGTGGTGCACCACGTGCAGGACGGCTGCAAGCTGTGCCCGTTCGGCGAGGTGCAGGGCCTGATGGACAAGCTGGCGAAGGCGCCCAGGGCCGGCCTGATCCGCTTCGACGGCGGCAACAACGAGGGCGATCCGTGCGAGGCGCTGGCCTACCACGGCTTCAACGGCATCGAGCCGCAGGTGGTGCAGGCCACGGCGCGCTGGATGGCGCAGAAGTAGCCGCGCAAGCGGCCATGACAGCCGAAGTGGCCACCGCGCGCGCGGACGCTAGAATAGCGGGCATGCCTTCCGCCCCGCATCTCATCAGGAACCCGCCATGACCCATTCCACGCTGCTGCTGTTCGTGCTGGCCTCTGCCGTCACCATCGCCACGCCCGGCCCGACCGTGCTGCTGGCGCTCAGCAACGGCTCGCGCTTCGGCGTGCGCGCGGCCTGCTGGGGCATGGCCGGCGCGGTGTGCGCCGACATGCTGCTGATCGCCACCGCCGCGGCCGGGCTGGGCGCGGTGATCGCCGCGTCGGAGGTCGCCTTCCGCGCGCTCAAGTGGATCGGCGCCGCGTACCTGGCCTACGTGGGCTGGAAGCTGCTGCGCGCCAGGGTCGGCCACCTGCCCGCCGGGGCCGCGCGGCAAGCCGGCCACCCGCGGGAAAGCGCGCCCGCGCGCGAGCTGTTCATGCGCTGCTTCCTGGTGGCCGCGACCAACCCGAAGGCGCTGCTGTTCATGTCCGCCTTCCTGCCGCAGTTCATCGACACCGGCGCGCCGCTGCTGCCGCAATACGCGCTCATCATGGCCATCCTGGCGCTGCTGAACCTGCTGGCCATGCTGGTCTACGCGATCCTCGGCGCGCGCGTGATGCACGCGTTCCGCGACAGCGGCATGCGCTGGCTCAACCGCGTCTCCGGCGCGACGCTGATCGGCCTGGCCGGCGTGCTGGCGGTGTACCGGCGCGCGCAGGCCTGAACCGCCGGCGGCTACGGCAGGCGCGCCGCCATCTCCTTGCCATGCACGAAGCCCGCGGCCTCGGCCGCCTCGGGCGTCGAGTACTGCTCCGAGGGCTTGGCGGACTCCACCAGGGTGCTCGCGGCCCGGATATTGGTGCCGGGCCGGCACACGCGCACCGTGTAGTCCCACGCGCTGGGCGTCTTGGCGCGCACCAGCACCTGCACCTCGTGCGTTTCGAACACACGCTTCTTCCAGGCAATCTCATAGGGCATGACTGTCTCCGTTCTTATGGGGCGGTCCCGGTGCCGCCGCTGGCGAACGATGGCGAACGATGGCGCTTGCGCGTCACCCGCGCCCGCGCGCGCGGGTGCCGGAACCTAGTCACTATCCTATCAAAGCTGGCCGCGAACGCCGCCCGCGTCGGGCCGGCTGTTGCGCCGGCGACACCGTGCCGGCGCCCTGCCGGCACGCAGATGCTCAGAAGATGGAGTGCCCGCTGAGCGTGGTCAGCCATTCCAGCGCCTGCACGCCGGCCAGCGAATTGCCGCTGTGGTCCAGCCCCGGCGACCACACGCACACCGCCCAGCGGTGCGGCAGCACGGCGACGATGCCGCCGCCCACGCCGCTCTTGGCCGGCAGGCCGACGCGGTAGACGAAATCCCCGGCCGCATCGTAGGTGCCGCAGGTCAGCATGAGCGCGGACAGCCGCTTGGCCGGGCTGGCGCCGAGGATGCGCTCGCCGCTCCACGGCACCACGCCACCGTGCGCGAGGAACAGCGCGGCGCGGGCCAGGTCCTGGCAGCTCATGGTGATGGCGCACTGGCGGCAATAGGCCTCGATGACCTTGTCGACGGGCATCTCCAGGCGGCCGAAGCTCTTCATGAAATAGGCCATCGCGCGGTTGCGCTCCGCGTGCTCGGACTCGGACTGCGCCACGCGGGTGTCGTAGTCGATGGCGGGATTGCCGCTGAGGCGGCGCATGAACTGCACCAGCGCGGTCTCGGCCTGGACGAAGCGGCTGCACAGGACATCCGTCACCACCAGCGCGCCGGCGTTGATGAACGGGTTGCGCGGCAGGCCCTGCTCGTATTCGAGCTGCACCAGCGAGTTGAAGGCGTTGCCCGAAGGCTCGCGCCCGACGCGCTGCCACAGGTCTTCGCCCAGCAGCTGGAACGCCAGCGTGCAGGCGAACAGCTTGGAGATGCTCTGGATCGAGAACGGCACCGCGGCGTCGCCCACGCAGTGGCTGCGGCCGTCGGCGAACACCAGCGCCATGCCGAAGCGGTCGCCGCGGACCTTGCCAAGTTCGGGAATGTAGTCCGCCACCTTGCCCTGGCCGAGCAGGGGCTGGATGTCGCGGTGGATGCGTTCGAGGATGTGCGCGTAGTCCATGCGTGGCGGCGGGCGTGGGTTGAAAAAACAGCGCACATCGTACCGCGGCACGGGCGGCGCGGGGCCGCCCCCCGCGTCGAAAGATCGAAAGGCCGGAAGGTCAGAAGAACAGGCCGCGGATCAGCGGCGCGGCCAGCACGCTGACCAGCCCCGCGATCATCATCACCAGCGAGGCCACCACGCCCTGCACTTCGCCGAGCTGGCGCGCCTTGGCGGTGCCGGCGCCGTGCGCCGCCGCGCCGAAGATGGCGCCCTGCGCGAGCCGGCTGCGCACCGACGGCAGGCACGCGAGCACGGTCTCGCCGATGGCCATGCCCAGCAGCCCGGTGATGACCACGAACACCGCGGCCAGATCGGGCGGGCCGCCCAGCGCGCGCACCGCGTCCACCGCGAACGGCGTGGTCACGGAACGCACCGCCAGCCCCTTCTGCAGCGCCTCCGACAGGCCGAAGCCGCGCGCCAGCCAGACCGAGCTGAACACGGACGTCGTCACCGCGGCCAGCACGCCGAGCGAGATCGACAGCCAGTGCTGGCGCACCAGCGCGCGATGGTCGTAGATGGGCAGCGCGAAGGCGATGGTGGCCGGGCCCAGCAGCCACATCAGCCAGCGCGTGTCGGCGATGTAGTCGCGATAGGGAATGCGCGCGGCCAGCACCAGCGCGATCAGCACCGCCGGCGTGGCCAGCAGCGGCATCAGCCACAGCCGCGCGCGGCGCGCGTAGACGCGCTTGTTGAGATAGTAGAAGGCGACGGTGGCCGCGAAGCTCAGCGCCGCCAGCACGGTATCACGCATGACGATGCTGCTCCTTGCCCAGGTGCCGCTGCCGGAGATGCTTGCGCCCGCGCGCGCGGCGCGCCAGGCACAGCTCCAGCCGGTAGACCTGCTCCACCACCAGCGCCGTGACCAGCATCACCGCCACCGTGCTGGCGCCGATCACCGCGCAGATGCGCAGGCCCTGGTGCCGGACCAGGTCCGGGTACTGCACCACGGCCAAGACGGCGGGAATGAAGAACAGCAGCATCTCGCCCAGCAGCCAGTCGGCGCCGCGCCGCACCCAGCCGCCGCGCACGGCGCCGCTGAACAGCAGCGCCGCCAGCGCCATCAGGCCCAGCAGGCCGGTCGGCAGCGGAATGCCCAGGCGCACGCGCAGCCAGTCCGCCAGCAGCCACAGGGCGGACAGTGCGGCCACCTGCGCGCCGGCCACGGCGCCGTTGCGCAGCCGGCCGGCGGGCCGCGGGGAGGGAATGGACGGCGCCGGGTGGCCGGGGTCCGGCGTGGAGGGAACTGCGCTGTGCATGGATCGGGGAAAAACCAGGGATGGCGACGGAAGCTAGTGTACGAAGCGCACTTCGATATATAAAATGAATATAAATTATCGAATCGATGCCGATCTGGAATACCAATCCGGCGCGGCGATCCGACCACGATCCGACCACGATCCGACCGCAATCCGACGGCGATCGGAGTTGGCAATCTTTCAGGCAGCCCAATGGACATTCGCGCCCTGCGCTATTTCGTCGAGGTGGTCCGCCAGGGTGGCTTCACCCGCGCGGCCGAGACCCTGCACGTGACCCAGCCCACCATCAGCAAGATGGTCAAGAGCCTGGAGGAAGAACTGGGCGGCCCGCTGCTGCTGCGCGAGGGCCGCACCGTGCAACTGACCGACGCGGGCGAGGTGGTGTTCGCGCGCGGCCAGGCCGTGCTGGCCGAGGTGGCCCGCCTGCGCCAGGAAGTGGCCGAGGTGGACGGCATGGCGCGCGGCGAGCTGCGGGTCGGCATTCCGCCGATGGCCGGGCGCTACATGGCGCCGGTGATCGGCGCGTACCGGCGCCTGTACCCGGGTGTCAAGCTGCGGCTGCGCGAGCAAGGCGGCCGCGCGCTGGAGGAAGGCGTCGCCGCCGGCGAGCTGGACCTCGGCGTGACCGTGCTGCCGGCGGCGGTGGCGGGGCTGGCCAGCCTGGCCGTGACCAGCCACGCGCTGGTCGCGGTGTTTCCCGCCGGCGACGCGCCGCGCAAGGCCGGCGCGGTGAAGCTGGCGGATCTGGCCGGCCGGCCGTTCGTGATGTACGAGGACGACTTCGTGCTCTACCGCATGCTGCTCGACGCCTGCGAGGCGGCCGGCTTCACGCCGCAGATCGCCGGGCAGAGCCGCCAGTGGGACTTCATCGGCGAGCTGGTGGCGGCCGGCGTGGGCGTGGCGATCCTGCCCGCGCCGGTCGCCGGCCAGCTCGACCCCGCGCGCGTGGCCACCCGCCCGCTGGCCGCGGGGCTGGTGTGGGAGCTTGGCCTGGTCTGGCGCGAGGGCTACCTGTCGCGCGCCGCGCGCGCGTGGCTGGCGTGCTGCGAGCAGGCTTTCGGCACCGCCCGCAAGCCCGCCTGAAACACGCCGCGCCGCGCCGCAATCGCGCGCGGCTCTCAGTCGCGACCGATCTCCTGCAGGATGCGCGACATCAGGTAAAGCCGCGGCACGATCGAGTCGATCTCGATGTATTCGTCGCGCGCGTGGTAGCCGAAGCCCGCCAGCCCGAAGCTCTCCAGCACCGTGGGCTTGCCCGAGCGCGCGGCGTAGCCCGCGTCGGTGCCGCCGCCGGTCTGCGGCACCATCGTCAGCTCGCGGTCGATCTCCTGGTAGATGGCCTGCGCGCGCGCCGCCAGCGCGCGGCCGCGCTGGTCCGCCACGTAGGGCAGATGTCCCGGGGTCAGCGTCAGCGTGGTTTCCGTGTCGGGGATCAGCTTGCCGGCGGCCAGCTTGCTCTGCAGCGCGGCCTGCAGCTTTTCCAGCGCGCCGGGCCGGGTCAGCCGCACGTCGCCCACCGCCTCGGCTTGCTCCGTGACCTGGTTGAGCGGGCCGCTGGCGCTGGCGCGGGTCCAGATCAGCGCGGCGCCGGGCACGTCCCTGGCCACGTCGCGCGTCTGCAGCATCTGGTAGGACAGTTCATAGAGCGCGTTGCGGCCCAGTTCGGGCGCGGCGCCCGCATGCGCGGCGCGGCCCTTCACGTCGAGCGTGGCAGTGGCCACGCCGGCCGAGGCCAGCAGCAGCGGCTGGCCCTTCATGACCACCGAGCCCGCCGACGGCTCGCAGGACAGCACCACGTCATGCTGCTCGGCCAGCGTGGCGATGGTGTCGCCCGAGCCCGGCGAGCCCACTTCCTCGTCCGGGTTGAACAGCACCGTGAGCCGGGCGTAGTCCTGCCAGCCGGCGGCCTTGAGCAGCGCCAGCGAGTGCAGGATCACGGCGATGCCGCCCTTGTCGTCGGCGATGCCGGGGCCGTACAGGCGGTTGCCGTCCTGCCGGATCGGCTGGGTGGCCAGCGTGTCGGGGCCGTAGACGGTGTCCATGTGCGCGATCAGCATGATGCGGCGGCGCCCGTTGCCGGTGAAGGTGCCCTTGACGATGGTGCCGGGCCCGCGCGTGACGGCGATGCGCTCGGTGGTGGCGCCGAGCGCCTTGAGGCGGCCCTCGGTGAAGCTGGCCATCCGCGCCAGGCCCGCGGCATTGGCGCTGCCCGACTCGATCGACACCATGTCCTTGAGCGACTGGATCACCGCGGGCTGGGCCACGCGCGCGCCGTCGAGCAGTTGCTGGTCGGCCGCGCGGGCGCTGCCGGCGGCGCCGAGCGCCAGGGCGAGCACGGCGGCGGCATGGGTAAGTCGGCGCAGGGATGGCTGCATGAAGTCTCCTGTTGGCATTGTTGTCGTGGCGGCGGCGTGGTGCCGGCCGAGCGACGATGCTAGCCCGGGCGCGCGCCTCGGGGTAGGATCGATCCCGCCATTTGGAATGCCGATCTCGCCATGACCGCCTCCACCGACCCGACCGCCCTTCCACCCGCCGCCGCGCCGCCACCGCGCGCCGTGCCGCTGCGCGTGCGCCTGCTGTGGCTGCCCGATGCCATGCCGGGCATGCTGTTCGGCGCGCTGGACGTGCTGCGCACCGCGGCCGGCGTGGCCCGCCTGCAGCGCCCCGACGCCGACCCCGGCCTGAGCTGGAGCGTGATCGGCCCCGGCGGCCGCGCGCTGTCGCTGCCCGCGCTCGGGCTGGAGCCGTCGCGCCGCCGCCGCGGCGGCGAGGACGGCAACGCGCTGGTGGTGGTGCCGGGCGTGCACGCGCGCAATGCGCCGCACCTGGAGGAGATCGTGAGCGGCGCCGGCCCGGCGCTGCGCCTGCTGGAGCGGCACGCGCAGGCGGGCGGCTGGATCGCGGCCGGCGAATGCGGCATCGCCTTCCCGGCCGAGCTCGGCCTGCTCGACGGCGCGCGCATGGGCGCGCCGTGGCCGTTCCAGAGCTGGATGGCCAGGCGCTATCCGCGTTGCGATTTCTCCGCGAGCGAGCCCATGAGCGTGCACCAGCGCGTGTTCGGCTGCGTGGCGCCGGCGCTCCAGACCGAGTTCATGCTGCGCGTGCTGGGCCACCTGCACGACCCCGACCTCGCGCAGGCCTGCTCGCGGCTGCTGCTGTACCAGGCCGGGCGCCAGCAGCTGACGCCGGAGCTGGTCTCGCAGCGCTGGCTGAGCCGCACCGCCGACAGCCCGGTCTACCGCGCCATGCGCTGGCTGCAGGCCAACGTGGACGCGCCCTACCGGCTCGCGCAGGTGGCCGAGGCCGCCGCGGTCAGCGAGCGCACCTTGCTGCGGCACTTCCGCCAGGTCAGCGGCATGAGCCCGCTCGACTACCTGCACACGCTGCGCGTGGAGCGCGCCAAGACCTTGCTGGAAGTGACGCTGCACGGCGCGCAGGCGGTGGCCGAGGCGTGCGGCTACAGCGACGCGGCGGCGTTCCGCCGGCTGTTCCAGCGGGCCACGGGGATGTCCATGTCGAACTACCGCGCGCGCTTCGCGCTGCGGGCGCAGCGGCGCTACTGGCGCGTGGAGGACATGGCGCGCGCCACGGGCGGGGCGTAGCGCGCCGCGCCCGCCGCGGGGGACTTCAGTTGCTCAGGACGATGCGGTTGACCACGTCCTCCACGCCGTGGACGTACCAGGCGTCGCGCTCGGCCTGGCGCCGGGCGGTCTCGCTGGTGGCATAGCCTTCGAGCGTGACGACGCGGTTGCGCGTCTGCACGTGGATGCGGTCGGCGTCGACGAACGGATCGGTTTCCAGCACCAGGCGCAGCGCCTCGGTGACTTCGTCGTCGCGGTCGGTCTCGGCCGGGGCCACCACCAGTTCGTTGACGACGCAGCGGCAGCCGCGCGACCACCACGCCAGCACCCCGGCCAGGCGCATGTGCGACAGGCTGATCACGTGGCCGCGCAGCGTGACCACGCCGTCGGTGACTTCGATGGCGATCTCGCCGCTGGATTCGCCCACGGCCTCGCGCACGGGCTCCACGCGGCCCTTGGCATGGGCGCAGATGCGGCAGTTGCGGAAATCGATGGCCTGCAGCAGCCGCACGCAGATCGCATTGCGCAGCTCCGCGTCGCCCACCGGCGTGCCCTCGGCCGCGATGCGCAGATGGTCTATCACCTCGGGCACGCCGTCGACGCGGCGCACCATCGCGGCCACGCGGGATTTGTCGACGATGTCCGGGACGTCGCCTTCGAGGATCAGCGCGCCGTCGCTCAGGCGCAGGTGGATGGTGGGATGGATGGGATGGCTGTGGAACGGCACGTGGGCGATGGCCGCCCGGGCCTGGGTCAGGACTGCTTCACTGCTATGCATGATGTCTGCCTTATCTTTAATGGGTCTGGATATAGGAGACGCGTTCCGTCCGGCGAACGCACGCGACGCCGCGCGCCGGAGTGCGGCGCGCGGCAGGCAGTTTTCATTATAGGAAGCCAGTCCGGGCGTGCCCGGACTGTTGGCGCGGCGGGCTCAGGTCTCCACCGTGGCGTGCATGCTGATTTCGGCCTTGAGCACCTTCGACACCGGGCAGCCCGCCTTGGCCGCCTGCAGGCAACGCTCCACGGCGGCCTTGTCGGCGCCCGGCACGCGCACCGCCACGTCGAGCTGCACCGCGGTGATGGTGAAGCCGCTGTCGTCCTTGTCCAGCGTGACGGTGGCCTTGGTCTCGATCTTCTCCGGCACCAGCTTCGCCTCGCCAAGGATCAGCGACAGCGCCATCGAGAAGCAGCCCGCGTGCGCCGCGCCGATCAGTTCCTCGGGGTTGGTGCCGGGGCCGCCTTCGAAGCGCGCCTTGAAGCCGTAGGGCGCGTCCTTCAGCACCCCGCTCTGGGCCGAGATGGTGCCCTGCCCGTCCTTGATGCCGCCCTGCCATCTGGCCGATCCATACTTTTGCATGACTGTGCTCCCACGAGGAAAAGCGAAAAGGTTGCGGCAGGGCCTGCGCCGAGCCGATGATGTGACGGAACCGCATCCCGCCCGGACCGCTTGCCGCGCGCGTGCGCCGCATGCGGCGCCGGCGCGCTCCGGTGCCGCCGGCTTCACCCGGGACGGCGCCATCTGGCGGAAATTCGCCGAAGCAACGGCAATTCCAGCAAATTCACCACCAATTTCTGTCAATTCATGCGAATTATCGGGAACCGAATTACCCGCGGGCCTGCCTTATCTCCGCGATGCACGCCTGGCGCGCGGCTTGCGTGCCCAGGCTGAACCACAATAGGACGCAAAGGGGGAAACGGCCAGCGGCATGCCCGGCGGGCCCGATACGGCACAAAACCGCGCCACCATCGCAAGATCCAACGAAAAAAGGGAGAACGGATGACTTTGACTTCGACGAAACTGCCGGCCTGGACGCTGTGGCTGCCGCTGGCGGCCTGGGCCATCCTGGCGGCGGGCCTGGCGCTGCCCGGCCAGGCGCTGCTGCTGGCGCTGGCCGGCGTGGCGCTGGCGGGTTCCGTGTTCGCCGCCGTGCATCACGCCGAGGTGGTGGCGCACAAGGTGGGCGAGCCGTTCGGCACGCTGGTGCTGGCCATCGCCGTGACGGTGATCGAGGTGGCGCTGATCGTCTCGGTGATGCTCTCGGCCGGCCCGGAAAAGGCGGGACTCGCGCGCGACACGGTGTTCGCCGCGGCCATGCTGGTATGCAACGGCATCGTCGGGCTGTGCCTGCTGGTGGGCGGCCTGCGCCACCGCGAGCAGGCCTTCCAGGCGCCCGGCGCCACCGCCGCGCTGGCGGTGCTGGCCGCGCTGGCGGGACTGACGATGGTGCTGCCGAACTACACCAGCGCGGTGCCCGGGCCGATGCTGTCGCAGTCGCAGCTGGCCTTCGCCGGCATCGCCTCGCTGGTGCTGTACGGCAGCTTCGTGTTCGTGCAGACGGTGCGCCACCGCGACTACTTCCTGGTGCCCGGCAACTCCGACGAAAGCGTGCACGCGCCGCCGCCGCCCACGCGCGTCGCGCTGGCCAGCGGCGGCATGCTGCTGGTGTGCCTGGTGGCGGTGGTCGGGCTGGCCAAGCTGCTCTCGCCGACGGTGGAAGCCGCGGTGGCCAGCGCCGGCGCGCCGCCCGCGGTGGTGGGCATCGTGATCGCCGCGCTGGTGCTGCTGCCCGAAGGCCTGGCCGCGCTGCGCGCCGCGCGCGCCGACCGGCTGCAGACCAGCATGAACCTGGCGCTGGGCTCGGCGCTGGCCAGCATCGGCCTGACCATTCCCACCGTGGCGGCGGTCT
Source organism: Cupriavidus sp. FW216-B1 (assembly GCF_058789195.1). Taxonomy (NCBI): domain Bacteria; kingdom Pseudomonadati; phylum Pseudomonadota; class Betaproteobacteria; order Burkholderiales; family Burkholderiaceae; genus Cupriavidus; species Cupriavidus sp. FW216-B1. The sequence continues at coordinate 366,231 of NZ_JBYTEL010000001.1, read as the reverse complement.
TCATCGTGGTCGGCAAGCCGCTCGTGCTGGGCCTGGGGCCGACCGAGACCGTGCTGCTGGCGTTCACGCTGCTGGTCAGCACGCTGACGCTGCACTCGGGGCGGACCACCATGCTGCAGGGCGTGGTGCACCTGGTGCTGCTGGCGGCCTACCTGTTCCTGTCGGTGGTGCCCTGAGCGCGCCCTCGTTCCGGGCCAGGCGCGCGCACGATCCTTGCTAGCGAGAACTTATCGTTCTCACTAGCGCCCGAGCGCCCACGCCATGCTCCACCCGCCTCGCCTGTACCTCTACCTGGACGCCGTGGCCCGCCACGGTTCCATCCGCAAGGCCGCCGAACAGCTGCACGTGGCGTCCACCGCGCTGAACCGCAAGATCCTGGAGGTGGAGCAGCAGGTCGGCACCGCGCTGTTCGAGCGCCTGCCGCGCGGCGTGCGCCTGACCGCCGCCGGCGAGGTGCTGATCGCCACCGTGCGGCGCAGCCTGGCCGACCTGGACGCCGCCGCCGCGCAGATGGAGCAGCTGCGCGGGCTGGTGCGCGGCACCGTGCGCGTGGCCACGGTGGAATCGGTCGCCACCGATTTCCTGCCCGAGGTCATCGGCCGCTACCAGGCCACCCACCGCGGCGTGCAGTTCCGCGTCTCGGTGGGCAACTCCGGCGAGCTGCTGGCCGCGCTGCGCGAGGACGAGGCGGACCTGCTGCTCGCGCACGACCCGCCGCCCACGCCGTTCCTGCACGAGCTGTCGGTCTCCGCGCAGCCGTTCTGCGCCATGATGCGGCCCGACCATCCGCTGGCGGAGCGGCGCTCGCTGCGCCTGTCCGACTGCCAGCCCTACCCGGTCGCGCTCGGGCCCGAGAGCTTCGGCAGCCGGCAGTTGATCGAGGCCATCTGCGCGCGCAACCGGCTGTCGCTGCGGGTCATGCTGGAGGCCACCACGGTGGAGATGCTCAAGAGCTTCTCGCGCCAGACCGGCGCCATCAGCTTCCAGTTCCAGGCCGGCACGCTGCGCGAGACGCGCCAGGGCACGCTGACCGCCATCCCGCTGTCGGACCCCGAGCTGTGCGCCGGCCGGCTGGTGCTGGGCGCGCGCAAGGGCCGCATCCTGCCGCCGGCGGCGGCGGCCTTTTCCGAGCACCTGAAGGCCGCGCTGGCGGGGCTGTACCAGCCGCTGGCGCAAGCCGCGTGAGGCGACGGCGCCGACAGCGCCGGGCGACGATGGCGCCGGCCCCGCCAGCGCACACATTTTGCGCGCGCCATGAGAAGAAATAAGTGCTGGTTGCGTGCGGTCGAATTGCCGCAAACTGCATCCATCGCAGCCATCCATCGCCAACCGATGCAACATCCACGACGCGCGCAGGCCGGCCCGCAGCGGCCGCCAGCCTAGCGGCGGGCCCGCCCTGGGCCCGGCCATTTCCAGCGAACCGCAAGACGCCAGATGCAACGGGGACGTGTCCCGCTCACGCCCCCGCGGGCCCTGTCGCGCCCGCGCCGGGCCGGCGCCCGGATGCAGCGATGCCATACCACAAGAGCCAGCAACCACAGCAATGACAAGAACGGGATCAACCAGGGAGGTCTTCATGCATTACAAGTTCAAGCCGGTGGTCAAACCGGCGATCATGGCCGCAGCCTTGCTGTGCGGCAGCGCGATGGCGCAGTCCAGCGTCACGCTCTACGGCATGGTCGACGCCTTCGCCGGCGCCAGCAAGGCCGGCGGCGGCCAGCGCGCCTACGGCGTCGACAGCGGCGGCATGCAGACCTCGTACTGGGGCGTGCGCGGCACCGAGGACCTCGGCAGCGGCCTCAAGGCGATCTTCGACCTCAACGGCTTCTTCCGCCCCGACGCCGGCAAGCAGGGCCGCTTCGACGGCGACCCGCTGTTTACGCGCAACGCCTTCGTCGGCCTGCAGAGCGACAAGCTGGGCGCGGTCCGGCTCGGGCGCAACACCACGCCGTACTTCATCTCGACGATCCTGTTCAACCCGCTGATCGACTCCTACACCTTCTCGCCGTCGATCTTCCACACCTACTTCACCGCCAGCAACGGCCGCGTGTTCGACCCGGGCATCATCGGCGACTCGGGCTGGAGCAACTCGCTGGTGTACTCCACGCCCACCATCGGCGGCCTCACCGCCAACGCGATCTACGCCTTCGGCGAGCAGCCGGGCAGCAACGGCCAGAACAAGTGGGGCGGCAACGTGCTCTACTTCAACGGCGGCTTCGGCGCCACCGTGGCGTTCCAGCAGGTCAAGTTCAGCAACGTGCCGGGCGACGTCACCTCGCCCGCCACGCTGGCCGGCTTCGACAAGCAGAACGCGGTGCAGGTCGGCGTGAGCTACGACTTCAAGGTGGTCAAGCTGTTCGCGCAGGGCCAGTACATCAAGAGCAGCGTGAACAACGCCACCGGCGACATCAAGCACACCAACGGCCAGATCGGCGCGTCCATCCCGGTCGGCGCGGGCAGCGTGCTGGTCTCGTATGCCTATGACAAGACCAGGAACGACGCGGCGGACTTCCGGCGCAATACCGCGGGCCTCGCCTATGACTACAACCTGTCCAAGCGCACCGACGTGTACGTGGCCTACTTCTACGACAAGCTGACCGACCAGTCGCACGGCGACAGCTTCGGGCTGGGGATGCGGCACCGGTTCTGATGCGGGCGCGCTCCGGGGCTGCCGCGGCCGGCGGCGAGTTGGAGCTAGGGATTACCCTGGGCGCAGCGCCGGTCCCCGGTGGTGGCCGTACAATTTCCGCCATGTAGTCGGACATGTCCACGGAGGGCCCCATGAGCAAAGGCACCGCTGAAGGCTTGTCGCAGTTTCTGGCGATGGAAACCTGGCTCCCGCAAGGCGAGCAGGCTGCCTATCTGCGTTCGCTGACGCACCTGGGCGAATCTCTCAGTCTGGAGAGCGGGGTCTGCCTGTTCAGCCAGGGGCAGATCGACCAGGCGTTCTACGTGGTGGTGGAGGGCCGCCTCCACGTTCACATGCTCAGCGAGGACGGGCAGGAATCCATCCTCAACATCATGGGGCCGGGCAGCGTCATCGGCGAAGCCGCGGCCTTCCTGCAGCGCCCGCGCTGCGCGTCCGCGCGCACCATGGAGCCTTCGCGACTGCTGCGGTTCGACATCCGGCGAATGCCGGCGATGGTCGCGAGCGATCCGACCTTCGCCATGGCCATGCTGTACCTGCTCAGCATCAAACAGCGCCAGGCCATCGAACGGCTGCGGCAGACCGTGTTCGATCCGCCCGAACAACGCATCGTCCAGTTCCTCGAGCAGTTCCGGGTAACACACCAGCATCCCGAATCCCCGGGGCGCGCGGTGGCCGTCGACCTCACGCATGAGCAGATCGGCCATCTCACCGACCTGTCCCGCGTTACCGTGACCCGCGTCCTCAACCGCTTCCGGCGTGACGGCGTCATTGCCTTCAGCGGCCGGCGCGTGCTCTTGCTGAAGTCTCTCGTTCAGCCCTCCCACTAGCGCCAGGCAAACACGCCGGCGCGGGCGCACGGCACCCCTTCGGGGGAAACCCCTAGGGCTGCTTCCCCCCTCTTGTATCGCCAGATACAGCGTGACGCGCCGCCCGCTGAGAGACTGCCCTCTCCACCAGCACGCAATCCGGCGCTTGCCTCCGAGTGGCAACGCGGCCGGCGCGAGCCGGGATCTTCGAGGGGGACAAGACATGTTGGGAATCAAGCGGTCCGCCGCGGCGCTCAGTCTCGCCGGCCTGGCGCTGGCCCACGCGGCAAACGCCGATACGCGCCCGGAACTGCGCATCGGCGTGGTGAGTTCCATGACCGGCGGGGCATCGGCCATCGCCGCCGGCGCCGTGGCAACCATCAATCTGATGCAGGAGCGGCTGGGCCAGGACGCCGAACTCCCTTTCCGCGTCACGTTCGTCAAGTACGACGACGGCTCCGACCCGGCGCGCGCGGTCAATGCCACGCGCAAATTGATCCAGGAGGATCGCGTTCATCTCGTCATCTGCTGCACGACGACGCCCGCATCGCTGGCGGTCAACAAGGTGGTCGAGGAGGAGAAGACGCCGAATCTGTCGCTGGCCTCGGCGGCCGCGGTGATCGAGCCGGCCGATCAGCACCGCTTTACCTTCAAGACCCCGTTGACCGATCGCCTGATGATCGTCCGCACCGTCGACTACCTGCGCAGCAAGGGCTATCGCACGGTCGCCTTCATGGGCCTGGAGGATTCTTATGGCGAGGGCGGCTGGGTCGAATTCCAGCGCATCGCCGGCGAGAAAGGCATGAAGATCGTCTCGGCGGAACGCTTCGCGCGGGGCGACACCAATTTCACGCCGCAGGCGATGCGCGTAGTGCGGCAGAAACCGGATGCCGTGTACGTCCACGCCATCCCGCCTTCGTCCGCGCTGGCGCACGAAAGCCTGCGCCGGGTCGGCTTCGGGGGCGAGATCCTGCACGGTGCCGGCTCGTCCACCGCGGCGCTCATCGCCGTGGGCAAGAAGGCGATCGAGGGCGCCGTGGTCGGCACGGCCGCGCTCACCGTCTACCGGCAGCTGCCGGCCAGCCACCCGATCAAGCCGGTGGTCGAGCGCTTCGTCGGCCTGTATGAGGGCAAGTACGGCGCGGGCAAGGCCGACCTGTTCGCCGCGCAGGCCTACGACACCGTGAACATTCCGGTCGCCGCCTATCGCCAGGTCGTTGCCGCCGGCAAGGCTTCCGGCCTGGCCCAGGCCAGGCTCGCGTTACGCGATGCGATCGAGCAGACGCGGGAATATGTCGGCGTCACCGGCATCTACAACTACAGCCCGCAGGACCACCTCGGCCTGGACGGGCGCAGCACCTTCCTCGCCATCGTCAGGAACGGCAAGTTCGAGTTGCTGAAATGACCATGGACGCCCTCACCTCGCTGTTTCTGCTCGTGGATGGCCTGACCAACGGCGCCGTCTACTCCCTGCTCGGACTGAGCCTGGTGCTGGTCTACACCACCACGCGCGTGGTCAACATCGCGCAAGGCGAGTACATCACCTTCGGCGCATTGACCTACGCGAGCTTCCTGGAAAGCACGCTGGCGCCGGTCGCCTATGTGGTGGCCGCCGGCGGCGCCGTCTGCCTGCTGCTCGATCTGCGCCGCGCGCGCCACGGCCAGCGCAGCCTGCTGCGCCCGCTGGCGGGCTATCTCGGGGCCTTCCTCGCGCTGGCGGTGCTATGCATGCTGTCGCTGCGGCTGCCCTTTGCCGGACTGCGCATGCTGGCTTCCGCGGCACTGGTGGCGGCGCTGGGGCCGATCGTCTATCGCCTCACCGTGGAGCCAAAGCCGGACAGTTCCACGGTGGTGCTGGTCATCATCGGCGTGGGGGTGGCGATGATCCTGCATCCGCTGGCGCTGCTGCTGTGGGGCCCCGACCCACGGCCGGTGCCCGCGCTCAGCGATGCGAGCCTCGCATTCGCCGGCATCGGCGTGGGCGCCCAGTCACTGTTCATCGTCGCCATCTCGCTGGCCGCGGCGCTGGCGCTGTATCTGTTCTTCCGCCACACGCTGGCGGGCAAGGCATTGCGCGCGGCCTCCATCAACCGCGAGGGCGCCGAGTATTGCGGCATTCCGGTCGTGTTCGCGGGCCGGCTCAGCTACTTCCTGGCGGCCGCGCTGTCCGGCCTCAGCGGCATGTTGCTGGCCCCGCTGGTGACTGCGCACTATGAAATGGGCTTTGTCGTTGGCCTCAAGGGCTTCGTCGGCGCCGCCATGGGCGGGCTGATCAACTATCCGCTCTCGGTGGCGGGGGTGTTCCTCGTGGGCGCGCTCGAATCCTTCGCGTCGTTTCTGAGCAGCGCATATCGCGACGCACTCGTCTTTGCCCTCGTCATTCCGATCCTGCTGTGGCGCAACCGCGGCGCCGCCGCGCACGACGAATGACGCGCCCCTGACAACTCCCTGGCTCGAAAGCGCATGCATTCCACCAAATCGATTCTTGTCGGCACCACGCTGGTCCTGGCGACCATGATTGCGGCATTGCCGACCTATTACGCGGGGCTGCTTGCGCTGGCCGGCATCCACGCGATCGTCTGCCTTGGCCTGTCGTTCCTGCTGGCGGCCGGGCAGTTGTCCCTGGGCCATGCCGCGTTCCTCGGCACGGGCGCCTATGCCGCCGCCATTCTCACCCGGGACGCCGGCTGGCCGCCGCTGCTGGCCCTGGCTGCCGCCGTGGCCGGCTGCGCGGCGCTGGCCTACCTGCTCGGACACCTGACGCTGCGCCTGCGTGGCCATTACCTGCCGCTGGCCACATTGGCCTGGGGCATGGCGATCCATGTCTGCTTCGGTGCCGCGACCGGGGTGACGGGCGGGGCTTCCGGCCTGCCGGACATCCCCGCCTTCAGCCTGCATGGCGCCGTGCTGGGCACGCGCGCCATGACGGCGCTCACCTGGGGTGTGGTGGCATTGTCCTTCCTGGCTTTCTGCCGCATCCATCGCGGGCGGATCGGAAGAGCCGCCGCGGCCATCAAGTCCAATCCGACGATGGCGAGCGCGTTCGGCGTCGACGTGGCCGCGGTGAAGATCCGGATATTCGTCCTGTCCGCCGCCATGACTGCGCTGGCTGGCGGCTTGTACGCGTTCTACATGCAATTCCTCAGTCCCGGTTCGTTTTCCGTCGGCGCCTCGTTCAACCTGCTGATCATGGTGGTTCTCGGCGGCGTGCTCCATCCGCTCGGCGCGCTGCTGGGGGCCATCGCGTTCACCGGCCTGGAAATCGGCGCGCAGTACCTGGTCGCCAGTCTGCTCGACCTGCCGGGACAGATGGAGAGCATGCTGTTCGGTGCGATTCTCATCGCCGCGCTGCTGCGTTGGCCGAACGGCCTGATGACCTGGGTGCGCGTGCCCCGCTCTGCCGCCGCGCCGGCAATGGAAGGCCATGCGGTCTCGCCTGCCGGGGCGGACAGGTTGCCGGCCCGCGCGCTGCGCGTGGAGGCGGTGGAGAAGCACTTCGGGGGCCTCAGAGCGCTGCAGGGCGTGTCTATCGAGATCGGCGCCGCGCGCATCACCGGCCTGATCGGGCCCAACGGGGCGGGCAAGTCCACCCTGTTCAACGTCATGACGGCCGTGCTGCCCGCCACCCGGGGCCGGATCACCCTGGGCGGCGAGCCGCTGGCAAGGACATCGGCGCAGGTCGTCCGCCAGGGCGTGGCCCGGACCTTCCAGCACGTGCAACTGGTCGCGGAACTGAGCGTCCTGGAGAACGTCATGCTCGGCGGCTACATCCACGGCCGCGCCGGCCTGCTGGCGGCGGCGCTGGGCCGGGACCGGGCCGAGGAGCGCGCCCTGGCCGCGGCGGCTCATGCCGCGCTGGCGCAGGTCGGGCTGGCGGCGGAGGCGGGACGCCCGGTGGCCGAGCTGACCCTGGGCAGCCAGCGCCTGGTCGAGGTAGCCCGCGCGCTGATGGCGCATCCCCGCGTGCTGTTGCTGGACGAACCGGCGGCCGGCCTGCGCGAGCCGGAGAAGCGCGCGCTCGTCGCCCTCATGCGCAGGCTGCGCGACGAACGGGGGATGGCCATCCTGCTGGTGGAGCATGACATGGACCTGGTCATGGGCTGCGTCGACTACCTTTTTGTCCTGAACTACGGCGAGCTGCTGTCGCAAGGCGCCAGCGCCGAGGTGCAGCGCGACCCGGCCGTGGTCGCCGCCTATCTGGGAGCCGACGCATGAGTACGCTGGCCGTGCGCAATCTCACCGTGGCCTATGGCCGGGTCAATGCCCTCGAGGATGTCAGCTTCGACGTGCCGCAGGGGAAGCTGGTGACGTTGATCGGCGCCAACGGCGCCGGCAAGAGCACCTTGCTCAAGGCCCTGATGGGCAGCCTGCCCATCCATTCGGGCAGCATCGCGCTGGACGGAACCGCCATTGGGCATGCGCCGGTGGTCGAGCGCGTGCGCCGCGGCATGAGCCTGATCCCGGAAAAACGCGCGTTGTTCGGCTCGATGCGCGTCGAGGACAACCTGCTGCTGGGCGCCTACACCCAGCGGCGGCGGACCGATCTCGCGCGCGAGCTCGCGCGGATCTACACGTTGTTCCCGATCCTGCAAGCGCGCCGCGGCCAGTTGGCGGGGACATTGTCGGGCGGCGAGCAGCAGATGGTCGCCATTGGCCGCGCCCTGATCGCACGCCCGAAGATACTGTTGCTGGACGAACCCTCCATCGGACTGGCGCCGAAGATCGTCCAGCAGATCATGGAAGTGGTGGTGGCGCTGCGCCGCGAGGAAGGGCTCACCGTCATCCTGGTGGAGCAGAACGCCCGCCTGGCCCTGAGGAACGCCGACCTGGCGTATCTGATCGAACTCGGCCGCATCGTCAAGTCCGGCAGCAGCCAGGCGATGGCCGACGATCCCGATCTGTTGCGCAGCTACCTTGGCAGCGCCAGGCGGAACGAATGCGAATCCTCCGCCGTTCAGGGCCGGGCGGCATGATCCACCAAGCCAGTTTCCAGCGCCTGCGCGCGTTGTACCGCGACCGTGCGCTGACCCCGGTCGACGTCGTTCGTTCGGCCCTGGAGCATGCCGAGCGGGTCGATCCGGTCCTGAATGCCTTTGCGCTGATCGATCGGCAGCCGGCCCTGGTGGCGGCGTCGCAGTCCGCCAGGCGCTGGCGGCACGACACGCCGCTGGGGCCGCTCGACGGCATGCCCATCACTGTCAAGGAGTCCGCTTCCGTGCGGGGATGGCCGTCCCGCCGGGGATCGGCCACCACCGCCGACACTCCCACCCCGGACACCACGGTCTTCGTGCGGCGGCTGCTGGCCTCGGGGGCGATATTGCTGGGCCAGACGCGCGCGCCGGAGTTCAACTGGAAAGGCGTGACCGACAGCCCGGCCTTTGGCATCACCCGCAATCCGTGGAACACGGCGCTCACGCCGGGCGGCAGCAGCGGGGGCTGCGCCGCGGCGGTGGCGGCCGGCGTGGTCCGCATCTCGCTGGGCAGCGATGCCGGCGGGTCGGTGCGTATCCCCGCGGCCTTCTGCGGCGTCATCGGGCTCAAGCCGAATCATGGCCGCATCCCGCTGGCGCCGTTCCCCAGTGCGTTTTCGCACCTGGTGCATGCCGGCCTGCTCGGCACGCACGCGCGCGACATCGCCGAAACCCTGCAGGTCGTCAGCGGCCCCAGCCCGGCGGACTGGACCTCGAACCTGGGCCAGGCGCTGCGGATATGCGCCGCGGGCACGCCTCCGGGCAAGCTGCGCATCGGCCTGCTCGCGCCGCGACGCTGGGCAGAAAGCGAGCCGGCCGTCCACGCGGCCATGCACGGCATGCTCGTCCTCCTGGCCGACGGCGGCGCCTGCATCGAGGAGGTGGACTACGACATCCATGCGGCATCCCGGACCGCCGCAGAACTATACCGGCTGGGGTGCGCGGCCGCGGTCGCGGGCGTCCCGCCCGCCCAGCGCGCAAAGCTGGACCCCGGGCTCGTCGCGTTTGCCGGCGCCGCCCGATGCGGGTCGATGCCGGAGTACCACGCCCTGTGCCGGCAGCGGGATGCGCACGCCGGCGCACTGGAGGCGCTGTTCGAGCGCGTGGACATGCTGCTGCTGCCCACTGTCCCGATCCGGGCCTTCCGCGCGGGGATGGACCAGCCGGAGCACTGGCCCGGGGCGGACTGGATGTCGTGGAATCCCTATACGCCGGCGTTCAACGGCGCGCAGGTACCGGCAATGTCCTATCCGCTCTGGACATCGGCCAGCGACGATCTGCCCGCGGGCATCCAGTTTGTCGCTCCACGCTACCAGGAAGGAAGACTGCTCGCCCTGGCGATGTGGCTGGAGAGCGTGTTGCCGCTGCGGCTGGCCCCGTTCGCCGCTTGAGTGCCGCTGTATCTCTGGATACAGCGCCACGCAAGCCACCACAAGAAAATCGATGACATCGAATCGCCGCTGGCAGCGGCATGGACAAGGAGAACCACATGGAGCGCAATATGGACGACATGAATTTCAACATCCTTCGCCTCGGGCATATCGAATACTTCGTTGACGATCTCTCCCGTTCACGCGATTTCTACGTGGACGCGGTCGGCTTGTTCGAGACCGAGCGCGACGAACGGCATGTGTATCTGCGCGCCATCGAAGATCGCGAGCATCACAGCATGGTGCTGACGCAGTCCGGCACGCCGGGCGTCGGCGCCATTGGCTTTCGGGTGTCCCGCGAGGAAGACCTGGACCAGCTCGCACGGAAGTTCCAGGCCCGGCAGTTGCCGATGCGCTGGCTCCAGCCGTGGGAAAAGCGCGGTCAGGGGCGCACCTTGCAGGTACAGGACCCGTTCGGCTTCCCGATCGAGTACTACGCCACCAAGCAGCCGGTGGAATCGCTGCTGCAGCAATACCACCTGCATCGCCACGGTTGTCCGACGCGGCTGGACCATGTGAACGTCCTGATGCCGGACGCGCAGGCCGGCTACGAGTGGTACACCCGCGAGCTGGGCTTCTTCTGCTCCGAGTACACGCAATCGGCTCCGCCCGACGACCACGTGTACGGCGCCTGGCTCTATCGCAAGCCCACGACGCACGATCTGGCGGTCATGACCGGGCCGGGGCCGACCATGCACCATGCCGGCTTTTCCCTGATGGAACCGATGGGCGTGATTCGCGCCTGCGATGCCCTGGCCGCGGCCGGATACGCCGACAACATCGAGCGCGGTCCGGCCCGCCACGGCATCTCCAACGCCCTGTTCGTCTACGTCCGCGACCCCGATGGCAACCGCTTCGAGCTGTACACCGGCGACTACCTTACCGTGGACCGGGACCAGCCGCCCAAGCGCTGGGAGCTCGACAACCCGCGCCGCCAAAGCCTGTGGGGCCCGCCGCCGCCGCGTTGCTGGTTCGAGGAGTCCATGCGCGTGACCTCCCTGGCGACCGGCGAACCCCAACCGGTACAGGCACCCACTACGCGCGCCATCCCCCTCTACGTCGAATGAAACCCTCGATCCGCCGCACGGAGAACAGCATCCTCATGAAGCGCGAAGTCATCATCCCTGCCACGGGCCTGCTGCCGCACCGCCCTTACTCGCCCGCGATCCGCGTCGACGACCTGCTGTTCGTTTCCGGGCATACCGGGTCCGACCCGGTATCCCGGGAAATTCCCGAAGGCATTGCCGCGCAAACCGAGCTGGCATTCCGCAATATCCGCGCGGTACTCGATGCCGCCGGGGCGAGCATGGCGGACATCGCCAAGCTGACGGTCTTCATGACCGACCTGGATGCCGACTTCCAGGGCATGAATGCCGTCTTTCGCCGGACCTTTCCCGAGTCTCCGCCCGCGCGCTCCACCGTCGGCGTGGCGCAACTGGCCCGCCCCGGCCTGAAGATCGAGATCGAAGCCGTCGTCGCGGTCGGCTCCGCCGGTGCCGGCCATCGCGCGCGCCTCCCGTAAGACACCATGCGGCGCCGCCCGCCCGCTCACCGATCGAGAAGCCAAGCCATGATTTCCCACCTGATCAACGGCCGGTCAGTCGAAAGTCCGTCCGTCATTGAAAATCTGAATCCCGCCACGGGCAAGGTCCTGGCCGAGGTTGCCCGCGGCACCGAGAAGGAGATTGCCCTGGCCGTCGCCGCCGCCAAGGCAGCCTTTCCCGCCTGGGCGGGCCGGCCCGCCAGGGAACGCGCCCGCATCCTGCGCGACCTCGCCGCGCTGATCGAGCGCCATGTGCCGGAGCTCGCCGCGATGGAGACGGACGATACCGGGTTGCCGATCCAGCAGACCAGGCATCAACTGGTACCCCGGGCCGGCGAGAATTTCAATTTCTTCGCCGAGGTTGCCACCCGCGTCAACGGCCACACCTATCCGGCCGACGACCGGATGCTCAATTACACGCTGTACCAGCCGGCGGGCGTGTGCGGCCTGATCTCGCCGTGGAACGTGCCGCTGATGAATGCCACCTGGAAGGTCGCGCCGTGCCTGGCCTTGGGCAATACGGCGGTGCTGAAGATGTCCGAGTTGTCGCCGATGACGGTCGACCGGCTGGGCCAACTGGCCCTGGAAGCGGGCGTGCCCGCGGGCGTGCTGAACATCGTGCATGGCTATGGCGCCGAGGCCGGCGATGCCCTGGTCAGGCACCCCGATGTGCGGGTGATCTCCTTCACGGGCGGCACGGCCACGGGACACCGCATCGCCGAGCGCGCGGGCATCAAGCGCCTGTCCATGGAACTGGGCGGCAAGTCCCCCGTGCTGGTGTTTGCCGATGCGGATCTGGACCGGGCGCTGGATGCCACGCTGTTCACCATCTTCTCGATCAACGGCGAGCGCTGCACGGCCGGCTCGCGCATCTTCATCCAGCGCAGCATCTACGACAGCTTCGCCCACGCCTTCGCCAAGCGCTCACAACGTCTGGCGGTGGGGGATCCGCGCGATCCGGCCACTCATGTCGGCGCCATGATCACGCGACAGCACCGGGAAAAGGTCACGGGCTACGTCGAGATGGCACGGCAAGAGGGGGCCACCGTCGCCGCGGGCGGCGCAGTGCCGCCCGGGCTGCCGGCGAGCATGCGGCATGGCAACTTCGTCCAGCCCACCGTCCTCACCAACGTCGAGAACCGCATGCGCGTCGCCCAGGAAGAGATCTTCGGCCCGGTGGCCTGCCTGATTCCGTTCGACGCCGAAGACGACGGGCTGCGGATGGCCAACGACATCCGCTACGGCCTGGCCTCCTACGTCTGGACGCGGGACATCGGCAAGGCTCACCGCCTGGCTCGCGGCATCGAGGCAGGCATGGTCTTCATCAACAGCCAGAACGTGCGCGACCTGCGCCAGCCCTTCGGCGGCATCAAGGATTCCGGCATCGGCCGCGAAGGTGGCGCGGCAAGCCTGGAGACCTTTTGCGAGATCAAGAACGTCTGCCTCTCGATGGGGCAGCACGAGATCCCCCGATGGGGCATCGCCGAGCCATCCGATGCGTCATCGATCGTTCGTTGAATTGCGGATCTTCGGCATGTGTCGTGGAGGATCCATCTGGCTCCAGCCTGCCGATCAGCCGCCTTCGCTCGACTCCGGCGGGAGCGACAGGCGCGCGCCCGTCGACCGGGATAGCGAATAGACTCTCGACAATGCCGACCGGCAGCTTTCGCCGCCAGACCCGATGCCGTACGCATTTCACGACGTGCCAGCCACCGAACCCGACCTTCCCGCCCTACTCGCCCAGGTCCGCGCGTGCCGCGTCTGCGCCGGCGCGCTGCCGCTCGGCCCGCGCCCGGTGGTCCAGGCCGCGGCCCCCGCGCGCATCCTGATCGTCGGGCAGGCGCCCGGCGCGCGCGTGCACGCCAGCGGCATCCCGTGGGACGACCCGAGCGGCGACCGGCTGCGCGAATGGATGGGCGTGGACAAGACGGTGTTCTACGACCCGGCGCGCATCGCCATCATCCCGATGGGCCTGTGCTATCCGGGACGCGGCGCCAACGGCGACCTGCCGCCGCGCAAGGAATGCGCGCCGCTGTGGATGGACGCGCTGCTGGCGCGCCTGCCGCGCGTCGAACTGACGCTGCTGGTCGGACAATACGCGCAGCGGCATTTTCTCGGCGCGGCGGCGCGCGAGGGCGTGACGGCCACGGTGGCCGGCTTTGCCGCGCACGGGCCGGCGTATCTGCCGCTGCCCCACCCGTCGCCGCGCAACCAGGGCTGGTTCAAGCACAACGCCTGGTTCGCGCAGGACCTGCTGCCGGTGTTGCGCGGGCGCGTGGCCGAGGTCCTGCGGAGCGCCGCGCAGGACTAGCCGCCTGCGCGCCCTCCCTATGCGCGCTCAATGCGCGGCCAGCTTCGCGGCGATGGTGGCCACGTGGCGGCCCTGGTAGCGCGCGATGGCCAGTTCGTTCTCGCTGGGCTGGCGCGAGCCGTCCGCCGCGGTGAGCGTGGACGCGCCATACGGCGTGCCGCCGGTGATCTGGCTCATGTCGAGCAGCCGGGCCTCGGCGTAGGGCACGCCCACGATCACCATGCCCTGGTGCAGCAGCGTGGTGTGGAAGCTCGTGATCGTGGTTTCCTGCCCGCCGTGCTGGGTGGCGGTGCTGGTAAAGACACTGCCGACCTTTCCCACCAGCTTGCCGCTCATCCACAGGCCGCCGGTCTGGTCGAGGAAATTGCGCATCTGCGCGCACATGTTGCCGAAGCGCGTGGGCGTGCCGAACAGAATGGCGTCGGCGTCGGCCAGCTTGTCCGGCTCGGCCACCGGCACGTGGGCGAAGGCCGCGCGCGCGGCCTTGGCGCCGCTCTTTTCCAGCACCGCGTCGGGCACCAGTTCCGGCACCTGGAGCAGCGCCACTTCCGCGCCGTCGACCTCGCGCGCGCCGGCCGCCACGGCCTCGGCCATCTTGTAGACGTGTCCGTACATGCTGTAGAAGACCACCTGGATCTTGCAGGTCATGAGCACTCTCCTGTCGGAAAACGGGGAACGGGGAACGGCGGCATGCGATGCGCGCCGGCGCGCATCGCGCCCACTCCGTTGAGTCTAGGCGAAGCGCGGCCGCGGCGCGAAGGCGGCTGCGCGACTCATGCGCCGGCCTGCACCTCGGGCGCGACCGGCGTGGCGTCGTCCGCCGCGCTGTAGACGTGGCGCGTGGCCAGCAGCGCGGCGAGGTCGGCATCGCCGGCGATGACCGCCCGCAGGATCTGCGCGTGCTCGTCCCAGTTCTGCTGCGCGCGCAGGCGGTGCGCCGGCGCGAACACCAGCCCGGTGCGCTCGCGCAGCGAGCGCATCATCTCCTGCAGCACGCTGTTGGCGGCAATGTTGCCGAGCACCTCGTGGAAACGGAAGTTGAGCGCGAGCAGGCGCTCCTCCTCGCCGCCGCGCGCGGCCGCCGTGCCCTCGCGCAATACCGCCTGCAGCTCCGTCACCAGGCGCGGATCGCGGCGCTGCGCGGCCAGCTTGGCGTTGAGCCCTTCCAGCGTGGCGCGCACTTCCACCATCTCGCGCGCCATATGCTCCGACAACCGCGCCACCGAGGCGCCGCGGCGCGGCTCGATGCGCACCAGCCCTTCGGCCGCGAGCGCGCGCAGCGCCTCGCGCACCGGCACGCGCGACACGCCGAGCTCCTCCGACAAGGCATGCTCCACCAGGCGGTCGCCCTGGCGGTAGACGCCGCCCACGATGCGCTGGCGCAAGGTATCCGTCACCTGCGCGAACAGCGGCGAATGGCGCGCGCCGAGGCTGCCGCCGGGCTGGTCCATGTTCAGGTGCGCTGGAAGGTGAAGCTGTCCGCGTAGATGTGCGCGCCGCTGGCGCCCAGGCCCATGAAGGTCTCGCGCGCGTCGCGGATCATGTCCGGCGAGCCGCACAGGTAGATGGCGTGCTCGGACAGGTCGGGCAGGTCCTCGGCCACCGCTTGCTGCACGTGGCCGCGGCGCCCGCTCCAGCCCTCGCCCGCGCGCGACAGCACCGGCACGTACTGGAAGTCGTACAGGCGCGCGCCCCACTGCTGGATCTGGTCGTGCAGGTAGAGATCGGCCTCGGTGCGCATGCCCCAGTAGAGCGACACCGGCGGGCAGTCCGGGTCGTCCATCAGCGATTCAAGAATGCTCTTGATCGGCGCCAGCCCGGTGCCGGTGGCCACCATCACCAGCGGGCGGTAGTCGTCCTTGCGGAAATAGAAGCCGCCCAGCGGCAGCTCCACGTCGAGCTGGTCGTCGGAGCGCAGGCCGGCCAGCAGGCGCTCGGTGAAGTAGCCGCCGGGAATGCGGCGCACGTGCAGGTCCACGATGCGGTCCTTCGGCACCGACGCCATCGAGAAGCTGCGCGCCACGCCGTCGCCGGTGAAGATCTTCAGGTACTGGCCCGGACGGTAGTCGAGCGCCTCGGCCTGCGGCAGCTCCAGCGTCAGGTGCACCACGTCGGCGCACAGCGGCTCGATCTTGCGGATCACCGCGGTGTGCCGCGCGGGCTCGACGCAAGGCTCGCCGGGCCGCGCGGTGCTGATCACGAGGTCGCTGGTGGGACGCGCCTGGCAGGCCAGCGCGAAGCCTTCCTCCTCTTCCTCCGGCGTCAGGCTCATGGGGTATTCCTCATAGGCCACCGTGCCTTCCACCAGCCTGACGCGGCACGTGGCGCAGCCGCCGAAGCGGCAGTCGTGGGCCATTTGCACGTTGGCGCGCAGGGCGCCGTCGAGCACCGATTCGTCGGCGCCGACTTCGAACGATTGCTGGGATTCGATGAGATGGATACGGTAAGACATGGCTGACTCGGCAATGCGTGAAAAGCGAAGGCGCGGCGTGCTGCCGGCGGTCTGCTCCCCTCTCCCGCACGCAGGAGAAGGGAGACAACAGTCGGCAGGCCGATTTGGCGGTTTCCTGCTTACTTCTTGATGTCGGCTTCGACCAGCACCTTGAGGTCGTCGCCGGCCAGCAGTTCCTGCAGCGCGGCCAGCGCGGCCACGCCGCAGGCGGTGTCCTGCTCGCCGTTGCCGCCGCTCAGGCCGATGCCGCCGATCACCTCGCCGTTGACCACGATCGGGAAGCCGCCGACGAACACCGCGAACTTGCCCTCGAAGCTCCACTGGATGCCGAACGCTTCGTTGCCCGGCAGCGCGGGGCCGTTGGGCACCTGGTTGAACAGATGGGTGGAGCGCTTGTGGCCGGCGGCCGTGAAGGCCTTGTTCCAGGCGATCTGCGGGCCGGTGATGCGGGCGCCGTCCATGCGTTCGAGCGCGAGCGGATAGCCGCCGTCGTCGACCACGCAGATCGTTTCCAGCACGCCGATTTCCTCCGACTTGCGGATCGCGGCCGCCACCATGTGGCGGGCTTCCTTCAGTTCCAGCTTGATGGCTTTTCTCATGTCCTGCTCCTGCTTCCTGCTTGATGGGTTGAGTCCGCGCCGCCTCAGCAGCCGCGGTACACGGTCTTGATCTGCGTATAGAACTCCAGCCCGGCCCGGCCCGACTCGCGGAAGGTGGAGGTGCTGGACTGCTTGAGCCCGCCGAACGGCGCGTTGACCAGGTTGCCGGTGGTGGTGCGGTTGATCTTGACCGTGCCCGACTGGATGTCGCTGGCGAACTCGTGCGCGTAGCGCGGGTTGCTGGTCACGATGGCGGCGGACAGGCCGTACTCGGTGTCGTTGGCCTTGGCGATGGCGTCGGCGTAGCTGCTCACCTCGATGATGGCGATCACCGGGCCGAAGATCTCCTCGCGGGCGATGCGCATCTGCTGCGTGACGTCGGTGAAGATGGCCGGCGCGACGTAGAAGCCCTTGTCGAAATCGCCGCCGCTCAGGCGCTCGCCGCCGCACAGGAGCGTGGCCTCGGCCTTGCCGATGTCCACGTAGCCCAGCACGGTCTCGAGCTGCTTGCGCGTGGCCAGCGGGCCGAGGTCCATGCCCGGGGTCATGCCGCTGCCGATCTTGAGCGTACCGACCTTGGCCAGCAGCTTCTCGGTATAGGCGGCCTTGACCGAGGCCATCACCAGCACGCGGCTGGTGCCGGTGCAGGCCTGCCCGCTCAGCGAGAAGCCGCCCTTGATGGTGAGGTCCACCGCGCGGTCGAGGTCGGCGTCTTCCATCACGATCAGCGGGTTCTTGCCGCCGAGCTCCATCTGCGTGCGCGTGCTCAGCGACACCGAGCGGTGGATGTGCTGGCCGGCCGCGGTCGAGCCGGTGAAGGAAATCGCGCGCACGGCCGGCGCCTCGGTGATGGCCGGGCCCACGTCGCCGGCGCGGCCGGTGATGAAATTGAGCACGCCCTTGGGCATGCCGGCCTCGACGAAGGCCTGCGCCAGCCGGTAGCCGCTCAGCGGCGCGTCCGACGAGGGCTTGAACACCACCGTGTTGCCGGCGATCAGCGCCGGCGCGATCTTGCGCGCGGGAATCGACACCGGGAAGTTCCACGGCGAGATCACCGTCACCACGCCGAGCGGCTCGCGCTGGCTGTAGACCAGCATGTCGGGGTCGTCCTGCGGATAGGTCTCGCCCGCGAACGACTGCCCTTCCACGGCGTAGAAACGGATGGTCTGCGCCGAGCGCAGGACTTCGTCCTTGCTCAGGCCGAGCGCCTTGCCTTCCTCGCGCGTGAGCTCCTCCGCGATCTGGGCGGCGTTGGCTTCGAGCCAGTCGGCCGCGCCGTTGAGGATCTTCGCGCGCTTGCCGATCGGGGTCTTCTTCCATGCCTCGAACGCCGCCGCCGCGGCGGCGACCGCGGCCTGCGCGTCTTGCGCCGTGGAGGCCTGGAAGCGGCCGACGATGTCGTCCGTGTCCGCGGGGTTGACGTTGTCGAAGGTGCGCCCGCTGGCGCTCTTGGTCCATTCGCCGTTGATGTGGTTGGCGAATTCGTCTGTCTTGGTTACTGCCATGATGTGCAAGCCTTTCGTCCGGTCAGGCCCCGCGCGGGGGCCGTCGATGCCAATGCAGTCGTGCCTTGTCCTCGTTCAGGCGGCGAGTTCGAGCTCGGGCAGCGGGATTTCTTGGGCGACGTAGTCGTGGTAGAGCGCGGTGGTGTAGAGCAGGCGCATCTGGGCGCCGATCTCGCAGATCTTCAGGCAGCGCTGCTGCAGTTCGGGCGTGTTGGCGTGCTCGAGGACGATCTGGTAGCCGCGCTCGCCGTGGATCTCGTCGGAGACGATGTGCAGGTCGAAGAACTCGACTTCCTCGTCGGTGAAGCCGTACTTCTCGCGCAGCGTGGGGGTCTGCTTGCGGTAGATGGAAGGCACCTGCGATTCCAGGCCGACCACGAGTCCGGCGACGGCGACGATGGGGTCCTCGCGCATGGCGACGGCGTAGCACCAGCTTTGCAGGCCGCGGGTGGTGGCGGACATGTTGTCGGGGTCGATGACACGCTCGCGGGTGGTGCCGCAGGCTTCGGCGAAGCGGATGAGCAGGTCGGTGTGGCGGTCGCCGCCGATTTCCTCTTCATACATATTGGCGAGCAGGAAGTCCTTGGCTTCGGTGAAGCGGTCGGGGGTGCGGGCGTAGATGTAGGCGAGGTAGTCGGCGAAGGGGCCGACGTAGTGATAGTGGTTCTCGGCCCAGCGGGCGAGGTGATCGCGGGAGAGCTTGCCGCTGGCCCAGGCGATGCTGAAGGGGGCCTTGTTGGCGCTCTTGCCCTTGATGGCGTTTTCGAGCGCGGCGCGGAAGACTTCGCGGTTCATGAGTTCGGGCATTTGGGGGCTCCAGGGTTGGGATCGCGTTGGAATCGGGCCGCTGCGGCCCTGCCGGTGAATCAATGTGTAGATTGTATACTATCTACCGGGTTGACCAAGGTCAATGAGTTTTTTGCGGAATCGGGGATGGTTTTTCCGGCGCGACAGGAAGACGCCGCGAAAGCGACGAGGGCGGCGGCGCCGGCAGGCACGGCCGCCCTCGAAAACAGGCAGTGGCGAAGATGCAGCCCGAGGAAAGCGGCCCGAGGAAGCAGCCCGGAGCCGCCCCGTTCAGGCCGGTCAGGTGGTCAGGTCAGTGCCAGATCAGCATCGCGCAGACCGTGGAGACACCGAGCCCGATCAGCACCGGCAGCAGCAGCGCGCGCACCGCGTCGAGCACCGGCACGCGCGCGAAACCCGCCACCGCGATCAGCGAGGACCACGCGATCAGCGTGCCGCCGCCGGTCCAGACCGCGCCCATCTGGCCGATCGCCGCCAGCGTGGCCGAATCGAAGCCGACCACCGGCCCCAGCGCGCCGGCCAGCGTGCCGGTCAGCGGCAGGCCGGCGAAGCCCGAGCCGTCGATGCCGGTGATCATGCCCACCACCAGCACGCCGAAGGCGACCAGCACGTGGTTGTCCGGAATCATGTGCTGGTAGGCCTGGATCAGCTCGAACAGCAGGCTGGGCGCGCGGTCGGCGCTCACGCCCAGGATCTGCGCGGCGGTCTCGCCGGCGCCGACGAAGAAGAAACCGGCGATCGGCAGCACCGAGCCCATCGCCTTGAAGGCGAACACGAAGCCGTCGGTGATGTGCTCGGGACAGACGTCGAGCATCTTGCGCGGGCCTTCGGCGGCCAGCGTCGCCAGCATCATCAGCACGGCCGCCACGCCGCCCACCAGCGCCGCGGCGTCGCCGCCCTTGAGCTCGGGCAGGCCGGTGCCCATCTTGGGCAGCACCATCACCGCGACCACCGCCAGGAAAGCCAGCGGCGTGACGATGGCGAAGCACTTCGACCACTTCACGCGGCGCTGCGCCACCATCGACAGGCTGCGCTCGATGTTGGAATCGGTGACGAGCGGCTCCTCATGCTCGGTGCCGCGCGCGATCTCCGCCTTGTCGAAGGTGCCGGAATGCTCCAGTTCGGCATCGGTGCCGCTGGCGCGCGCCTGCCACTTGGTCAGCAGGCTGCCGCTGGCCGGCACGATGTGCCGGCGCATCGACAGATACGCCAGCGTCAGCGCGATGCCGCCCGTGATGATCGACAGCACCAGCGCGCGGTCCGCCACCACCGCGGCGCTGACCGCGGCGCCGGCGGCCTTGGCGCTGATGCCCGGCGCCACGCCGATCACGTAGTCCGACGACAGCGCCATGCCCTGCCCCGCGATGGCGATGGCCATCGCGCCGGCCAGCGGCGGCAGCCCGGCCGCGATCGCCGCCGGCAGCAGGATGGCGGACACCAGCGGCACCGCCGGCGTGGGCCAGAAGAACAGCGAGATCACGTAGGTGATGCCGGCCAGGATGAAGAAGGCGGAATGCCCGTTCTTCATCACCACGCGGAATGGCTCGACCATGCGGATGTCCGAGCGCAGCGTCTTGAGCGAATTGAGCAGCGCCGTCATGAAGGCGATGACCAGGAAGATGTTGAACAACTCCTTGGCCGCCACCAGGCTGGCCGAAAAAATGCCTCCGAGCGCCGAGACCGGGCTGCCGGTCAGCGCGAACACCACCAGGAACGTACCCAGAATCGAGGGTACGACCACGTTGGCCCGCAGGATCATGGTCAGGACGATGACCGCCACGCCCAGTAGATAGATCCAGTGTGCCGCGCCAATCACTGCTTCGTGTTGCATGTATTCCCCTTGGATCCTTGCCTGTAGAGACCTGTGTGCTGTTTTCTCTGGGTGCTATCGCTGCCCCATGAACGTATACTATATTCTTGATCGAGGTCAAAACAAGCGAAATCTGAAAGGATTAGGGAATGCCCCCGGATTGGTGCGAACCCTTATATTTCCGCGCTAAAACAGGGATTTCCAGCACCTTTTGAGAGCAGACCTAAGTTGTGTGCATTTCCGGCAGATGCCTTCATCCCGCATTTTATGTAGACTGTATACAAATAGACGTAAGAAAGCGCAGCCGGCGCCTGTTGCCGGCCCGTTCCCGCCGCCCCGACCGCACATGACATCCGCATTTCCGCCTCCCGCCGGCGTCACCGCCCCGCCATCCGGCCCGATGGGGATGCCGCGCGCCGCCGCTGAGCCGGACAGGCGCGCCCGCCGCCTCACCGGCTGCGACGCAGCCGGTTCCGACCCGATCGACCCCCACCTCATCCATTGACCCATCGCGCCCCCGCGCCATCCGAGGAAACACACCATGCTGCATATCACCGACGAGATGATCGACCGCCACGTCAGCCCCGCCGACGTCCAGCAAGTCATGCTGGACGCCTTCCGCAGCTTCGGCGAAGGCAAGGCCGCCATGCAGGAGCGCATCCGCACCGAGGCCGGCGGCGTGAAGCTGTCGACGCTCGGCGCCGTGATCCCCGAGCAGCAGGTGGCGGGCGCCAAGGTGTACACCACCATCAACGGCCAGTTCTCCTTCGTGATCCTGATCTTCTCCACCGAGGACGGCCGCCCGCTGGCCTCGTTCGATGCCGGCGCCATCACCCGCCTGCGCACCGCGGCCTGCTCGGTGCTGGCCGCGCGCCACCTGGCCCGCGCCGGCGCCGAGGTGCTGGCGCTGTTCGGCGCCGGCACGCAAGGCGTGCAACATGCGCGCCAGCTCGCCGCGGCCCTGCCGCTCAAGCGCATCCTGCTGTCCGACCCGTATGCCGATGCCGCCATGCCGGAGCGCCTGGCGCAGTGGTGCGGCATCCCGGTCGCCTTCGCCGAGCCGGACGAGGCCGTCGCCCAGGCCGACATCGTGGTCACCGCCTCGCGCTCCACCACGCCGCTGTTCTCGGGCCGCTCGCTCAAGCCCGGCGCCTTCGTCGCCGCGATCGGCTCGAGCCTGCCGCATACCCGCGAACTCGACGACGTGGCGCTCGCGCGCGCCAGCAAGCTGGTGGTGGAGTGGCGGCCGCAGTCGATGCGCGAGGCCGGCGACATCGTGCTGGCCGATCCCGCCGCGCTGCCGGCCGACAAGATCGTCGAACTGGCCGACGTCGTGACCGGCAAGGTCCGGCCGCGCGCCAGCGAGGCGGACGTGCTGATCTACAAGTCGGTCGGCGTGGGCCTGGAGGATGTGGCGCTGGCGGGCTTCGCCTACCGGAAGGTGCGCGAGGCAGGTGAACTCAAGGTCGCCTGAAGCGGAAAAACGCGCCGGGCGCCGAAAAAATCCGAAAACCGGGTTGACCTTGGTCAACCCGGTAGATAGTATACAATCTACACATTGATTCACCGGCAGGGCCACAGCGGCCCGATTCCAACGCGATCCCAACCCTGGAGCCCCCAAATGCCCGAACTCATGAACCGCGAAGTCTTCCGCACCGCGCTCGAAAACGCCATCAAGGGCAAGAGCGCCAACAAGGCCCCCTTCAGCATCGCCTGGGCCAGCGGCAAGCTCTCCCGCGATCACCTCGCCCGCTGGGCCGAGAACCACTACCACTACGTCGGCCCCTTCGCCGACTACCTCGCCTACATCTACGCCCGCACCCCCGACCGCTTCACCGAAGCCAAGGACTTCCTGCTCGCCAATATGTATGAAGAGGAAATCGGCGGCGACCGCCATACCGACCTGCTCATCCGCTTCGCCGAAGCCTGCGGCACCACCCGCGAGCGTGTCATCGACCCCGACAACATGTCCGCCACCACCCGCGGCCTGCAAAGCTGGTGCTACGCCGTCGCCATGCGCGAGGACCCCATCGTCGCCGTCGCCGGACTCGTGGTCGGCCTGGAGTCGCAGGTGCCTTCCATCTACCGCAAGCAGACCCCCACGCTGCGCGAGAAGTACGGCTTCACCGACGAGGAAGTCGAGTTCTTCGACCTGCACATCGTCTCCGACGAGATCCACGGCGAGCGCGGCTACCAGATCGTGCTCGAACACGCCAACACGCCCGAACTGCAGCAGCGCTGCCTGAAGATCTGCGAGATCGGCGCCCAGATGCGCCTGCTCTACACCACCGCGCTCTACCACGACTACGTCGCCCAAGAAATCCCGCTGCCCGAGCTCGAACTCGCCGCCTGAAGGCGCGTTGAATTTGCCATGACGCGGGCGGCATCGCGCGATGCCGCCCGCACCAGAGAGACCGCCCGCGGGACAGTCGTATGCCGAAAGTCGTATTCCACAAGAACGGCGAGACCTATGAAGACGAGGTCAAGCCCAACACCAACCTGGTGGTGCGCGCCGGGATCAAGCAGTTTCCGTATCCCAACCTGCGCTACGAGTGCGGCATGGGCAAGTGCTCGAAATGCGCATGCCGCGTGATCGCGGGCGCCGAGCACCTGCCGCCGCCCAACTGGAAGGAAAAGAAGCAGCTCGGCGAGCGGCTGGAACAGGGCTACCGCCTGACCTGCCAGCTCTGGCTGGAGCATGACATCGAACTGGAGCAGGACGAGCTGCCGGCGCAGAGCGCCGCCGCCGCGCTCCAGCCGGCCACGATAGCGCCGGCAGCCAATCCGTAATCTCCGGCAATCCGCCGCAACCCACCGCATCCAGCAGGCAGCGCAGTCATGTACGTCATTCTCAGCAGCAAGCCAGGCCAGTTCCGCACCGAGCTCGTCGACGGGCTGGTGGCCGTGGAGGCCTACGACTACCTTTTCTACGGCCGCAAGACGGCGCAATACGTGATCGCCGAGCTGGCGCATCCGGTCAAGCTCAAGGTGGTGGAGGAAACGGAAGCCGACAGCGCCGCGCCGCCGCTGATCAACTACGTGCCCTCCAAGTTCCTGGAAAAGTTCGACACGCTCGAAGACGCGCGCCAGGAACTCAGGCACCTGGCCAGCTTCGGCAGCATGGACATCGCGCTGGTCAGGCGCTGAGCCCGCCGCCCGCCCCACGACAAACCCCGAGTATGACCGGCACGGCGCCGGGCAGCCCCCTCATGCAATCGGACCGCCCCATGATTGAAATCACCTTCCTCACCAACGGCAGCAAGGTCGTCAGTGCTCCCGAGAACAGCAACCTGCTGCGCGTGTCGCTGCGCGAGAAAGGCGGCATCCCCTTCAAGTGCGGCGGCGGCCTGTGCGGCACCTGCAAGTGCAGGATCGAACAAGGGCGCGAATCCACCGACGCCATCAAGCCCAAGGAACGCCGGCACCTGACCGACGAGCAGTTCGCGCAGGGCTACCGCATGGCGTGCCAGACCTTCGTCAACGGCGACATCAGCGTGTCGTGGGAGCCGCAGGCCGACCCCGCCAGGCCGCCCTCGATCGCCGTGCGGCCCACCGCGGCCGCGCCGGCGCCCACCGCCCCGGCAGCCAGCACCACCGACGCCGAATAGGCACGCGGACGCCGTTCGCCGTCACGCCGCGGGCGCCCTGCCCGCCGCGGGACGTGCGCGCGCCGCCCCTCCGGCAGCCGCCGGTCCGCGCCAGGGTTGCCGCCCCGGCGCGAAGCCGGCTACGATGCCGCCTCTGCACGGACCGGCAGCGCCAGCCCCCAGGCGCGCCGGCACAGGAGACAAGCCCCCAAATGGATTCACACATCGCCCTCGGCGCGGCCCACTGGGTCTACCTCGCCGGCGTGTTCGCCATCGTGCTCACGATGGTGTTCCGCGCCAACGTGGTGGTGCCCGCCATCATCGCCACCTTCCTGGTCACGCTGGCCTGGACCCACAACCCGGTCAGCGCACTGGCCAGCATCTTCAACGCCAGCTTCGTGGCCGCGCGCGAGCTGTTCAACATCTTCCTGGTGATCGCGCTGATGACGGCGCTGCTCAATGCGCTCAAGGCGCTGCGCTCCGACGTGCGCATGGTCGAGCCGTTCCGCGCGGTGATGAAGAACGGCCACGCGGCGTACTTCATGCTGGCGGCCATCACCTACGCCATCTCGCTGTTCTTCTGGCCCACCCCGGCGATCCCGCTGGTGTCCGCCATCCTGCTGCCGGCCGCGATCGCCGCCGGGCTGCCGCCGCTGGCCGGCGCGATGGCCATCGCCATCGCCGGCCAGGGCACGGCGCTGTCGTCCGACTACGTGATCGGCGTGGCGCCCGGCATCAGCGCCAAGGCCGCCGGCGCCGCGGTCAGCGCCACGATGGTGGCGGACCGCGCGCTGGTGCTGTCGCTGATCACCGGCGGCATCGCGCTGACGCTGGCCTACCTGTCCATCCGCGGCCACATCCGCCCCGCCAGCGCCAGCCTGCTGGAGCGCTGGCAGGGCCGCGCGCCCGACGCGGACCTGGCCCGCGTGGAAGCCGCCGGCAGCTTCGACAAGAGCGAGCTGGCGCGCGGCACCGCGCACGGCGAGCCGCTCGGCACCGATGCGAACATCGCGCGCAGCCTGTCGATGGTGGAGCAGCGGCGCATCAAGTGGTCCAAGGCCTTCGCCATGCTCACGCCGCTGGCCTTCGCCGCGGTCATCGCGCTGATGGTCTCGCCCAAGCTCGGCCTGGGCATGGCCGAGCTCAAGGGCGGCGAGGCCGCCGCGCTGGTCGGCGGCACCGCCGCGCTGCTGATGATCCTGTGCACGCTGGCCGCCGAAGGCCCGCGCAGGATGCTCGACACCAGCGCCGAGCACATCACCGACGGCTTCGTGTTCGCCTTCAAGGCGATGGGTTCGGTGCTGCCGATCGCCGGCTTCTTCTTCATCGGCGCCGGCGACACCGCCGGCGCCATCCTGCAGATTGGCGCCGGCCACGCGCCCAGCCTGCTGTTCGAGCTGATCCAGGGCGCCGAGAACTGGATCCCCAGCAACCACGTGCTGGTGGCCTTCGGCGTGCTGCTGGTCGGCATGATCACCGGCATCGACGGCTCGGGCTTCGCCGGCCTGCCGCTGACCGGCACGCTGGCCGGCGCGCTCGGCCCGACCGTCGGGCTGGACGCCGCCACCTTGTGCGCGGTCGGCCAGATGGGCGCGGTGTGGACCGGCGGCGGCACGCTGATCGCCTGGTCCTCGCTGGTGGCCATCGCCGGCTTCGCGCGCGTGCCGGTGCTCGACGCCGTGCGCGCGCTGCTGGTGCCGGTGCTGGCCGGCCTGGCGGTATCGACGATGTGTGCCGTGGTGCTGTGGCGCTGAAACGCCGCAACGCCGAAACGCTGAAACGCAAGCCCCCCATTCCCCTCACCTCGATGGAGCAAACCGCATGACAACCGCAATCCCGCCCGAAGGCGTGCGCGCGCCGCACTGCATGGTCGCCACCGGCCACCCGCTCGCCGCCCAGGCGGCGCTGCGGGTGCTGCGCGAAGGCGGCAGCGCCGTGGACGCGGCGCTCGCGGCCGACGCCATCCTCGGCGTGGTGGAGCCGATGGCCACCGGCATCGGCGGCGACATGCTGGCCATGATCGTCGAGCCCGACGGCCATGCGGTCAGCTACAACGGCACCGGCCGCGCGCCGGCCGCCTTCCCCGTAGAGGCGCTGGCCGGTCTGCCCAACCAGCGCATCCCCGAGCGCCACGCGCTCTCGCTGACCACGCCGGGCGCGGTGCGCGGCTGGGAAGACCTGCACCGCCGCTACGGCCGCATGGAGTGGAAGCAGTTGTTCGCCCCGGCCATCGCGCTGGCGCGCGACGGCTTCGCGGTGGCGCCGGTGGCCGCGCGCGAATGGGCCGTGTTCGACCGCGTGCTGCACCAAGACCCGGTCTGCGCCGCGCTCTACCGTGCCGGGCGCCCGCCCGTGGCCGGCGAGACCTTCAGCAACCCGGAACTGGCCAGGGTACTGAGCGCCATCGCCGCCGAAGGCGCCGACGCCTATTACCTGGGCGCGCCCGCGCAGGCGGCCGAGACCGCCAGCCGCCATGCCGGCGGCGCGCTGGCCGCGGCGGATTTCGCGGCCCACCGCGGGGACTTCTGCACGCCGGTTTCCACCGAGTTCCGCGGTCTGACCATCCTCGAGTGCCCGCCCAACACGCACGGCGTGGCCATCCTGCACGCGCTCGACGAGCTCGGCCAGCTCGATCCGGCCCTGCTGGCCGAGGACGATCCCGCCGCCGTGCTGCGCACCGTGCGGGCGATGGGCCGCGCCATGCAATACGCCAAGCAGACCGTGGCGGACCCGGCCGGCAACACCGTCTGCACCGTGGTGGTGGACCGCGACGGCCTCGCCGTCACGCTGATGACCAGCATCTTCAAGCGCTTCGGCTCCGGCATCGCGGTGCCGGGCTGCGGCTTCGTGCTGCAGAACCGCGGCTTCGGCTTCGCCGGCCCGGGTCACATCAACAGCCCGGCACCGGGCAAGCGCCCGTATCACACCGTGGTGCCGGGCGCGGCGCTGCGCGACGGGCGCTTCCACGCCGGCTTCGGCGTGGTCGGCGGGCTGATGCAGCCGCAAGGCCAGCTGCAGTTGCTGGTGCGGCTGGCGGCGTGGCAGCAGCCGCTGCAAGCCGCGCTCGACGCGCCGCGCTGGCGGCTGGAGTCCGACACCGCGCTCGCCATCGAAGCCGGCACGCCGCCGGCCATCGCGAAGGCCCTGCGCGACGCCGGCTACGGCGATCCGGCCGGCCTCGGCGAACTCGGCGGGCGCAGCGATTTCGGCGGCGCGCAGATCGTCATGCGCGATGCCGACGGCAGCCTGCTGGGCGCGTCGGACAAGCGCAAGGACGGCATCGCGCTGGGCGAGTGAGCCCGGCGCCGCCCCTTCCCAACCCTCGAACCAACCCGCACCCCATCCGTGACCCTGAAGATCTACGGCATCGCCGCCTCGCGCGCCATCCGCCCGCTGTGGGCGGCCGAAGAACTCGGCCTGCCCTACGAGCACGTTCCGCTGCACTACGCCTCGCCCGAAGCCAAGGCGCCGGCCTACCTGGCGATCAATCCCAACGGCATGGTGCCGGCCATCGACGACGACGGCCTGGTCCTCTACGAATCGCTGGCCATCACCCTGTACCTCGCGCGCCGGCACGCCGGCCGCGTGCTGTGGGACGGCACCGCGCGACAGGATGCCCTCATCCTGCAATGGACGCTGTGGGCCGCCACGATGGTCGAGCCGCTCACCACCCAGCTCGCCCAGCACACCCGCCTGCTGCCGCCGGCGCAGCGCGACCCGGCCCAGGCCGCCGCCGCGCTGGCCGCGCTGCGCAAGCCGCTGGCCGTGCTCGACGCGCATTGCGCGCGCCAGCCCTACCTGCTCGGCGACAGCTTCACCGTGGCCGACCTCAACCTCGCCGCGGTGCTGCATCGGCTGGCCGACCTGGACGCGGCGGACCTCGCCAACGTGGCCGCGTGGCACCAGCGCTGCGTGGCGCGGCCGGCGGCGCAGCGGGCCTTCGCGCTGCGGCAGAAGACCGCCTAGCGCCGCGTCGGTCCGGCGCCTCAGTCCAGCGCCTCAGTCCAGCGCTTCAAGCGCCAGCGCGATGCCCTGGCCGCCGCCGATGCACAGCGTCACGATGCCGCGCCGGATGCCGTCCGCGCGCATCGAGTACAGCAGCCGCGTGGTCAGCACCGCGCCGGTGGCGCCGATCGGATGGCCGTGCGCGATGGCGCCGCCGTCCACGTTGATGATGTCGAGCGGCAGGCCCAGCTCGCCGGCCACCGCCAGCGGCACCGCCGCGAACGCCTCGTTGATCTCCACGCGCTCCACGTCGCCCAGCGCCCATTGCGCGCGCTGCAGCGCCTGGCGCACGGCCGGTACCGGGCCCAGGCCGAACAGGCCCGGCTCGACCGCGCCGACGCCGTAGGCCACCAGCCGCGCCATCGGCACGAGGCCCTTCGCCTCGGCCAGCGAGCGCTCGGCCACCACCATCGCCGCCGCGCCGCTGTTGAGCCCCGGCGCGTTGCCCGCCGTGATGGTGCCGTTCTTGCGGAACGCCGGCTTCAGCTTGCCGAGGATCTCGAAGGTGGTGTCCGGCCGGT
This sequence comes from Cupriavidus sp. FW216-B1, assembly GCF_058789195.1. Classification (NCBI taxonomy): domain Bacteria; kingdom Pseudomonadati; phylum Pseudomonadota; class Betaproteobacteria; order Burkholderiales; family Burkholderiaceae; genus Cupriavidus; species Cupriavidus sp. FW216-B1. The sequence goes on along the minus strand of NZ_JBYTEL010000001.1, from coordinate 337,235 downwards.
TCGCCTCGTCCACGCTGAACGTCGCCATGCCGCCCTTGGCCTTGACCGGCACGCCGACGATCTGCGCGGCAAAGCGGCCCTGCTCCTGCGCGCGCGCGAAGCGCTGCTGCGAGCGCTCGGCCCAGTGGTCCTGGTCTTCGCGGGTCAGCTTGCTGCGCTCCACCAGATCTTCGGTGTGCCAGCCGGAATGCTCGCCCGAGAACGCATCCACCAGGCCATCGCGCAGCATGCTGTCGTACAGCACCGCGTCGCCCATGCGGCTGCCCCAGCGCCCGGCCGGCATCAGGTAGGGCGCCTGGTCCATGTTCTCCATGCCGCCGGCGATCGCCACGTCCACGTAGCCCAGGCGGATCTCGTCGGCCGCGCTGGCGATGGCCTGCGCGCCGGAGCCGCACACGCGGTTGACCGTCATCGCCGGCAGCGAAACCGGCAGGCCGGCGCCGCGCGCGGCCTGCCGCGCCGGGTTCATCTTGTTGCCGGCCTGGATCACGTTGCCGAACACCACGCTGCCGACCAGCTCCGGGTCGAGCCCGGAGCGGCGGAACGTCTCGGCGATCACCGCCGCGCCGAGCTCGGTCGCCGGCGTCGATTTCAGTGCGCCGTTATAGGCTCCGATTGCCGTTCGCACCGGATGGCACAGCACCACGTCTCTCGCTTTCATCACATCGCTCCTGGTTGGGGCGAACGTTCCGCCCTTGCGTCATTCGATTGAATGACGATCATCATACTAAAGAACCGGAAAGAAGATGAAGCGCCGGATGCCGGCGTATCCGCCACTTCTACCACCGTGGACCGGCCATTGAATGATGACCGTCATGCCATCGTCATGGCATGATGTGGCATCGGCTGCCGGTCGCTTCATCATCCGGATATGATGATCGTCATCCAATCAGCGCCGCCCTCAACCTACGGAGTCCAATCGTGCGTTACTCGCCGGAACACAAGGCCGAAACCCGCAAGCAGATCGTCGAGGCCGCCGCGGCCGAATTCCGCGAGCACGGCATCGACGGCGTCGGCCTGGCGCAGCTGATGAAAAGCGCCGGGCTGACCCACGGCGGCTTCTACGCGCACTTCGATTCCCGCGATGCCCTGGTCGCCGACGCGGTCGACGCCGCCTTCGGCCAGACCACGGCCTTCCTCGAAGCGGCCGCCGCGGCGGCGCCCGCGCGGCAGCGCAAGCGCGCGATCCTGCACGCCTACATGAACCGGAAGCACCGCGACAAGCCCGCCAGCGGCTGCGCCATCGCCGCGCTCGGCGCCGACGTGTCACGGCTCGACGCCAGGACCCGCAAGCGCTTCGAGGCCGGCGTGGCGGCGCTGATCGAACTGATCGCGGGCGACGACAGCGCGTCGTCGCGCAAGGACGCGATCCTGATGCTCGCCACGATGGTCGGCGGCCTCGTGCTCGCGCGCGCGGTGCGCTCGGAGGCGCTGTCCACCGAAATCCTGGATACCGTGCAGGCGTCCCGCTAGCGGCGCGCGGCGGCGCGTTGCACCACCGCGCATCGCCATCGCTTCGCATGCGAACCATTATTTTCGCGCGGTGATGTGGCTGCCGCCGACCCTCTTTTTTTCTCTCTCCCTCCTCTTCCCGCTTCATCGAGGTAAACCCTCGCCAGCCCGCCGCGCGCTTGACCTGCCGAAATCCGCTAACTAGCATGTAGACAGTGGATACACCGAGACGGCCACCCGGCGCGGGTGCCTGGACACCCGGCAAACCGGCGGCATCCTGGCAACCAGCCGGATCGCTCCGCCCAAATCTATCCACTGTCTATATATGCCACGCACCAGGACCGGAAGTCCCCGTGCGGATACCCATACCAAAGGAGAACCCATGTCTCGCGCAGTGATCGTTTCCTACGCCCGCACCCCCATCGGCAAGGCCGGGCGGGGCGCCTTCAACCAGACGCACGGCGCCACGATGGCGGGCCACGTCATCGAGCATGCCGTGCGGCGTGCCCGCCTCGAAGGCGGCGAGGTGGAAGACGTCATCTTCGGCTGCGGCCAGCCGGTCGCCGCCACCGGCGGCAACGTGGCCCGCACCGGCGCCATCCGCGCCGGCCTGCCGGTCTCGGTGAGCGGCACCACGCTCACGCGCTTCTGCGCTTCCGGCCTGCAGGCGGTCGCCTTTGCCGCGCAGCGCGTGCTGGTCGACAAGGTGCCGGTCATGGTGGCCGGCGGGGTCGAGTCGATCAGCCTGTCGCAGCCGGTCACGCTCAAGGTGGCCCAGCAGGAAGCGTGGCTGGCCGAGCACCGGCCCGACGTGTACCTGCACATGATCGACACCGCCGAGATCCTGGCCCGGCGCTACGGCGTGTCGCGCGAGCGCGCCGACGCCTTCTCGCTGCGCAGCCAGCAGCGCACCGACCGCGCCCAGCAGGCCGGCCTGTTCCGCGACGAGATCGTGCCGCTGGCCACGCGCAAGGGCGTGACCGACAAGGCGACCGGACAGACCACCACCGAGGCCTGCCTGCTCGAAGCCGACGAAGGCAACCGCCCGGACACCACGCTGGAAAAGCTCGGCGCCCTGCCCCCGGTCAAGGGCGAGGGCTACCAGGTGACGGCCGGCAACGCCAGCCAGTTGTCGGACGGCGCCGCCGCGCTGGTGGTGATGTCCGAGCGGGAAGCGCAGCGGCGCGGGCTGGCGCCGCTGGGCTATTTCATCGGGCTGGCGACGGCCGGCGTGGAGCCGGACGAGATGGGCGTCGGCCCCGTGCGCGCGGTACCGCGCCTGCTCGAGCGCAACGCGCTCACCGTCGACGACATCGACCTGTGGGAGCTCAACGAGGCCTTCGGCTGCCAGGCGCTGTACTGCATCGACCAGCTCGGGCTGCCGGAGGAGCGCGTCAACGTCAACGGCGGCGCCATCGCCATCGGCCACCCCTACGGCATGACCGGCGCGCGCCAGGTCGGCCACCTGCTGCTCGAAGGCCGGCGCCGCAAGGCCAGGTACGGCGTCGTGACCATGTGCGCCGCCGGCGGCATGGGCGCGGCCGGCCTGTTCGAGTTCATCCACTGAACGACCGGAAAGCCAACAAACAAGACGGCGCACGCTGACAGGAGACAAGCCAATGACAACCAACCCGACCACCCCCATCACCGAATACGACACCGTGTTCGTCGACCGCGACGGCGGCTGCGGCATCGTCACGATGAACCGGCTCGAGAAGTACAACGCGCTCAACGCCACGCTACGCAACGACATCCACGCGGCGATGTCGGCGCTGATGGCCGACAAGACCATCCGCGGCATCGTGCTGTGGGGCGGCACCAAGGCCTTCGTCTCGGGCGGCGACCTGGTCGAGATGCTCAAGCGCCGCCCGCTCGATGCGTTCGGCCCCACCAGCGGCGCGTCCGACCTGTGGGCGCTGATCCATCACAGCACCGTGCCGGTGGTGGCGGCCATCGCCGGGCCGTGCTTCGGCGGCGGCCTGGAGCTGGCGATGGCCTGCGACCTGCGCGTGGCTGCCGACAACGCGCTGATGGGACAGACCGAGACCAACGTCGGCCTGATCCCGGGGCGCGGGGGCACCCAGCGCCTGGTGCGGCTGGTGGGCGCGACGCGCGCCAAGGAAATGATCTTCACCGGCGAGATCATCAAGCCGGACGAGGCCTACCGCATCGGCCTGGTCAACAAGGTGGTGCCCGCCGCGCAGCTGCTCGACGAGGCCAAGGCCTACGTGCACCGCATCGCGGAGAAATCGCCGCACTCGATCGCCCTGGCCAAGCTGATGATCAACAACGGGCAGGACACCAACCTGGATACGGCGCTGATGATGGAGCAGCTTGCCTTCGCCACGCTGTTCAGCACCGACGACATGCACGAAGGCGGCGATGCCTTCCTGAACAAGCGCCGTCCGGCCTACCGGGGATCCTGACCATGACGCAAGCCGCCATCGAAGCCGCCGCCCGCGCGCGGCGGGACCTCTACCAGCCCGGGCTGCGCGTGGCCACGCTCGGCGACATCGAGCGCTTCGAGCAGACCCCGCTGCCGGCGCGCGACCTGCCGGCCAGCACCTACGACCTGCTGCGCCTGGCGCGCGACCGCGCGCCCGACGCGCCCGCGCTGCACCACTTCGCCTCCGGCGACGAGCTGGAGCGCGCCACCACCGTGAGCCACGGCCAGTTGTTCGGCCGCATCACCCAGACCGCCAACCTGCTGCATGCGCTCGGCCTGGGGCCGGCCGACGTGATCGGCATCCTCATGCCGGTCGCGCCGGAGTCGCAATACGCGCTCTGGGGCAGCGAGGCGGCCGGCATCGCCTGCCCCGTCAACTGGATGCTGGAGCCGGAGATCATCCGCACCCTGCTCGCCAACGCCGGCGCGAAGGCGGTGATCGTCTACGGCCCCGACCCGGACATCGAGGCCTGGAACAAAGCCATGCTGATCCGCCGGGAGCTGCCCGGCGTGCGCCACTGGATCAAGGCCGGCGGCGGCCCCGCGAGCGAAGATGGCGTGGTCGACCTGCTGGCCGAGCTGCCGCGCTTCGGCGCCGAGACGCTCGACAGCGGCCGGCGCATCGCCCCCGGGGACACCGCCTCGATGTTCCACACCGGCGGCACCACCGGCACGCCCAAGCTCGCCCTGCACACGCACGGCAACGAGGTCTTCATGGCCTGGGCCAGCGGCATGCAGTACGACGTGCAGCCCGCGGACGTGCGCGTGTGCGGCGTGCCGATGTTCCACGTCACCGGCGTGCTGACCAACTGCCTGATGCCGCTCGCGCGCGGCGCCTCGGTGGTCATGCTGACCTCGGGCGGCTGGCGCGATCCCTCCGTGATCCGCAACATCTGGCGCATCATCGAGCGCTTCCGCGTCACCACGCTCAGCATGGTGCCAGCCGTGGTCAACATGCTGCTCAACATCCCCATCGAGGATGCCGACATCGGCTCGCTGCAGGCCGCCACCTGCGGCACCGCGCCGCTGTCGACGGCCATCGCCGAGGCCTTCGGCAGGAAGACCGGCTCGGTCATTCTGGAAGGCTACGGCCTCACCGAAGGCACCGCGCTGAGCGCCTGCAACCCGCGCCACGGCGAAGCGCGCACGGGCTCGATCGGGTTCCGCATGGCCTACCAGCAGATGAAGGCGGTCAAGGTGGCCGGCCGGCGCATCGTGCGCGACTGCGAGCCCGGCGAGCCGGGCGTGGTGGTGGTGCGCGGGCCCAACGTCTTCGCCGGCTACCTCGACCCGGCGCACAACCGGGACATCTGGTTCGACGGCGGCTGGTTCAACACCGGCGATCTCGGCTACATGGACGCGCAAGGCTACTTCTGGCTGACCGGCCGCGCCAAGGACCTCATCATCCGCGGCGGCAACAACATCGACCCGCGCATGATCGAGGAAGCGCTGTACCGCCATCCGGCCGTGTTCGACGCCGCGGCGGTCGGCATCCCGGACGCGCACGCGGGCGAGCTGCCGGTAGCCTACATCGCGCTCAAGCCGGGCAGCGACTATCCGCTCGGCCGCCTCAGGCACTACGCCTACGAGGCGATTCCCGAGCGCGCGGCGGTGCCCAAGCAGTTCTATCTGGTCGACGCCATTCCCAAGACCGCGGTCGGCAAGATCCAGAAGAACGTGCTGCGCGGCGACGCCATCCGGCGCGCCCAGCAGCAGATGCTGGCCAATGCCGCCGCCGGGGCGCCGCTCCCCGTGCGCGACATCCGCGTGGAAGACCGCGGCGACCTCGGGCTGGCCTCCACGCTGGTGCTGCCCGCCGCCATGAGCGAAGCCGAGCGCGCCGCGGCGATGGCCACCATCGAGACCGCCTTCGCCACGCTGACCACGCGCTACTCGGTGGTGTACGAGTAGCACGGAAAGGCTGGCGAAAGCCAGCCGAAATGCGGAACCGAGAACTGATCGAAATCAGATCGAAAACAGATCAAGACAGGAGACAACCATGACCACGTCCAACACGGCCGCGCGCCTCGCGGCCGGGGTGGCCGGCTTGCTGCTGCTGGCGCCCCACCCCGCGCATGCCGAAAAGCCGGCGGATTACCCCACCCATCCGATCCGGATCATCGTGCCCTACGCCGCCGGCGGCGGCACCGACATCATCGCCCGCACCGTGGGCGCGGCCCTGTCGCGGCAGATGGGGCAGCCGGTCGTGGTGGACAACCGGCCCGGCGGGCAGACGGTGGTGGCCTACTCGATCGCCTCGAAGGCGGCGCCGGACGGCTACACCCTGCTGCTCAACAACTCCGCGCACAGCATCCAGCCGGCGCTGTTCAAGGACCTGCCCTACGACGCCATCAAGAGCTTCCGCGGCGTGGCCGGGATCGCGGCAGCGCCCGTGGTGTTCGTGGTGGACCGCAAGCTGCCGGTGACGGACCTCAAGAGCTACCTGGCCTATGGCAAGGCGTCGCCCGAGCGGCTCAACTTCGGCTCCTTCGGCGCCGGCACCGGCTCCCACCTGTGGGGAGAGATGCTGGCCTCGGTCAGCGGCATCGACATGATGCACGTGCCGTACAAGGGCTCCGCGCCGGCGATCCAGGACCTGATCGGCGGCCAGATCAACGGCCTGTTCGTCGATCCGCTGGCGATCAAGCCGCACATCCAGGCCGGCACCGTGCGCGCGCTCGGCGTGACCGGGCCGCGCCGCTGGAAGGGCCTGGAGAGCGTGCCCACCTTCGCCGAGCAGGGCTATCCGCAGTTCGCCGACGTCGGCTGGTTCGGCCTGTTCGCGCCGGCCGGCACGCCGGACGCGATCGTCAACCGTCTCAGCGCGGAGGTCGCGAAGGCGGTGGCGGTGCCCGAGGTCAAGGCCCGGCTGCAGGAGCTGGGCACCGAGCCGAGCGGCACCACGCCGGCCGCGTTCGACGCGCAGATCCGCAAGGACGCGGAGCGCTGGGCCAGGGTGGTCGCCGAAAAGCACATCACGCTGCAATAGCAATCACCATCGCCGCGCGCGCGGATGCGGGGCGGGCGCGCTGCCGTTGGCGCTAACATGGAGGCCTGACGACACCGCCCACGGCAACACCATGACCAACGCCACCACCCCGCCGCCCCGCCAGAGCTACCACCACGGCAACCTGCGCGAGGAAATGATCCGCTGCGGCAGGGAGATCCTCGCAACCGAAGGCGTCCACGGCCTGACGCTGCGCTCGGCGGCGCGGCTCGCGGGGGTCTCGCACGGGGCGCCGCGCAACCAGTTCGCCGACAAGGAAGGACTGCTCGCCGCCATCGCCGCCGACGGCTTCCGCGAGCTGGTGGCGATACGGCGCGCCCGCATGTCGCCCGACATGACGGCCGAGGGACGGCTGCTCACGGTGATGGACGGCTACATCGAATTCGCCGTCAGGCACCCCGCCCTGTTCTACCTGATGTTCGGCCCGCAGATCGTCGGCAAGGAGAATTACCCCGAGCTGCTGGAGGCGGGCGCGGCCTCCTACCAGTTGCTCTACGGCGCGGTGCAGGACTATTTCAGCGAGAACGGGCTGGACGCGCAGTTCGACGACATGATGGTGCGCTGCGCCTGGTCCGCCATGCACGGCGTCAGCATGTTCTTCAGCGCCAAGCCGACCGGGCCGACCACGCGCCCGAAGGTGGCGCTGGCGCAATGGCGGCAAGGCGTGCAGCAGTTCGTGCTGACCGGCCTGCTGGCCGCCGGCAGGGAGAAGGCGGCATCGGCCGCATCGGCCGCGCCGAAGCCGCGGACGCGGCAGCGCGCCGCGGCCCGCTCATAGGCCGCGGCCGTTCGCGCAGGGCACCGCGCGCAACTGCCGGGCGGCCACCGCCGCCTTGCGCCCCTCCTTGCGCCGCCCCCACCAGCCGCCGATCACCAGCAGCAGCGCCACCGCCACGATGTCGCCGCCCAGCGCGATGGGCCGCGAAGGCCGCCCGCCGGCGATGCCGTAGGTAAAGCCCTCGATCACCACCGACACCACCGCGCCGAACACGAAGCAGAACAGGCTGTGGCGGCCGATCTGCACCACCGGCCCCATCACCGAGGCCAGCCGCGCCACCCAGCCCGCGCGCACCGCCAGGTAGGCCAGCCACGCCAGCCCGAGGAAGCTCGCCACGCGCAGCGCCGCCAGGCTCTTCTTGGGCAGCGGGAAGACCATCGTCGGCAGCCATGCCGGCAGCCACGGCTCGTACACGTGTGGGCGCATCCACAGATAGGCCAGCAGCACGCCGGCCAGCGTCATCGCCACCGCCAGCACCGTCACCACCCAGCGCACCAGCGGCTGGCGCGGCAGGATCACGTCCGGCCGCAGGCGCGACATCAGCCCCAGGCCGAACATCAGTTGCCACGCGAACGGGTTGAAGCTCCAGCCGTTGCCGTCGCTGCTCGGCAGCAGCGGCGTGAGCATCGGCGCCATCAGCCACAGCAGCGCGCTGGCGCCGACGAAGGTCAGCGGCCGCGCGCGCGCCATGCGGATCGACAGCGGCGCGCACAGGATGAAGACCGCGTACATCGGCAGCACGTCGGAGACGAAGGGCTGGCGCGCCACGCTGAACACCTCGATCAGCGTGCTGAACGGATGCGCCATGAAGATCGGCGCCTCGGTGGACACCACCGCCGGCGCCGGCACGCGCGCGAGCGCCAGCAGCAGGCCGAACACCAGCATCAGCAGCCCGGTCAGCACGAAGGCCTTGTAGATTTCCCAACTGCGCCGCACCAGGCGGCTCTGCGCGGCGGCCGCGCCATGCCGCGCCTCCATCGCCAGGAAGGCGGAGCTGGCCGAATAGCCGGCCAGGAAGACGAAGATCTCCGCCGCGTCGAAGAACGCGAAATTGCGGATGGTGTAGTCAGCCAGCACGCTGCCGTTGACGTGATCCACCACGATGAAGATCAGCGCCACGCCGCGGATCAGGTCGACCTCAGTTCTGCGCTGGGTTTCGTTTGTCGCCAAAAGCCTCTCCTGCATCACAGGCAGCGGGCGTCCCGACAAGGCGCCCCGCCACCCCGGACCCGCCATATGGCGAATCCGCTACCTGTTTCACTATGAAATCCGGCACGTTGGACAGCGCAAAGACAAAAATGTGCCGCGCCCGCGACGCGGCCTGCCCTGGCGGCCAATGCACCGGGCGAGATGATACGGCATATTGGGGATTACCCTAGGGCAAGGCTGCCGGGGGCTGGGGAAACGCGGGAGGGCGGGAAGGCGGGAAGGCGCGAGGGAGGAAAGACGGCGCCGGCTCGCGCGAGCCGGCGTGCGGAGAGCGCGGACGGTTGCCGGTACTGGTGCCGGTACTGGTGCCGGTGCCCGATTCCGGCCTACGACTGCAGCGGCTGGATTTTCGCGCGATGCACGATCGCGCGCCATTTCAGGGTTTCGCTGGAGATGGTCCTGGCGAACGCTTCCGGCGTGCTGCCCACCGGCTCCAGGCCGAGACCCAGCAGCTTCTCGCGCACCTCCGGCTGGCGCAGCACGGCGGCCGCGTCGGCCTGCCACTTGCGCACCACCGCGTCCGGCGTGCCCTTGGGCGCCACCAGTCCGTACCACGAAGTCACGTCGAAGCCCGGATACGACTCCGCCACCGTCGGCACGCCCGGCAACTGCGCCAGCCGGTGCGGCCCGGCCACCGCGACCGCCACCAGCTTGCCCGAGCGGATGTGCTGGAGCACGCTCGACACGCCCGCGAACACCATCTGCACCTGCCCGCCCAGCACGTCGTTGAGCGCCGTCGCGATGCCGTTGTAGGGAACGTGCACGGTCTTGATGCCCGCCTCCAGGTTCAGCAGCTCGCCCGCGAGGTGCGCGCCGCTGCCGTTGCCCGGCGAAGCGAAGTTCAGCTCGCCCGGATGGGCGCGCGCGTATTCGACCAGCGCCTTGAGCGTGTGCGCCGGCAGGCCCGGATTCACCACCAGCACGTTCGGCGAGGTCGCCAGCAGCGTGACCGGCACGAGGTCCTTCACTTCGAAGCCGAGCTTCGGGAACAGAATCGGGTTCACCGTCAGGTTACCCGCCGGCGCCAGCGCCAGCGTGTAGCCATCGGCCGGCGCGCGCGCCGCCGCTTCCATGCCGATATTGCCGGCCGCGCCTGGCTTGTTGTCGATCACCACCGGGCGGCCCCACTGCTCCGCCAGCTTCTGCCCGACCAGGCGCGGCAGCGCATCCGCCACGCCACCCGCCGCGAACGGCACGATCACCCGGACCGGGCGCGCCGGATAGCCTTCCGCCCCGGCCGGCCCCGCGGCCGGCGCCGGCAGGCTCGCGCAGGCCAGCAAGGCGGCGCCGGCGATGCGGATGACAAGGGAATCGGCCAACAGGCGGACAAGACGGTTCACTTCTGACTCCAGAAACATGGAAAGACAACAAGCGCGCCGGGACCGCGCGCGCTTGTAGATCAGACCGATGTTATCGGGCCGCCCGCTACTTGTATAGACAACTTTTCGGCTATGGAAAGGCGGTTTTCGCATATGGGCACGGCCGCCAGCGCCGAGGATGCGCAAAAAAAAGGCCGGCTCGCCGCCGGCCAGGGTGCGCAGCAGGCGCCCCTATTGCGCCGCCGCCGGCGCAGCCGCCGCGCTCACGGCCTGCGTGGCCTGTTCCATGAAGAATGCCGCGCGCAGTTTCGCGCTCGCGGATTGCGTGCTGGCATCGACCGACTTCATCAGGTTGGGATAGTCGGGCGCCTCGTCCCATTCACCGGCCACCGGCGTGGTGATCTGTACCGGCTCATACCATTCCAGCCGGTTGGTGCGCAGGTCGATCATCTGCCCCACCAGCGACACGTAGCCCACCGGCGCGCCCAGCGGCATGAACGCATAGTAGTTGCGCTGCGTGCCCAGCCACTTGGATTCGATCAGCAACAAGCGGTCGGCCCCGTACCGCTTGGCCAGCGGCCGGTAGTCCATCTTCGCGACGCCGTCGCCAGAACCCTCCGTGAACTTCGCCAACTGCTCCGTATCGAGCGGCTCCGGCACCAGCACGGTCTTGATCTGGCGCGACTCCAGCCCCTGCGCGAACGCCTGGGGCAGGTTCTTCACCGCCGAGAAATCCTGCTGCTGCAGGCGGTCCACGATCGCCTTGGCGTTGGCCTTGTTGATCGCGTAGTCGAGAACGCCCTGCGCGCCGGTCATGCTCTGATTCGGCTCCGGCAGTTTCTGCACCGCCACCGCGACGGTGCTCGCGCGGTTGTCGAAGAGCTTCGCGGAAGCGGGAATCGGCGTCTGAACGACGGCACAGCCACCCAACAAGCCCAGCGCCAGGAACAGCCCGGCAAGACGGATACGACCCATGATTCTCCTGTTTGATTTTGTAGAGTGAGGCTGCGCGCTACCGGCCCATCAGGCGCCCGCGCGCCGCAATCTGGCAGATTCGACGATCTCTGGCGTATTCATCCAAATTGACGCTTGTGTTGACCAAAGACGATATACACCTGCTGCCATTGATTGCAGATATCGGCACGGATGCCTGCTCCTGAATCCCCACCGAAGTCTGGGCCCGCGGCGCGTATGCGCCATCCCCGTGCGTGCCGGCTTCCCCGGCCGCCACATGCACCCTCCTGCGGCACGCACGCACCGTCACGGGGAATATCCGCCAAACGCTAAAGCCGCGGCGCGCGGGCGTCGATATGGGAATGCCAGCCAACCCTCCAGCCAGGCCCGGCATCTTTCTTGCCTCTTTCCCGCCAGCCCGTTGGAGTGCGCCATGAGTCACCCTAAATAATGCGCGACGGTGCGCGCACGATGAAAGACAATCCCTTCTTCCGGTTTCTCGGGCGCCTGCGCGTGGGCCGCAAGCTGCTGCTGATCTATCTGCTGGATCTGAGCGCGGTGGTCTATATCAGCGGGATACTGATCCACGAGAAATACATCGCCATCGATTTCTCCAACAAGGAGATCGGCGGCAACATCTACCTGCACACGGTGCGCGACGCGCTGGCCGACGTCGCGCTGACCGAGGCCGGGGCGCGGCCGCCCGCCGCGCGCTTCGAGCAGATCGGGGCTGAGCTGGCCCACGCCGAGCAGCAGTACGGCACGCACATGCAGAGCGCCGAGCTGAGCCGGCGCGTGCGCGCGGCACTCGCCGCCATCGCGCGCGAGCCGCAGCCCACGCCCGCCACCGTGGGCGAGGCCCTGGAGGCCTGCCGCGAGCTCGTCACGCGCATCGGCAACCAGTCCAACCTGATCCTCGACCCCGACCTCGACAGCTACTACGCCATGTCGCTGTCGATCCTGCGCTATCCGGCACTGGTCGACGCGGTGCACGGCATCGGCCGGCGCCTGCACGACGGCATGCACGGGCAGGAATCCCGCGAGGCCCTGCGCACGCGCTACCTCGTGCTCGAAGGCCAGCTCGACGCGGTGCTGGAAGGCCTGCGCTCCGACCTCGCCGAGGCCGGCGCCGCCGACCGCGCGCTCGGCACCGCGCTGGCGCCTTCCGTGGCGCGCATGCGGGCCGCGGTGGAAGCGTACCGGCACGCCGCGCGCATCGTGGTGAACGGCAGCGACAAGACCGACCCCGCCCTGCTCGCCAACCTCGACACCGCGCAGCAGGCGCTGGTGCTGAGCGTGCGCGACACCTGGCGCGACACCAGCGAGCAGCTCGACACGCTGCTCCACGCGCGGGTGCGCGGGCTGTTCTCGCGCATGTGGCTGCATCTGGGCACCGCGCTGTTCCTGCTGTGCGGCATCCTCGGCATGGTGTACTTCGTCGCGCAGCAGATCTCGCGGCCGCTGCGGCAACTGGCGCGCGTGATGGACACCGTGCGCCGCACCGGCGACCACACGCTGCGCGCGAGCTGGCACAGCCAGGACGAGATCGGCCAGCTGGTGCGCGGCTTCAACGAGATGCTGGAGCAGCTCGACCGCGAGCGCGACGTGCAGAAGGAACTCGCCGCCACGGCGCGCGCCTCCGCCGCGCAGCACGCGCTGGTGGAAGCCACGCCGGTGCCGATGATGGTGACGGCGGTCCCCGGCCACGAAGTGCTGCACGCCAACCAGCCCGCGCTCTACTGGCTCAACGGCTGCACGGCCGACCCGTGGGCCTTCGCGCTCGACTCGCCCGTGCGGGCGCGCTTCTTCCAGCAGTTGTCCGACCGCGACGCGGTGGAGGAATTCGAGGTGCGCTGGAAGGCCAGCGCCGAGCCGACCTGGGCCATGCTGTCCGCGCGGCGGCTCAAGTTCCAGGGGCGCGACGCGGTGCTGACCGCCTTCACGCCGATCAACCAGATCAAGCTGATGGAGCAGCGGCTCGAGCTGTGGGGCAAGGTGTTCGAGGCGTCCTCGGAAGCGATCCTGATCCTCGACCAGGAGCGGCGCCTGCTGACGGCCAATGCGTCGTTCTACCGCGCCACCGGCTATCGCGCGGAAGACGTCACCGGCAAGCTGCCCGAGTTCGTCGTCGCGGCCGCGGGCGGCACGCCGCTGATCGAGGGGCTGGCGACGCTGGTCGACCTGTCGAGCGTGTGGAACGGCGAGGCGCAGATCCGGCGGCGCTACGGCGGCGACTACCCGGCCTGGCTGATGATCAGCGCGGTGCGCGACAAGCGCGGCAACGTCTCGCACTACATCTGCACGCTGATCGACATCACCGACCGCAAGAAGAGCGAGGCGCGCATCCAGTTCCTGGCCGAGCACGACGTGCTCACCGAGCTGCCGAACCGCGCGCTGTTCACCAAGCGCCTGGGCACCGCGCTCGAGCGCGCGCGAAACTCGCCGGCGCGCGTGGCCGTGCTGTTCATCGACCTCGACCGCTTCAAGGACATCAACGATTCGCTCGGCCACCACATCGGCGACGCGCTGCTGCGCTCGGTGTCGCGGCGCCTGCTGCAGGCCGTGCGCAGCGGCGACACCGTGAGCCGGCTGGGCGGCGACGAATTCACCGTCATCCTGAACGACATCGGCGGCGCGGCGGACGTCGCCAGCACCATCGACGACCGCCTGCTGCCGCTCGTGCGCGAGCCGCACGCGATCGGCGGCGCCACGCTGCAGGTCTCGTGCAGCGTGGGCGTGGCGATGTACCCGGACGACGGCACCGACATCGACACCCTGATGCAGAACGCCGACGCGGCCATGTACCAGGCCAAGGCGGCCGGGCGCAACCTGGTGAAATTCTTCTCGCCCGACATCGCCGAGCGCGCGCGCCAGCGGCTCACGCTCGAAGCCTGCCTGCGCACCGCGATCGAGCGCCAGGAACTGCGCCTCGCCTTCCAGCCCTGCCTCGACGCGATCACCGGCGCCGTCATCAGCGTGGAAGGGCTGCTGCGCTGGACCCATCCGCAGCTCGGCAGCGTGATGCCGGCCCAGTTCATCCCGATCGCGGAAGACACGCGCCTGATCATCCCGATCGGCGCCTGGGTGATCGACGAAGCGTGCCGCCAGCTCGCGCAGTGGAGCACCGCCGGCCTGCCCGGCATCCGCATGTCGATCAACCTGTCGGCGATCCAGCTGCGCGACGCCGACCTGGCCGCCACGCTGCGCGCGAGCCTCGCGCGCCACGCCGTCGCGCCGGAGCGGCTCGAACTGGAGATCACCGAGACCGTGCTGATGGACAGCGCGGAAAACTATCTCGACGCGATCAACGCGATCCGCGCGCTCGGCGTCAAGCTGTCGCTCGACGACTTCGGCACCGGCTACTCCAGCCTCAGCTACCTGAACCGCTTCCCGCTCGACCGGCTCAAGATCGACCGCGCGTTCGTGCACGACATGCTCGACGCGCCCGCCGACCTCGCCGTCATCAAGGCCATCGTCGAACTGGGCCACGACCTCGGCCTGCGCGTGGTCGCCGAAGGCGTGGAAAGCCGGCACCAGGCCGACATCCTGCGCAGCCTCGGCTGCGACGAGCTGCAAGGCTTCCTCTATGCGCGGCCGATGTCGGCGCAGGCGCTGGAAGACTGGCTGCGGGAGCAGGCGCTGGTGGATGCCTGAGCGCTATCGCTGCCCGTCAGCCCCGACGACATTCTCCTTGAGCAGGCCACCGAGACGCGAATGCACGCGGCCGCCGGTGCCCATGACCAGCGCGAACAGGATCTCATCGGGGCGCGGCGCGTCCTGGATGCCGATCTCGATGCTGTTGAAGTGGCTGCGCACGTAGGACGCATGGATGTAGTGCACCGGCACCATCATCCGGTAGCCGGCCGAGGCCACGGCCTTCACCGCCGGCACCATCGCCTTGGGCTCGCCGAGCACGGTGCGCATGGCCCAGCCGCCCGCCTCGTGCCACACCGCGCCATGCTCCATCTCGCCGTTGATGCCGACGATGGCGGCCTTGCTGTAGACCTCCACCTTGTCCTTGCCGCCGAGCGTGTCGACCAGTTCGCCGGCGAGCAGCGAGCCGAGCGAGCGCAGCTCCGACATGAACGGCATCAGGTCCGGCTCGTAGCGGCCCGCGTAGGGATTGCGGATCACCGCGCACGACGCCGCCAGCTTGAGCGGCTTCTCGGGCGGCGGGCCGCCTTCGTGATACGTGGTTTCGACGATCAGGCAGCGCTTGCGGATTTCGATCAGGGACACGGGAAACTCTCCAGAAAACACAGAAAAAAGCGGGCAACGCCGACCGCACGGCCAGCGCAGCCAGCACGGCCAGCACCGCCTATTCCGGCGTGATGCCGGCTTCCTTGACGATGGCCGCCCACTTGCCGATCTCGGCCTTGACGAAGGCGCCGAACTCCGGCGCCGGCTGGCGCTTGGGCGTCAGGCCCTGCGCGGCGAAGCGGCGGATCAGTTCGTCCGAGGACAGCGCCTTGTCGAGCGAGGCCGACAGGCGCCGCGCCACGTCGTCCGGCAGCCCGGCCGGTGCCATCAGGCCGAACCACACCGTCAGGTCGAAGCCCGGCGCGCCGCTTTCGTTGAGCGTGGGAATGTCCGCGGCCAGCGGAAAACGCTCGCGCGTGCTCACGCCATAGACCTTGACCTTGCCGGCGCGCGCCTGCTGCAGCCCGTTGGCGAAATCGGTGAAGGTCAGCTTGACGATGCCGCCCATCACGTCGGTCAGCGCCTGCGGGCCGCCCTTGTACGGCACCTGCGTGATGTCCGACTTGCCCATGTGGGCAAGCTTCGCGCCGAACACCTGCGCGCTGCCCGAGCCATAGCCATAGGTCAGCTTGCCCGGGTTCTGGCGCGCGTAGCTGAACACGTCGCCGACCCGCTTGCCCGGCGCGTCCGGCGAGCCGACCAGCAGGTAAGGCGTCTCCGCCACGCCGCCGAGCGGCTGCAGGTCCTTGACCGGATCGTAGGGCAGCTTCTTGAACAGGCTCACGTTGCTGGCCGCGGTGGTCACGCCGACGATCACGATCGTGTAGCCGTCGGCCTTGGCCTGCGCGGCCTGCTGCGTGCCGATGATGCCGTTGGCGCCGGGCTTGTTGTCGATCACGAACGGCTGGCCCAGGTCCTGCGACATCGGCTCGGCCAGCGCGCGCGCAACCACGTCGGTGATGCTGCCGGCCGGGAACGGCACCACCATCCGGATCGGCCGCTCGGGATAACCGCCGGCCAGCGCGCCCATGCTGAAAGCCAGGCCGATTGCCGCGGCGGCAATGCCTCGGTAAATGCTCATGTTGTTGTCTCCTCTTGTGCTTTTGTGCTTTTGTGCTTTTGTGCTCTTGTGTTCTTGTCGTGGCGGCGCGAGGCCGCCCGTGCTACGCCTGCTTGTCCAGGTAGCGGATGATCTCCGTGTTGTCCGCGCGCGGGTCGAGCGCCCCGGCGGCCTGCTGCCACAGCGACGCGCACAGCGACAGTTGCGGCGCCTCGACGCCCGCCAGCGCCTGCAGCCCCGCGGCCGTGGCAAGGTCCTTGGCCTGCAGCCGCATGGCGAAGCCCGCGTTGAACGTGCCCGGGATGATGAACTGCGCCAGCTTGGTTTCCGTGGCCACGTTGCGGCCGCTCGACGCGTTGAGCACGCTCGCGAAGATGCCCGCGTCGAGGTCCATGCGCTGCGCGATCAGCAGCGCCTCGGATGCGGCCAGCAATCCGGCCGCATAGACGTAGTTGTTGAGCGCCTTCATCGCGTGCGCGGAGCCGACCGCGCCGGTCACGATCAGCGTCTCGCCCATGTGCTCCAGCAGCGCGCGCACACGCTCCACGTGCGCCGGATCGCCGCCGGCCATGATCGCCAGCGTGCCGGCGCGCGCCTTGGCCACCGCGCCCGAGACCGGCGCGTCGACCAGCGCGATGCCGCGCCCGGCCAGCGTGGCGGCAAGGCGGCGCGTATCGGCCGGGTTGGACGAACCCATGTCCACCACGGTGGCGCCCGCGGCAAGGATGTCCGCCAGTCCCGCGCGGCCGCCCTCGCCGGCAACGACCGCGTTGGTGATCGGGCTATTCGGCAGCATCGTGATCACGACCTCGCAGCCGGCCAACGCCTCCAGCGCCGTGGCGCGCGCGAGCGTGCTGCCCCAGGCGGCATGGCCGGCGAGCCGCGCGAACGGCGCGTCGGCGGTGTCGAAGGCCCGGATCTCCAGGTCCGCGGCCGTGGCCAGGTTTTCGAGCATCGGCAAGCCCATCATTCCCAGGCCGATAAAGCCGATCTTGCGGCGCATGTGGTCTCCTCTCTTCCTATGTCTTTTTTGCCGTCCGTATCCCGGCATGTGCTCCAGATCGTATGGGTTTTGCCGTGACTTGTCGTATGCTCTTGTGATTGTGGGTTATAACCATCTGTTATCGATGCGCTTCAAACTCAGACAAATGGAGGTCTTCCGGGCCGTCATGCTGACCGGCTCCATGAACGGCGCCGCCAGCCTGCTGTGCATTTCCCAGCCCGCCGTGAGCCGGCTGATCGCCTACACCGAGCAGAGCCTCGGCCTGCGGCTGTTCGAGCGCGTCAAGGGCAAGCTGCGGCCGACCGCCGAAGCGCAACTGCTGTTCCAGGAAGTCGGCTCGCTCTACGAAGAAGCGCTGCGCATCGACGAATTCGCGCGCGACCTCGCCACCAACCCCCAGGGCGTGCTCAAAATCTGCTCCAGCCCGAGCCTCGCGCTGAACTTCCTGCCGCCCATCATGGCCGCCTTCCTCGACGCCCATCCCCAGGTCCGGCTCACCATGCGCACCACGCTGCTGGCCGACATGGCGCTCGAGCTGCTCGGCCGCAAGGCCGAACTGGCGGTGTCGGTGCTGCCGATCGAACATCCGAACCTCGTGGTGGAACCGTTCGCGCAGGGCCGCATGGTCTGCATCCTGCCCGAAGGGCACGCGCTCGCCGCATCGCCGGTGCTGACGCTGGCCGAGGTCGCCGCCCACCCGCTGGTGCTCTACGCGCGCCAGATCCCGTTCGGGCAGTTGATGGCGGCGGCGTTCGCGCAAGCCGGCGTCGAGTGGCGCGCGCGCGCCGACATCGAACGCGCCGAGATCGCCTGCGCGCTGGTCCGCGCCGGCGTGGGCCTGGCCATCGTCGACGAATTCTCGGTCGGCCGCGCCGGCTGGCCCGGCACCGTGGTGCGGCCGCTGCGCGAACACATTCCGCTGACGCTGAGCCTGGTGCGCTCGCGCTTCGATACGCCAAGCCGTCAGGCGCAGGCGTTTGTGGGGTTGTTGAGGGCGCAGGCGGGGGGCGGGACGCCGCAATGACGCGCCGGGTTCGTGAAGGGCCAGCCTAAGGCTGAAAGGACTGAAAGACGTGCGCCACCACACGGCGCACGAAATCTTCGTCCAGCGGCGCAAAAGACACGACAAGATGGTAGTAAATCGCGCCATAGAGGAGGTCCAGCATCAAGTCCAGGTCCGCATTCGCATGGAGTTCGCCACGCCCGACTCCGCGCGCGAGGACTTCGCGGCCCGCGCGCCGGCGCGGCTCGATCCATCTTTTCAGAAACACCTCCTTCAACTCCAGGTCCAGCTGCGCCGCCCCTAGCAGGTGGCGCAGCATTTCCCCCCGTTCGCCGGCCAGCGCCTTGACAAGGCGCTCGATCGTCGCCTGGACGGTCTCGAGGACGGTGGCTTTCTCCTCATAGTCGATCAGCGGCAGGATTTCCGTGAGGAAACCGTCCATCACCACCGCCGGCCCGTTGGCCCAGCGCCGGTAGATGGTCGTCTTCGCCACGCCCGAGCGCTGGGCGATGCGCTCGACCGTGGCGTTGGCGATGCCCCCGGCGTAGGCCAACTCCAGCGCGCACTGCTGGACTAGCCTCGTCGCCTCGTCATTTCGCGGCCGCCCTTTCGCGCCTCCGCCCGTGGTGTCCAGAGCAGTTTCAAGCATTCCCATCTCCTGTTTGGATACCGCAGTTTTCCCATTCCACCATAACGGCGGCGTGATGGGTCAGATCGGCAACGATACGTATCGTATCATCCACTTTCCAGTCCATACCTAGGGATTACCATTATAGATACGATACGAACCGTTGCATAATGTTGTCCCCGCAAACCGGCCGTGCTGGCCGGCGGCAGCAGACTACTGAATTCGCACGGGGCAATACATGCAATCCACAAGCGCGCCGGACCAGATTGTCCGATACGTACACGCGGGCAGCGTCACAGAAGCACGATGGCACTCCAACGGGCACACGCTTCTCGACCATTTGCGGGAAGAACGAAAGCTGCGCGGAACCAAGGAGGGGTGCGCGGAAGGCGACTGCGGCGCCTGCGTCGTGGTCATTGGGGAAATGTCGGGCCAGCGGGACACCGTGGTCTACCGGGCGGTGAATGCCTGCCTGTTCCCCATGAGCGCGCTCGACGGAAAGCTGCTGATCACGGTCGAGGACTTGTCTTCGCCTGGCAGCGAACTGCATCCGGTTCAGCGCGCCATGGTCGAGTGCCATGCCTCTCAGTGCGGGTTCTGCACGCCTGGTTTCGTCATGAGCCTGTACGCGCACTATCTCAATCACGAAGAGCCCGTACCGCAGACGCGCATGCACGATGTGCTGGCGGGAAACCTGTGCCGCTGCACGGGCTACGCTCCCATCCTGCGCGCCGCGCGGCGCATGTACGACTACCCGCGCACGGCGCGCGACGTGGAGTCGGACCTTCGGCTGCTCGCGACGCTCGACCACGCCACGGACACGGCGAAAGTGCTTGCCGCGCGCGACGAAGTGGCTTTCTCCCCGCGAAGCCTGGAAGAAATGGCACGGCTCTACCTCGAAAATCCCGATGCCGTGCTGGTCGCGGGCAGTACCGACGTCGGCCTCTGGATAACCAAGCAGAAGCGCACGCTCAAGAAAGTGATCCACCTGAAGAAAGTGGATGAGATGCGCCAGACCGCCGCGGTGCGCGGCCGCATGTCGATCGGTGCCTCGGTACCGCTGTCCGACGCGCTGAAGACCATCGTCGGCGTCTACCCCGAGTTCGAAGAACTGGCCGCCCGCTTTGCGTCCCTCCCCGTGCGCAACGCCGCCACGCTGGGCGGCAACATCGGCAACGGCTCGCCCATCGGCGACTCGATGCCCGCGCTGATTGCCGCCAATGCCATCGTGCGGCTCCGGCAAGGCGCCACCACGAGAGAGCTGCCGCTGGAAGATTTCTATCTCGGCTACCAGAAGAAAGACCTCCGCTGCGGCGAGTTCATCGAATCGGTCCATTTGCCCGCGCGCGCCCCGGAAACGTATGTACGCGCCTACAAGGTATCCAAGCGCCTCGACGACGACATCTCCGCCGTCTGCTGCGCTCTGGCCATCCGGCTTTCGGAGGGGCGCTGCGTGTCCGTGCGGATCGCGTACGGAGGCATGGCCGCCATGCCCCGGCGCGCGATGCACGCGGAACGCGCCCTGCACGGCAGGCCGCTGGACCGGCAGGGCATCGAGCATGCGATCGCCGCGCTCAAGGATGACTTCCAGCCGATGTCCGACCACCGTGCTACCGCCTGGTATCGGTCCGAGGTGGCCGGCAATCTCTTGAGAAGAGCGGTTGAAGAGCACTCTGCAGAGGCAGCCACGCGGGTCGTCAGCTATGTGGGAGCGCTGCAATGAGTGCGCTCGAAACACAGCCGGCGGATGCCGCCGTCGGCCGCGCTCTCGAACATGAGAGCGCGGCATTGCACGTGAGCGGCCACGCGGTCTACACCGACGACATTCCGGAGACCGAAGGCACGCTCCATGCCGCGATCGGATGTTCGACCGTGGCCCACGGAACCATCGAGGCGATGGATCTTGCGGAGGTCGAGCGCTTTCCCGGCGTCGTGCGCGTCCTGACGGCCAGGGACATTCCGGGCAGCAACGCCTTCGGCATCGTGACGCACGATGAATCGCTGCTCGCGGACACCACGGTCGCGTATTGGGGACATCCCGTCTTCCTCGTGGTGGCGGAGAGCACCGACATCGCACGGCGGGCAGCCCTGCTCGCGCGCATCACCTATGGCCCCCTGCCCGTGGTCCTCGATCCGTTCCAGGCCAAGTCCCGCGGGCAGTTCGTGGCGCCGACGCGCTCGGTCGAGCGCGGCGCCCCGCGGCCAGCGCTGGCCGCCTCGCCCGTCGTTTGCGAAGGTTCGCTGCAGATTGGCGGTCAGGAGCATTTCTACCTCGAGGGCCAGGTTGCCTATGCCATTCCGGTCGAAGACCGGAAAATGCTGGTCCACTCGGCAACCCAGCACCCGACCGAAATGCAGCAGGTGGTGGCGAAGCTCCTCGGCTGGCCGTCGGCCCGCGTGACCGTCCAGTGCCGCCGCATGGGCGGGGCGTTTGGCGGCAAGGAATCGCAGTCGTACATCTTCACCGGGCTGGCCGCCTTGGCCGCGTACGCCACCGGGCGCCCCGTCAAGCTCAGGGTCGACCGCGACGAGGATTTCCTGATTACCGGCAAACGCCATGAATTCTGGGTCGACTACCGGATCGGCGCCGCGCTGGACGGACTGCTGCGCGCCGTCGATCTGCGGCACGTCGTGCGGTGCGGCCACTCCAGCGACTACTCGGAAGCCGTGTGCGACCGCGCCGTCTTTCACGCGACCAATGCCTACTACGTCGCCAATCTCGAATGCACGTCCTTCCGAGCCCGCACCAACACGCAATCCGCCACCGCCTTCCGCGGCTTCGGCGGCCCGCAGGGCGTGCTCGGCATGGAGGTCGCCATGGAGGCCCTGGCGCTCGAGCTGGGAATGGACCCGCTCGACGTGCGCGAGCGCAATCTGTACGGAAGCGGCGAACGGGCGGAGACCCACTATGGTTTCCGCCTGGAAGACAACGTAATGCCCGATCTCGTCGCCCAGCTCGCTCACAGCTCCCGTTATCGCGAGCGACGCGCGCAGATCGCCGCCTTCAATGAAGCGCAGACGTTCCTGAAGCGCGGAATCGCGCTGATGCCCGTTCTCTTCGGCGTGGGGTTCGGCGCCACCTTCCTGAACCAGGCCGGCGCCCTGCTCCAGGTCTACGCCGATGGAAGCGTGATCCTGAATCACGGCGGCACGGAAATGGGCCAGGGCCTGCATACGAAGCTGATCCAGATCGTCGCGCAGGCGCTCGGCATCTCGTGCGACCGCGTCGTCTGTTCAAGCACCGATACCAGCAAGGTCCCCAATACCGCGTCGACCGCGGGCAGCACCGGAACGGACATCAACGGCATGGCCGCCCTCGACGCGGCACGGAAGATCCGCGGCCGGATGGCGGATTTCGCCGCCATCCGCTTCGGCTGCCCGGCCGGGTCCGTGACGTTTGCCGGCGATGCGGTCACCAGCCCGTCGGGAGAGTCGATGACGTTCTCGTCCCTGTGCTCGCTGGCCTTTCACGCGCAGATCTCGCTCTCGGCCACGGGGTACTACCGGACCCCCAAGGTCGGGTATGACTTCGAGGCGTTCCGGGGAAGACCGTTTTTCTACTACGTGTACGGCGCGGCCTGCAGCGAAGTCATGATCGACGTGCTGACCGGAGAGTCGAAGGTGCTTCGCGTGGACATCCTGCAGGATGTCGGCCGCTCGATCAATCCCGCGCTGGACCGCGGCCAGATCGAGGGCGGCTTCATCCAGGGCATGGGCTGGATGACGAGCGAAGAGCTGGTCTGGCGTCCCGACGGATTCCTCGCGACGCATGCGCCGCAGACATACAAGATTCCCACCTCCCGCGACATCCCCGCCGAGTTTCACGTCGATTTTTTCGAGAACGAGAACGTGGAGCAGACCATCCATCGATCCAAGGCGGTTGGCGAGCCGCCGTTGAAGCTCGCGCTCTCGGTGTATCTCGCCATCTGGGATGCGGTGGCGTCGGCCGGCGGCCGGAAAAAGGCACCTTCGCTGAAGGTGCCGGCCACGCCGGAATCCATTCTGCGCGCTCTCGCGAGTGTCCGCGAACCCGCTCGAGACCGGCAATGAACACCCGCGCGGACGCCGCCGGAAGGCCGGAGGACAGCTCCCCGGACATCGTCCTGGGAGTCGGTGTCGTGATCCGGCGTGCCGGCCGGTACCTGCTGGGGCACCGCAAGAACGCGCACGGCGCCGGAACATGGGGATTTCCCGGCGGAAAGGTGGACCCCGGCGAGGATCCGTTCGACGCCGCCACGCGGGAGCTTCGAGAAGAAACGGGATTGCTGCTGCACGAACCGCTGGCCGCCGGCTGGAGTACGGGATGGCTCGCCGCGGGCCGCCTGCGGCATCTCACGCTGTTCGTGGCGGGAACGGCGAGCGGCGAGCCTGAAGTCCGCGAGCCCGACAAATGCGGAACATGGCGCTGGTTCGCCCGGCACGAGCTGCCATCGCCGCTGTTCGCGCCGACCCGCGACTTCTTTGCGGCCAGGTCCGGCAGATCAACACCGGGGGCAACCGACGGCGGCCCTCCCTGCGTCAATCATTACATCGACATCACGAAGAACGCAAAATGAATACGGTATCTGGAGTCACGGCGTCAGGAGACGCTACCACAGGGCGGCTTGACCGCTTCTTCGGCATCTCGGCTGAAGGGTCGACCCTTCAGCGGGAGGCCGTCGCCGGTGTCACGACTTTTCTCACGGCCATGTACATCATCGCCGTCAATCCGGCAATCCTCGCGCAAGGCGGCGTGCCGTTCGCCGGCGCCATCACGGCCACCGTGCTGGTGAGCTTCTTCGGCAGCTGCGCCATGGGTCTGTATGCGCGGAACCCCGTGCTGGTGGCCCCGGGGATGGGCATGAACGCGCTCTTTGCCTTCGTGATGATCCACGGCGGCAAGATGCCGTGGCAGACGGCACTGGGGTGCGTGTTCTGGTCTGGCGTCATCTTCGCGGTGCTTGCCGCCTTCAACGCGCGCAAGCTCGTCGTGGAGGCGATCCCTCCCAATCTCCGCCATGCCATGTCATGCGGAATCGGCCTGTTCATCGCGGTCATCGGCCTGGTGAACGCCCGTTTCCTGGTCGGCGATCCGGCAACCGTGATCCGCGGCGCCCATCTGGATCCGGTGCTCTGCACGTTCCTGGCCGGACTCGTGTTCACCTTCGTCGCCGTCGTGCGCCGCGTGCCGGGCGCATTGATCGTCGGCATCGTCCTCACGACCCTGATCGCCATCCCGATCGGACGCTGGTGGGGCGACGGTGCCGCCTATCTGCCCGCCGGAAGCGCCCGGACCACGCTGGTGAACTGGCAGGGCGTGTTCGCGTCTCCGGACTTCTCCACCATCCTGCAGCTGGATCTGCTCGGGTCGCTGAAACTCGCTTACATCCCGTTCATCTTCGTGATGCTGTTCACCGCGTTCTTCGACGCGCTTTCCACCTTCATGGCCGTTGCCAACGCCGGCGGCCTGACGGATTCGCACGGCAATCCGCGCAACATCAACCAGTCGATGAAGGTCGACGCCTTTTCGGCCCTGATCTCCGCCCCGTTCGGCACGTCGCCCGCGAACGCCTACATCGAGTCCGCGGCCGGCATCGCCGCGGGCGGGCGGACCGGCCTGACTGCCGTCGTCGCTGCATCGTGCTTTCTGCCGTTTCTGTTCCTTTCGCCGCTGCTGTCCTTGATCCCCGCCATCGCAACCGCCCCGGCGCTGGTCCTGGTCGGCGTGTTCATGATGGACTCGATCAGCGAGATCGAGTGGAAAAACCTGGACGAGGCGATACCCGCGTTCGTTGCGCTGATCACAATCCCCCTGACCTTCTCCATCACCTCCGGCATCGCCTATGGCTCCCTGTCGCTGATCGTCGTGAAAATTGCCGCGGGCAAGGGGCGCGAAATCAGGCCGGCCATGTGGCTCGTTGCGATGCTCTCCGCCGTGCTGCTGTGGCAGGGCCACTGACGCGCGGGAGATCTCGCGCGCGCTCGCGCAACCCGCGCCATCGCATGGTGCCGCTGGCAGGGCCGCCACGGCTCCCGGCCCGGGCGGCGGTGCCGCACGACGTCATTCGGGCGCCGACGGCCAGGTCTTGAGGACGTACTCGGCCAGCGCTTCGATCGCCTTCCTGGAAGCGCCGGCTTTCGCCTGGACCGCCATGCCCTGAGAGACCGCCATCACGAAAGAGGCCAATGTGGCGCCGTCCACCGAGGCGGGCAGATCGCCTTCCCGCTGGGCACGTTCCAGGCGCTTGCGGAGTGCCGTCTGCGTTGCGGCGCGGCGAACCACGAGTTCACGGCGAATGGATTCCGCCTCGTCAGAGCAAGCCAGCGCGCCGTTGATGCCCAGGCAGCCCGGATGGGCCGCACTCATGGTCTGGACACCGGCAGCCCCACGCAGGATGCGCTCCACGACCTTGTAGGACGTAGGCTCGTCCAGCGCATCGGCCATGAAGCCCATGTACTTGGCATCGTAGAGATCGAGTGCCTTGATGAAGAGCTCTTCCTTGTTGCCGAACGCCGCGTAGAGGCCCGGACGAGCCACGCCCGTTGCCTCGGTCAGGTCTGAAAACGAAGTGCCCTCGTAGCCTTTCTGCCAGAAAACCGACAGCGCGGCCTCCAGCGCCTTGTCTGTATCGAACTCCCGGTGACGCCCCATGGCCGGATCCGCATCCAAATTTCAGTAACGATCAGTATAAAACACTTGACGCCCATCGGCCAATACAATACCGTTCGTTACCATAACGATCAGTATCGTATTACACAAAGATTGAGGAACAGGCGTGACGAGTCATGGAAAGCAGGCCCGCAGCGAGGAACGCACGAGGAGCGCGTGGTGGCCGGTCTGGTCGGTTGCCGCCGGCACATTCCTGCTCGTCACCACGGAGTTTCTGCCGATCGGCCTGCTATCCCGCCTGGCCGATGATCTGCAGGTCTCCGCGGGCGCCGCGGGCTTGTCGGTGATGGCTCCGGGCCTGATTGCCGCGTTGGCGGCGCCGGCGCTGGCGCTGCTGGCGGGAAGGCTGGACCGGCGCATCGTCATGATCTCGCTGACGGTTGCCATCATCGTGTCGAACGTGGTCTGCGCGGCCGCCGCCGGGTTTCCGGCCTTTCTGTCTGGGCGCGTCATCCTCGGCCTTGCCGTCGGCGGCCTGTGGACGTTTGCCATTGCAGTCGGCCGCCAGCTGGTACCGGAAAGCGCGGGCGCGCGCGCCACCGTCATCATCTCCGTGGGCATTTCCGCCGGCACGGTCTTCGGCATGCCGGTTGGCGCCGTGCTGGGCGACTGGCTCGGCTGGCGCGCGGTCTTCGCCCTCAACGCTGTCTTCGGCGCGCTGGTCGCGATTGCGCAACTTCGCCTCCTGCCACGACTGCCCACGACTTCGGCCATCAAGGCCGCCGGACTGATCGAATTCTCCGCGATTCCGATGGCCCGGACCGGGCTGCTCGCCAGCGGCTTCGTCACGGCGGGCCATTTTGTCGCCTACACCTTCCTCGAGCCTTACCTGCGCGGCGCCCTGCACCTCGGCCAGCCCGGCGTGGCATGGGCGCTTGCCGGCTATGCCTTCGCCGGCATCGTCGGGGCGTTCCTCGGCGAACGGCTGGCCGTGCGCAACATCCGGCAGGCATTCGTCGTCGTGTCCCTGTCATTGGCGGCGTCCGTGCTTGCGGCTGCAGCAACAATGGGAACGCCTGCGGCAGCCGTCGCCATGGTGCTGGTCTGGGGCGTGGCGTTCGGGGCCGTGCCCGTGTGCGTGCAGATATGGATGTTCACCTCGTCTCCCGAACGCTACGAAGCCGGCTCCGCGCTGATGGTCAGCGCCTTCCAGATCGCCCTTGCCTCCGGCGCCGCGCTGGGCGGCGTACTGGTCGACCATGTGGGCATCGCCACCACTTTTTGCGCCAGTGCCACCCTCATCCTCACAGGGGCAACGGCGGCGATTTTCCTGCGCTCGACACCGGCCGGCGCCGGCAATGCGAGCCTGCGACCGGAGAAACAAGCATGAAGACAGACCGCATCGGCGCGAGCGATTCCGCCATCACCCTGTACGAGACCTCGATCCCGGCGCTCCTGGGCGGCTTGCGCAGCCTTTCCTGGCTGATCGACAAGGCAGGCGAGTTCGTGGCCCAGGGAAGGATCGACGAGCAGGCACTGCTGGAGGCGCGGCTGGCCGACGACATGGATTCGTTCCGCCGGCAAGTCCAGCATGCCAGCGATACCGCGAAGGGAGCCGCGATGCGGCTTGCGGGCAAGCGCGTTCCAAGCCTCGAAGACACCGAGACCACCTTGCAGGAACTACGCGAGCGCATCGGGAAGACCGAAGAGATCCTGCGCTCGCTGCCCCCCGCCGACTTCGCCGGCAGCACGGAGCGCACGATCAAGCTCAACCTGCGCCGGCGCTGGGTAACGTTCGACGGCCGCACGTATTTGACCGAGTTCGCGCTGCCGAATTTCTTCTTCCATGTAACGACCGCCTACGCAATCCTGCGCACCATGGGAGTGAAGATCGGCAAGCTCGATTATCTGGTCGATGTCGCCAGGCGCCGCGAAGGCGCGGCCGGCAAGAGCCTGTCCCGCTGACGGCAGACGATCCCCGACTTGCAGGAGTCTCCACCATGTCCGACACGACAACCCCTTTGCATGGCAAGTTTGCGCTCGTGACCGGCGGCGCGCGCGGCCTCGGCCTCGAAATCGTCCGGCAGCTCGCGGCACTCAGCGCGCATGTGATCGTCGGCGCCCGGGACAAGACCAGGACCGAGGCCATCGCGGCCGGCCTGCGGACCCGAGGTCATGCGGCATCCGCGCTCCAGCTCGACGTCACGAGCGAAGAAGACCGGAAGGCCGCCTGCGCCGGCATCGACCAGGCGCACGGCAGGCTCGACATCCTGATCAATAACGCTGGCATCCTGCTGGATAGCCCCGACGCCGGAGTCCCCGCCACGCGGCAGGCCAGCGAAGCACCACCCGGCGTGGTGCGAGACACCTTCGAAACAAACTTCTTTGCGCCCGTTTTTCTGACGCAGGCCCTGATGCCGCTGATACGGCGCTCGAGCGCGGGCCGTGTCGTGAACGTGTCGAGCATCCGCGGATCGCTCACCCATCTGTCCGATCCGGACTCCCCGGTCTACCCGATCAAGGCGCTCGGGTACGACACCTCGAAAGCCGCGCTCAATGCATTCACCATCCTGATCGCCGAAGAACTGCGGCATACGTCGATCAAGGTCAACGCGGTTCATCCCGGCTGGCTCCGAACCGACATGGGAGGCGGGCAAGCCAACATGAGCGTCGAGGCCGGCGCGCTCGCCGTCGTCAAGTACGCCAGCCTCGGGGACGACGGCCCCACGGGCGGCTTCTTCCTCGGCGACGAACGGCTGCCTTGGTGAAGGCGCGCCTCCAACCCATTTGTTCAACCAACCTGGAACATGAAATGAGCAAGACACTATCCGGAAAAGTCGCCCTGGTAACCGGCGGCTCGCGAGGCCTGGGCGCGGCGACCGCCGCCGCGCTGGCCGATCAGGGCGCAGACGTCGCCATCAGCTACGCAGCCTCCGACGAGAAAGCACGGGCCGTCGTCGAAAGCCTCAAGGCAAAAGGCGTGCGCGCCGTCGCCATCAAGGCCGACCAGGGCGACCCCGCCATGTCGGAACTGCTGATACGCGAAGTGGTATCGACGCTCGGAAAGCTCGACATCCTCGTCAACAACGCCGCCGTCGCATGGCAAGGCAAGACCATCGACGCCCCCGACATCGACAACGCGGCGATGGACCGGCAGTGGGCCATCAACACGATGGGGGTGATCGCCAACATCCGCGCTGCCGTGAAAGTGCTGCCCGATGGCGGGCGGATCATCTCGGTCGGCTCAGGCCTTGGAACGCGCGTCGCCTTCCCCGGAACGACCGACTACGCAGCCAGCAAGGCCGCCATCGTCGGCTACAGCAAGGGAGCGGCGCGCGACCTTGGCGCACGCGACATCACCGTCAATGTCGTCCAGGCAGGCCTGATGGATACCGACATGGCAGCCGCGTCGAAGGGAAAAATCCCTCCGGCCGTCATGGAGTCGCACGCCATCCATCGCTATGCCGGCGTCGAAGAAGTCGCGGCGGCAATCGTCTTTCTCGCCGGGCCGGATGCCCGGTTCATCACCGGGTCGGTCGTCGACGTCAATGGCGGCTTCACCGCCTGATCCACGCAGCCGGGCATTTCAGGGAAACCACGGCGGCAGTGTCGCAAACCGTGCCCGCTTTCTCCTGGAAGTCGACGAATTCTCGGTCGGCCGCGCCGGCTGGCCCGGCACCGTGGTGCGGCCGCTGCGCGAACACATTCCACTGACGCTGAGCCTGGTGCGCTCGCGCTTCGATACGCCAAGCCGTCAGGCGCAGGCGTTTGTGGGGTTGTTGAGGGCGCAGGCGGGGGGGATGTAGTGACGTGCCGGGATGGCGTGTGTGGGCTTCGTTCAGGGGGCGGTGCGGTAGCACAAGTTAACATTCTGCTTGCGCGGTTGTATTGACAGCCCTTCGTTGATCGCGAAGAATCGGCTCGTCATCCAAAACAACGGGCGACCGGGTTTAGCAGCCTGTCATGCACGCCTCCCACCCATACACGGAGGTCTCATGCAAATCCATACTACTTTCCCTGACCACATCGGCACCGGCGCCAATCCCGCGCCAGCATCGACGCAACACAATCCGCCCAGCACCGAAACGCCAACCCTCGCGGCCTCGCGATACCGGGATCTCGTCGCGGAACTGATCTTGATGGCCGACCCCGACGCGCCGCGCGTCGGGCCGGTCTTTTCAGAGATCACAGCCGAACTCGGCGCGCTCGGCGATACCGTGCGCGACGCCACGCTCGAAAGCTGCGATGCGCTGTTGCGCGTCAGCGCGGCACGGGAATCGGTCCTTGCCATGCTGGACCAGCAGCGTGAAGACTCGACGTTTGGCCTGGGGCTGCATGCGCTGCTCTTGCCGCAGAAGGCGCAGTTGGATCTGGCTGTCGGTCGGATTCAGGGGATGTACTAGCGCCGAGGTGAGAGGCGCGGCCGCGGGCCGTGTCTCTTGCCTATGAACACCACACCGTCAGCAACCGGGCACGCCCCTACGCTTTGATTCCATTGTCCAGTCTGCTCTAGCGCGGCTGGCCGCAGTTTCTGGACTTTGATGTACGGATTATAGGTGGATCCCTATTTCATACTCTCGGGTAGCCGTTTGAATCGATAGATAGCGAAGTACTTGGCCGTCCCCACAGGAATTGCGCCGAGGCGCAGACTCATGTGGACTTGCATTCCACGTTCAAAGATGAGATTTCCAGAGGGATCCAGGTACAAAGTGACGACAGAATCGGAGCGATTTGGCCCAAACTCAGATCGCCCCCCATCACTTGACCCTCCCCAAGAAATGATTCCATTCTCGCCAGTGCAGACAAATCTGCCCTTGTTCTCAAAGGACGAAACGTACTCAATAGATCTTCCGCCCTCATATTGCAGATCGAGTGTCACAAGACGCTCTCTCATCCTCACTTTTGCGTAAATAAGGCGGAGGTGCCGACCGTCGCTTGACTGGGAAGTAGCTAGCACGTCTTTCAATTGACGAGTGTCCCGGAAGGGAAAAACATTTGATAGCCGCCAGCTCCTCTCCCCTTGTTTTGCTGTTGCGTCCCCTTCAATGAGTTCACCCATCCCTTCATATCGCCCACTGAGATTCGGGCAACGTGCAGCCGCGTACTCTGCCGGATCAAGATTGTTGCCTCCAGCACCTGGGTAGTTCGGCGGGGAATGGAAACAAGCAGTACAACTAAGAGCCAGTCCCACAATACATGACTTAGCTCGCGTCATTTTTTGTCCTTTTTTTGCTGTGCCTGGTTACGGAATATCGACCAATCGATGCCATATTGATTCAGCAATGTGACTGCGGCGAAAGGCGCCGCCAACGGGATGTCAATATCCGTCTGGATTTCGAACATCATGCGCTGGAACGACGTCATGCTCTCCTTCAGGTTGCCAAGGCTGTCGTCAGCAGTAAGGCTACCAAGGAAATCATGCGGCCCAGCAAAAGACTCCAACACCTTGTCGGTAAATGTGCCTGGTAAGTGTGGCGATTTTGCAAGCGTGCCGCCTAGCCCTTGGAACCCTTCCGCAAACCCTCCCTCATTGATTATTTAACTTTCTTAAAACGATATCTCGAAAAATACTTAGCCGTCCCCGTCGGAATTGCGCCAAGTCGCATGCTCATATGAACCTGTGTAGATTCCTCACTAATTAGATTCCCTTTATCATCCAAATACAGCATTACGATGGAATCCATTGAATTAGGGCCAAACTCTGAGCGCCCACCTTCGCTAGCTCCTCCCCATATAATTTTTCCGTTTTCGCCGGTACAGACAAATCTATTTACATCCTCAAACGAGAATTCGTTATTCGCAACTTTCCCACCTGAATAGATTAAATTTAGCCTGAGAACTCTCGACCTAACCAGTTCGACCCGAGCCGTAACGGGAGTTTGAACACGTCCATCTTCCGCTCGCGCAGCAGCCCGAATTCTGCGTAAATCCTCCTCATTTGAGAAAGGGAAAACATATTCTATTCGCATCGATTTGGATAATCTTCGGACTGTAGCATCACCATCCAATAGCTCTCCAAGGGTTTCATAGCCGCCACTGAGATTCGGACAGGTCTTGGCGGCATAATCGCTCGGATTGATGTTGCCACCACCGCCGCCTGGATAATTTCTAGGCGAATGTAAACACCCGGCGCAGACTACAGCAAGTAAAATCGGAAGCAATGCCGCTCTATTCATTTTTCGCCCTTTGACTACTGAGCTTGGTTACGAAAGACAGATCAATCGACGCTATATTAATTGACCGAGGCAATCATGCGCTCAGCGAGAGACTCTAGCACCTTCCTGGTAAATGTGCCTGGTGAATATGGCGATTTTGCAAGTGCACCGCCCAGTCCTAGGAGCACTCCCATAAGCCACCGTCATTGTTGAGTGCTTGCCCAAATACCCACGTCTTTCCCGTGCCCCAATCAATAGTTCCCGAGAACTCCCAGGAATCGTCTATCCGCTCTACAACCGTTCCGTATTTTCTGAAATCATCGAAGCTTATACACGTTCCGGCAATTTTCATCCCATCACCGTCAAGAGCTCGGCTTATATTGCGGAATTTTCTGAATCAAGCGAACATTGCATGCAACTGGGGCCGATGCCCGACTCGCGGGTGTAGCCCCCCCCCCCCCCCCCGCGCGCCCCCATCACCCAATCACCTCCCCCGCCAACTCTCCCTCCAGCCACGCCCGGAACTGCCGCACCCCGGGCCGTTCGGTGTCGGCGGCAACGATCTGGTACGTCAGCCCGTCGACGGCATGCTCCGGCAGCACCACCTGAAGCTGGCCGCTCTTGAGCATCGGCAACACCATCGGCGTGCGCCCGATGGCGATGCCGGCCTGCTGGACGGCGGCGTTGAGGACGTGGGCGTATTGCGAGAAATACAGGCAGGCCTGCTTGGACGAGCGCGCCAGGCCCAGGCGCTGGTACCACTGCGTCCACGACATCCAGGCGAAGCGCGCGCCGGGATCGTGGAAGACCAGCAGCGGCGCGTCGAGCATGTGGCGCGGCTCGGCGATGCGCGCGGCGATGGCGGGCGCGGCCACCAGCATCAGGCGCTCGCGCAGCAGCGGGCGCGCGTCGCCGGGGCCGGGGGGCTGGGCGTTGAGGCGGATGGCGAGGTCGATGCCTTCGCGCTCGAGGTTGAGCATGGCTTCGGAGGCGTCGATGCGCACGTCGATGCCGGGCTCGGCGGCCTGGAAGCGGGCCAGCTTGGGCACCAGCCACAGCGCGGCGAACGATGGCGTGGTGGTGACGGCGATGGAAACGCGGTCGACCGCCAGCAGGCGGTCGATGGCCGCGCCCAGCTGGCCGATGGCGGCGCGCGCGGCTTCGTAGAGCTGGCGGCCTTCGGGCGTGAGGCTCAGGCCTTTGCCGCCGCGCCGGAACAGCGCGGCGCCGATGATGTCTTCGAGGCTCTTGACCTGTTTGCTGACGGCGGACTGGGTGATGCAGAGTTCTTCTGCCGCGGCGGTGAAGCTCAGGTGGCGCGCGGCGGATTCGAAACCGCGCAGGGCTTCGAGGGACATGGCGCGCAGCGCGCCGGTGGAGGCTCGGCTCAGGATCGACATGACGCCCAGGCATACCGCTGATGAAAATCCTTCCGGCCGCGCTGGCCGGAACCCGGCAAGAATGCAGTCAACGTTCCGGACGCTGCCCGCGGTCCGGAACGCCTTGCCCGGAGACCATCATGCCGATGACAAACCCGACAGAGCACCCCGCCGCGCAAGGCGTCTGGCTGCTCGGCCCGGCCGCGCTGCGGATCCCGCTTGGCTGTGGATCTTACCTGATCTGCACGCAGGGCACGGCGTGGCTCACGGAGCAATCGGCCGCGCCCGGGGCGGCCGGACGCGACACGGTGCTGGCGTGCGGCGAGCGCTTCGTCGCGCGCCGCGCGGCGGTGGTGTTCGTCTCCGCTTTTCGCGGGCGGCCGGCGCGCGTCGCCGTGGGGCACGCGGCCTGAACACCGGCCATGCAGAACGACACGAACCACGACAGGAGAACGACCATGAACGAGACCAGCCCGCGCCACGGCGCGCACGGAGTGCACGGAGTGCACGGCGACGATGCGCGCGGCCACGACGACGCGCCGGTGCAATGTCGCGCGCTGGGCGCGCACGCGCTGCTGGTGCTGAACCGCCCGGCCAAGCTCAATGCGCTGAGCTACGCGCTGATCGACGACCTGATGGAAAAGCTCGACGCCATCGAGGCGGACCCGGCCGTGCGCTGCGTGATCCTGACCGGCAGCGGCACGCGCGCCTTCAGCGCGGGCGCGGACATCGCCGGCTTCGCGCCGGACCTCGCGGCTTCGCCGGAGCAGGCGCTGCGCCGTTTCCTGCAGCGCGGGCAGGCCATGACGCGGCGCATCGAGGCATTCCCCAAGCCGGTCATCGCGGCGGTCAACGGGCTGGCCTTCGGCGGCGGCTGCGAGATCCTGGAAGCCTGCAGCCTGGCCATCGCGGCCGCTCACGCCACCTTCGCCAAGCCGGAGATCAAGCTGGGCTTCCCGCCCACGTTCGGCGGCACGCAGCGGCTGCCGCGCCACGTGGGGCGCAAGCGCGCCAACGAGATGATCCTCACCGGCGAGGCCATCGACGCCGCCGCGGCGCTGCGCCTCGGGCTGGTCAACGAGGTGGTGGAGGCGGCCGGCCTGATCCCCGCCTGCGTGCGGCTGGCCGACCGCATCGCCCGCCATTCCGCGGTGGCGGTGACGGCCAGCCTGCGCGCGGTCACGCGCGGCATCAACCTGCCGATCGACGAAGGACTGGCGGTGGAGGCGATGCAGTTCCTGGTGGCCGCGGCCTCGCACGATGCGCGCGAGGGCACCAGCGCGTTCGTGGAGAAACGCCCGCCCGCGTTCCGCCACGCCTAGGCCGCGCTTGCGCTTGAGCCTGTGCTTGAACCACGCGTGAGCCACGCTTGAGCCACGTTCAGGCCGCGCCCGGACCGAACCGCGGGACTGGCGCCGGAGGCTTGCAGCGCATATATTGACCTCCACACGCGCGGGCCGCACAAGCGGTCGCCCGCCGGCGCCTCGCCGGGGGCGCCGCATACGCCGCACGCCGTGCCCAAGGAGACAGGCAATGCAAGCGCAAATGGCCGGGACGGCCGTACCCGGGTCCTCGAAACTCGCCGCGGTCCTGCGGGTGACCAGCGGCAATTTCCTCGAGCAGTTCGATTTTTTCCTGTTCGGCTTCTACGCCACCTACATCTCCCAGGCGTTCTTTCCCTCGGACAGCGAGTTCGCCTCGCTGATGCTGACCTTCGCCGTGTTCGGCGCGGGCTTCCTGATGCGCCCGCTCGGCGCCATCATGCTGGGCGCGTACATCGACAAGGTGGGCCGGCGCAAGGGCCTGATCGTGACGCTGACGCTGATGGCCAGCGGCACCATCCTGATCGCGCTGGTGCCGAGCTACGCCACCATCGGCGTGCTGGCCCCGCTGCTGGTGCTCACGGGCCGCCTGCTGCAGGGATTCTCGGCCGGCGCGGAGCTGGGCGGCGTGTCGGTCTATCTCGCGGAGATGGCCACGCCGGGCCACAAGGGCTTCTATACCGCGTGGCAATCGGCCAGCCAGCAGATCTCCATCGTGGTGGCGGCCGCGCTCGGCTTCGGGCTGAACCAGTGGCTGGCGCCCGAGGCGCTGCATAGCTGGGGCTGGCGCATCCCGTTCCTGATCGGCTGCCTGATCGTGCCGTTCCTGTTCGTGCTGCGCCGCTCGCTGCAGGAGACCGCGGCCTTCAGCGCGCGCCGCAGCCGCCCGAGCACGCGCGAGGTGCTGGACTCCATGCTGCGCAACTGGCGCACCGTGCTGGCCGGCACCATGCTGGTGGCCATGACCACCACCACGTTCTACCTGATCACGGTCTACACGCCCACTTTCGGCAAGACCGTGCTCAAGCTGAGCACGGCCGACAGCCTCGCGGTGACGCTGTGCGTGGGCATCTCCAACTTCATCTGGCTGCCCGTCGGCGGCGCGCTGTCCGACCGCATCGGCCGCCGGCCCATCCTGCTGGCGATCTCGCTGATCGCGCTGGTGACGGCCTACCCGGCGCTGTCCTGGCTGGCCGGCGCGCCGAGCTTCGAGCGCATGCTGCTGGTGCTGCTGTGGCTGTCCTTCCTGTTCGGCATGTACAACGGCGCGATGGTGGTGGCGCTGACCGAGGTGATGCCGGTGGAGGTGCGGGTGGCGGGCTTCTCGCTCGCGTACAGCCTCGCTACCGCCATCTTCGGGGGCTTTACGCCGGCCATCTCCACGTATCTGATCGAAGTCACCAAGGACAAGGCCGCGCCGGGCTACTGGATGGCCTTCGCCGCGGCGTGCGGGCTGGCCGCCACCATCATCCTGTACCGCAAGAACCGCGTGCAGGCGACCGTGTAGGCAGCGGGCTCCCCCGGCCCGGCGCCGCCGGCGCCGGGTTCCTCGCCGCGCCGGCGGTCGTGACGATGGTCCTCGCAGCCATCGTCACAGCCGCCGCGCCGCCGCTTGTGCGGCGCACAAAATCGCCGCGCAAGGCTCACTTCCAAAAAGCCAAATTGTCGAACCCGCCGTCAGGCGCGACACTCTTTCCCCAGCGGCTGGCGCCCTGGGCGCCCCGGACCACGCTCTCCTCAACGCTTTCCCGCTCCGGCGGGAAGTTCGCTGCGCCCCCGATGACAAGTACCGACTTCGTTCCCCTTCCCGCCCTGGTCGACGCGCAGGCCGCCTCGCGCCCGCGCCACCCGGCCCTGGTGCTGGACGGGCAGAGCATCGACTACGCCACGCTGAACCGCCTGGCCGACCGCGTCGCGGCGGCCTTGCAGCGCGACGGCGTGCCCGCGCAGGGCACCGTCGCCATCTGCGCGGCCATGTCCATCGGCTACGTTGCCGCGTTCCTCGGCGCGCTGCGCGCGGGCGTGGCGGTGGCGCCGCTGTCGCCGGCGCTGAACCCGGACACCCTGCGCACGATGGTGCGGGATGCGGGCGCGCGCCGCGTGTTCGTCGACGCCACCACGCGCGAGGCGCTGCGTGGTGGCGCGCAAGCCGGGCCGGACGCGCCCTGCATCGCGCTCGACGACAGCGCGGCCGGCCTGCCGTTCAGCCAGTGGCTGGCACCCGCCGGCACGCCGCCCGCGCCGGTGGCGATCCAGCCGGACTGGGCCTTCAACCTGATCTATTCGTCCGGCACCACGGGCGTGCCCAAGGGCATCATCCAGCCGTTCGGCATGCGCGCCTCGCACGTGCGGCGCGCCGCCCAGGGCGGCTACGGCCCGGACAGCGTGGCGCTGCTGGCGACGCCGCTGTACTCCAACACCACGCTGGTCAGCCTGCTACCCACGCTGGCGCTGGGCGGCACGGTGGTGCTGATGGGCAAGTTCGACGCCGGCCGCTACCTGGCGCTGGCGGCGCGCCACCGTGCCACCCACACCATCCTGGTGCCGGTGCAGTACCAGCGCATCCTCGCGCACGCGGACTTTGCCGGCACCGACCTGTCCGCGTTCCGCTACAAGTTCTGCACCAGCGCGCCGTTCCCGGCGGCGCTCAAGGCCGAGGTGCTGCAACGCTGGCCGGGCGCGCTGATCGAGTATTACGGCATGACCGAAGGCGGCGGGCGCTGCGAGCTGCGCGCGCACGAGCACCCGCACAAGCTGCACACCGTGGGACGCCCCTCGGCGGACACCGACATGCGCCTGCTCGGCGACGATGGCCGCGAGCTGCCGCCCGACGCGCCGCCCGGCACCCCGGGCGAGATCGTGGGGCATTCGTCGGGCATGATGTCCGGCTACCACAACCAGCCCGCCAAGACCGCCGAGGCGGAATGGTTCGACGCCCGCGGCAAGCGCTTCATCCGCACCGGCGACGTCGGCTATTTCGATGCCGACGGTTTCCTGGTGCTGATGGACCGCAAGAAGGACATGGTCATCTCGGGCGGCTTCAACCTCTACCCCAGCGACATCGAGGCCGTGCTGCTGAAGCACGCCGACGTCGCCGACGCGGCGGTGGTGGGCGTGCCCTCCGAGCGCTGGGGCGAGACGCCGGTGGCCTTCGTGGTGCCGCGCGCCGGCGCCGCGGCCAGCGCCGAGGCG
Source organism: Cupriavidus sp. FW216-B1 (assembly GCF_058789195.1). NCBI lineage: Bacteria > Pseudomonadati > Pseudomonadota > Betaproteobacteria > Burkholderiales > Burkholderiaceae > Cupriavidus > Cupriavidus sp. FW216-B1. The sequence continues at coordinate 299,539 of NZ_JBYTEL010000001.1, read as the reverse complement.
CTGCTGGAGTGGGTCAACGGCCGGCTGGAAAAAATGCAGCGCCTGGCCGCGCTGGAGCTGACCGGCGAGCTGCCGCGCAACGCCATCGGCAAGGTGCTCAAGCGCGAGCTGCGCGAGCGCTTCGGGCGCGCGCCGTGAGATCGCGCCACAATCCAGGGCGAGGCAAGAACGCGCTGGCCGGATAGCGGGCAGACCGGCAGACCCGCCGGCGGATTCCATCCATTCCATCATCCGTACCCGGAACAACCAGGGAGACCCATGAGCATCAACGGCAAGGCATACATCGTCGGGGCCTACGAGCACCCGACGCGCAAGGCTCCGGACAAGAGCGTGGCGCAGCTGCACGCGGAATGCGCGCGCGGCGCGCTCGAAGACGCCGGACTGACCCTGCAGGACGTCGACGGCTACTTCTGCGCGGGCGACGCGCCCGGCCTCGGCATGATCAACATGGTGGACTACCTCGGCCTCAAGGTGCGCCACGTGGACTCCACCGACACCGGCGGCTCGGCCTACATCGCCCACGTCTCGCACGCCGCGCAGGCCATCGCCGCCGGCAAGTGCAACGTGGCGCTGATCACGCTGGCCGGCCGCCCGCGCTCGGAAGGCTCGAGCGGCACGCAGGCGCGCAACTGGGGCGCCAACCTGCCCGACCAGCCGTTCGAGGCACCGTATAACGCCGTCACCGTGAACCTGTACGCGATGGTGGCGATGCGCCACATGTTCCAGTACGGCACCACCAGCGAGCAGCTCGCGTGGATCAAGGTGGCGGCCTCGCACCATGCCCAGCACAACCCCCACGCCATGCTGCGCGAAGTCGTGACCGTGGACGACGTGCTGAACTCGCCGATGATCTCCGACCCGCTGCACAAGCTCGACTGCTGCGTGGTCAGCGACGGCGGCGGCGCGCTGATCGTAGCGCGCCCGGAAATCGCGGCCCGGCTCAAGCGCCCCAAGGTCAAGATCCTCGGCGCCGGCGAAGCGGTCAAGGGCCAGCTCGGCGGCGAAGTCGACCTGAGCTGGTCGGGCGCGGCCATCTCCGGCCCGATCGCCTTCGAGGAAGCGCGCATCCGCCCGTCCGACATCAAGTACGCCTCGATCTACGACAGCTTCACCATCACCGTGCTGATGCAGCTCGAAGACCTGGGCTTTTGCAAGAAAGGCGAAGGCGGCCGCTTCGTGGCCGACGGCAACCTGATCTCGGGCGTCGGCAAGCTGCCCTTCAACACCGACGGCGGCGGCCTGTGCAACAACCATCCGGCCAACCGCGGCGGCATCACCAAGGTGATCGAAGCCGTGCGCCAGCTGCGCGGCGAGGCCCACCCCGCCGTACAGGTCAAGAACTGCGACCTGGCGCTGGCCCAGGGCACGGGCGGCTATCTCGGCTCGCGCCACGGCAGCGCCACTGTGATTCTGGAACGGGAGTAACACCTATGAGCACACCCTACACGGCCACGCCGCTCAAGTCGCCGCAGGTGGCGCCCGACAACACCGCGTTCTGGGAAGCCGCGCGCGAAGGCCGCCTGCTGGTCAAGCACTGCAAGTCCTGCGGCAAGCCGCACTGGTACCCGCGCACGCTGTGCCCGTTCTGCATGGGCGACACCGAATGGAAGCAGGCCTCCGGGCGCGGCACCATCTACTCGTTCAGCGTCACGCGCCGCGCGGGCCCGACGCCGTTCTGCATCGCCTACGTGACGCTCGAAGAAGGCGTGACCATGATGACCCATATCGTGGATTGCGACCTCGACACGGTGCGCATCGGGCAGCAGGTGAAGCTGACCTTCACGCCGACCGAGGACGGGCCGCCGGTGCCGACCTTTGCGCCTGCGGAGGCAGGCTGACAGCGGCGGCGCTCTTGGGCGCCGCGGGATCTGACGGAGAAGGGTCTGGAGCGAGGACCGGCGCTTGCGGATGATGAAGGTCATCGCTTCGTGGATGCGCCGGCCCTCTCCCCCCGCCCCTCTCCCGCATGCGGGAGAGGGAAGACCACAGGTAGCAAAGCCGGCGCCGCCGGCAATTGGACCGCGCGTATGGCGCCGTCCGATTGCCGATGCATCCCGATTGCCAGCGGTCCGCTCCCCCTACGCCTCCAACCGGAACACCGCCACCGCCTGCTCCATGTGCTGCGCCTGTTCCTTGAGCGCGTCGGCCGCGGCGGCGGCCTGCTCCACCAGCGCGGCGTTCTGCTGCGTGACCTGATCCATCTGCGCCACCGCCTGGTTGACCTGGGCGATGCCGTTGCTCTGCTCGCGCGAGGCCCGGCTGATCTCGTCCATCATGGTGGTGACGCGCCCGACCGCGCCGACGATGTCGTCCATCGTCGCGGCGGCGTCGCCGGCCAGCGTGGAACCCGCCTCCACGCGCTGCACCGATTGCGAGATCAGCGTGCGGATCTCCTTGGCCGAGCTGGCGGCGCGCTGGGCCAGGCTGCGCACCTCGGTGGCCACCACCGCGAAGCCGCGCCCGTATTCGCCGGCGCGCGCCGCTTCCACCGCGGCGTTGAGCGCGAGGATATTGGTCTGGAAGGCGATCCCGTCGATCACCGCGATGATCTCGACGATGCGCCGGGAGTCGCCCTCGATCTCGCTCATGGTCTGCAGCACGCGCCCCACCGAGGCGCCGCCGGTCTGCGCGATCTCGCGCGCCTCGCCGGCCAGCACGCTGGCCTGGTCGGCGCTGCTGGCGTTCTGCTGCACCGCTGCGGTGAGCTGCTCCATGCTGGCGGCGGTCTGCTCCAGCGAGGAGGCCTGCTCCTCGGTGCGCTGGGACAGGTCGAGGTTGCCCTGCGCGATCTCTCCCGCGGCGGCCAGCACGTTCTGCGCGCCGGCCTTGGTGTCGCCGATCAGCACGCGCCAGGTCCGCACCAGCGACAGCAGGTGACGCTTGACCTCGCTGAGCTCGTCCTTGCCGCGCGCTTCCGCGTGCACGGCCAGGTCGCCGGCATTGATGCGCTCGACCATCCCCGCCACCTCGCGCACGTCGCCGCGCATGCCGGCGGCGAAACCGGCAAACAGATAGAGCGCCGCGCCCACGGCCAGCAGCGCCACGCCGCCGAGCACTTCGAGCTGACGGGTCTCGGCAGCGATGCGCCGCGCCAGCATGGCGTGCGTGATGTCCGAGAATTCCTTGTTGACCGAGGACACCGCCTCGATGGCGGCGCTGGCGTTGTCGAAGTACACCTTGGCGTCGATGGAAATGCCGCCGGTGCCGAGCATCTTGTCCCTGAGCGTGCCGTGGAAGGCATCCATCGCCGACAGCTTCGCCTGCGCCGCGTCCACGCGCTCGCGGTAGTCGGGCGCGGCGCGCAGGACGCGGCCGATGTCGCGCCGCACTGATTCCAGCCCGTCATGAATCTGCTCGGCCAGCGCCGCCAGGTCGGCTTGCTGCGCCGCGTCGGAATAACCGCCCTGGGTGATGATGGCCGCGCCGCGGCCGCGCGCCAGCGCGCTGAGCTCGGCCAGCTTCGGCATGGGCCCGACCAGCAGGTTGATCAGGTAGTAGGAGCCGGCATCGGGGTCCAGCGCGAGCGAGGAACGGTCGGCCACGTCGCCGATGAACAGGCGGGTCTGCTTGACCAGCGCGCTGTGCTGCTCGAACAGCGGCGCGGCGGTGCCTTTCAGGCCCGATTCATGCATGGCCTGCCACGCCTGCGCGAGCTTTTCCGCATCGGGCACCACGTCGAAGCCGCTGCTCGCGGCGGCGTCCTGCCTGAGCTGCGCGAGGTGTGCCGCCGCCTTGGCATCGGCGGCGTCGAAGGTGGCGCGGAAGGCGGCATTGCCCGCCAGCACGGCGTTGGCCGCGCCGCGCCTGACCTGCGTCTCGCGCATGAAATCGAGCGCGCGGTCGACGATCACGAGGCCGCGCAGTTCGTCGCGCGCGGCGCCGACAGACTGCAGCGACATGCTCAGTACCGCGTAGAGCGCGCCGCACAGCGGGATCAGAAACAGGACGGCCAGCAAGGCGAGCTTGCGGATGATGTTCAGGCGCGCCATCAGGCGCACTGCGGGGGAAAGAAAAGACACCACGAAAATCCTTGGGAAAATACTCGCATGCGGCTTGTATCGGCTGCGCGCCGGCATCCTGAAGGCCTTGATGACAGCTTATTTTTTCGCCGCACAACGACGGGGCGAGAACGGCACAGGCGCGGTGCGGCATGCCCGCAAAGCGGGCGCCGGCAAGCGCTGGCGGGAAGGGACCGATTGGGCAAAGGACGCGGGAAACGGGTAAGCCGGCGGCAGGATGGCAAGAAGGTCAGCAAAGGACCAACAAGGCGGACACAAAACGGACGCAAAGAAAACGTACAACGAAGCCAAGCGAAGCCGGTGCGATGCACCGGCCAGGAGGCACGCCGGGAGGCACGAAAGACCTTGAACCTATTCGCGGCAATGCTGTCTTTTGGTCAGCAGTTTTGTCCTCGAAGGCCTGCGAGCGCGGGCTACCCTACCCAGGAGTCACCGATGCTGAGTCCCCATGAATTTGCCACCTTGCTGCTGGTCCGCGATGCGCAGGACTGCCTGGAACTCGACCCCGTCGATCTGGACACCCTGGTCGAGCGCGGCCTGGTGTCGCTCGAGGATTGCACGGGCGGGCATCGCTGCCCGCGCGTCACGGCACATGGCTTCGCCGTGCTGAAGGCGGTGGGCTGGCGGGACGAGGTACCGCGCCAGGCACAGTGGCAGGCGCGGGCGCAAGGCACGCAGGCGCTGTAGCACGCGGCATGCCGGCACTCCCGCCGGCATGCGCGCGGACGGGCGGCGCGCGCCGCCGCCCGCGCGGGCAAACGCAGCAGGCAGGCAGACAAGCAGGCAAGCGGGCGCGCAGCAAGCGCCGCTCAGTGAAAATCCCGGCTCATCACCATCAGGCGGCCCAGCAGCGGGCTGAGGTCCACCAGTTGCTGCGCCACCAGGTGCCTGACCTCGCCCTGCCGCTGCCAGGTGCCGATCACGCCCAGCATGGTGGCGCCCAGCACTTCCTTGCGCTGGCGCTCGATCAGGTCCGGCCACAGGATCACGTTGACGGCGCCGGTCTCGTCCTCGATCGAGACGAAGATGGTGCCGCTGGCGGTGGCGGGCCGCTGGCGCACGGTGACGATGCCGCAGGCGCGCACGCGCCGGCCGTTGCCGCACTGCGCAAGCTGCCGCGCGGTGGCGAATTTCATGGCCGCCAGGCGCGGGCGCAGCAGCGCCAGCGGATGCGACTTCAATGACAGGCCCGTGCTGGCGTAGTCGGCGGCCACGTCTTCGCCCAGGCGCGGCGCGGGCAAGGCAAGCGCGCTCTCGGCCGGTGGCGCCGCGTAGAGCAGGTCGCGGTGGACCGCCTGCAGCGCGGCGGCGCGGGCCTGCCAGCGCGCCTGGCGGCGATGCCCGGCGAGCGCGGACAGCGCATCGGCGGCGGCCAGCGCGTCGATGTCGTGGCGGTCCAGGCAGGCGCGCAGCACCAGGTCTTCCACGCTGGCGAAGGGCCGCCCGGCGCGCGCCGCCTCGATGCGCAGCGCCACGTCCTTGCTCATGCCTTTCACGCGGCCGAGGCCGAGCCGCACGGCCGGGCGGGCGCTGCCCGCTTGCGCGCCTGCTTGCGTGCCCGCTTGCGTGTCCATGTCCGCGTCCATATTTGCTCCCACCTCCGCACTCCCATCCGCATCCGCTTCGAGCGTGCTTTCCCAGCCGCTCACCGTGACGTCCGCCGGCAGCGTGCGCACGCCGTGGCGGCGCGCATCCTGCACCAGTTGCGAGGGCGAGTAGAAGCCCATCGGCTGGCTGTTGAGCAGCGCGCACAGGAAGGCGGCCGGATGGTGGCACTTGATCCACGCGCTGAGGTAGACCAGCTTGGCGAAGCTGGCGGCGTGGCTTTCCGGGAAGCCGTACTCGCCGAAGCCTTCGATCTGCCGGCAGATGGCCAGCGCGAAGGACTCGGGATACTTGTTGGCGGTCAGCCCCCTGACCAGCTTGTCCTGGTACTTGCGCAGGTCGCCCTTGCGCCGCCACGCCGCCATCGAGCGGCGCAGATGGTCGGCCTCGCCGGGCGTGAAGCCGGCCGCGTCGATGGCCAGCTGCATGACCTGCTCCTGGAAGATCGGCACGCCCAGCGTGCGGCCCAGCACGTTCTGGATGATCTTGTCGTGGTACACGGGCTGCTTGCCGGTGCGCCGCACCACTTCGCGCCGCTTGAGGAAGGGATGCACCATGCCGCCCTGGATCGGGCCGGGCCGCACGATGGCCACCTCCACCACCAGGTCGTAGAAGCTGCGCGGCCGCAGGCGCGGCAGCATCGACTGCTGCGCGCGCGACTCCACCTGGAACACGCCGATGGTGTCGGCCGCGCAGATCATGTCGTAGGTCTTGCCGTCCTCGCGGGGAATCTCCGCCATGCGCATCGGCCCGCCGGACGGCCCCGGGATCATTGCCAGCGCGCGCCGGATCGCCGACAGCATGCCCAGCGCCAGCACGTCCACCTTGAGCAGGCCGAGCGATTCGAGGTCGTCCTTGTCCCACTGGATCACGCTGCGCTCCGCCATCGCCGCGTTCTCGATCGGCACCAGCCGCGACAGCTTGTCCCGCGCGATCACGAAGCCGCCGACGTGCTGCGACAAATGGCGCGGAAAGCCGCGCAACTGCATGGTCAGACTGGCCCACTGGCGCACCGCCAGCGACTCCGGGTCCAGCCCGTATTGCGAGATGCGCTCGATGAAGCCGCGCGGGCCGTCCCACCACGCCTGCCCCTTGACCACCTGCTCGATCACGCTGGCGTCGATGCCGAGCGCGCGGCCCACGTCGCGCAGCGCGCTGCGCGAGCGGTAGGTGATCAGCGAGGCGGCCAGCGCGGCGCGGTCGCGGCCGTATTTCCCGTAGATGTACTGGATGACCTCTTCGCGCCGCTGGTGCTCGAAGTCGACGTCGATGTCGGGCGCCTCGTCGCGCTCGCGCGAGAGGAAGCGGCCGAACAGCATGTTGGCGTCGGCCGGATGGACCTCGGTGATGAACAGGCAATAGCAGACCAGCGAGTTGGCCGCCGAGCCGCGCCCCTGGCACAGGATGTCCTTGCTGCGCGCGAAGCGCACGATGTCGTGCACGGTGAGGAAGAACGACTCGTAGCCTTTCTCCCGGATCAGGCCGAGCTCGTCCGCCAGCTGCTTGTCCCACCTGGGATCGAGGCCGTCGGGAAACCGTATCGCCTTGCCCTTCATGGTCTCGCTGTACAGGTAGCTGAACGGCGTCAGGCCGGCGGGCACCAGTTCCTCCGGATATTCGTAGCGCAGCGTGTCCAGCGAGAAATCGCACATGGCGGCGATGCGCAGCGTCTGCGCCAGCGCCTCGCGCGGGTAGAGCCGCGACAGCCGCTGGCGCATGCGCAGGTGCTGCTCGGCATTGGGCGCCAGCGCCATGCCGCACTCGGCCAGCGTCTGCCCGGTGCGGATCGCGCTGAGCACGTCGGACAGCGGCTTGCGCGAGCGCACGTGCATGGTCACGGCGCCCGCCGCGGCCAGCGGCACGCCGGCCTGCGCGGCGGCGTCCTCCAGCCGCTGCCGGTGCAGCGCATCGGCATGGCCCTGCAGTTGCTCGAGCGCGATCCAGGCGCGCTCGCCGAAGACCTGCCGCATCCAGCGCGCCTGCCGCAGCAGCGCTTGCGGCTCGGGGCAGTACGCGGGCAGCAGCAGCGCCACGCAGCGGGGCATGCCGCGCAGGTGCGCGTGTTCCGCTGCGGGCGCGGCGATGTCCTCCGGGCGCAGGCGGTAGGCGCCCTTCTCCGCGCGCCGGCGGCCCAGCGTGATGAACTCGCAGAGATTGCCAAAGCCTTCGCGGTCCTGCGCCAGCAGCACCAGGCGCAGGGCCGGATCATCGTTCTGGCCGTCCTTGCCATCCTGGCCGGTCAGCGTGAAGCGGCTGCCGATCAGCAGGCGGAAGGCCTGCGCGGCGGCGGCGATGGCGGAGAGTTTTTCATGGCGCCGCAGGCGGGCCTCGGCGGCCTCGCCGGGGCCGGCGGCTTGCAGCAGGACGTCCTGCGCGCCGGGGTCGTGGCCTTCGCCGTCTTCCGCCTCCTCCGCGGCCAGGGCTTCGAGGTCATCCTCGTCTTCGTCGTCTTCCTCGCCCGCGTCGAGGCCGGCGGCCAGCCGCGCCGCGCTGCGCGCGAGCGCGGCGCTGGCGCGCTCGCGCAGGTCCTTGAGCGCGTGGTGCGCGCGCGCCGTGCCGGCCACCGAGCATTCGTCGGTGAGCGCGAGGCCGCCATAACCCAGCGCGAACGCGCGCTCGATCAGCTCGACCGGATGCGAGGCGCCTTCGAGGAAGGTGAAGTTCGAGATGCAGTGCAGCTCCACGTAATCGGGCAAGGCCGGCAGCAGCGCCGAGAGCGCGGGCGGCAGGGCGGAAAACGAAGGCGCGGCGGGCAGGCTGGACATGATCGAGGACGGATATGAAACAGGGTGAGGCCAGGTCGAACCAGATGAAGCCGGATGGAGCCGGACGAAGCCAAGCGAAACGAAGCCGGGCAAGACGGAGCGGGATGCAACCGGACCGGGCCGGATGGCGCGCGGCGCGGGCGCGCTCGGTGCAGCCGGCTCAGAACAGCCCGTGCAGGAACCAGCGGTATTCGCCGCCCTCCTCGCGCCCCGGGCGCTGGCGGTAGACCCAGCAGCGCAGGCCGTCGGCGCGCTCGGCGACGAAATAGTCGCGCGTGGCGAGCGCGTCGTCCCACCAGCCGGACTCGATGCGCTCGGGCCGCGACAGCAGCACCAGCGGCCCGCCGTGGCAGGGCCGGTGGCGCTGCACGGCCAGCGGCAGCGGCTGCGCCAGCAGCCACGGCGGGCGCGCGGGCCAGGCCTGCGCGGGTGCCGCCGGCGCGCGCGCGGGCATCTCGTCCACCGGGCACCAGCGGCTGGCGCGCTCGGGCCGGTGGTCCGCCAGCGGCATGGGCTGCAGCACGTTCTCGCGGCCCAGGCGCGCCATCAAGGTGTCGAGCAGGCGGCCCAGCCCGGCCGGCGTGCCGCCCGGCTCGGGAAACAGCGCCTCGCTGCGCGGCAGGCATTCCTGCATGGCCTCCACCACCAGCAGCAGCCCCACCGCCGGCACGGTGAACTGCACCTTGTCCAGGCGCTCCTGCAGCAGCCGGCACAAGTGCGCCGGGTCGCGGCTGGGCTCGGCCAGGCTTACCGTCACCGGCGTGGCCGGGGTCTCGCAGCCCAGGCGGTAGCGCTCATGCTCGAGCCGCAGCGCCAGGCGCGTCACGCCGGCCTGCCGCACCGCCAGCCAGCCGCCCAGCGCCAGCAGCAGGCGCTGCGCGCCGGCCATCACGCCCTGGACCGATTCGGTGCGGCCCGGCAGTTCCATGCGCTGCGCGAACTCGGGCGGCGCGGCGAACCAGGCGAAGCGCACCGGCACCTCGCCATAGGCCTGGTCCAGCCGCGCCAGCACGTCCGCGCCGAGGCGGCGCTGCAAACCCGCGCGCGGCAGGCCGCGCACCTCGCCCACGGTGCGGCAGCCGATGCCGTCGAGCCAGCCTTCGTCGGCCACGTTGCGCAGCATGGCCACCGGCAGGCGGTCCAGCAGCCGCGCCATGCGCGCCGGACGCAGCGCGCGCCGCGCCGGGCGCACCATGCGGCCGTGCCGGTCGCGCCGGAACGGCTGCGCCGCCAGCCACGCCGCGCCGAAGGCGGTCGGCGCGCAGCCCAGTTGAAGGAACACGCCCAGCCGGCGCACCCGCGCATACACCGCGCGGCACAGCGCGCGATGCCCGCCGAACAGCCGCACGCTGGCGCCCGCGTCGATCATCACCGTGGCCGCGTCGGGCTCCGGATGCAGGCTCACGTGCGGCGAGAAATGCAGCAGCGCCAGCGCCAGCGCCGTCATCAGCTGCGCCTCCGCCGCCGGCTCGCGCTCCAGTTGCACCACCTGCGCCGACAGGGCCTGCACCCCGCCGCGCCGCATGCCGGCCTGCACGCCCAGCGCCACCGCCGGGGTATTGGCCAGCACCACGCGCTCGCGCTCCATCACCGCCACCGGCACGCCGTGATGCAGCACGCCGGGGACCGCGGCGGCAGCGTCCGGCTCAGGCCAGTTCGGCTGCAGCGCGTCCAGCGACAGGCGCGGCAGATGCACCGCGATCCAGTACGACATGGTCTTGCTCTCCCGCAACGGCCTGTGAAACCCGCGGCAACGGCGCCTCCGCAGGCGCGGGCCGCGGCGCGGACGGACGGCCCGGCACCGCCGCCATCTCGTCGAGCGGCAGCACCAGCGGCTGCTCGCGCACCGGGCCGCGCCGCTTGTGGAAGGTGATCGACACCGCATTGCCCGGCGCCGGCGCCAGCAGCAGGCGCAGCACCGCCGGCGACGACTCGCGCAGCACGCCGGCCGGGCGCACGGCCCACGCCACCGCGTCGCCCGCCTGCGCCAGCACCTGCAGGCGGCGCAGCGCCTCGGGCCGCGCCGCGGGCAGCCACACCACGACCCCGCCGAAGGCCTGGCTGCGCAGCACCTGCTCGGCCGCCCACAGCAGGTCGGCCTGCGCCGCGGCCTTGCCGGCGCCGGCCGGCGCGCGCACCCAGAACACCTGCCGCGCCGGCAGCCCCCAGCCGGCCAGGCACGCCGCGTTCGGCAGGTGCGGCGGCCCCACCAGCGCCAGGCGCCGCGGCGCCGCCGCCAGCGCGGCCAGCGCCGGGCGCAGCAGGCGCAGCTCGCCCACGCCGGGCTCGGCCAGCAGCAGCTCGGTCAGCGCCCCCAGCGGCCAGCCGCCGCCCGGCAATTCGGCCGACAGCGCCGCATGGCCGGTTTCCAGCGCCGGCACGCTGCCCGCCTGCCCCGCGCGGCCGAGCTGCCCGGCGCGCCACAGGCCGGGATGGCGCTGCGCGAGCGCCTCCAGCGCCGCCTGGCGGCCGGCCCCGGCGGGCTGGGCCACGGGTGGCACGGGTGGATCAACGGGCGGCGCGTGCGAGCCGGAGGAAACGAGGGAACTCATGTGATGCTTGCGGCCTTGTGACGGCCTTATCCGCGCGGCAAGGCGGCGGGATAAGGTGGGACAAGGCGGGATAGGCGGAATCTCCGAATACTGTATGTTTATACAGTATCGCGGCGGACGCAAGGGGGAGATGCAGGGAGTGCCGGGATCGCCGCCCCGTGGCGGGACGGCGGCGGGACGGCGGCGGGATCGTGACGAGAAGGCGGCCGGGACACAGCCGCCGCGGGCATCGCGGCAACGGTGTCCCGGCCCGATTTGCGCTACGAGAAGCGCGCTTCCGGATCGGGCACGTTGCCCTGCCTGGCGAGGAAATCGAGGTCGCAGCCTTCGTCCGCCTGCAGCACGTGCTCGATGTGCAGCAGGCCGAAACCGCGCTCGTAGTGCGGCGGCGGCGCGACCCAGGCCTTGCGCCGCGCCTCGATCTCGGCCTCGTCCACCAGCAGGTCGAGCCGGCGGCCTTCGGTGTCGAGGCGCACCAGGTCGCCGTCGCGCACCAGCCCCAGCAACCCGCCCACGCGGCTTTCCGGGCAGACGTGCAGGACGCAGGTGCCGTAGCTGGTGCCGCTCATGCGCGCGTCGGAGATCCGCACCATGTCGCGCACGCCGGCCGCCAGCAGCTTCTTGGGGATCGGCAGCATGCCCCATTCCGGCATGCCGGGCGCGCCGGTCGGGCCGCTGTCCTGCAGCACCAGCACGCTGTCCGCGGTCACGGCGAGGTCGGGGTCGTCCACGCGCGCGAGCATGTCCTGGAAGTTGCGGAACACCACGGCCGGGCCGGTGTGCTGGAGCAGGCGCGGCTCGGCGGCGGCGCGCTTGAGCACCGCGCCGCGCGGCGCCAGGTTGCCGCGCAGCACCACCAGCCCGCCGGCCCCGTAGACCGGGTTTTCCTCGGTGCGGATGACGTCGTCGTTGTAGACCTCGGCCTGCTCGATGTTCTCGCCCAGCGTGCGGCCGGTGACGGTCTGGCAGGACAGGTCGAGGTGCCCGGCGATGCGCTTGAGCAGCGCCAGCAGCCCGCCCGCGTAGAACAGGTCCTCCATCAGGTAGGTGCCGCTGGGCTGCAGGTTGCACAGCACCGGCACCGTCTCGCTGGCGCGCGAGAAATCGTCGAGCGACAGTTCGACGCCGAGGCGGCGCGCCATCGCCACGAGGTGGATGAGGGAGTTGGTCGAGCCCGACAGCGCCATGTCCGTGACCACGGCGTTCAGGAAGCTCTGGCGCGTGACGATGTCCTTCGGCCGCAGGTCTTCCCACACCATCTCGACGATGCGGCGCCCGGACATCGACGCCATCTGCGAATGCGTGGCGTCGACCGCGGGGATCGAGCTGGCGCCCGGCAGGGTCAGCCCCAGCGCGTCGGCCATGCTGGTCATGGTCGAGGCGGTGCCCATCGTGTTGCAGGTGCCCGGCGAGCGCGCCGTGCCCTCGCCGACCTGCCGCCACGATTTTTCGTCGAGCTTGCCGGCGCGGTAGTCGGCCAGGGCCTGCCAGGTGCTGGAGCCGGTGCCCAGCATCTGCTGGCCGCGCCAGTGCCCGCGCAGCATCGCGCCGGCGGGCACGAAGATGGCCGGGATATTCATCGATGCGGCCGCCATCAGCAGCCCGGGCGTGGTCTTGTCGCAGCCGCCCAGCAGCACGGCGCCGTCGATCGGGTGCGAGCGCAGGATCTCTTCCGCGTCCATCGCCAGCAGGTTGCGGTAGATCAGCGTGCTGGGGCGCACGTAGGTCTCGCCCACGCTCAGCGTCGGCATCACCACCGGGAAGCCGCCGGCCTGCCAGACGCCGCGCTTGACCTCCTCGATGCGCTGCGGGAAATGCGTGTGGCAACTGTTGAGGTCCGACCACGTGCTGAGGATGCCGATGACCGGCTTGCCCTGGAAGTCCTCGCTGGTGTAGCCCATCTGCTTGGTGCGGTACGACTTGTGGTTGCCGGGCTGGCCGGCCGCGCCGAACCAGCGCTGGCTGCGCAGCTGGGACAGTTCAATTCGCTTTCTGCTCATGGGGAATGGCTCTCAGGCGGCGGTGATTTCCGCGAGCAGGGCTTCGCTGCGCCGCGCCAGGATCGACAGGTCGGAGCCCACCGCGACGAAGTCGTAGCCCTGCGCCAGCAGCTCGCGCGCCTGCGCGGGGTTGAAGTTGAGGATGCCCGGCGCCTTGCCGGCCGCGCGGATGTCGGCCAGGATGCGCGCGATCGCCGCCGTCACCTCGGGCGCGCCCGGCTGGCCGTACAGCCCCATGTTGGCGGCCAGGTCGTTGGGGCCGACGAACAGGCCGTCCACGCCGTCGACCGCGCCGATCTCGCGCACGGCCGCGGCGGCCGCCGGCGATTCGATCTGCACCACGATGCACTGCGCCTCGGCGTAGCGCTGGCCGTAGTCCTTGATGCGCGAGAAGCCGTTGGCGCGCATGTTGCCGCTCACGCCGCGGATGCCGTGCGGCGGGTAGCGCGTGGCGGCCACGGCCTGCCGCGCTTCCTCGGCGGACTGCACGAACGGCACCATGAACGAGCGGATGCCGGCGTCGAGCAGGCGCTTGAACACGACCGGCTCGTTGGCCGGGATGCGCACCACCAGTTCCGCCGTGCCGCCCTGCGCGGCGCGCAGGTGGTCGACGACCTGGGAGACGTCGACGCAGGCGTGCTCCATGTCGAGCAGCAGCCAGTCGTAGCCGGAGCCGGCCACCACCTCGGTGACGTGGGGGCTTTCGAGCGTGAGCCACAGGCCGGGCTGCTTGCGCCCCTCGCGCAAGCCTTCCTTGAAGCGGTTCGGTCGCAGGGTTTCAGGTGTTTTCATGTCAGTCGGCCTTGATGTTGGCGGCTTTGGCGAGATTTGCCCACTTGGGCGCTTCGGTGTGCACGAAGGCATTGAATGCCCTGGCGTCCATGCCCGCGGGCTCCAGCCCCTGGCCGCGCAGTTGCTGGATCACCTCGGGCTGCTGCAGCGCCTTGAGCACCGCGCGCGACACCGTGTTGACGATCGCGTCGGGCGTGCCCGCCGGCGCGAGGAAGCCCTGGAAACCGGTGGCATCGATGCCCGGCAGGCCGGCCTCGGTGAAGGTCGGCACGTTGGGCAGCGTGGCCAGCCGCTTGCTGCCGGTGACGGCCAGCGCGCGCAGGCGGCCGGTCTGGACGAACGACTGCACCACGGGCGGCGCGTCGACCATGAACTGGACCTGCCCGCCGAGCACGTCGTTGAGCGCGGGCACGCTGGCCTTGTACGGCACCATCAGCATGTCGACGCCGGCGCTGCGCTTGACCATCTCCATGGCGAAATGCTGCGACGAGCCGACGCCGGCCACGGCCGCGCTGATCTTGCCGCCGCTCGACTTGCTGTAGGCAATGAATTCCTTCAGGTCGCGCGCGGGCACGCCGGGGTTGACCACGGCCACCAGCTCGTTGGTGGTGGCGCGGGCCACCGGCACGAAATCCTTCAGCGGATCATACGAAAGCTGCTTGTAGATGGCCGGGTAGATCACGATGACGCCGGTATTGGCCAGCAGCAGCGTGTAACCGTCCGCCGGCTGGCGGGCCGCGTAGGCGGCGCCGAGGATGCCGCCCGCGCCGGGCCGGTTGTCGATCACCACCGACACGCCCAGGTATTCGGACAGCTTCGATTGCAGGGTGCGGGCGATGAAGTCGATGTTGCCGCCGGGCGCGAACGGCACCACCAGCTTGACCGGCTTGTCGGGATACTGGGCCGCGGCCACGGTGGCCCACAGCATGGCCACGCAGGCCAATAAGCGCTTCATGAATGTCTCCGGATGGTTTTTATAGGTGAGCACGGAAAGTCTAAGTGTGCCCTCATGGATTGTCAATAATCTAATCGATAATTCAACGGGCCGACAGCCTGGCCTGCCCGGCGGGGTCGCGCCGGGGCGGGTAGCACATACCGCGGGGAAAAAGAAGGTCGTTGCGCAGCGGCCCGGCAAGGCCGGAAGCGGCGGTGCCCGATGCCGCTCTTGTGGCGGACCTTGGGCGAACTTGTGGCGCTCTTGTGCCGCCCTATGCCGCTCTACACCACCCCACGCCGCCCCACGCCGCCTTATGTCGCCCTACGCCGCGTACCGGTGCACGAACTTGGTGTTCAGGTATTCCCGCACGCCGATCTCACCGCCCTCGCGGCCGAAGCCGCTTTGCTTGATGCCACCGAACGGCGCCTCCGGCGTGGCCACCGCCGTGGTGTTCACGCCCACCATGCCGGACTCGAGCGCGTTCGCCACGCGGTCCGCGGCCTCGGCCGAGCGCGTGTACAGATAGGCGGCCAGCCCCGCCTCCAGCGCGTTCGCGCGCGCGATGGCCTCGTCGGCATCGTCGACGGGAACGATCGCCATCACCGGCGCGAACGGCTCCTCGTGGAGGATCTCGGCGTCGTCCGGCACGTCGGCCAGCACCGTGGGTTCGTAGAAATAGCCGCGGACCAGCTCGGGCGGACGCCGCCCGCCGCACAGCAGCCGCGCGCCGCGGGACAGCGCATCGCGCACCAGCCGCTCGGTGCGCACCCGCTGCCGCTCGGTCGCCAGCGGCCCCATGTCGACGTTCTCCTGCTGGCCGTTGCCGACGCGCAGGCGCCGGGCGCGGGCCACCACCGCGGCCTCGAAGGCCGCCATCACCGGACGCGCGACGAAAAAGCGGCCCGGCGACACGCACACCTGGCCGGCGTTGCGGAACTTGGCCTGCACCGCCGCCGCCGCCGCGGCCTCGACGTCGGCATCGTCGAGGACGATGAACGGCGCATGCCCGCCCAGCTCCATCGTCAGGCGCTTGACGGTATCCGCGCTCTGGCGGATCAGCAGCTGGCCAACGCGGGTCGAGCCGGTGAAACTGATCTTGCGCACCGCCGGCGCGGCCATCAGCGGCGCGACCACGTCGTCGGGCGTGCCGATCAGCAGGTTGACCGCGCCCGCGGGCACGCCCGCGTCGTGGCAGCACCGCACCAGCGCGGCCACGCTGCCCGGCGCTTCCTCGGCCGGCCGCACGATGACCGCGCAGCCGGCCGCCAGCGCCATCGCCAGCTTGCGCGCGGCCAGGTTGACCGGGAAATTCCACGCCGTCAGCGCCAGCACGACACCCACCGGCTCGTAGCGCACCTCCAGCCGGCTGGCCGCCGTGCGCCCGCCCAGCACCAGGCCGTAGAGGCGCCGGGCCTCGTCGGCGCACCACTCGAAATGCTCGGCGGAGACCGCCACCTCGGCGCGCGCCTCGGCCAGCGTCTTGCCGACTTCCAGCGTCAGCAGGCGCGCCAGTTCCTCCTGGCGCTCGCGCATCAGGCGGCCGACCTCCCGCAGCACGTCGGAGCGCGCCCACGGCGCCGTCCCGCTCCAGCGCTCCAGGCCGCGCTGCGCGGCCCGCAGCGCGGCGCCGACCTCCGCCTCGCCGGCGCCGGCCACGGTGCCGAGCAGCGTCTCGGTGGCGGGATCGATGACCGGAATGGCGGGGGCATCGGCAGCCGCGGCCAGGACCTCGGCCCCGTCGATGAAGTGTGTGGGTGTCTTGTACATGATGCCTCTCTGTGGATCGTTGGGACGGGGATGCGCCGCGGCAGGCTCATGCCTGGCAAGACATCCGGTCGGGTCTGGCGGGGTGCAGAGGACGCGGGGCGTCCGTGCCGCGATTCTGGGACGCCCCGACCAGATTGTCAATAATCGTATTGATATTAATATGGACACAGTCGCCGCGCCGCATTGACCGCCCGCCGCGGCCCCGCGTAACCTCTCTCCGGGGCGCATGTAGAATTGCCGCGATCCACGTCCCTGCGGGAAGGCGTGCGACGCGGCGCGCGGCGCCGCGCCCTGTCCCGTCTTACTTACGATCCATTCATGTCCGTCGCGCAAAACCGCCATATCGAATCCGCCAGCAAACCCTTCGACGTTCCCGCCGCCGTGTGCGAACTGGAAGAGGACATCGTGCTCGGCCGGCTGCATCCGCGCGAACGGCTGATCGAAGACGACCTGATGCGCCGCTTCGACCTCAAGCGGCACGCCGCGCGCGAGACGCTCTCCGAGCTGGCCCGCCTCGGGCTGGTCGAGCGCCGCAAGAACATCGGCTGCGAGGTGCGCGCGTTCAGCGCGCGCGAAGTGGCCGAGCTGTACCAGTTGCGCGAGCTGCTCGAGAGCGAGGCCGCGCGCATCCTGCCCTGCCCGCTGCCCGAGGAAGGCCTGCAGCGCCTCATCGAGATCCAGCGCGAGCACGATGCCGCCGTCGCCGCGAACGACCCGCGCGCGGTGTTCCGCAGCAACCAGCACTTTCACGAGACGCTGTTCGGCTTCTGCGAGAACGCCACGCTGCAGCGCGCGATCCAGGAATACGCGCGCCAGACGCACCCGATCCGCTTCAGCTCGCTGGTCGACCCGGCCTACCGCGCGCGCGCGCGCGACGAGCACTGGGCCATCATCGACGCCCTGCGCGAAGGGCGCCGCGACGACCTCGTCACGTTGTGCCGCAATCACCTCGCGCCGTCGCGCGACGCCTACCTTGCGCTGAACCGGCATCTGTTCGCCGGCGCCTGAAACCGCGCGGCGCCACGCGCCCCTGACACCACGCCGGTCACACGCGCCGGCCACGCCGGCTGGCCATGCCAGCCCTCACCCTCTTCCGCTCCCCGGCGATCTCCGCTCGACAAGCCCCGGCGTTCGTGCCAGAATCCGTCAATAGTATTATTGATAATTATCCGGAGAGCGTTCACCATGCCTCAGACTCCCAAGGACGGCACCACCGTCGTCCTGCCGCGCGGCCTTCGCAAGGGCCTCACCAACTACGGTGACACCGGCTTCTCCCTGTTCCTGCGCAAGGCGTTCATCAAGGGCGCCGGCTACACCGACGAGGCGCTCGACCGCACCATCGTCGGCGTGGTCAACACCGGCAGCGGCTACAACCCGTGCCACGGCAACGCGCCGCAACTGATCGAGGCGGTCAAGCGCGGCGTGATGATGGCCGGCGGGCTGGCGATCGACTTCCCCACCATCTCGATCGCCGAGAGCTTTTCCGCGCCCACCAGCATGTACCTGCGCAACCTCATGTCGATGGACACCGAGGAAATGATCCGCGCGCAGCCGATGGACGCGGTGGTGCTGATCGGCGGCTGCGACAAGACCGTGCCGGCGCAGCTGATGGGCGCGGCCTCGGCCAACATCCCGATGGTGCAGCTCATCACCGGCTCGATGCTGACCGGCGGCCATCGCGGCGAGCGCGTGGGCGCGTGCACCGACTGCCGCCGCTACTGGGGGCGCTTCCGCGCCCAGGAGATCGACGAGCAGGAGATCACCGAGGTCAACGGCAAGCTGGTGGCCAGCGTCGGCACCTGCTCGGTGATGGGCACGGCCAGCACGATGGCGTGCCTGGGCGAGGCGCTCGGCATCGTCATGCCGGGCGGCGCCTCGCCGCCGGCCGTCACCTCCGACCGCATCCGCATCGCCGAGCTCAGCGGCAGGCAGGCCGTCGAGATCGCGCGCACGGGCCTCACGCCGGACCGCATCCTCACCGCCAAGGCGTTCGAGAACGCCCTGCGCGTGCTGCTCGCCATCGGCGGCTCGACCAACGGCATCATCCACCTGACCGCCATCGCCGGCCGCATGGGCTTCGAGGTGGACCTCGACGCCTTCGACCGCATGAGCCGCGAGACGCCGGTGCTGGTCGACCTCAAGCCGTCCGGCCAGCACTACATGGAAGACCTGCATTTCGCCGGCGGCATGCCCGCGGTGCTGCGCGAGCTGCGCCCGCTGCTGCATCTCGACGCGCTGACCGTCACCGGCCGCACGCTCGGCGAGGAGATCGATGCGTTCCGGCCGTTCCCGCAGACCGTGGTGCGGCCCATCGCCGACCCGATCTACCCGGCCGGCGGCATCGCCTTCCTGCGCGGCAACCTCGCGCCCGGCGGCGCCATCATCAAGCAGTCCGCCGCCAACCCGGAACTGATGGAGCACGAAGGCCGCGCCGTGGTGTTCGAGGATTCGGCGGACCTCGCCAGCCGCATCGACGACCCCGAGCTCGACGTCCACGCCGACGACATCCTGGTGCTCAAGCACATCGGCCCGGCCGGCGCGCCCGGCATGCCCGAGGCCGGCTACCTGCCCATTCCCAAGAAGCTGGCCAGCGCCGGCGTCAAGGACATGGTGCGCATCTCCGACGGCCGCATGAGCGGCACCGCGGCCGGCACCATCGTGCTGCACGTCACGCCCGAGGCGGCGCTCGGCGGGCCGCTCGCGCTGGTGCGCAGCGGCGACCGCATCCGCCTGAGCGTATCGGCGCGCAGCATCGCGCTGCTGGTATCGGACGCAGAACTCGCGCGCCGCCGCGAGGCGCTGACGCAGCAGCCCGCGCCGGCGGCGCCGGCGGCCCCCCTGCGCGGCTACCGCAAGCTGTTCCTCGAGCAGATCACGCAGGCCGACAAAGGCTGCGATTTCGCGTTCCTGCGCGCCACCGAGATGGTCGGCCGCGTGCCGGGCCATGCGGCGGATGCAGCGGATGCCGCGGATGCGCCGGACCAGAAATGACCCGGGCCAGGCACAAATGAACAAGGCCGCGCCCAGGGCGCGGCCAGTCATGCCAGGCGCGGCGACGGGACCGGCGCTACCGCAATGCCAGACGCAGCGGCGCCTGCCAGGCCTCCGCTTCCAGCAACGGCGACAGATGTCCGTAGCGCCCGTGCACGGTGGCGCGCACGACGGAGGCCGGATAGTCCGCGCGGGCCGCCGCTGCCGCGGCATCGTCGTCGGGAGGAAACAATACGTCGGAGGTACAACGCAGCCAGTGGACCGGCATGGGCGCCGCCGCCAGCGCCGCGCTCGCGTCGAAGCGGCGGGCGGCATCGC
This sequence comes from Cupriavidus sp. FW216-B1, assembly GCF_058789195.1. NCBI lineage: Bacteria > Pseudomonadati > Pseudomonadota > Betaproteobacteria > Burkholderiales > Burkholderiaceae > Cupriavidus > Cupriavidus sp. FW216-B1. Next base: position 279,793 of record NZ_JBYTEL010000001.1, on the reverse strand, counting down.
GCAGGGCCGCCAGCGACCACGGCGAAAAGCGCGTGGCCCAGGCTTCGGCCTCGCCCCGCAGGCGGGCTTCCACGGCATTCATGTCATGCGGCTGACGGTCGGCGAGCCACGCGGCGTAGCCGTAGCGCTGCAAGGTCGCGCGCCGCATGGCGACCCAGGCTTCGCGCGCGGCCGGCACGCCCGCGTCGAGCGCGGCGGCGAGCTGGCGCAGCTGGGTCACATCCTGCGCGGTGCCGTTGCCGCGCGGCGCCGAGGCCAGCACCACCACCCGCGCCGCCGGCACGGGTCCGGCCACCGCCCACTGGAACGCCTGGTATCCGCCATAGGAAAAACCGAGCACGGCATCCAGGCGCGCCACGCCGAGCGAGCGCAGCCACAGCCCCTGCAGGCGCACCGTGTCCGCGATGGAAACCGGCGGGAAATCCGCGGCAGACGTGGCAGATGTAGCAGACGCGGCAGGAGAATCGGCCGGGCCGCTGCTGCCGAAGCAGGAGCCCAGCGCGTTGGGCACCAGCACGCAGGTCTGCCGCGTGTCGAGAAGCGCGTCCGGCCCCAGCCAGGCGCTGGCCCAGCCGGCATCGGGATGGGCCGGTCCGCTGGCGGGCGGCAGCGCGTGATGGCTGCCTGAAATGCCGTGCAGCAGCAGCACCACCGAACGCGCGTGCGCGGGCTCCGGCCCGTAGCGCGACCACGCCAGGCGCACCGGCGAGAGCGCGCCGCCGCCGTCCAGCGGCAGGCTGTCGAACGTGGCAATACCCGCCGCGCTGGCGACGGATGACATCGGGAATGGCGTCTGGCTGGTGGACTCGCTCATGGACATGGGAGATTCATGGACATGGGAGCTGCCAGGGCGGCCGCCCGCCCATCGCGGTGATGCGACAGATGGCGTGGCGCATGGCGGCGGGCAGTTCCCGCGTGGTGGTCTTGTGCATCACGCGGCGATTGTCCCACAGCATGACATCGCCCGCCGGCCGCCCGATGGTTCAGTTGATGCGGTACCGCTTGACCATGTCCCAGTCCAGCTCGATGCCGAAGCCCGGGCCTTGCGGGATCGCCATGATGCCGTCCTTGATGTGCGGCGGGTTGGCCCACATGCCGGGGAAGATCGGATCGCGGTCCGGGTCCGGGAAGCACTCCACGCAGATGCCGTGCGGCAGCGCGCCGAGCATGTGCGAGGCGATCTGCGGCTCCTCGTGGTGCGCCATGCGCACGCCGGCCAGCGCGCAGGCCGCCGCCGCGCGGCGCCATTCGGTGATGCCGCCGCCCTCCGAGGCGTCGAAGTTGACGATGTCCACCGCGCCGGCGTCGAGCAGGCGGCGCACGCCCGCCGCGCTGACCTCGCTCTGGCCCGCGTTGATGGGGATCGAGGTGGCGCGCCGCACCTCGGCCATGCCGCGCACGTCGTCGTGCCAGTGGCACGGTTCCTCGAACCACGCGATGTCGTAGCGCTCGACGAGGCGGGCGAAGCGCGTGGCTTCCTCCACGCTCCAGCCGCGGTTGGCGTCCACCGCCAGCAGGAAATCGTCGCCGCCGCCTTCGCGCGCGTACTTCACGCGCTCGGCGTCCACCTCGGGCGTCGCGCCGCCCACCTTGACCTTGCAGCCGGCCATGCCCACCGAGCGCAGCCACGCCATCTCGCCGGCGAGGTCGGCCGGCGTCTTGCCGGGCAGGTAATAGCCGGCGATGGCGATGATGGGCAGCTCCTGGCGGTAGCCGCCCATCAGCCGGCACACATTGATGCCGAGCGCCTTGCCGGCCAGGTCCCACACCGCCGAATCGACGCAGGCGATGGCGTTCATCACCAGCGGCCGGTCGGCCGCGCGGATGGTCAGGCAGAACAGCTTTTCCCAGATGCGCTCGCTGGCATGCACCGATTCGCCGATCAGCAGCGGCGCCATGTCCTGCTCGATCATGCGCGCGATCTCGGGGCCGTGCTCGCGCGGGTCGCCGTTGTAGACCTCGCTCACCAGCCCGGAACTGGTGTGGATGCGGGTGATCACCGTGGCGCGGCTGTCGACCTTGTACGAGCTGCCGGAAAACACCTTGTTGAGCGGGATGCGGACGGCGATGGCCTCTACGCGTTCGATCTTCATTGTTGGAATTCCTTTGATCCTGGCTATGTTTTCGTATGAAGGAATGTCGGAGCGGCAAGGCTCAGTCGATCGTCGCGCCCGAGCGCTTGACGATGGCCGACCACTTGACGCTCTCGGACTGGATGTAGGCGCCCAGCGCCTCGGGCGTGGAGCCCACCGGCACGATGCCGTCGAACATGAAGCGCTTGCGCAGGTCCGAGCTCTTGATCAGCTCGGCGATCTCCGCGCTGAGCTTGTCGATGATGGGCCGCGGCGTGCCGCGCGGCGCCAGCAGCGCGTACCACACGTTGGACTCGTAGCCGGGCACGCCGGCCTCGGCGATGGTCGGCACGTCGGGCATGGAGGCCGCGCGCTGCGCGGTGGACACGGCCAGCACGCGCAGCTTGCCGGCCTTGATCTGCTGCGACGCCACGCCGTAGCTGGCGAACATCGCGCTGACCTCCCCGGCCAGCAGCGCCGGCATGGCCGGCCCCGTGCCCTTGTACGGCACGTGCACGAGGTTGAGCCCGGCCATCGACTTGAGCAGCTCCATCGACAGGTGCGGCCCGCTGCCGTTGCCGGACGAGCCATAGGTGTACTTGCCCGGGTTCGCCTTGACCAGCTTGATGAACTCGGCCAGGGTCTTGGCCGGCACGGAGGGATTGACCACCAGGAAATACGGCGCCGAGGCCAGCAGCGAGACCGGCTCGAAATCCTTGACCGGGTCATACGACAGGTGGCGGTACAGGCTCGGGTTGACGGCAAGCTGCGAGGTCAGCGCCAGCGCCAGCGTATAGCCGTCCGGATCGGACTTGGCCACCAGGTCCATGCCGATGTTGCCGTTGGCGCCGCCGCGGTTGTCGACGATGATGCGCTGGCCCATGTGTTCCGACATGTACATCGTCAGCGGGCGCGCCACGGTGTCGCCGCCGCCGCCCACCGGATAGGGCACCACCAGCCGCACGGGGTGGTTCGGGTAGCCGTCGGCCTGCGCGGGGGCCGCCAGCGCGGCGCCCGTGCACAGCAGCGCCAGCGCGGCCATGCGTCTCGATATCCTGGCAATCCGGTTCATGGTTGTGTCTCCTGTCTGTGTGACGTGTGTTTGTTATGTGTCGTCTGGATGCGGCGCGCGCCGTCAGTCGAGCCAGCCGCTGGCCCGGGTCTCGGCCAGGAAGCGCTCGACGATGCGCGGCGCCTGGCCGACGTAGGTGGCGGGATCGAGCAGCGCCTTGAGCGCGGCCGGCTCGAGCGCGGCGCGGATCGCCGGGTCGCGCGACAGCGCCTGCTCGAAGGTGATGCCGCCCTCCATGCCCTGCATGGCGGCGGCGTAGACCAGTTCGTGCGCGCTCTGCTTGCCGACCTTGTCGGCCAGCGCGAACATCACGCGCTCCGACATCAGGAAGCCGCCCAGCAGGTCGAGGTTGGCGCGCATGCGCGCGGCGTTCACGGTGAGGCCGGACAGCGCGTACTGCATCATCTGCAGCATCGCCGCGGCCATCATGCAGGCCTCCGGCACCGCCTTCCACTCCATGCGCACCGCGGCCACGTCGCGCTCGTGCTCGGCCATCTGCGCGTCGTGCATCATCGCCACGCTGTAGCGGATCGCGCGGCTGAGCGTGACCACGGTTTCCACCACGGCCGGGTTGCGCTTGTGCGGCATGGTGGAGGAACCGACCTTGCCCTCGCTGAACGGCTCGGCCAGCTCGCCGGTCTCGTCGCCCTCCAGGTTCATGATCTCGTTGGCGATCTTGCCCAGCGAGGCGCCGATCAGGCCGAGCACGCTCACGTACTCGCCCAGGCGGTCGCGCGCCGGCTGCCAGCTGATCGGCGCCACGCCCAGCCCGAGGCGCGCCATCAGGCGCGCCTCCAGCGCACCGGCCTGCTCGCCGAACGAAGCCTGCGTGCCCACCGCGCCCACCATCTGGCCGACGAAGGTGCGCGGCTCCAGCGCGCGCATGCGCTCGTGGTGGCGGCCCAGCTCCGACAGCCAGATCGCGCACTTGTGGCCGAAGGTGATCGGCAGGGCCTGCACGCCGTGCGTGCGCCCGGCCATCGGCGTGTGCTTGTGCTCGTCGGCCAGCCGGTACAGCTCGCGCGACACCGCGGTCAGGTCCCGCATCAGGATGGCGTGGGCCTGCCGCACCTGGAGCATCATGCCGGTGTCGTAGACGTCCTGCGAGGTCGGCCCGAAATGCACGAACTCGCCCAGCCCGCCCGCGCACTGGCGCTGCAGCGCGCGCACCGCCGGCACCAGCGGGTGCTTCACGCGGCGCGTCTCGGCGGCCAGCGCGGGCAGGTCGATGTCCGCCACGCGCGCCTTCGCGCCGATCTCGGCGGCCGCGGCCGCGGGAATCATGCCGAGTTCCGCCTGCGCGGCCGCCAGCGCGGCCTCGAAGTCGAACCACTTCTGCACGCGGTTCTCTTCCGAGAACACCGCGCGCATTTCATCGGTACTCCACATGTGCTGCTGGAGCGGCTGGTCGAACACGCTGCTTGTCATGGCGGGAAGCCTTTGTCTCCTCGATCGGTGGGGCCATTCTGGGCTTCGGGCTTCTTTCTGTAAAATGACATGTTCGTAGACAATCATTACCGGAATGGCATGATATGACCCTCCAGCAATTGCGCTGCCTGCAGGCGGTCATCGCCAGTCAGCTCAGCATCTCGCGCGCCGCGGATGCGCTGCACACCACCCAGCCGGCGGTCAGCAAGCTGATCCGCTCGCTCGAAAACGAGATCGGCGTGGAACTGTTCGTGCGCCGCGGCAACCGGCTGGTCGGCCTGACCGACGCGGGCCAGGAAGCGCAGGCGCTGTCGCGCCGCGTGCTCAACGACACGCGCGCGCTCGCGGGCCTGGCCGGCGCGGGGCAGGCCGGCGGCAGCGGCACGCTGCGCGTGGGCACCACCCACATCCACGCGCGCTACGGCCTGCCGGACGTGATCCGCCGCTTCAGCAAGGCCCATCCGGCGGTCAACCTCGAACTGCTGCAGGGCCATCCCGCGCAGATCGTGCAGTGGGTCAGCGACAACGCGGTGGACCTCGGCATCTCCACGCTGCCGGACAACACGCCCGAAGGCATCGTCGCGCTGCCGGCCTATCCCATTCCGCGCTGCCTGATCGTGCCGCGCCGCCATCCGCTGCTCAAGCTCGCGCGCGTGAGCGTGGAGGACATCGCGCGCTATCCGCTCGTGACCTACGACGAGCACTTCAATTCGGGATGGATGGTCACGCGCGAGTTCCAGCGCCGCGGCCTGTCGCCGCGCGTGGTGGTGCGCGCCACCGACGCCAACGTGATCAAGGCCTACGTGGCCGCCGGCCTCGGCGTGGCGGTGGTGCAGCAGATGGCGGTGGAGCCGCGGCGCGACACCGACCTCGCCGTGATCGACACCGGCGAGCTGTTCCCGCCGTCGATGGCCTCGGTCAGCCTGCGAGAGGACCAGTACGTGCGCGGCTACATGCAGGACTTCATCGACATGATCGCGGCGGGCGGGCGCCGCTGAAACCGCGGCCATTCCCGGCACGCCCTCCCGCATTTCCCCTTCCCGCCTCTCTCCTTCCCGCCTCGCGCCGGCATCGTAGATGAAATACCACTCGTATGTGGGGATTTCTGGTGCATGTGCTTTTTACACGAATACCCTAAAACTAGAATCTGTTTGAAATACGATTTTTTGCAGACAAAATCATCTGGTCATTAGCAGGATTCCGCCTTGCATTAAAAGGCCCACCGCAATTCGACGCAATCCGACGCAATTGAACCGGGGGAGACACAGATGCAATTGAACGCGCAATTCAGCAGGCTTCTGGCATTCATCGTGCTCGTGGCGGCAACCGCGCTGGGCGGTTGCGGCGGCGACGGCGGCGGCGGCGGCCACGCCGGCACCGCCGACGCCAGCGGCTCGCCGGCACCCGTCGCCGGCAACCCCGCCAACCCGGCCAATCCGGCCAATCCCCCTTCCACGCCACCGCCCGGCGGCGCCGACGCGCAGGCGCACACCCTGGTGCTCGCCGGCATCGACGGGCTCACCGCGGGCGCGCACGGCAGTACGTGGCGCGCTTATTTCCTCGCCGCCACGCGCGGCGGCCTCGGCGACGGCGGGCCCGGCTACCTGCCGTTCGACGACCTCGCCGCCACCAGGACCGCCGACCTGCGCCGCCTCCACATCCATGACCCGATGGGCAGGCTCTCGCTCGACGGGCGCGGCATCGCCACCGACGCGGGCACCGGCACCGCCGCCTTCTCGCTGACCCCGCCCAGCCTGTGGTCGAGCGCGCGGCTGTTCTACCTCCGGCAGCCCGGCGGCGGCGCCATGCAGTGCCGGACCACCAACGCGGGCGACGCCGGGCAGGCCGTGCAGACCGACGCCGCCGCCAACACGCTGGCGTGGATCGACCTGGCCTACCAGCCGGCCGCCGGCGGTGGCGGCGTGGGCGTGGGCTGCAGCCAGATCACCGGCAAGGTGACGGTGTTCGGCGCGCTGTTCTCGCTCGGCAGCCTCGGCATCCAGCTCGGCAACACCGGCCAGCGCGGCCGGCGCCTAGCCGCGGTGGCCGCGCAGGACAGCGACATGCGCCGGCAATGGTTCGCCGCGCTCAAGCCCGCCGCCTACCTGCTCAACGGCGGCCTCAACGACCGCTATTCCCGCACCGCGCAGCAGCACGAGTCCGACCTGCTCGCCGTCATCCAGGACATCGTCGCCGCCAGCCCGGCCACGCGCATCCTGGTGGTGCAGTCCGGCGAGACGCGCGACTGGCAGATCTCCGCGCTGGCCGCGTTCGCGCCGCGCAAGCAGAGCGTCGCCACGCAGACCGGCGCCGGCTACGTCGACCTGCGCGCGCTGCTCGGCTCGTTCGCGCAGGCCACCGCCAGCGGCTACATGGCGGACGACGAGCATCCCGGCGATGCGGGCAACCGCCTGATCGGCCCCTACCTCGCGGACCAGCTCGGCCTGCGCTCGCTGCTGCCGGACCCCGGGGCCACGGCCTTTCCCCCGCTGCTTTCGCCATGAGCCGCCAGGAGCCCACCGCCGGTGGGCTTCTTGCATAAGGCGTCGTTTCAAGAAGATCCTGGCGTCGTTGCGCGGCACGGCAAGTACTGCTTGTACTGTCCGCGGCCGCGCGCCTGGCCAGGACCGCTTCGCTTCATCTTGAAACGACTTCCAGGAGGCCGCCTGCGCGGCGCGGCCGGCAACCCGCACAGCCCGTACCACGCCATCCGAGGAGACGCATGAAAGATACGACCGTGTTCACGAGCCAGGAACTGGATACCTATTTTTCCTCCTACGTGGGGATGGAAGGCGGCAACCCGGCGGCGGCGGTCTGGTTCTGCGACAGCAGCCCGCAGCGCTGGACCGAGCCGCTGCGCGCGCCGCTGCTGCCGCGCCTGGCGCCGCACGCCTGGGACGCGGCCTTCCGCGCCGAGCACCGCGACAGCATGGCCCGATGGCTGAGCTACCAGCGCATCGCGCGCATCATGGCCGCGGCGCGCGCCGAGGTGCTGGGCCGGCGCCTGAGCGACACCGACTGGAAACCGTATTTCGAGCAGGAACTGTTCAGCCCCGACGGCGCCGAGTTCAAGCTCAACCTGTTCCCCGTGCCAGACCAGCTCGACGGCGTCGCCAGGTGGTCGACCGTGTTCCGCGGCCAGCCCGCGCTGCTGCCCAAGGAGCGCTACCTCGACCTGTGCCGCTTCGGCGGGCGCTTTCGCTTCCTGGCCCGCATCTGCGCGTGCTGGCAGCCCAAGGTGGTGGTCTGCTTCGGCCAGCGCCACACGCAGGACTTCATCCGCGCGTTCGGGCTCGGCAAGACCGTGGCGGACGAATGGCAGCTGCAGCCCGCCGACCTGGTGATGTCGCTGCGCGTGTTCCGCGGCGACGGCACCACCTGGATCATCTGCCCCGCGCTGGCCGGCGCCAACGGCCTGAACTCGGACGTGCTGCTCAACGCGTTCGGCAAGCTGCTGGCCACCAGCTTCGGCGCCGCCCGCGGCGACGCGCCGGCTGCGCGCGGGCCGCGGCGGCAGCCCGCGCCCGAGGATGCCGGCGGCCACTGCTGCACGTAGCCCCCCCGCACGCTCCCCCGGCCGATGCCGCCATGCCACCGCCCGGTGGCACGGCGCGGCATGCCGGAAGCAAACCGGTCCGGCATCGGATTGCGCGCGCCGCAATGCCGATCCGGCATCGGCATTGATATCGGCATCGATGCCGATCGCGTATTTTTTCCAATATTTACCGTAAAACAACTTAGTAGCTCGGTGGGGTATTTTTTTGATTTTCACCTCGCCGCCATCGCGCGCCGCGCATTTCCTTCAGGCGAAGCACACGACTGCCACGGTTTTGAAACACGGCGGCCCTCCCGGCAGGTAGTCCGTCCGGATGACCCTCATCCGCACAATTCCACCCCGGCGCCGGCGCGGGACCATCCGAGTGCCCGGCGCCAACCATCCCCGGCACCGGACCGCCGCCACCGATCGCGGGCCGGCATGCCCGCCGCGCCGCGCCAGGCAACGGCGCCGGCGCAGCCCGCCCCGCGCGGACGCCTCCACCGTGCCAGCCATCCGCGAGCCTAGTGCTTATGGCCTCTGCCGCTGCCCCGCCGCATCGCCAAATACTGCTTCGCGTGTGCCAGCAACGTGACACCCGCCCACGGGCGGCAAGCGATCACGCAGGCAGGGCAGGCAAGCAGCAAGCGGCAGGCAACTGCCCGCGGCGCCACGATGCAGGGCGCGCGCGGGCCGCGCCGGCCTTGGATGGGAAACACGGGCGTGGCCGGCACCAGCCGGCGGCGCCTTCGCATCTGGTCGATGCCAGCAGTCATGGTCCGGCAGCGCGGGCGGCACGCCGCGCCGCCGGGCCAGCACCGTCCCCTCGCCTCACCGCAGCGGCGCCGGCAAGCATATGCCGCGCACCGACGGGGACGCTTTTTCTGTAGTCGCAGCGCACTCCGGGGGAAACAACGTGAACTCATCGCAGCACAGCCGCAAGCGCTTGCGAACCACGCTCAGGACGACCGCCGTCCTGCTGGCGCTGTTCGCCCGCGAACAATGCGCAACCGCCGCGGCAAGACAGCCGGCGCCGGCCCAGCCACCCGCGCCGAGCATGGCGCAGCCCGCCGCGCCCGACGGACCCGACCAGCTCAGGCAGCGCCTGTTCGACCTCGCCGAGGGCGGCTCGCCGGCCCTGGCGCTGGAGCAGGCCGCCGCGCGGCCCGACGTGTTCGGCACGCGCGACCTGCTGCTGCTCGAGCACCTGCGCCTGGCCCAGCAACTGCGCTGGGCGCGCCAGCAGGCCAACGCCTCCAACGACCCCGACCGGCTGGACGCGGCCGACCGCGCGCTGGCCGACGCCGACGCGCTGCTGGCCCGCATCCCCGACGAGGCCGAGTACGACGCGGTGCGCCGCGCCGCGCTGACCGACCGCCTCGTCGCGCTGGCCGTGCGCGGGCGCATGAAGGAGGCCACCGCGCTGTACGCGCAGCTCTCGCAGGCGCCGGCGCCGCTGCCGGCGCCCGCCTACGCCGCCGCCGGCGACGCCTACAGCTACCTCGACCAGCCCGGCCCCGCCGCGCGCGCCTACGAGCAGGCGCTGCAAAGCCAGGTCGATCCGCTCAAGGAGACCCCCGAGCCCTACGCGCTGTCGCTGCCGGACGTGGAGGAAAGCCTGTTCTTCGCCTACCTCGACCAGGGCCACTACGAGGCCGCGCGCGCGCTGATCGCCACCATGGCGGGCAAGACGCCGCAGCACGACGCGCTCTCCGAAGACGCCGACAAGGTCAACCCCGAGTACGGCCGCGTGCAGAAGCTGCAGGCGCAATACCTGCTCTACACCAACCGCGTCGCCGAAGGCGTGGCGGCGCTGGAGGCATTGCGCAAGGACGCGCCGTTCGACCCCACCCTGCTGAGCGCGCGCGCCGACGGCGCGCTGGTGCTGGAGCGCCCCTACGGCTCGCTGGCGCTCTACGAGCAGGCGCAGGCCGACCACCCCGGCGACGTCGAAAGCCTGGCCGGGCTCGGCAAGAGCGCGCTGCAGATCCATCAGTACGACAAGGCCGGCGCCGTGGCCACGGCGTTCGGCGCCAACTTCCCCGACAACAACGCGGTCAAGAACTTCCAGCGCGAGTACCGCGCCTACGACAGCCCGCAGCTCATCGTCAACGCCGGCGTCGAGCACGGCAACTCGGTGCTCGCCGACACCGCCTGGAGCATCGACACGCAGCTCTACTCGCAGCCGCTGGCGGGCTACTGGCGCGTGTTCGCCCACCAGTTCTCCGGGCGCGCCAGCACCGGCGACGGCCAGAGCGTCAGCCGCGTGCGCAACGGCATCGGCGGCGACTTCCGCCGCGACGGCTGGGAAGCCGCCGCCGAGGTGCACCAGTCCGCCGGCGGCAACGGCCGCACCGGCGGCACCGGCACGGTGGCGTTCCGCCCCAGCGACCACTGGCGCTTCGGCGCGGGCGTGGACTCCGACGACAACACGCTGCCGTGGAAGGCCTACCAGGCCGGCGTCACCGGCCGCAGCGCCACCGCCTCGGCGCGCTACATGCAGGACGACGCGCGCTACCTCAACGTGATGTACGGCGTCGGGCGCTACAGCGACACCAACCTGCACCAGTTATGGGAAGGCACCTGGTACCAGCGGCTGATGAACCAGCCGCGCCACCAGGTCTCGTTCTGGCTCGACGTGGGCACCAGCAGCAACACGCTGGCCGACACCGCGTACTTCAACCCGCGCCGCGACTACACCGCGCAGCTGCGCTCCATGTACCAGTGGACGCCGTGGCGCTACGCCGAGAAATCGTTCAGCCAGCGCGTCTACGCCACCGTCGGCGGCTACCGCCAGAACGACTTCGGCACCAGCATGCTGTGGGAGGCCCGCCTCGAACAGTACTGGCAGCTTGGCCGCAAGGCGTCGCTGGCCTACGGCATCGGCGTGGGCAGCAAGCGCTACGACGGCACGCGCGAGACCACCAAGCTGATCTACCTCAACCTCAACGTCCCGCTATAGGTCATCATGAGCCAATTCAATCGCCGAAAATTCCTTGGCTTCGCCGGCGCGCTGTCGGTGGCCCAGAGTGTCCACGCCCGCTACGGCCTGCCGCTGCTGCCGCCGCCGGACCGCGACGACGGACTGACCTTCCGCGTGCTCGCCTTCCACGACATCCGCGACGACCTGCGCGCCGACGTGGACACCGTGGCCGACACCTGCGCGATCAGCACCGCCACGCTCAACAACATCTTCGCCTGGCTCAAGGGCAACGGCTTCCACCCGGTCAGCGTCGACCAGATCATCGCCTCGCGCCGCGGCGGCGCGCCGCTGCCGCCGCGCGCCGTGCTGCTGACCTTCGACGACGCCTACGAAAGCCAGTACAGCAAGGCCTTTCCGCTGCTGCGGCAGTACGGCTACCCGGCGCTGGTGGCGGTGGTGTCGAGCTGGACCAACGCATCGCCGCAGGGGCCGGTGCGCATCAGCCACAAGTCGCTGATGCCGCGCGGCTACTTCATGAGCTGGAGCAACCTGCGCGAGATGGCGCAGTCCGGGCTGGTGGAGATCGCCTCGCACACGCACGACATGCACTACGGCGCGGTGGCCAACCCGCAGGGCAACGAGCTGCCCGCGGCCAGCACCCATCTCTATCTCGCCGCCCTGCGGCGCTACGAGACCGACGCCGAGTACGAAGACCGCGTGGGCGCCGACCTGCGGCAAAGCGCCGAGCTGATCCGCGCCAACACCGGCGTCGGCCCGCGCTCGATGGTGTGGCCCTACGGCATGTACAACGCGGTGCTGATCGGCGCCTCGCGCAAGCTCGGCATGCACGTGCATTTCACGCTCGACGACGGCCCCAACACGCCGGACGTGCCGCTGAGCAAGATCCGCCGGCTGCTGGTCTCCTACGACTGGGACGCCGGCATCATGCTCGGCCAGTTCCGCCAGCAGTCGGCCTACCGCGGCGACAGCGAGCCGGTCGAGCGCGTGGTCAACGTCGCGCTCGACGACGTGTACGACCCCGACCCCGAGCGCCAGGAGGCGCGCCTGTCGCGGCTGCTCGACCGCATCAAGGACCTGGAGCCGAAGTCGGTCTACCTGCAGGCCTACCACGACCCCGACGGCAGCGGCACGGCGCAGGCGCTCTACTTCCCCAACCGCCACATGCCGGTGCGCGCCGACCTGTTCTCGCGCGCCGCGTGGCAGCTGATCACGCGCGCCGGCGTGCAGGTCTACGCCGCCATGCCGGTGCTCGCCTTCCGGCTGCCGGCCGGCCATCCGGCGGCGTCGCGCCTGGTGCTCTCCACGCCGGGCACGTTGCAGGACGGCAGCGGCCCGCGCCAGCGCACGCGGCTCAGTCCGTTCGACCCGCTCGCGCGGCGCGCGATCCGCGAGATCTACGACGACCTCGCGCGCTACACCAGCTTCAACGGCATCGTGTTCGGCGACGACGCGAGCCTGGGCATGCACGAAGACGCCGGCGAAGCCGCGCTGGCGGCCTATGCGGACTGGGGGCTGCCGCGCGACCTCGCCGCCATCCACGCCGACCCCGAACTGCTGCGGCGCTGGTCGGACGCCCGCCTCGACCACCTCGTCCGCTTCACTGGGCAACTGGCCGACGCCATCAAGGACTACCAGGGCGGCGGCAACGTGCTGACCGTGCGCAGCCTGCCGGCCGACGCCGTGCTGCGCCCCGGCGCGGCGCCGCGCCTGGGCCAGGACCTCGACGCGTTCGCCGCGCACTACGACTTCGTCAACCTGCTGGCCTATCCCGACCCGGGCGGCGGCGCGCCGCCCGCGCCGTGGCTGGACAGCCTGGCCGCCGCCGTGGCGGCGCACCCGGGCGCGCTGGCCAGGACCATCTTCGCGCTGCTCACGCTGGACACGCGCACGCACGCGCCGGTGCCCAGCACGACGCTGCGCGCGCAGATGGAGCGCCTGCGCGTGGCCGGCGCGAAGCACCTCGGCTACTGCCCGGACCAGTTCATGTCCGGCCAGCCCGACCTCGCCGTGCTGCGCGACGTCATGTCCATGCAGAACCTGGTGCGGCCGCGCGCGGGCATCCGGGCCTAGGCGGCCACCGAACGAAGCTGGGAGATACCATGAAAAACACCGCGAGCCTGATCTCGAACTTCGTCTTCTACTACCCGCTGTTCATGTCGTACCTGTGGATGACCGGCGGCCTGCTGCACTACTTCCTGATCGAGCGGCGCGAGCGCAAGAAGCTGCGCGCCGACGACCCGCCCGAGTTCCCCAAGGTCTCGGTCATCGTGCCCTGCTACAACGAGCAGGACAACGTGCGCGAGGTCATCGCCAACCTGGCGCGGCTGCACTACCCCAACTACAACATCATCGCCGTCAACGACGGCAGCCGCGACGCCACCGGCGCCATCCTCAACGAGTTGACCGAGCAGTACCCGCAGTTGCTGGTGATCCACCAGAACAACAACGAGGGCAAGGCCATCGGCCTGACCACGGCCACCATGCTGACCGATGCCGAGTACCTGCTGTGCATCGACGGCGACTCGCTGCCCGACCCCGACGCGATCGGCTGGATGCTGCGCCACTTCCTCAAGGACCCCGGCGTGGGCGCCGTCACCGGCAACCCGCGCATCCGCAACCGCACCTCGCTGCTGGGGCGCATGCAGGTCGGCGAGTTCTCCTCCATCGTCGGGCTGATCAAGCGCACGCAGGAAATGTACGGCCGCCTGCTCACCGTGTCCGGCGTGATCTGCATGTTCCGCAAGAGCGCGCTGCGCAGCGTGGGCTACTGGAGCCCCGACATGCTCACCGAGGACATCGACATCAGCTGGAAGCTGCAGGTCCACGGCTGGCGCCTGCACTTCGAGCCGCGCGCGCTGAGCTGGATCCTGATGCCGGAGACCCTGCGCGGCCTGTTCCGCCAGCGCCTGCGCTGGGCACGCGGCGGCATCCAGGTGCTGCGCCGCTACGCCGCGCCCATCGTCGCCCGCCGGCGGCCGATGCTGTGGCCGATCTTCCTCGAATACTCGGTCAGCGTGGTGTGGGCCTACTGCATGCTGTTCACGCTGGCCATGACCGCCGCCACCGCGCTGTTCACCCTGCCCGACTCCTGGCGCTTCGCCAGCATGCCGCGCGGCGCGGGGGTGTTCCTGTTCCTGACCTGCTGCCTGCAGATCCTGGTCGGCTGCGCCATCGACCACCGCTACGACACGCGGCTGCTGCGCTATCTGCTGGACACGATCTGGTACCCGGTCGCGTTCTGGACCATCAGCATGGTCGCATCGGTGATCGCCCTGCCCAGCGTGCTGCTGCACCAGCGCCGCACCCGGGCCAGGTGGGTCAGCCCCGACCGGGGCATCCGCGCGGACACGCCGGCATCCGCGCCGCCGCAGCCACCCGTGCCGGCACCGTCGCACGCTGCGCCACTCGAGCAGCACCACTGAGGAGGAAACGATCATGGAAAACCCGATCATCGACGCATCGAACGCCACGCTCGGCCATTACCTGCAGCGCCACGCGCGCAGCGAGGCGCTGCGGCGCTATCTCTGGTACCGCCTGGCGCGGCCGCTGCTGGTGGCCTCGATCTGGGTCATGGCGGCACTCTACATCGGCTGGTGCGTCACCTCGGCCGGCAGCAACGAATTCACGCTGCGCGGCATCGTGCCGGACGTGCTGGTGGTGCTCGGCATGATCGCCTCGCTCACGCTGTGGACCACGGTGCGCCGCCTCGAGCAGAGCGTCTCCGGCGCGATGCGCCCGGCGCGCGCGGTGCCCGCCACGACGCTGGACCTGGCCCGCGACGTGGTGCTGGCGGTGGGGCCTAGCCGCCGCCTGGTGGCCTACCACGACGACGACGGCCTGATCTCGCGCGTCGCGCCGCTGCAGCAGGAACTCGCCTGAGCCGCGAGGCCCGTCCCGGGGGGGGGGGGGGGGGGGGGGGGGGGGGGGGGGGGGGGGGGGGGGGGGGGGGCCGCCGGCCGCCCGCGCCTTCACCGAGCATGAACTCAGCTATCCGGGGGAAATCATCATGTGTGGCATTGTCGGTGCAGTCTCTCAACGCAACGTGACGCCGGTCCTGCTCGAAGGGCTGCGGCGCCTCGAATACCGCGGCTACGATTCGTGCGGCATCGCCGTGCTGCAGGAGGGCGAGCCGCGGCGCGCGCGCAGCGTGTCGCGCGTGACCAACCTGGCGCAGCAGGTGCACCGCAGCCGGCTGGAGGGCACGGTGGGCATCGCCCACACGCGCTGGGCCACGCACGGCGCGCCGCTCACCCACAACGCCCACCCGATCTTCTCCAGCGGCGAGATCGCGCTGGTGCACAACGGCATCATCGAAAACCACGAAGCGCTGCGCGAGACCCTGCGCGCGCGCGGCTACGCGTTCGAGTCGCAGACCGACACCGAGGTGATCGCCCACCTGATCCACCACTGCTTCCACCAGCAGGGCGACGGCGACCTGTGCCGCGCCGTGCAGCTCGCGCGCGCGCAGCTGCGCGGCGCCTACGCCATCGCCGTGTTCGCGCGCAGCCAGCCGGAACTGGTGATCGGCACGCGCTGCGGCTCGCCGCTGGTGGTCGGCCTGGGCGAGGACGGCAACTACCTGGCCTCGGACACGCTGGCGCTCACGGGCTACGCCGGGCGCTTCATCTACCTGGAGGAAGGCGACCTGGTCTCGCTGTCGCGCGACGGCATCGCGATCGTCAACCAGAACGGCGAGCCGGCCACGCGCGAGACCCACGAGCTGGCCGCCACCGAGTCCGCCGTCGAGCTCGGGCCCTACCAGCACTACATGCACAAGGAGATCTTCGAGCAGCCGGCCGTGATCGCCGATGCCACCGAGCGCCTCGACGCCTTCGAGCCGGCGCTGTTCGGCGCCGACGCGGCCGACCTGTTCGCGCGCATCGACTCGGTGCTGATCCTGGCCTGCGGCACCAGCTACCACGCCGGGCTGACCGCCCGCTACTGGCTGGAGTCGATGGCGCAGATTCCCACCAGCGTGGAGATCGCCAGCGAATACCGCTATCGCGACAGCGTGCCGAACCCGCGGTGCCTGGTGCTGGCGATCTCGCAGTCCGGCGAGACCGCCGACACCCTGGCCGCGCTGCGGCACGCGCAGCGGCTCGGCCACCGCCACACGCTGGCGATCTGCAACGTGGCCGGCAGCGCCATCACGCGCCAGGCGCGCCTGCGCTTTCTCACGTGCGCCGGCGCGGAGATCGGCGTGGCGTCCACCAAGGCCTTCACCACGCAGCTGGCGGCGCTGTTCGTGCTCACCGCCACGCTGGCCAGGTGCCGCGGCTGGCTCGGCGCGTGGCAGGAAGCGGTCATGCTGCAGCAGCTGCACCACCTGCCCGCGGCGCTCAACGGCGTGCTGGCGCTGGAGCCGCAGATCAAGGCCTGGGCCGCGGTGCTGGCGCGCCACGAGAATGCGCTGTTCCTCGGCCGCGGCATCCACTACCCGATCGCGCTCGAGGGCGCGCTCAAGCTCAAGGAAATCTCGTACATCCACGCCGAGGCCTATCCGGCCGGCGAGCTCAAGCACGGCCCGCTGGCGCTGGTCACGGAGAAGATGCCGGTCATCGCGGTCGCGCCCAACAACGCGCTGCTGGAAAAGCTCAAGTCCAACCTGGAAGAGGTGCGCACGCGCGGCGGCGAGCTCTACGTGTTCGCCGACGCCGGCACCATGATCGAGAGCGCGCCCGGGCTGCACGTCATCCGCATGCCCGAGCACTACGGCCGGCTCTCGCCGATCCTGCACGTGGTGCCGCTGCAATTGCTGGCCTATCACACCGCGTGCGCGCGCGGCACCGACGTGGACAAGCCGCGCAACCTGGCCAAGTCGGTCACGGTGGAATGAACATGCGCCGGCAAGCGATGCGCCGCCCGTCCGGTTTGCTGCCGCTGCTGCCGCTGCTGCTGGCCGGCGCGCTGTGCGCGGGGCCGGCGGCGGCCGGGCCCGAAGTCGATCCCGCAGTCGGCCCCGCAGTCGGCCCCAAGCCCGGCCCCGACCCGCGCGCGTACATGCACGGCATCGGCGCGGTGGCGGGGCCCGCCGGCCTGACCTACGTCTTCTTCAGCAGCTCGGGCCTGCCGCCGCGCGGCCCGGGGCGCGACCGCAACTGGACCCACGACATCTACGTCGCCAGCTGGAAGCCCGGGCAGGCCGCGCTCGGGGAGCCGCGCGTGCTGTACGCGCGCAACGAGGCGCAGGAGCCGGTCTCCGCCGCGCGGACCGCCGACGGCCGCATCATGCTCAGCTTCGAGGACGGCTGGAACACCGCCCGCAACGTCAGCCAGCGCTACCTGGTCTACGGCCCCGACCTGCGCCCGCGGCAGGCCGGCGCGCGCGACGTGCGCGCCGGCGGCCATTCCGGCCACGTCGCCGCGGTCGGCAACCGCTTCGTGGTGTTCTACTCGGACGACTGGGTCGACGGCGGCGGCGTGGACGATCTCGGCACCGGCAACGGCGTGTACCTCAAGACCTACGACAGCGCCGGCCGGCTGCTGCGCAGCGCCGACGTGGCCAGGAACACGCGGCAGTGGTGGCCGCTGCTGGCCGCCTCGGACAACGAGGCGCTGCTGGTCTGGCAGGAGTTCGTGCCGGGCCGCACCTACGCGCGCCTGCGCACGGCGGTCTACCGGCCGGGCGCGGCCGCGCCCGGCGCGCCGCGGGTGCTCGACGAGCGCCTGGCCTACTACACCTACGGCGTGGCCTACGTGCCGGCGCTCGCGCGCTTCCTCGTGGTCGGCACCGGCACCGGCGGCCGCGGCTTCGCCCATCTGCTGGACACCGCGGGCCGCGTCACCGCCTCGCTGCGCTGCATGCCGGCCAGCGTGCGCGAGGCCGGCATCGCGGTGATCGGCGACAAGGCCTTCACGCCGGCGCAGGACGGCCGCCTGCTCCATCTCCAGTTGTCCGCCGATGCCATCGCGCTGGCCGGCAGCCAGCCCTCGCCGGTGCCGTGGAGCATCCAGGGCAGCCTCGGGCTCGCGCATTCGGCCACCTCGCTGCACTGGGTCTCGCTCACGCCGGAGGGCCTGCGCGAAGCGGATTTCGACCTGCGCGCGGCCACGCCGCCGTCCGCGGCCGACCGCTGCGAATAGCACGAATAGCACGAACAGCGCTGCCCGGCGCTATTCGCGCGGCCCCCACGACGCCAGGATCTCGCGCGTGTCGATGGCAGCGCGCGCGAGCGCCACCGCTTCCTCGATGGCCTCGTCCTCGTCCAGCGCCAGCCGGTGGTCGAGGCCGTCGCAGACGAACCTGCCGCAGAGCACGGAGTCCAGGTCGATCGCGCCCGGCCCGCTGACCGCGAATGCCTCGTACACGCTGATCCACAAACCCGTGGCGCCGCGCTGCGCGAACGCCCGGACCTCGAAGCCGCGATAGGCAAAGTACCTCGTGCGCATGTCCGTTCCTCGTCCGTTTCCTCGTTCACCGGCGGCCGCGCCGGCGCGGTTCAGCCGTTGACCGCCCGCGACTCGCGCCGGTCGGCCTCCAGCCTGGCTCCGCGCTGGCGCGCGGCGTAGATGGCCTCGGTCTTGTTGCGCACCTGCAGGCGCTGGTAGATCAGCGCCACGTGGCTTTTCACGGTGGCCACCGAGATATTGAGCATGCGGCTGACCGTCTTGATCGGATAACCCTGCGACAGCAGCACCAGCACCTCGTACTGGCGCGGCGTGAGCTGCAGCAGCCGGGCCTCGCCGATCAGGTCGGGGCCGCCGTCCTGCGGGGACAGCGTCGCCAGCGACAGGCGCCGCTGCGGACCGGCCTCGCCGTGGCCGCGCGCCTTGCCGGCCAGCGCCAGCCGGATCACCGCCTCGATCGCGCCGAGCGACGCCGAGCGCGGCAGCCACGTGCAACTGCCGCGCGCCAGCCCCGCCGGCAGGATGCCGGGCTGCATGGAATCGGCGAACAGCAGCAGGCATTGCGGCGACAGCAGCTCGCAGGCGGTTTCCAGCAGCCACCGCTGGCGCTCCGCCTCGGCCGGCACGCCCAGGATCACCAGCGCGATGTCGCCGACCGGGCCGCGCAGCATCGCCAGCTCGGCCGGCGCCACGCAGATCACCTCGCCCACGCCTTCGATGTTGCCCAGGATGTGGAGCAATCCCAGCCGCAGCAATGCATTGTCTTCGATCAGCAATGCATTCACGGTGCCCTGGCCAATGATTTCGGTTCTCATATGCTCTGCCCCTTATGGCTCGGCTCGACCCGATGCCCTGCGATAATCGGAAAAATACAATCGGCATCCGTCATGGAATTCGATTTATCTCCAGGCACGGACATTGCCTGGATTTTTCCGGAGGAAAATAAAGCCGGCGCGCGCCGGCATTGCCGCGTTCGAAAATCGGAAAATCGTGAGGACGACATGCGCGCGCGGCCCCGGCGGCGGCGAAAAGCCCGCCCCGTTGCCGGCATCGGGATTGCGTGAAAAAGCGTGCGCTCGTTTTCCGCACGCCGGCCGGAAGCCGCGCCATGCGCGCCTTCCTGGCGGACCGGATGCCGCCGGCCTGCGAGGCCGGCGGCCGGGGAGGCGGGCCTGCGCCCCGCTCTCCCGTCGTTTCATTTTTGGAACCTGAGCCGTTATCGGTCGGCCCTTCGCTCATCCACCCGCCCGCAATCCGTCATCATCGACCGCAATCAGTAAAGCACCATTCGCCTCCTGTCGCTTCTCATGCCATTTCGTGCCCGTCTTTGCGCGGCACCGGATAATCAATTCAATTAAAGAATTGTTATCTTTACATGCAAAAGAATATGCGGCAGCCAGAGGTTTTTCTCCCCACTAAGGCGGGGTTTCTGGAAATTTTAAGGATGAGATGGATTTTCGGCGCGAGTTTCGGCAAAAGCGGAACACGAGCGAGGGTATACGCGCTGGCCGCGATTGCGGGCATTTGCCGTTGCGCCATGCGCGCAGGGCGCGCGGGCACCGCGAGGCGCCCGCGCCGCGGCCTCAGTCCAGCACGCGCGCCGGGCTGAACGCGTCGCGCAATTCGCGCTTGAGCACCTTGCCGATGGCGCTGCGCGGCAGCGTGTCCACCAGCTCCAGCGCGGCCAGGCGCTGGGTCTTGCCGACCTGCCCGTTGGCCCACGCCATCAGCGCTTCGGCGGACACGTCCACGCCGTCGCGCAGCACCACGAAGGCCACCGGCGTCTCGCCCCAGCGCGGCGAAGGCACGCCCACCACGGCGCAGTCCGCCACCGCGGGATGCTGCTGCAGGACCGCCTCCAGGTCGCTCGGATAGATGTTGAAGCCGCCGCTGATGATCATGTCCTTCTTGCGGTCCATCAGCGTGAGGAAGCCGTCCTCGTCGAAGCGGCCCACGTCGCCGGTGCGGACGAACAGCTTGCCGCTGGCATCGTGCCAGTGCGCGGCGGCGGTCTTCTCGGGCTGCTTGTGGTAGCCGCTCATGATGGTGCTGGAGCTGCCCACCACTTCGCCGATCTCGCCCACCGGCACTTCCCTGCCCTCGTCGTCGATCAGGCGGATGTCGTGCCCTTCCATCGGCCGGCCCACGGTATGGAGCTTGCCGGGGAACTCATGCGCGGCCAGCACGCAGCTGCCGCCGCCCTCGGTCATGCCGTAGTACTCCACCAGCCCGCCCGGCCAGCGCCTGAGCACGTCGGCCTTGAGCGCGGCGCTCAGCGGCGCGCTGGTGGAGAACTTCATGCGGTAGGAGGACAAGTCGTAGCTGTCGAAATCCGGGCGCGCCAGCAGGCGCTGGTACTGCACCGGCACCAGCATGCTGTGCGTGACGCGGTGCGCCGCGGCCAGCTCCAGGTAGCGCTGCGCGTCGAACTTCGGCATCAGGATCGCGGTGCCGCCCAGCGCCAGCGTGGGCAGGAAGCTCACCAGCGTGGTGTTGGAATACAGCGGCGTGGAGATCAGCGTGATGGCGTCCGGGCCGTAGCCGCTGCTTTCCTGCACGCGGCGGATCTGGTTCCAGCGCAGCGCGTGCGCGTGCACGATGCCCTTGGGCGTGCCCGTGGTGCCCGACGAGTAGATGATGTTGAAGACCTGCTCCGGCTCGACCGGGCGCTCTTGCGGGCGGCTGCCCGCGGGCGCAAGCCACGCCTCGAACGACTGCCCGGCGGGCGCGCCCGCCAGCCCGACCAGCGGCACCGCGATGCGGTCGCGCACCGGCGCCAGCTCGCGCAGCACGTCCGCGTCCACGAACAGCAGCCGGGCATCGGAATCGGCCACCATGCCGGCCAGGCTGGCCGGCGTCGAGGACGGCGCCAGCGGCACCAGCGCCACCCCCGCGCGCAGGCCGCCGACCAGCAGCGCCGCGTACTCGATCGAAGCCGCCGCGCAGATCGCCAGCGCCGCGCCAGGCCGCAGGCCGTCGCGCTGCAAGGCGCTGGCCACCTGGTCGGCCAGCGCGTCGAATCCGGCGTAGGTCAGCGTGCGGCGGCTGTCGATCACCGCCACGTGCGCGGGCCGCTCGGCGGCGTGCAGCCGCACGCAGTCGGCCAGGTTGCCGACCGGCTGCGCGAGAAGTTCTGTGATGCCCATGAGAAGTCCTGTCTCCATTGGATGCCGCGATCGGCCGCGGCGGCACGGGGCCGCGGCGGCTTTCGCGAACGGATTCATGTCGTCGAACGGGCAAGGGGCCGCGCCGTTCGTCCGTGCGTCCGCCCGGCTGCGGCGGACCCGCGGGATTCTCGCATGGGCGCGGCGTTATATTTTTGGGGCTGCGGAGACGGCAAGGCCCCGGGGCAAACCCGGGGCCTTCTCGCGGGAACGCTCAGGCCGGCGGAAAACCCGCCTTCTGCGGCCACAGGTTGGCGAAGGCGTGGATGGTGGACTGCCCGTACACGCCGGCCTGCGTGAACGGCTCGGCCGCCAGCCACGCGCGCGCCTCCGCCTGCGAGGGAAAGTCGATCACCAGCAGGCTGCCGACCATCGTCTGGCCGTCGTCGCCGAGCAGCGGGCCGGCGAAGGCGATGCTGTCCGCCCTGGCGCCCAGATAGGCCTTGTGCTCGGGACGTACCCTGGCGCGCAGCTCGCCGGTGCCGGGCTTGTCGAGCAGATGAAATACGAACAGCATGGGACTACCTCCGCCTGGATGGGTTGGATAAGGTTGCGGCCGGCGCCGGGTTGAGGATGAAATCGATCTCGAGGCTGGCGGAAGCAGCGGCGGGCGCTACGCCGCCAGCCACCCGTCCAGCAGCGCGTTGACCTCCGCGGGCGCCTCGTACTGGACCCAGTGCCCGGCCCCGGGCACGATGCGCACCTGCCGCCGCGCGCTGCCCTGCGTCATGGCCTGGCCCGCCGGCACCGGGTCGGCCGTCACGTCATGCTCGCCCCAGGCCAGCAGCACGTCGCCGCCGAAGGTGTCGAGCGCCTCGCGCAGGCCGCCCGCGCGCGAGATCGGCTTGCTGCGAAAGCGCGTGTGGCGGCAGGACACGGTATGCGCGTGCAAGGCCACGGCGTCGATCTTGTCCGGGTCGGCGATCATGAACGCGGCGAGATTGTGGCGCATGGCCTGCGCCAGCGCGGCGTCGTCCGGCGCGCGGCGCCAGTCCACCAGCGCCTGCTGCTGGCGGCGCGCGCCGCCGTGCCCGCCCGGGCCGAGCAGCGCCAGCCGGTTCACGCCGACGCGCGCGGCGGCCACGTGCGCCGCCACCAGCCCGCCGAACGAGAAGCCGGCGAGGTCGAAGCCGTCCGCGCAGCCCGGCAACTGGCCGGCCGCCGCGGCCAGCGCGCCGACGATCGCCGGCAGCTCGCTGGGCACGTCGCCGGATTCGCCGAAGCCCGGCATGTCCGGCGCCCAGACGGTGCGCCGCGCGGCCAGCGCCTCGATATTGCGCAGCCAGTGCAGCCAACTGCCGTGCCCGCCGTGCAGCAGCACCAGCGGGCGGCCCTGGCCGAAGCCGCGCCACGCCACGCGGCAGCCGCCGGCCTCGGTGACGACGCGCCGGGCCTGGCACTCGAGCGCCGCGATGGCAAGCGAGGCGGCCGCGGCGGCCTCGGCGGATGGAAGGGAAAGATCGGGAACCGTGCCTTGCATGGCGAGCCTGCGGAAAAAAGCGCTGAACGAGCGACGAACGAACCAGGAATATCCGCCGGCACGGGCGGCCGGCGAGCCAGGCGGCAGTGTAGCGCCATGTGCCGCCAGGCAGCGCGGTTGCGTCGAAGATGCCCGGACTTGCGCCAATGGCGCCGGACCAACACCCAACCGAAGAGGGGCTTGGATTCTCGCGAGCGGGCAGGCGCAACGGTTCGCGGGCCGCGCGGTCGATGCCGGCGCGGCCATGTGGCGCAATTTCATCATGGCGCCCGGCGGCGCCGATAGAATACCGCCCCGGAACGCCGCCTGCCCGCCGCTTCGCCTGCTGGGCCGGATGGCTTCCGGGCCGAAGCCCCGTCCGGGACTGCCGGCCCAGCAGGGTCACTGCGCCACCCGGCGCGCCAAACACCAACACGGCAAGAACACAGACGTCCGGCCCTCGATCGCCGGGCGCGCAGCCAATCGGGAAACCAGGGGAATATCATGAAGCAAGCCAGGACACGTTCGATCTATCTGTCGGTCATCGCAGCCGCGGTGCTGAGCGCCTGCGGCGGCGGCGACGACGGCGCCCAGTCCGCGGGCGCCTCCGCCGGCACCGCGCCGCCGCCGGCCACCATCTCGGGCGTGGCCGCCACCGGCGCGCCCATCGCCAATGCCGTGGTCGACATCCGGTGCGCGGCCGGCACGGCCACCGCCACCACCTCCGCCACCGGCGCATGGAGCGTCTCGGCAGCCGGCCTGGCCGTGCCCTGCGCGGCGCGCGTGACCGGCCCGAGCGGCGTGCTGCACACGCTCATCACCGGACCCGGCACCACCAACATCACGCCCATCACCGAACTGGTGGTGGCGAGCGCCGCCCAGAACCCGGACACCGAAGCCTTCTTCAACACCTTCTCCACGACCTCGGGCAACGCCGCCATCAACCGCCTGCCGACCGCGCTGACGCTGACCAGGCAGCGGCTGGCCAACCTCGGCGTCTCGGTGGACACGCTCAACCTGATGAACCAGGCGTTCCAGCCCCAGGCCGGCGACGCCTACGACGACAAGCTCGAAGCGCTGATCGTGCGCCTGAAGGCCACCAACGCCACGCTGACCACGGTGGCGCAGGACCTCGCGCGCGGCGACGTGGGCGCGCCGGGCGCGCAAGGCGCGACCGGGGCCACCGGCGCGGCGGGCGCCACGGGCGCCGACGGCGCGCCCGGTGTTCCGGGCGCCACCGGCGCGACCGGCCCGCAAGGCAGCACGGGGCCGGTCGGGGCGACCGGCGCGACCGGTCCCACGGGGGCGACGGGGGCGGTCGGCGCGACCGGCAGCACGGGCGTCACCGGGCCGACCGGCGCCGCGGGCGCAACGGGTGCCACCGGCGCGACGGGCACCACCGGCCCCCAGGGCTCTCCCGGCACGCAGGGCGCCACGGGGGCGACCGGCGCCCAGGGTAGTACGGGTGCCACCGGCGTGACCGGCGCCACGGGGGCCACCGGCCCTACGGGGGCGGCCGGCGCAACTGGTGCGACCGGCGCCACGGGCGGCAATCAGGACATGGGATTGCCTGGCAGCGTAGTCGAGGGCGGCGGCGGCGGCCAATGCGTGATGGGTACGGTGTGGCTGACCGCCGCCACTTACGGCCCGGGCATGCCAGCAGATGGCCGACTGCTGGCAATCAGCCAGTATTCGGCTCTGTTTGCACTGCTGGGGGTCAAGTACGGTGGCAACGGCACGAGCAATTTCGCGTTGCCGAACCTGACTTCGGTCACGCCTAACGGGTTGACCTACATGATCTGTGTCGAGGGCATTTTCCCCAGCCTGCCCACCTGACCGCCATGCATGGCGGACGCGCCTCCAACTCGCCGTCCGCCATCGCCATGCATGCGCCCCTCACTCTCGCCTCAATAGGCACGCCTCACGGACTCAGCAGCTTCCCCGTGCGGAACGCCCGCGCGCCGGACACACGGCCGATCTGGTCGCCCGGCTTCACGTAGCGCACCTCCCGTCCCATGTAGAACACGCCGTCGGCATGGCTGACGGTGGTGGCGCGCGTGCCTTCGACCGGATCGACGATGTCGAACAGCGGCTGCCCGGCCGTCACCCGCTCGCCCACCTGCGCGCGATACACCAGCAGGCCCGCCGCGCCCGCCACCAGCTGTTCGCTGCCGGCCAGCGGCGTGGCGGGCTGCGGCAGCAGGGGCAGCGGCGGCGCCTCGCCGGCGATGGCGCCGATGTGGGTCAGGTAGTCGAGCAGCGCCTGGGTGTCCTGCTGCGCGAGCGCGTCGGTCACGTCGCGCTGGCCGCGGTGCTCCACCGTCACGGCGATGCTGCCGTGCGGGATCGGGAAGCGCGCGCCGAACTCCTGCTGCAACTGCCACCACGTATAGCTGTGCGCCTCGTCGAACGAGTGCGCGCCGGAGTCGAGCGCCAGCAGGCTGGCGGTGGCGCCGAGATAGCGCGCCAGCGGCTCCACCTCGGGCCAGATCGCGTCGCCGGTGTACACGTGCATGGCCGCCTCGCGCGAGCAGTGCAGGTCGAGCACCACCTCGGCGTCGTGCGCCAGCAGCATCAGCGCCTGCTGCAGCGACTGGAAGGCGTTCACCGGCGGCTGCGCCAGCAGCGCCTCGCGCCAGGCCGCGCGGATGACGCGCAGGTTGTGCGCGCCATCCTGCGTGAGCTTGTCCTCCACCGCCGCCGCGACCGGCTTGAACAGCATCGGGAAACCGCGGTTGAAATTGTTGCCGCTCGACAATTCGAAGCGGCCGATGAAGCCGCCCAGCACCGCCTGGCCCAGGCCGATCGGGTTGGCGGCGCTGACCAGCACCACCTGCGCGCGCAGGCGGCCCTGCGCCTCGAGCTCCCGCAGGCGCGCCTTGAGCGTGACGGCCACCAGCATGGCGGGAATCTCGTCGGCATGCAGGCCGGCCTGCACGTAGATCTTGCGCGCGGCGCCGGCGTCGCCGAAATGGTGGCTGGCGAGTTGCAGGGCAAGGCCCGGCGCCGGGGCAATCAGGGGATGGATCTGGCTTTGCATATGGGGTCGCTCGGTTGGCGCTTGATTGATGTGCGCGGTTGATGTTCGGTCCGTGGCTTGCGCGGATGCCCGCTCACGGCGCGGCGGCGGTGCCGCCCTGCTGCCCGTGCCGTGCCAGCGTCTGGCGCAGGATCGCCGGAATCACGCCGCCGTGCCGCAGCAGTTCGACTTCGAGTCGGGTCTCCACCGCGGCCGTGGCGTCGAACGATGCCACCGTGCCGTCGCCGCACACGATGCGCACCGGCACCGCGCAGCGCGGCGCCAGCCGCTCCGGCGGCGCGCCCACGTGGATGCGGTCGCCGGGCCGGATGGCCAGCGTGCGCGGATGCATGCCCAGGGGCATGCGCAGCGGCAGGATGCCCATGCCGATCAGGTTGGCGCGGTGAATCCGCTCGAAGCTGCACGCCAGCACCGCGCGGATGCCCAGCAGGCGCTGGCCCTTGGCCGCCCAGTCGCGCGACGAGCCGGTGCCGTAGCGCTCGCCGGCGACCAGCACCACGGCGTCGCCCTCCTCGGCGTAGCGCCGGGCCGCTTCGAAGACCGGCAGCACGGTGCCGCTGGGCGCGTGGACGGTATGCGCGGCCGGCGCGTCGGGCTCGAGCAGGTTGACCAGCGTCTTGTTGTAGAACGCCGCGCGCACCATCACTTCCCAGTTGCCGCGCCGCGAGGCGAACACGTTCAGGTCGTCGCGGTCGTCGCCGCGGCTGACCAGGAAATCGGCGACGTGGCAGTCCTTCGGGATCGCGCTGGCGGGCGAGATGTGGTCGGTGGTCACGTCGTCGCCGAGCACCAGCAGCGCATAGGCGCCGTAGTCGCCCAGCTGCGTGCCCTGGTCCGCCGCGGCGAACGGCGGGCGGCGCAGCGCCGTCGAGTGCGCGTCCCACGGATAGCGCGGCGTGTCGGCGAAAGGCAGGCTGTCCCACACCGGGTTGCGCGAAGCCGCGGCGAACGCGGGCCGATAGTCGGCGGCCTGCGTGCCGGCGGCCACGCAGGCCGCCACCTCCGCGCGCGTGGGCCACAGGTCCTTCAGGTACACCGGCGTGCCGTCCGGGGCGATCTGCACCGGGTCGCGGCCCAGGTCGCGCGCCGCGTCGCCGGCCAGCGCGAACGCCACCACCAGCGGCGGCGACATGATGAAGCCGAGGTCGAGATCGGGATGCACGCGGCCCGGGAAATTGCGGTTGCCGGACAGCATCGCCACCGGGCGCGCCGCCCGCCGCGCGATGGCGTCGCGGATCGGCGCGGTCAGCGGCCCCGCGTTGCCGATGCAGGTGGTGCAGCCGAAGCCGACGATGTCGAAGCCGAGCGCCGACAGATCGCCCAGCAGGCCGCCGCGCTCCAGGTAGATGGCCGCCGCCGGCGAGCCCGGCGCCAGCGAGGTCTTGACCCACGGCGGCGCCGACAGCCCGAGCGCGCGCGCCTTGCGGGCCAGCAGGCCCGCCGCGATCAGCAGGGCCGGGTCCGACGTATTGGTGCAGCTCGTGATGGCCGCGATGGCCACCGGGTGGCGCGGCAGGCCATGCTCCCGCCCCGCCGGCTCCGGTGCGAACGGCGCGAGCGCGCGGGCGGTCTCGGTATAGGACAGCAGGTCCTGCGGCCGCCGCGGGCCGGCCACGTGCATGCGGACCGCCGACAGGTCGAGGTCGAGCACGCGCGTGTAGCGCGGCGCGGCATCCGGCTCGAACCACAGGCCGGCGCGCCGGGCGTAGTCGCCGACCAGCGCCACGCCGGCTTCGCCGCGGCCGGTGGCGCGCAGGTAGTCCAGCGTGCGCGCGTCGATGGGAAAAAAGCCGGTGGTGGCCCCGTACTCGGGCGCCATGTTGGCCACCACCGCGCGCTCGCCCGCGCTCAGCGTCGCCACGCCGGGGCCGAAGAACTCGACGAACTCGCCCGCCACGCCGAGCGCGCGCAGGCGCTGCGTCACCGTCAGCGCGAGGTCGGTGGCCAGCGCCCACGGCGGCAGCGCGCCGGTCAGCCGCACGCCGGTGACGTCGGGCAGGCGCTGCATCACCGGCATGCCGAACATCACGGTCTGCGCCTCCAGCCCGCCCACGCCCCAGCCGAGCACGCCGATGCCGTTGATCATCGGCGTGTGGCTGTCGGTGCCGATCAGCGTGTCGGGCACGGCCCAGGCCTGGCCGTCGCGCTGCACCGTAGTCACCACCGTGGCCAGCTGCTCGAGGTTGATGGTGTGCATGATGCCGGTGCCCGGCGGATGGATGCGCACGCCGCGCAGCGCCCGCGACGCCCAGCGCAGGAAACCGTAGCGCTCGGCGTTGCGCCGGCCCTCGGTCTCCAGGTTGATCGCCGCGGCATCGGGCCGGGCGAACGCTTCCACGGCCAGCGAGTGGTCCACGGACACGTCCACCGGCAGCCCGGGATTGAGCACGGCGGGATCGACGCCGGCCTCGGCCAGCGCATCGCGCATGGCGGCGATGTCGACCAGCGCCGGCGTGCTGGTGGTGTCGTGCATCAGCACGCGGCCCGGCTGGAACGCGATCTCGGCCGTGCTGGTGCCGTGATCCGGCCACGCCGCGATGGCGTCGATGGCGGCATCGCGCTCCGCTCCCGCCATGTTGCGCGCGACGTTCTCCAGCAGCAGGCGCAGCACCACGGGCAGGCGCGGCAGCCGCTCGCCGAGCATCGCCGGCAGGTCGACGCAGCGGTATGTCAGGCCGCCGGAGTGGAACTCGCCGGCAAGGGGGCGGCAGTGCGTCATCAGGGCAGCGGATGGGCCAGCTCGGCGGCGGGCGCCGGCGCCCGCGGCGCCTGCGACAACTGCGCGAACAGGTTCTTGGGGTCGTCCAGCACCGGGATCAGCGCGATGCGCTCGCCGATCTGGAGCAGCGCGGCCTGGTCGCGCAGGTAGCGCAGCGCGGAGAAGTCTTCCAGCGCGAAGCCGACCGAGTCGAACACCGTGATCTCGCCGGCGTCGCGGCGGCCGGGCGCCTGGCCCTCGAGCACGCGCCAGAGCTCGGTCACGGCGAAGTCCGCCGGCATCTGCTGCACGTCGCCTTCGATGCGGCTCTGCGGCTCGTATTCGACGAACACGCTGGCGCGGCGCAGCACGTCCGGGTGCAGCTCGGTCTTGCCCGGGCAATCGCCGCCCACGGCATTGAGGTGCATGCCGGGCTCGAGCATCTCCGGCGTGACGATGGTCGCGTAGGCCTTGTCGGCCGTGACCGTGGTGACGATGTCGGCGCCGCGCACGGCTTCGGCGGTGCTGGCGCACACGCGCAATTCGAGGCCGGGCACGTCGGCGAGATTGCGGCGCAGCCTGGCGGTGGCGGCGGCATCCACGTCGTAGGCCTGGATGCGGCGGATGCCCAGCAGGTGATAGAACGCCAGCGCCTGGAATTCGCTCTGCGCGCCGTTGCCGACCAGCGCCATCGTGGCGGCGTCGGCCCGCGCCAGCCGGCGCGCCGCCACCACCGACGTGGCCGCCGTGCGCAGCGCCGTGGTCAGCGTCAGCTCACTGAGCAGCAGCGGCATGCCGGTGGCCACCTCGGCCAGCACGCCGAACGCCATCACCGTGGGCAGGCCGCCGCGCGTGTTGCCCGGATGGCCGTTGACGTACTTGAAGCTGTAGAGGCTGGCGTCGGCCGTGGGCATCAGCTCGATCACGCCGGCCGGCGAGTGGCTGGCCGAGCGGGCGGACTTGTCGAACTCCCGCCAGCGGCGGAAATCGTCCTCGATGTAGCCGGCCATGCCGCGCAGGGCATGCGCGATGCCGCGCGCGGCGATGATGCGGGATACGTGCTGGGTGGAAAGAAATGGCGTCATCTGTGGCTCCGGTGAGCGGGTCTGGAAAGTTGCGGACCATTCTCACCGCCGTGGCACCCAAAATGAAGTGGTTATTGTGCACACAAAATACTATCATCACGTCAAACCGAGCACAACGACTTTCATTTCGACACATGGTTTCGACACATGGATGACTTCGACCACAAGCTGCTGGGGCTGCTGCGCGCCGATGCCCGGGCCAGCGTTGCCCTGCTGGCGCACCGACTCGGGGTGGCACGCACCACCATCACCAACCGGATGGCGCGCCTGGAAAAAGCGGGGGTGATCGTCGGCTACACGGTGCAGCTACGCCCGGCGGCGCGGCGCGACGCGATTGCCGCGTGGATGAGCATCGCCGTGGACGGGAACCAGGCACGGGAGGTGATTGCCAGCCTGCTGGGCGAGCCCGGCGTGGTCGCCCTGCACGACACCAACGGGCGCTGGGACCTGCTGGCGGAAGTGCGCGCCGCCACGCTCGACGGGCTGGCCTCCGTGCTCGAGCGCGTGCGGCTGATCCGCGGCATCAGCGCGACGGAGACCAGCATCCACCTGACCAGCTACAAGCTGTCGTGAGGCGTGGCCGCGGCCGGGAGATTGCGCGGCCGGGCGGGACCGGTCAGGCCCCCGCCGGCGGCACCTCTTCCGCCGGGGCGGCCTCGCTCGCGGCCGGGCGGCGCAGGCGGCTCGCCACGTCCAGGTGCCGGCGCATCAGGTCGGCGGCGCCGTCGCGGTTGCCGGACTCCAGCGCCGCCAGGATGCCGAGGTGCTCGTGGCAACTCACCTCCACGCGCTCGCGGCCGTGCTTCCAGTCATAGTTGGACAGCCGCCGCATGCGGTTCAGGCGGCGGATCGCGTCGACGAAGAAGCGGTTGCCCGAGGCCATCGCGAGCCCTTCGTGGAACGCCGCGTTGGTCTCGAAGAACGCCACCGGCGAGGCCTCGGTCCACGGCTGCGTCAGGAACGCCGAATGCTGGATCCGCATGTGCGCGGCCCATTCGGGCGAGAGCTGGAAGCTCGGCTCCAGGATGGCCGCCGGCTCGATGACCATGCGGAAGCGGTAGCCCTCGATGCGCGCCTCGCGGTGCCACATCGCGTCCTGGAATTTCCAGCGGTAGCCCAGCCGCCGCTCGACGATGCCAAGGTCGGCCAGCCGCACCAGCGCCTGCTTGATGGTGGCGCGCGTCTCGCCGTAGGTCTGCATCAGGTCGCGCTCGGACACTTCGTCGGCCAGCGCGCCGCGCTGCCGGTCGTGGGCGATGCGCGTGAGCAGCTGGTCTTCGTCGGCCGGCGCGGTCTCGTCGGCCTGCGCCACCGGCGGCGCCGACAGCAGCGCCACGCCCTTGTTGCGGCGCCGCTCGACGAAACCCTGCGCCTCGAGCTGGTCCAGCGCCGCGCGGATCGGCGTGCGCGACACCCCCAGCGACTCCGCCAGCTTCTGCTCGTTGAGGCGGTCGCCCGCCGCCAGGGCCTCGTCGCGGATCCACTGGGCGATCCGGTCCCGCAGCGCCAGGCGCGAGCGGCCCACCGACTCGTTCGGCATGCTCATTTATTTTTTTGTTTCATCAAAATACATTTAAAATTGTACATCACCGCCGCGCGGACAGCCTGGCCCGCGGCACGCGCCCGCCATCCGCGTGCGGACAGGGCGGCCAGCCGCAAGCTTAGCCGGAAAGTGCCGTGCGGGCTGGTCCGGCCGGTCTCGTTCTTGTCGTCTTGCCGGGGCGGCGCCCGCCCGCTTCAGCCGGTCATGGCCGCGGCGGCACCGTCTCGGCCACGATCCGGTCGCGGCCGCCCTGCTTGGCCTGGTACAGCAGCAGATCGGCGCGCTGCATCAGCCCGTCCGCGTCCTGCGCCTCGCCCGGCATGACGAAGGCGGTGCCGAAGCTGGCCTGGATGCTGAACCGTTCGCCGCTGTCGGCCACGAGCGGCGTCGCCGCCAGGCGCGCGCGCAGCTGCTGCGCCATGTCCAGCGCATCCTGGCAGGCCGGCACGCTGGCCAGCACCGCGAATTCCTCGCCGCCGATGCGCGCCACGATGTCGCCCTCGCGCCATACCTCGCGGCTCAGCTCGGCGATCCGCCGCAGCGCGCGGTCGCCCGTGGCATGACCGTACTTGTCGTTGACGCGCTTGAAGTGATCGATGTCGAACAGCGTCAGCGACAGCAGCTGCCCGCCCGCGCGCCGTCCCGCGCCGGAACAGGCGTCCTTCAGCCTGATGTCGAAGGCGCCGCGGTTGAACAGCCCGGTGAGCGCATCGGTTTGCGCCATGCGCGACAGCTCGGCGATCAACTGGCGGCGCTCGCGCTCCAGCCTGGCGCGCTCGACGGCGTTGCCGCGCAGCACCTGCACGGCATCGAACAGCTCGCGGATCTCTCCGCGGTACGGTCTGGACGACAGCGTCACGGCGAGGTTGCCGGCCGCGATGGCGCGGATCGCGCGCGCGGCGTCCGCGAACGGCCGGACCACCTGCCGGCGGAACAGCCACACGCCGAGGAACAGGAACACGATCACCGCCGAGAGGATGGCGACGATGCCGCCCAGCCACGCCAGCCGGGTGTCGCGCTGAGCCCGCACCTGCCGCTCGACCAGATCGAGAATCTCGTCGCGAAAGCGCGTGATCGCGCCCATCGAGGGCACATAGTGATCGACGAATTCGGCGCTCGAGACGCCCGCGTCGCCGGGCAGGCTCGCCAGCGCGTGCACGCGCGAGAAATACTCCAGGCCCGCGCCGAAATACTGCCGCTCCACCACCTGGAACGCCCCTTGCGGCAGCTCCGGATCGCTCAGCACGCGCGGCTGGAGCAGCGCGCGCAGCTGCGCGATGGTGCCCAGCGTGCGCTCGATGGCGAACTGCTCGGTGCTGTTCAACTGCCGGTTGGTGCCCAGCGCGGGCGTGAGCTGCGAGCCGAGCAGCCCGGCCTGCTCCCGCAGCAGCGCCGCCAGCCGCGCCGCCAGCAGGCGGCTGAGCGCGCCGGGCACGCCCCGGTCGACCTTGGCGGCGCTGACGTCGGCGATGGCGGACAACGGCGGCATCACCCGGATCATGCCGTCCGCCGCGCGGTGCAGCGCCTCGCCGGTGCGCTGGCCGTGCGGCTGGCGCAGCAGGCCGTCGACCTCGGCGCGCGCGCGGGCGAGATCGTCGCGCGCGCGCAGCACCGTGTCGCGCTCGCTGAGGCAGTTGCCGCACTCCGGCGCTTCGAGCTGGCCCAGCAGCCCGGCGATGCGCCGGTCGCTTTCCGCGCGCGCGTCCAGCAGCGCCTGCCCTTGCGCCGGCGGCAGCGGCAGCGCCTCTCCGAGCGCGGCGTTGCTGGGGCCGCGCTCGACCGAGACCTGCTCCATCGCGAGCAGGATCGCGCGAAAGATGCGCAGGTCGGTAAGCGCGTGCTCGGCATTCGCATAAGCCACCCACTGGTATCGAAACAGCCAGATGGACAGCGCCAGCAGGACAAAGCCCAGGGTGGCGGCGAGCAGCGCAAAGCGGCGTTCCAGCGGCGAGGCTGGCAGGGGGATCTTTAGCATCGTGGGACGGGGCGCCGGCGCAAGCGCTGCGCGCGGCACCGGGCCAGGGCTTCGTGGCGTGTCGAGGTCGCGCGGCGCCCGCATCCGGGCGTTGCCGCCCGGCGGGCCGCAATGTCGAAAATCCTCGGAACAAGGCCTGCATTCTAGCGGGCGCCGCCCCCGCGGTGTTGCAGATCTGGCCCGACCCCACGGGTGCGGGGTGACTTGGACACAATTTGCGCCGCATGCCCGGCACCGCTGCCTTGCCCGGCCCCTCGCCGGGTGCGGCGGCCACTCCCCCCGGAATGGCCGCCGGCGCCGCGGGCGTTCAGCCCCGCCCGGCGTCCGCGCGCACCCAGCCCGCGGCCTTCTCGGCCATCATCAGCGTGGGGCTGTTGGTGTTGCCGCTGGTGATCGACGGCATCGCGCTGGCATCGACCACGCGCAGGCCGGCGATGCGGCCGCCGCGCCCGTCGCGCACCCGCATGCGGCTGTCCAGCACGGCCGCGGGGTCGCCGTCGCGGCCCATCGCCGCGGTGCCCACGGGGTGGAAGATGGTGGTGGCGATGTCGCCGGCCAGCCGCGCCAGGTCCTCGTCCGTCCGGTATTGCGGGCCGGGCTTGTATTCCTGCGGCTTGTAGCGGGCCAGCGCCGGCTGCGCGACGATGCGGCGAGTCACGCGCAGCGAGTCCGCCGCCACCTGCCGGTCCTCGGCGGTGGACAGGTAGTTGGGCGCGATGGCCGGCGCCTGGCGGAAGTCCTCGCTGCGGATGCGCACGGTGCCGCGGCTGGTGGGGTTCAGGTTGCAGACGCTGGCCGTGAAGGCCGGGAAGGCATGCAGCGGCTCGCCGAACGCCTCCAGCGAGAGCGGCTGGACGTGGTACTGGATGTTGGGCCAGGCCTGCTCCGGCGAGCTGCGCGTGAAGGCGCCCAGCTGCGACGGCGCCATGCTCATGGGGCCGCTGCGCGACAGCAGGTATTGCAGGCCGATGCGCGCCTTGCCCCACAGGCTGGACGCCAGCACGTTGAGCGTGGCCGCGCCCTCGATCCGGTACACGGCGCGGATCTGCAGGTGATCCTGCAGGTTGCCGCCCACGCCGGGCAGGTCGGCCAGCACCTCGATGCCGTGCTCGCGCAGCAGCGCGCCCGGGCCCAGGCCCGAGAGCTGCAGGATCTGCGGCGAGCCGATGCTGCCCGCGCACAGGATCACCTCGCATGCGGCGCGCACGGTGACGAACTGCCGGCCGTCCCACACCCGCGCGCCGGTGCAGCGCAGGCTGCCGTCGGCCCGCGGCTCGACCAGCAGGCGCGCGACCTGCGCGCCGGTCCACAGTTCGAAATTGGGCCGGCTGCTGCAGGCGGGACGCAGGAACGCCTTGGCGCTGTTCCAGCGCCAGCCGGCTTTCTGGTTGACCTGGAAGTAGCCCACGCCCTCGTTGTCGCCGCGGTTGAAATCGCCGGTGTGCGGCACGCCGGCCTGCGCCGCGGCTTCGGCGAAGGCGTCGAGGATGTCCCAGCGCAGGCGCTGCTTTTCCACGCGCCACTCGCCGCCGTGGCCGTGGTAGTCGGCGAAGGCCGCGTCGTGCTCCGGGGTGTCGCCGAGATAGTGGTCTTCGTGCTGGCGGAAGGCCGGCAGCACGTTGTCCCAGCGCCAGGTGTCGTCGCCGGTGCGCTGCGCCCACTGCTCGTAGTCGCGCGACTGGCCGCGCATGTAGATCATGCCGTTGATGCTGGAGCAGCCGCCGAGCGTCTTGCCGCGCGGGTAGCGCAACTGGCGGCCGTTGAGGCCCGCGTCGGGCTCGGTGCGGTAGAGCCAGTCGGTGCGCGGGTTGCCGATGCAGTAGAGATAGCCGACCGGGATGTGGATCCAGTGGTAGTCATCCTTGCCGCCGGCCTCGATCAGCAGCACGCGCCGGTCCTTGTCGGCGCTGAGCCGGTTGGCCATCAGCGCGCCGGCGGTGCCGGCGCCGATGACGATGTAGTCGAAAGCGGGATCGGTGCTGTGGGTCACGACGCTGTGTCTCCGGAACGCGAGCTTTATTTGCCGCGCTAAAATTGTTGTGGCGAGTGCGCGTAGTTTCCTCCCGGGATATTCCGAAATCCATTGAGTTTCGGCAATCTGAGATATAGGTTTCACAAATATGAATCCGGCCAATCTTGATCTGCAGACGCTGCGGGTGTTCGTCGCGGTGGCGCGCGAGGGCAATGTCTCCAAGGCGGCCGAGCAGATGCACCGCTCGCAGCCGGCCGTCAGCCTCCAGCTCAAGCGCATGGCGGAGATCACGGGCCTGACGCTGTTCCACCGCACCGCCCACGGGCTGGTGCTGAGCGCCGACGGCGCCGCGCTGCTGCCCCAGGCCGAGCGCGCCCTGCATGCCATCCAGGACGTGGCCAATGCCGTGAGCCGGCTGCACGGCACCGTGCGCGGCAAGCTGCGCATCGGCACCATCCTGGAGCCGTCGTTCATCCGCCTGGGCGACTGGCTCGGGCAACTGGTGCAGTCGGCGCCGCAGATCGAGACCGAACTGCGCCACGGCATGAGCGGCAGCGTGATGGCCCAGCTGCAGCAGGGCAGCCTGGACGTCTGCTTCTACCTGAGCCCCGACCGCGAAGCCACGCACCAATTGCAGCCGGACCTGGCGGTGCGCACGCTGACGCGCTTCGAGTACCGGGTGGTGGCGCCGGCCGGCTGGGGGCCGCAGGTGACGGGCTGCGACTGGGAAGCGCTGGCCACCCTGCCCTGGCTGGCGACGCCGCCGGAATCCGTGCATTCGCGCCTGCTGGCGGGCATCTTCGGCCCGCGCGGGCTGGCGCCGCGCCGCGCCGCGCTGGTGGACCAGGAGCCGTCCATGCTCGATCTCATCAAGTCGGGGGTCGGGCTCAGCCTGGTGCGCGATGCCACCGCCATGCGCGAGAGCCAGACGTCAGGGTTGGCCGTGGCGGACCGGGTCCGCATCGGCTGCGAGCTGCAGTTCGTCTGCCTGGCGTCCAGGCTGGAGGAGGCGCTGATCGTGGAGGCGCTGGGCGCGCTGAACCGGGTGTGGCTGGACTGACGGGCGGCGCCGGCGCCGGCGTGCTTCAGCCATAGGTGGCGCGCACGGCGGCGAAGGCCGCGCTCACCACCGGGTCCTCCATGCGCCTGGCCAGCGCGATGAACGAGAGATCGGCGGTCAGCGTGAGCGTCTGCGCCACCACCAGCCCGTGCGACTGGGCCACGCGCAGCGCCACCGAGTCGCGCGCCAGCGAGAGGCCGACGCCCGACACCACCAGGTCCACCATCGACGCCTCCAGGTCCACTTCGGCGGCCACCAGCGGGCGCACGCCGAGCTCGTCGAACTTGCGGCTCAGCATGCGGTGGTGGGTCGAATGCTCGTGCGTCCAGACCCACGGCAGCAGCGCCACCTCGGCCCAGCTCTTGCCGGCCACGCGCGCGTCCCAGCCGCGCGGCGCGATCACGTAATAGTGGATGGCGCGCAGCTTGAGCGCGCAGATGTCGTCGCCCGAGCCGACCTCGCCCGGCGGGCCGAGATAGAACGCCGCGTCCAGCGCGCCGCCGCGGATCTGGCTCAGGACCCAGCCCGACATGCCGTGCCGCAGCCGCGGCTGCACGTTCGGATGATGCTCGACCAGGTATTGCAGGCAGGCGCCCAGGCGGATGGCCTCGGGATTGAGGATGGTGCCCAGGCCGAGCGTGCCGTAGGCGGCGCTGCGCATGGCCTCGGCGGCGCGGCCGAATTCCTCCACGGCCTCCAGGATCTTGCGGGCCGCGGGCACCAGCGCCCGGCCGTGCGCGCTGAGCATGAGCCCGCGCCCGGTGCGCACGAACAGCGTCACCTGCAGCAGCTCCTGCAGGCTCTTGATCTGCATGCTCACCGCGGGCTGCGTCAGGTGCAGGCTTTCGGCCGCGCGGGTGAGATTGCCCTCACGCGCGATCGCCTCGAAGGCGCGTAAGTGCTGTAGGTCCACAGGCGTTCCCATGCGGGAGGGAGATGTCGGAAGTCGGTTCGGGAAGATCCCGGCGCCGCTGCGCGGCACGGCAAGTGCCGCGCAGCGCCCGCGCGGGACCGCTGCGCGCCATTCTGGGACAACTTCCCGGGCCTGCAAAGCCGGGCATCCCCCAACAGGCGGCTGGACAGCCCGGCGGTTATCCCGCCGCCGCCAGCACGCGGCGCGCCTGCTCGATGATCGGCGCATCGACCAGCCGGCCATCGACCCTGACCGCCGCCCCGCCGGCGCCGGCCGCCGCCTCGATCACGCGGCGCGCCCATTCGCATTCGGCCGCCGGCGGCAGGAAGCCGCGGTTGACGGCCTCGATCTGCGTGGGATGGACGCACAGCTTGGCGCCGAAGCCGAAGCGCTTGGCGCGCTCGACCTCGTGCTCCAGCCGCCGGGCATCGTCCAGCGCCAGGCAGACGCCGTCCACCGGCGGCGGCAGCCCGGCCAGCCGCGAATGCATCGCCAGTTGCGAGCGGAAATAGTGCAGCGGCGCGTCGTCGTCGGGCAGGCCGATGTCGAGCATCAGGTCGGCCGCGCCCAGCATCAGCCGGCGCACGCCGGGCGCGCGCGCGATGTCGGCCAGATGCAGGAAGCCGGCGGCCGACTCGACCAGCAGGTAGAGCGCGCTGGCGCTCCCCGCGGCGCGCGCCAGCGCCGCCAGCACGACGAGGTCGTCCGGCTTGGGCACCACCACGCCGTGCACCGGCAGGCCGGCGCAGGCCTGCACGTCCTGCGCGTGCCACGCGCTGCCGTGGGCGTTGATGCGCACCAGCAGCTCGCAGCCCGCGCCGTCGCACAAGGCGCGCAGGGCCGCGGCCTCGCCCGCGAAGATGGCGCGCGCGCGCTCCTTGTCGGGCGGCGCCACGGCGTCCTCGAGGTCGACGATGACGGCGTGCGCGCCGCTCGCGGCCGCCTTGGAAAAACGCTGCGGCTGCGTGGCGGGGACAAACAGGAAGGAATGCTGGGCCGGCATGTCTGTGCGCTACTCCACGGTGATGTGGGCGGCCTTGATGAGCTCGCCCCACTTGACGATTTCCGAATCGATGAAGCGGCTCCAGTCGGCCGCGCCGCGCGCATCAGGCAGCAGGCCGCGCGAGAGCATCTGCTCGCGCACCGCCGGGTCGTTGACGATGGCGCGGGTGTCCTCGCCGATGCGCTCGATGATGGCGCGCGGCGTGCCCTTGGGCACGGCCAGCCCGCCCCAGCTCACCGCCTCGAAGCCGGGATAGCCCAGTTCGGCGATGGTCGGCACGTTCGGCAGCTGGGGCATGCGCTGCGCGCTGGCCACCGCGATGGGGCGCAGCGCGCCGGCCTTGATCTGCGGCAGCGCCGAGGCCACGCTGTCGAACAGCAGCCCGACCTGCCCGCCCAGCAGGTCCTGCATGGCCGGGCCGCTGCCCTTGTAGGGCACGTTGATGACCTGCAGACCCGCGCGGAAGCGGAACAGCTCGGCCGAGAGATGCTGCGTGGTGCCCGGCGGCCCGCCGATGGCGATGGCCAGCTTGCCGGGCTCCTTGCGCGCCGCGGCCACGACGTCGGCCAGCGAATGGTATGGCGAGGCATTGCCGGCCACCAGCATGATCGGCGCGAGGTAGATGCCGCCCACCGTGTCGAAATTCTCGCGCGGATCGTAGGGCAGCTTGGGATAGAGGCCGGGGTTGATGGCCATCGTGGACGACGGCGCCACGATGATGGTGTACCCGTCCGGCGCGGCGGTCTTGCCGGCGATCATGGCGGGCAGGCCGCTGCCGCCGGGCCGGTTGTCGACCACCACCGCCTGCTTCCAGCGCTGCGTCAGCCGGTCGCCCAGCAGCCGCGCCGAGATGTCGAGGGCGTTGCCGGGCGGCGTGGGAACCAGCAGCCTGACCGGCTTGTCCGGCCAGGTCTGCGCCTGCGCCGCCCACTGGCCGAGCGGCGCGGCCAGCGCCGCGGCCGTGGCCTGCATGAACCTGCGTCTCTTCATGGTTTGTCTCCTGATGTTTTTTTATATGTCCGGGCGCCGCCGCGTGCCTGCGTCACATGATGCCGGCCTCCCGCATGGCGTCGAGCTCGCCGGCCGTCATGCCGAGCAGCTCCTGGAAGACCGCGTCGTTGTGTTCCCCCAGCGCCGGGCCCAGCCACTTGATGCCGCCCGGCGTGCCGGACAGCTTGGGGATGACGTTCTGCACCGCCACCGGCCCCGCGCGCGACGGCACCGTCTTGATGTTCTCGCGCAGCGCGTACTGCGGGTCCTCGAAGATGTCGGCCACGCTGTACAGCGTGGCGGCCGGCACGCCGCCGGCGTCGCACCGCGCGAGCAGGTCGGCGCAGTCGATCGACGCGGCCCACGACGCCACGCGCGCATTGACCGCCGCGCGCTCCGCCAGGCGGTGCCCGACCGGGCCCCAGCGCTCGGGCGCCGCCAGTTCCGGCTCGCCCATGACCGCCGCCAGCCGCGCGAAGATCTTGTCGTTGGTGCAGGCGATGGCCACCCACTTGCCGTCGCGGGTCTGGTAGTGGCTGTGCGGCACCACGTTCACCGTGTCGGCGCCCTGCCGCTCGCGCACCATGCCGGTCTGCTGGTAGACCGGCACCATCTCGTCCAGGACGCGGAACATGGATTCGTAGAGCGCGAGATCGACCACCTGCCCCACGCCCGTGCTCTCCCGCGCGCGCAGCGCCAGCAGCACCCCGACCGCGCCGTACAGACCCGAGCCGTAGTCGGCCAGCGACGTGGACCCGGGCGTGACCGGCGTGCGGCCCGGCTCGCCGGCGAGATAGGCGAGCCCCGAGAAGGCGTGCGCCACCCGCGCGAAACCCGGCCGGCCGCGGTACGGGCCTTCCTGGCCATAGGCCGAGATGCGCACCAGGATGGCGCGCGGGTTGAGCCGCTGGATCTCTTCCCACGGCAGGCCCCAGCGCTCCAGCACGCCGGGCCGGTAGTTCTCCACGATCACGTCGCTGCGCGCGGCCAGGCGCTTGAGGACTTCCTGCCCCTTGGGGTCGCGCAGATTGAGCGTCACGCACTTCTTGTTGCGGCTCTCGTTGAGCCACATCAGCGTGTCGCCGCAGTCGGTATGGGTGCCGAAGCGCCGCAGCGAATCGCCCGTTCCGGGCGGCTCCACCTTGATGACCTCGGCGCCGAATTCCGCCAGGATGGTCGTGCAGAAAGGGCCGGCGACGAACGTGCCGAGATCGAGGACCCGGATGCCATCCAGTGCCTGTGCCTGGTTCTTCTGGGATGTCTGCTCTGTCATGTTCTCTGTCTTTTGCCGCAAAGCCTTGCGGTTGGCAGGATTCTAGGCAGCGCTGTCGGGCCGGTCCAATGACATTCCATGAATAGCTTTATCAACGATGCTTAAGAAGCCGTTGCGGCATCGCCCGCCGGGCTGGCCGGCCGGGCTGGCCGACATGCCGTCCGGCGAAGCGCGCGCGAAATGTTCCTTGACACCGGATTTTCCAGCCGATAACCTTCGAAACGCACATTGCACACGATGTACATTTAAAGCCACGAAAGACCAACAGAGAGAGACAGGAGCGGACATGAAGCTGGTACGGTGGGGACAGCCCGGCGCCGAGAAGCCGGGCGTGCTGGATAACGAAGGACAGGTGCGCAGCCTCGTCGGCGTGGTCGACGACTGGCATGGCGCGGCGCTCGCGGACGGCTCGCTCGCGCGCGTCGCGGCGCTCGACCCGCGCACGCTGCCGGCGGTCGCGCCGGGCGAGCGGCTCGGGCCGTGCGTCGGCGCGGTCGGCAAGCTCGTCTGCGTCGGCCTGAACTACACGGACCACGCGAAGGAAGCCAACATGGCGGCGCCCAAGGAGCCGATCCTGTTCCTGAAGGCGACCAGCTCGATCAACGGGCCGTTCGATCCGGTCGAGATCCCGCGCGACGCGCAGAAGGTCGACTGGGAAGTCGAGCTCGGCATCGTGATCGGCAAGACCGCGCGCTACGTGACGAAGGAAGACGCGCTGGCGCACGTGGCCGGCTACTGCGTGGTGAACGACGTCTCCGAGCGCGCCTTCCAGCTCGAGCGCGGCGGACAGTGGGACAAGGGCAAGGCGGCGGACACCTTCGGCCCGCTGGGCCCGTGGCTCGTCACCGCCGACGAGGTGCCCGACCCGCAGGCGCTGGCGCTGTGGCTCGAGGTCGACGGCGTGCGGCGCCAGGACGGCAGCACGCGCGACATGATCTTCGGCGCGGCGGAGCTGGTGTCGTACATCAGCCAGTTCATGAGCCTGCAGCCGGGCGACGTGATCGCGACCGGCACGCCGGCCGGCGTCGGCATGGGCCTGAAGCCGCCCGTCTATCTCCAGCCGGGACAGACCATGACCGTCGGCATCGCCGGCCTCGGCGAGCAGCGCTCGACCGTGGTGGCGTTCGGCGCGGCAGTGGCGCGCTGACCTCGCCGGCACGGCAAT
This sequence comes from Cupriavidus sp. FW216-B1, assembly GCF_058789195.1. Classification (NCBI taxonomy): domain Bacteria; kingdom Pseudomonadati; phylum Pseudomonadota; class Betaproteobacteria; order Burkholderiales; family Burkholderiaceae; genus Cupriavidus; species Cupriavidus sp. FW216-B1. The sequence continues at coordinate 238,055 of NZ_JBYTEL010000001.1, read as the reverse complement.
ACGGCGATACGGCAATACGCGGCAAGAACCGCCAAAACGACTACAACTGGACGGGGGAGCACAACGGCGGCGGCCCGCGCACCTGCGCGTGTCTCTTATCCACCCCTCCAA